>JBEKBP010000050.1:0-31635 GCA_050015335.1 Candidatus Acidiferrales bacterium | reverse complement strand
CATCGATTTCGCAAAGCGTCTCGAAGCTGGCGTATAGGTAATTGGAAACACGGTTCTTTTCGGTCTCCTGGGTGGGCTTCTCATTTTTGCAAATTTCGTAAAGCCCTTGACAGAACCCATTTCTGCCAGTAACATTAAGGGCAGATATGGCGGGAAACCAGGACCTCAATTTACGGGGCAGGCTGATCCGAACTTTGGGTGCTTTACGCGAGATGCTGCCCGGTTCCTTCGTCGAGCGCCGGCGCAAATGCGGAAAGCCGACGTGTCACTGTGCCCATGGCAAACGGTTGCACATCGTATTCCAGATTTCCGTCCTCCTGGACGGCAAGTTGAAGACCTTTCACATCCCCGCGGAGTTGGCCGAAGAGGCGCGTAGCAAGGTGGAGCTGCATAGACGTTTCCAGCAAGCCGCCACCACCATCTGCCAGATCAATCTGCGCCGTTTTCTCCAGCGTAAGGGGGAGAAAGAAAAGAAGAGTTAAACCTTGCGCCGGCACCAGTTCGAGACGTATCTCGATAAGGTCTTTAATTTCTCCGCCAAGGTGGGCTCGTTGCCCGACCTCCGCCAGTCCCCACGGCACAACGGAAAGAAGATCTTTGATGCCGTCTTTCTGGGAGCCGCTTGCCAGTTTCCGGCTTTGCACCGAATCGAAACGGAATGTCAGAAAGGTGCTCTCCACAAACGCATTGGCCGTCTGAGTGAAGATGCCATCGGCTACGCTCTGGAACGGCAGGATCCCGAAGCTATTTTTGATTTTGGCTGTGACCTCGCCCGTCGCCTGAAGCGCAACGGCGTGTTTCGTTCGGACTGGTCCAGAGGCCTGGTGGTCGCCGCGGTCGACGGTATCGAGATCTGCAGTTCTTTCGCAAGGTCAAACGGATGGTCGATGGAGAACTGCGCGAAGACATCCAGTACTACCATCGCATTTGTGCCGTGACCATCGTCAGCTCCGCCTTCCCCATCCCCCTGGGCATCCGCTTTCAAAAGAACGGCGAGACGGAAGTCGCTTGTACGTTGTCTTTATTACAGGATCTACTCGACCGGGTAGGCCGCCGGTTTCTGGATCTGTTGGTAGCCGACGCGCTCTATTTGCAGATGCCGTTTGTGCGCGCCGTCGAAGATTTGGGTTTGGACTGGGTGATCAATCTTAAAGACAATCAGCCCGAATTGCTGGCCGAAGCCCAACGTCTCACCGCAGGGCCCGCACCGGAGCAACTGTCTTATCACCAGCAAGAATTGCAAATTTGGCACGCCCCAGAAGTCTATTGGCCCATCGCAGACCGCAGCGTCGCTGTGGTCAAAACGGTGCGCACGCAGCGAAAGCATCGAATCCGGATTTGCCGAGATGATGCCGGGCGGAAACAAGCACAGAAGGAAACGGCCGTCGAACAAGGAACCAATTTTTATGCCAGCAATCTGGAATTGGGCGCCAGGCCTGTCGTGTTCGTCCATCAGTTAGGTAGGAGCCGTTGGGTCATCGATACCGAAGTGTTTCAGACCATCACCACCGACGGCCATCTCAAGAAACCTTCGGTGCATCAGCGACGCAGCCACGCGCTTATCGTGCTCACCATGATTCGTGTACTGGCCTTCACGTTGACTCTGCTGTTCTTCCATCGCCAGGTTCGCAGCCACCTCCGAAGGTGTTCCCTCGGATTCTGCGATCTCGCCCGGAGGCTGGCCGATCAGTTTCTCACTCCGCGGTCGGATTCCAGCTGAAGTCACCTACAATTAGAACTCTCCGCGCCCGCACATCGCGAGTGCGCCCCAGCGATTTTAGCGCCTCGACAGCCCCTGCAAAAACCCTCCGGCTCTGCCAAGCAAGGCAACACATGCTGAATCAACCGATTATCTTTTCTTAGTGGCCCGGTTTGCGAAACTGCTGGTTGGGGGGCGCTTGTCATTGCCATAGACGGTTCCGGGGGGTAGAATGCAGCTGAGTTCTCCGACCTCGCGTATTGCCTACAGGAGAGAAATCCTATGGCTTGTGAGGCGACGCCCTAGGTTATTCGGGGCTGAGGGTTCAGGCGGAAACGCCTGCGCCTCCCGTTTGGAAAGGGGAATGCTCCTGCTGCTTGCGGCGGGGTCAGGCCTGTTGCCCAAGTCCAAACGTGGAATTGGGCTTTTTCATTTGGGTGACTCCCCTGGCGCGTTGCCTTGCATTCTTGGCACGCGCCGGGCATTCAGGCACGACATGCCGCTCACCGACAAATTCGGCCGCCCGATCACCGACCTTCGCGTGTCGGTCACCGACCGGTGTAACTTCCGTTGCGTCTACTGCCGCTCGGCCGATCCGGAAAAGCACCTGCCGGCGCAGAACCTGCTCGAATGGGATGAGTACGAGCGGCTGGTGCGGATTCTTGTAGGGATGGGTATTCGCAAGGTGCGCGTTACGGGCGGCGAGCCTCTGGTCCGACCGGGCGTGGAAGACTTCATCGCGCGCCTGAAAGCCATCGGCGTGCAAGACCTCTCCATGACCACCAACGGCTACCTGCTGGCCGAGCGCTGCGACCAGCTCGTGACCGCGGGCATGGACCGCATCAATATCAGCCTCGATTCGCTCAGGCGCGAGCGATTCGAACGCATCACGCGAACCAAGACTTTCGACGACGTGGTCGCGGGCATCGACGCGGCGCAGGCCTCGCGTCTGCGTCCGGTGAAGGTCAATGCGGTGCTGGTCCGCGGAATCAACGACGATGAAGTCGAGGCTTTTGCCGAGTTCGCCCGCGAGCGCGATTTGATCATGCGCTTTATCGAATTCATGCCGCTGGACGCCGACCATACCTGGACGCGCGCCATGGTGGTAACCGCGGCCGAAATCCATGCGCGCATTTCGGCGCGCTGGCCGCTTGTGCCCGTGGTTCACGAGCGCAGCGAGACGGCGCGCAGGTATCGCTTTGCCGACGGGCGCGGCGAAATCGGATTGATCGCGCCGGTTTCGCAGCCCTTCTGCGGCCATTGCTCGCGCATCCGCCTCACGGCCGACGGAAAACTGCGCACCTGCCTGTTCAGCAAGGACGACCACGATCTAAGACACCTGCTGCGAGGCGGCGTCACCGACCGGGAGATCGGCGATGAGATTCTGCGAATCGTCGAGCAAAAGGAAAAGGGGCACCGCATCAATGAGCCGGGGTTCATCCCTCCTTCGCGGACCATGGTATATATAGGCGGGTAGCCGCCGTGCTATTTTGAGGCTGCGGCGCCTGCGGCCTGGTGATGGGTAGGTCAGCGGGTTTGCTCCACGAAATTCCTCGCGCCGGCACGCTCTTCTGGAGAGCAACAACGATGGCGGATGAAGAATCCAAGTTTTTCTCGCTCACCGAAGCCGAGCGGCTGCGCTCGCAGATCGAGCCGATGCTGATCGAGGCGATGGAGACGCGCCGGAAGCTGGGCGAGCTCGATGAGCAGCTCGGCGCCCTTGCCGAACGCATTCAGCGCTCGGGTGGATTGCTTGTGAACTATGAAAAAGTGGCGCGGGTGCGGCTTGAGCGCAATCGCCTGGAAGAATCGCTGCAATCCTCGATCGAACGCATCCATTCGATGGGCTGCATCGTGAAAGACCTCGACATCGGGCTGCTCGATTTTCCGTCCCGCCTGAACGACGAGGATGTATATCTGTGCTGGCGGCTCGGTGAGGACCGCATCCGATTCTACCATCGGCAGGATGAGGGTTTTTCGGGGCGCAAGCCGATTGACCCGCGCGACGCCGATTACAAGAATCCGATTCAGTAGCGCGAAGACCCGCTTTTGGCGCGATTTCATTCCCCGGCGGAAAACCCAAGGACGCCCGTGACGCAATCTATCGAAAATCGCTTGAAAGATTCCGCCAGCCCGTATCTGCGTTCCGCGGCGCATCAGCCCATCGACTGGCACGAATGGGGCGAGGAGGCTTTCCGGAAGGCTCGCGCGGAACAGAAGCCGGTGCTTCTCGATATCGGCGCGGTGTGGTGCCACTGGTGCCATGTGATCGACCGCGAGAGTTACGAGAATCCCGAAATTGCCGCGATGATCAACCGTCTTTTCGTGCCGGTGAAAGTGGACCGCGACGAGCGACCGGACGTGGACGCCCGCTATCAATCCGCGATCAGCGCTATTTCAGGACAGGGTGGATGGCCGCTTACTGCGTTTCTCACGCCTGACGGAAAGCCGTTCTACGGCGGCACCTACTTCCCGCCTGAGGACGCGATGGGCCGGCCGGGTTTGAAGCGCATTCTTCTCTCTGTCTCCGAAGCGTTCCAGACGCGCCGCGCGGAAGTCGATCGTTCGGCCAAGACGCTGGAAGAAGCGGTTGCCCAAGCGGAAATATTTCACGGCGCGCGGGGCGATTTCGATGCGGGCGCTGTGGACGCCATCGTGGAATCGGCGCTTGGCCAGTTCGACGACACCCACGGCGGGTTCGGACACGCTCCCAAGTTCCCGCACTCGAGCACGGTCGACTTGCTGCTCGAACGCTACCAGGCCACCGGTGATGCGCGACTGCTTCACGTCTCGCAGCGCACGCTCGAAGGCATGGCTTTGGGCGGCGTCTACGATCAGCTCGGCGGCGGCTTTCATCGCTACTCGGTCGACGAGCGCTGGTGCGTGCCCCACTTCGAGAAGATGACCTACGACAATTCCGAGTTGCTCAGGAATTTTCTTCACGGCTACCAGGTTACTGGCAATCCGCTCTTCCGCGAGACGGCCGAAGGAATCATCGCGTGGGTGGGCGAGCTGCTCTCAGACCAGCAGCGCGGCGGCTTCTACGCGAGCCAGGACGCCGATCAGACCCTCGACGATGACGGAGACTATTTTACCTGGACGCGAAGCGAAGTGCGCGCCGTACTGACGGCCGAAGAGTCTCGCGCAGCGGAACTCTACTACGATATCGGCTCGCGCGGTGAAATGCATCACGACCCGGAACGGAACGTTCTGTGGGTCACGCAAGCCATGGGGGATTTGGCCAAGCAGCTGCACTCAGATGAGCCCAGCGCGCGCCTGCTCGTCGCTCGCGCGAAGGCCAAGCTGTTGGCGGCGCGCCGCGAACGCCGGCCGATTCCCACAATCGACCAGACGCTCTATACCGGCTGGAACGCGATGTTCGTGTCCGCTTATCTGGAAGCCGCGCGCGTGCTCGGCCGCAAGGATTGCCGGGAGTTTGCGCTGAAAACGCTCGACCGCATTCTGGCCGAAGCCTGGGATGAGTCGAAAGGCTTTCTGCATCGCGTCGGCGGCCCGCGGCTGGAAGGCTCACTCGATGACCAGGTTTTTGCCATCGCCGCGCTTCTTGACGCCTGGGAAACCACGCTTGCGCCACGCTACTTTGAAATCGCCGAGCAGGTCATGCGCCTTACCGTCAAGCGATTCGGCGATCCCGATGGCGGCGGTTTCTTCGACCGCGCCACCGATGCCGCACCGATGGGAGGCTTGGAAGTGCGGCGCAAACCGCTGCAGGATTCGCCCACGCCAGCGGGAAATTCGGTGGCCGCAATCGTTCTTGACCGGCTGCACGCCTTTACCGGCGAGAAACTCTACCGCGACTGGGCGGAGAAGACTCTTGAAGCGTTCGCCGTGCTCGCGCCCAAGTACGGACTCTTCGCGGCCACCTATGGCCTGGCGGCGCTGCTGCATGCGCGACATCCCTTGCAAATAGTGGTCACGGGTGAGGCGGGCGATTCCCAATCGGCGGCCCTTGAAAGGGCCGCCAACCAAACCTACCGTTTCGGCAAATCGCTGCTGCGCGTGACGCCGGCGCAGATTGCTTCGGTTCACCTGCCGCTCGCGCTTCGCGAAACGCTGCCCCACTTGAATGCGGCCACCCCTCAGGCCCTGGTCTGTGTCGAAGCCACCTGCCGATCTCCGGCCACCGAACCAGCCAAGCTTCTCGCGCTCCTCGCCGAGGGTGGCCGACGGCCTTAGCCTAAACCACCCCTTTTGAACCATGGGATTTTTGGCGCATTTACGGGTTTTCCTGTAGTGCCGGCGTAAGGCCAAGGCTCTACCATCCATGGTTTGGATGACGAGATCAAGATTTCCACCATGAACAAGTGGGTCCGGCTTAGGATTGTCACGGCATGGGTGGCTCTTGCGGTAGTCGTCTTATCCCCGTCGGCGGGCGCCTATTCGGTCTTCACGCACGAGGAGCTGATCGACCTCGCGTGGAGCAGTTCGATCCGCCCGCTGCTGCTGGCTCGCTTTCCCGGATCAACCGAAGCGCAACTGCGCGAAGCGCACGCCTACGCCTACGGCGGCTGCGCCATTCAGGACATGGGTTACTACCCCTTCGCAGAGCATTTCTTCAGCGACCTCACGCATTACGCGCGGACCGGCGACTTCGTTTCGAATCTCCTGAACGACGCCTCCACCGTCGATGAATATGCCTTCGCACTGGGCGCCCTTTCGCATTATCTCGGCGATTCGATTGGGCACTCGGAAGCGGTCAATCTGGCGACGCCCATCGCATTCCCAAAACTCGAGCGCAAATACGGGCCGAGCGTGGCCTACGATCAGGACCCTCACGCGCACATCCGCACCGAGTTCGCCTTCGACATCGGGCAGCTGTCAAAACATACCTTCGC
The DNA here is from genome assembly GCA_050015335.1 of Candidatus Acidiferrales bacterium. Lineage (GTDB taxonomy): Bacteria > Acidobacteriota > Terriglobia > Acidiferrales > UBA7541 > Palsa-295. The sequence goes on along the minus strand of JBEKBP010000050.1, from coordinate 25,080 downwards.
GCCGCCTTCCTACATGCGGCACATCGGATTCAGGGTGCCGCGCCGGCTGCTCGATCGCGCATTCCGCGAAACCTACGGCTTCGCCTTTCCCGAACTCGTCGGCAAGACGCGGCCTGCGCTCCGCAGCTATCGCAGTTCGGTCCGCACGTTCATCCCGGCATTCGCGGGAGCCGAAGTGGTCCTGCATCGGCGTCAATTTTCCGCGGACACATCAGATACCTCCTACAGCGTCTTCCAGGAGCGCCTGGCGCGGGCCGATTACGAGCGCCATTGGAAAACGGGATACACCGGTCCGGGTTTTGGTTCGCACGCGCTGGCAATCCTTGTGAAGATGCTTCCGAAGGTTGGCGTGATCTCCCTGCTGGCGATCAAAATCCCGGACTCGAAAACGGAGGGCTTCTATGTCGCCAGCGTCGACCAAACCGTCGATACATACGCCGAGCTGCTCGCGCGGCTGCGCGACACCCCCAAGGCAAACCTCGCGCTGCAAAATCTCGACCTCGACACGGGCCAACCAGTGCAAGCGGGCACCTACCGCCTGACCGATGACACGTACGCGCAACTGCTGGACCAGCTCACCTCCACGCCCGAGAAACCCGTACCAGCCGACGTTGGCCAGAACGTCCTGAACTTTTACTCAAATCCGGACGCCCCGATTCACACCAAGCGGGACGCTCGCGCCTGGCAACGCGTGCAGTCCGAGCTCCTGGTGCTCAAAGACATGAAGACCCTTGAACCCACAGGGGCTCGTCCACTCGCGCACTAACTCTGGGGCGATTCAGGTCCGCTCACCGACATACCACGGCGCGCTCACGGTAAAAATACGTTCATTGCCGCGGGCCAGCAGTATCCATTCGAGAAGCCGGCCGCGTTGATTGTGCAGGAAGTATTCATACCACGTATCTTCCACAAGCTCGGGTATCACCACGATGATGCTGCGCTCGGGATGCTTCTTCGAGAGGTCCAAAATGAACTGCACGATGGGAATGATCACAAAACGGTAGGGGGAAGGCAGCACATCGAGCCTTGGCGGTTCCTTGCCCGCGGCGCGGAAGGGCTTGTCGACGTAGCGATCCCAATCATCTTGCAGCAGCTCGGAGTGCTCGTTGGGTTCGACGTGCAGCGCGATCACATCCGGGGAGAGCCGCGCCGCAAATTCAATTCCCCGCCGGGAGACGTTGCTCCAGCGATCGATGGCAATCACGGCGATGGGAGCCTGCCTGAGGCTTTCGGTATCGACGGCACACCTGCAGGAGGTGAGCATCTTCACATGGTGATAGTGGCGGCGCACGACGACGAAAAGAAAGATGGTCGCCGGAATGAACAGCAGCGTGATCCAGGCACCTTCCAGGAATTTCGCCACCAGCACCACCACGGTGGTAACGCCGGTGACAGACGCTCCCAATCCGTTCACGAGCGCGCTCTTGAGCCAATGCGGCTCGCGGTTCTTCAGCCAGTGCATCACCATGCCGGCCTGGGAAAGCGTGAAAGCCAGAAAAGCACCCACGGCGTAGAGCGGAATGAGTCGGTCGGTAACGCCGCCAAAAAGAATCAGCAGCGCTCCACACAGCACGGCCAGCACCCCGATGCCGTAGGTATAAACGAGCCGCCTCCCGCGGTATCCGAAGGCGTGCGGCAGGTAATTGTTCTGTGCGATGGCCTTGCAGAGGCGCGGAAAGTCAGCAAAAGCGGTGTTGGCGGAGAGTGAAAGCACCAGAAGAATGGAGCCCACCGTGACGTAGTAGAAAATGCCCTTTCCAAATACGGCGGCGACCAGCATCGAGAGAACGCTCTGGTAGCCCGGCTTACCGGGGTCGGTAGCGACGACGCCGTAAATCCTCACAAGGTAGGAAATCCCCGCCAGCATCAGCGCCAGCAGAAAGATAATCACGGTGAGAGTCTTGCGGGCGTTTTTCACACCAGGCTCGCGGAAGGCCTTCACGCCGTTGCTCACGGCCTCCACGCCGGTCAGCGCCGTGCAGCCGCTGGCGAAAGCCTTGAGCAGCAGCCAGAAGCTGACGGCGGCGACCATCGGCGGCGGAGGCGGAAGAGGCGCGGCGGGTACCGGATGCCCTCCGCTGACAGCCACGCGCAGAATGCCTCCTGCGATCGTAATCAGAATCGTGCCGACAAACAGATAGGTGGGAAGGGCGAAGGCGAGGCCGGCGTCGCGCACCCCGCGCAGATTAAGAATGGTGATCACGATCAGAATGCCCACGCACAGAGTCACCGTGTGGGGCAGCAGCGACGGCACCGCCGAAACCAGCGCGCCCACGCCCGCGGAAATGCCCACAGCGGCCGTGAGAATATAGTCGGCCAGCAGCGCGGCCGCGGCCAGCAGTCCCGCGGACGCGCCCAGATTGAAACGCGCCACCGTGTAGGAGCCGCCGCCGGAGGGATATGCGGCAATGGTCTGGCGATAGGAGAAGTAAACAATCATCAGCAGCGTGATGATCGCCACGCTGATCGGCACGATGTAGCGCACACCCAGCAGCCCCAGGGGAATCAGCAGGCTGAGTGCCGCCTCCGGTCCGTAGGCGGCCGAGCTGAGCCCGTCCAGGCCAAAGATCGGGATGCCCTGTATCGGACCGATTTGCTCGGCGCGTTCGTCGCTTGTTGCGATCGGCTTGCCGACAACCACGTCCAGTATGTTCATGACCCTTTCGGCCCCTTCTGCTGTTCACCAGAAACCTATGGAAAGCTCTTAGGATGGGTTGGAAGATTCAATTCGCGCAGTGGGTATGCCAGCCCTTCTCGAACGCAGACTCCCAAGGAGCCGTGAATGATACCATTCCGACCTTTACTTTGGCGCAAGCGCGGAGGTCCAATTCAGCATCACCTTGAACCCTTCAGGAGCCTTCTGTTCTACGGTGACAGGTATTAGAAAACGCTTCAGATCGGGAGTCGGAGCTATCAGGAAGGAGGCGGCTCCCAAAAATCCCTCCGGCGTCTTCGCGAGGAGCCGCGGAACACCCGCCTGAAAAGAGTGCGTAGTGTCCACACTCAGGGACATGAGCGAGGTCCGATCAAAGGTGAGGTATGCAAGTTCTCTTCCGTCCTCCCGCCACATCGGGACAATGCCGCTATCCTTGGAAACCAGCCATTTTCCGCCAGCTCCGGCCGAGCTCGCCGAGCCCGTGAATTCCCGCACGTAGACTTCGTACTGCCCCGTTTCGTTGGACGTGTAGGCGACCCATCGCCCGTCCGGAGAGAATTGTGCCAGGCTCTCATCGGAGCCTTCAGCGGAGAAGGAGATGGGTTTGGGTTCCCCCTGCATGGGAAGCACCCAAAGATGCTCACGCCCAAAGCCGCGGCTGGTGCTGTAGAGCAGAAAACGTCCATCGCGGGACCAGCTAAAGGCCCGTTTGTCGTCGTTTGTCCGCAGCAGAAGCTGTTCTGCTCTGGAACCGTCTGTGGGCCTGCGATACAGATCGTAGAAGCCATCACGGTTTGAAGAGAAAACGATCTCGCTGCCGTCGGGGGACCAGACGGGATAGCTGCTCGAACCCCGCCCAAAAGTGAAGCGTGTGTTGGTACCCCGCCGGAGATCCAGAAGCCAGATGTCGGAAGTGGAGACGTTGGGGGAAGCTTTCGCATCGGCGACGCGGCTTCCGTCGGGCGAAAGGTGGGGACCCAAGGTCATATCTCCCGGATCTCCTACCTTTCCGATCATCTTTCCCTGGGTATCAAACCACGTGAGCTGGTAATCGAGCGGGGGGGTCTTTTCCCTGTAAACGAGGACATCGGCACTTGCGGAAAAATGCCCGGTTTCAAAGGCTGAGCCAACGCGTTCGGCCACCGAAACAGGGTCGCCGCGAACCTCAAGCTTGTCCGGGTCGAATACCTGTGCCATCACCACGCCGTCGCGATAGAACAACAGATGTCCCGCGCCGCTGCCGTTGGAGGGCACATAAATGGCTCCGAACTGGTTGGCCAGAACGCGCTTCTCGCTTTGCCGTTCCGGGGGATCATCGAGCGAACCTACATAGACGCCACTCTCCTCCGCCACGTTGGAAGAACGCAGATAGAGGAAGTGCCGACCGTCGGGGAGAAACGTGGGCAATTGGTGTGTACGTTCGTGCCGCGAGGGGTCCAGAACGGTTAAAGGGGCGGCTGTTCCTCCGCCCTCGGGCACTCGCCACAGGCCCGTCGCAAAGCTTCCAAAAATGATGACGCCGTCGCGATTCCACGAGCCGCCGACTGGAGTGGCTGGCCTATCGCAAATGTCTTCAACCGTCCCGTCCTGGACATTGACCTTCCGAATTTTGGAAATGCTGGAAAAAACGATGTAGCGGCTGTCCGGCGACCAAAAAGGAGGCGGTGGATCAAAGCTTTCCGTGCCCGAGAGGGCTCGGGCTTCCTCGCCGTCCATATCCTGCACCCATATGGATGAGCGGCCATCTGCGCCAACCGCTGGAAAGGCCACGCGATGGCCGTCGGGCGACAGCACCAGCGAGGCGCTGCGGGTGAACTGTGCGTTCTCAGGAAGCCGTACAGTGAAACGGTAGATGCCGGGAGGCGCGGACGCTTTCCTGGGCAAGAAGAACGCGGCGAACATCGCGAGCACAACAGTCAGTGCGGCGACGGCCCACGGGAGCCATGCTCTCTTGCTATTGGCCCTGGTTACTGCTGACCCCGCCGCTCCGTCTGGTGCGGTAAGCCCTGATTGCGAGCCGCTGTCAGCGATCCATTGAAGCTCGACTTCCAGATCACGCGCGGTTTGCCAGCGGTCGTCGGGGTCTTTGGCAAGACACCGCTTTACGACGCGCTCGAGCGCGGGCGGCGTCATCGGCTGAACAGAGGAGATCGGCGGAGGGTCCCGCTCCAGTATCGCGGCGATGACGCTGGCCTGGCTGTTGCCGCCGAAGGCTTTCTTGCCGGTCGCCATCTCATACACGACGGCGCCAAAGGCAAAAATATCCGCCCGGGCGTCCACCTCCTTGCCCTCCACTTGCTCTGGAGCCATGTATTGCAGCGTGCCGAGAATGACGCCCTGGGCCGTAATGGGGTTTTGTGCGGTCGCCTGTTGCGAGAAGGTTGAAACGGGAGAGGCTTCCTGTTTCAGCTTGGCCAGCCCGAAGTCGAGCAGCTTGATACCAGACTTGGTGAGCATGATGTTGCCCGGCTTCAGATCGCGGTGCGTGATTCCCTTGCGGTGAGCCTTGTCGAGCGCATCGGCGATTTCAATGGCATAGCGCAAGACGCGGTCTAATGGCAGTGGACCCTTTGCCAGCCGCGCCGCCAGGGTTTGGCCTTCCAGCAGCTCCATCACGAGGTAGTCAATTCCATCCTGGTGGCCTACGTCATGAAGAACGCAAATATGGGGATGGCTCAGCGATGAAATGGCGCGCGCCTCGCGCTCGAATCGCTCGCGCAGGCCATCTTGTCCGGCGACTGGTGCAAGTAGCACCTTGATGGCGACGACGCGCTCGAGCCGGCTGTCCCGGGCGCGGTACACTTCGCCCATTCCGCCTGCGCCAATCGCCGAGAGAATCTCGTAAGGGCCCAGCCGCGTGCCAGTGGCAATCGCCATAAACCCCTGCCTAAATGGGAGAAAAAGTATAACGCGACAAGGGGCCGCCGCGCGCCCTTTTCCGGCCGAATTTGCCGAATTTGGCCGAATTTGGGCCGGCGTCGGTCACCTGAGCAGCCTTTCAGACAAAGGCGACTTTACAAACAAATTACAACTTCCGAAAGCACACGGGATTAGCGTTGCTCGAGCGCGTAATGGACCGAATCGTGGGATGGGAATAAAGCCGAAAATACAACGACGACTCCCCGCACTACACCTTTGGCCAAGGCACCGCGGAGAATCGGGAATCGACAGCCCCAAGGGCTGAGGACCGCCGCATGATACGGCAGTCAGCCGCGGGGTTCACAAATTCGAGGGGCTGACACCCCGGTCTGGAGTATTCACATGATCCAGCCCCCAGGATGCTTGCGTGCGAAATCGAATCCTTGGCACGCAAGGCAGGGGCGCAGAAGGCAAGGCCACGCGCGTATTTACACCGGAGCGCTTTGGGCAGGACTCTTTCAAACGGAGCAAAATAAATGAATCTTCCACGCACTCAGCGGTTTGGATCAACGCTACCGATCGCGAGATCCCTCCTGCTATTTGTAATTTTTGCACTGCTGCTGAGCCTTTCCGCGTCGGCCCGAGCGGCTGTCGGGGGGAGTATTTCCGGGACTGTCAAGGACGCAACCGGCGGCGTGATTCCCAAAGCTACCGTCACGGCAACCAATATCGAAACGGGGGTCGAGCAAGCCGCGCTCAGCAACGATGCGGGCGCCTATTCCTTCCCAACGCTGTTGGTGGGTCACTACAACCTCGACGTGACCGCCGCCGGGTTCCGGCCCTATCGCCGAGTGAGTATAACGGTCGACGTCAACAGTGCTCTCATCGTGGATGCGGTGCTTGAAGTCGGCGCGACCCAGGAAACCGTCACCGTACAGGAATCGGCCATACAGGTAGATACAGCGAGCACCCAATTGGGGGATGTCATCACATCGGCCAATGTGGCGGCCCTGCCGCTCAACGGACGCAGCTACACCGACCTTCTTGCGCTTCAGCCTGGCGTTACTCCCGTCACGACAATCAACTCCAACACGGTCGTGGGGCTGGGTCAGACCGTGTTTTCTCCTTCCGGCGATTTGAACGCTGGGGCCATTTCCATCAACGGCCAGAGGGAGGCCGCCAACGGCTATCTAGTCAATGGCGCCGACGCCGAAGAGACCGGCAGCCTCGCCGCCGCCATCATCCCCAATCTCGATTCCATCTCCGAATTCCGGATCCTGTCCGACAATTTTGACTCGGAGTATGGCAGGTACACCGGGGGCCAGATCAACGTCATTACGAAGTCTGGAACCAACGAGTTTCACGGAGATGTATTCGAATTCCTCCGCAACACGGATCTCGATTCGCGCAATTATTTCTCTCCCACTCGCGGAACATTCATTCAAAACCAGTTCGGCGGCACTTTGGGCGGCCCCATCGTGCGCAAAAAGATATTCTTCTTCACCGATTATCAAGCCACGCGTCAGATGGAAGGGACCGACACCGGGCTGATACCGGTGCCCTCCCTGCAAGACCGCACCGGCAACTTGTCGGATCAAGCGGGCTCGTTAACGGGCACGGTGAGTCCCGATTTATTTTCGGGCTCGGGAACGGACACTTCTATCGCAGCTCAGTTGACGCAGAGGCTGGGCTACCTAGTTTCCGGAGGTGAACCCTACTATTTCCCGGGATGCACCAATGCCACATGCGTTTTCCCGGGTGCGGTAATCCCGCAGAGCGCGTGGTCTGCTCCGGCTCTGGCCTTGTTGAAATATATCCCGCTGCCGACTCCAGGTCTTGGAAACAACTTCTCGACATCGGCTTTCGACCAGATTCTGCGCGATGACAAGATTGGTGAGCGCATCGATGCCAACACAGGTGGGGGCACAATATTCGGCTACTATTCGTTTGACAACTACACCCTCAACAATCCTTACCCCACCAATCAGGCAGGGGCCAGCGTCCCCGGGTTCAACGGTCTGTACACGGGACGAGCACAACTGATTGACATAGGTGACACCAAAACGTTCGGAACCAGTGTCGTCAACGAATTTCACGTCAATTACACCCGCGATAAAAACGATCTGGGCAAGCCAGATGGCGGGCTGGGGGTCAGCCTTGCCTCGCAGGGTTTTACAGGCATTGTTCCGGGGGCGCCCCAAACCGAGGGTGTCGAAAGCATTCTCTTCAATAGCTTCTCCATTGGGTCGGTTCCTGAAGAGTTCGATCAGATTAACAACGACTTCGGTTTGAGCGACAATTTTTCCAAAGTGCTGGGGACGCACTTAATCAAAGTGGGGGCCCAGCTTGAATACGACCAGATCAACACGTATCCTTTCGCCGACCTGAATGGGAGCTTCAACATCACCGGGCAGGAGACCGGCCTCGACTTTGCGGATTTCCTGATCGGCGTTTCAAGCATTTACACTCAGAACCAACTCAGACCGTTCTATGGCCGGAACAGGTACGTGGGCCTCTACGGGGAAGACAGCTGGCGCGTGAAAAGCAATCTCACACTCAATTACGGTCTGCGCTGGGACCGGATCGAGCCCTGGTATGAAAAGTACAATAACAACATCACGTTTATTCCCGGCGAACAATCCGAGGTATTTCCCGCCGCCCCCACCGGAATCGTTTATCCGGGAGATCCGGGCGTAGCGCGAACGCTGGCTCCAGCGGGAAACCGTGACTTTGCACCCCGCATCGGTCTGGCTTACTCGCCCGATGTACGGGGTGATTCGTTGCTACGCAAAATCGTAGGAGCTTCCGGCACCACGAGCATCCGAGCTAGTTTCGGGATATTTTATGCGGCCATTCCAGGAGAGACCCTGGGACTCATCAGCGACAACGCCCCGTATGGATTCACCTATACGAGTCCCGCTCCGCCTCTTCTTGCGACTCCGTTTGTGGACGTCACCGGCAATGTGGAGGGCCAGCGTTTTCCGGTGCAACTCGCACCGACCAATGTATCGAGAAGCAATCCGGACTCCAGCATCAGCTTCACTCAATTCGAGCCCATCAGCACAATACCGGGCTATAAGACCAACGACCGTATTCCCTACACCGAAGAGTATATGCTGTCTCTGCAGCGGCAGCTGGGGTCCAAGACGCTGCTCAGCATCGAGTATGTGGGAAATCAGGCCCATCGTCTTCTTGTTCTCGAGCCAGCCAATCCGGGCAATCCTGCGCTGTGCCTGAGCATACCCGGGTGCGGTCCCGGTGGCGAGAACACCTATGACACACGGGGGCCTTTGGGTCCCCATTTTGGTGACGTGAGCTATCAGACCACCATCGGCAATTCCAGCTACAACTCGCTCGAGGCCAGCGTCCGCCATACCAGCGGGCGAGTACAATTGTTTGCGAGCTACACCTATAGCAAATCCCTCGACCAAGGTTCGAATTTCGGTGACCAGGTGGACCCATTCGATCCGAATCTGCTCCGGGGGCTTTCCTCCTTCGACATGCGGCAAAACTTTGTCGCAAGCTACACCCTGAGCGTCCCCTTCGAACGCCTCTTTCGCGCCAACAACCGCTGGACGGAAGGTTGGTCGGTCTCTGGAATTACCCGTTACAGCACAGGCTTCCCCGTGACGCTCATCAATCCCATTGATACCTCCTTAATTGGATCGGAGGGGAACGGCATCAACGTCACGGGCCTCGATGAACTTGATTACACTCCTGGTCCGCTCGCTCTCCATCACAACCCGCGCAATGGAAGCTCATACTTCAACACGTCGCTCTTCAGCTTGCCGGCCGACGACCCGACGGTAGGAAACACCATCGCTAACACGATCGGTAACAGCGGGCGCCGGTTCTTCTCCGGGCCTGGGATCGACAATTATGATTTGACGTTGCAGAAGAATTTGAAGCTCACCGAGTCTAAATCCTTCGAATTGCGCCTGGAGGCGTTTAACGCATTCAACCACGCACAGTTCTACGGTCCTCTGGTCGTGCAAGGTAACATAGGCAGCGCAGCCTTTGGCCAGATCGTCAGCGCCGCTCCGCCGCGCCTATTCCAACTCGCGGCCAAAGTAGCCTTCTGATCTCTCTGCGGCTTCGGGGCATGGCCGCCGGGTGGGCGAATCCGGGATGGGTTGCCGCTGGGTGGGACGGGTGCGATAATGAACGCGCTTGAGGGAACGTAGTTCCGATTGGGGACGGGGGTACTTATGGGCTTGCGGGATGCGTGGATTGAAAAGCGAACGGCGGCAATCAACGGCGGCGTGCGGAATTTTTCGCAGATGCATTATGCGCGCAAAGGCGTCATCACCGAAGAGATGGAATATGTGGCGAAGCGCGAGAAGATTTCGCCGGAGCTTGTGCGCGACGAAGTGGCGCGCGGACGCGCCATCGTTCCCGCCAACATTCATCACAAGAGCCTTGAGCCGATGGGCATCGGCGTCGCGTTCTGCTGCAAGATCAACGCGAACATCGGAAATTCCGCGACCACCTCAAATGTCGACGAGGAGCTCGAAAAGCTGCACCGCGCCGTCCATTACGGTTCCGACACGGTGATGGACCTCTCGACCGGCGGCGATATTCCGATGATCCGCAAGGCGATTATCGGCGCGTCTCCTGTGCCCATCGGCACGGTCCCGATTTACGAAGCCATCTCCCGCGTGCGCCGCGCCGAAGACTTGGACATCAACGTGATGCTCGAAGTCATCGAGGAGCAGGCCGAGCAGGGCGTCGATTACATGACCATTCACGCCGGCGTGCTGCGCGAGTTTCTGCCGCTCGTGCGCAACCGCATCACCGGAATCGTCAGCCGAGGCGGTGCCATCCTGGCGCAGTGGATGAGCTTCCACAAGCAACAGAATTTCCTTTACGAGAATTTCGACGCCATCTGCAAGATTTTCCAGAAGCACGACGTGAGCTTTTCGCTGGGAGACGGCCTGCGTCCCGGCTGCCTTGCCGATGCCAGCGACGCAGCGCAATTCGCGGAGCTGAAGGTCCTTGGCGAACTCACCAAGAAAGCCTGGGAATATGACGTGCAGGTGATGATCGAGGGTCCCGGGCACATCCCGCTCGATCAGATCGAATTGCAGGTGAAAAAGGAAAACGAGCTGTGTTATGAAGCCCCTTTCTACACGCTGGGCCCGCTCGTCACCGACATCGCGCCCGGCTATGACCACATCACCAGCGCCATCGGCGCGGCGATGATCGGCTGGCATGGAGCTTCGATGCTCTGCTATGTCACCCCCAAGGAGCATCTGGGGCTGCCCAATGCCGATGATGTCCGCCAGGGTGTGATCGCCTATAAGATCGCAGCCCACGCGGCCGATGTGGCCCGACACCGCCCCGGGGCCCGCGACCGGGACGACGCTCTGAGCTATGCCCGGTTCCTGTTTGACTGGAAGAAGCAATTCGCGCTTTCCCTCGATCCGGAAACCGCTCAAGCCATGCACGATGAAACCCTGCCGGACGATTTCTACAAGGAAGCCAAGTTTTGCTCCATGTGCGGGCCTAAGTTCTGCTCTATGAATGCGACCCAGATCGCCGAGATCTACCAAGGCCTCAACCAGAAGGACCGCGAGCAAAAATTCGCCGAATTGCTCGCCAAGGTCGAGAAGTAGAGCCTGTTCTACTACAGTTATCGAGGGAATATTCGGCCTGGCGCACCCTGCCCTGGCTTTGCCATTTCTATCTCTTTAAGTTATGCATTCTAATTAACATAGTGTTTGTGTATCCCTGTATGAAAAACGTGTAACAAATTTTGCCACTTTCCGTGTATAGTTCGCGGGATACATTTCGACGGATGACGACCCAACCGCCTCTCCTCAAACCAAGACGCTGGCTATTAGCCGTTGATCCGCGGGTCTACCACTGGGACACCCTGTTCGTGAAGGGCAAGGAGATGTGGCGGCACGCCGGTGCCAAGCCTGACGCCCTCCGCCAGCTAAAGCAGGTTCGCAAAGGCGACCGCGCCTTGTGTTACCACGGGAAGGCCGAACACGCCCTCTATGCTCTGGCCGAGGTGAGCCGGGACCCCTACCCGGATCCGCACGAGAGCGACTCGAAGACTCTTGTGATGGACTTGCGAGCCATCGAGCGGCTGCCGCGGCAGGTAACGCTGGCCGAGTTGCGCCAGAACAAGCTGCTGAAGAAGATCAAATTCGTAAAAAATACGCGCCTGACGATTTGTCCGCTGACGGACGAAGAGTATTCCGAGATTTTGCGCATGGCGGGAATCGTAGCCTCGCCCGGCATCCCGCTCCCCTAATCCATTCCGCTTCGCTCCATTCTTCTTCGAGCGGAAGATATGTCCTGACCCGGGTTGATGGCGACAAGAGCCAAAAATAAAGTGCGGCCTTCCCTGCTCGACACCCTCGCAGAAAGCTTCGGTATCGAGGATGCATATCGCGACGCCCAGAAGAAAATTCAGAGGACCGAACCAGAAACCAAGCGCTTGCTGCTTGCCGCGATGGGCATAGACGCAAGCGATGACGCTCGCATCGCCGCCATTCTGAACAAACTTGAAAGAGCCGGCTGGGAACTCGCGCTGCAACCTGTTTACGTCGTGAACGCCGAAGCCGGGCCCATTGCGATTGATTTGACTCTGCCGTCCAAGGCGCGTGAAGTTCAATGGACCCTGAGCCTTGAGGACGGAGGCGAGAAACGAGGCTATGCTGAAATTGCGGCTCTGGTCCTTGTCGGGAAACATGAATTTGACGGAGAGCGTCTAGAACGCCGGAAGCTGACGCTCGGGGACGACATTCCCTGGGGCTACCACCGGTTGAAAATCAACGGCGTGTCAGCCGAAACACTGCTCATTGTGGCGCCCGGGCGTTGCTGGGCGCCGACTTGCATGAGCGAAGGGAAACGTCTGTGGGGAGTGTCGGCACAGTTATATACCTTGCGATCGGAAGGGAACTGGGGAATTGGGGACTTCGGCGACCTGGTCCCATTGGTCCACGGATTGAGGGCAAGAGGCGCCGACATTGTGGGACTCAATCCGCTCCATGCGATGTTTCTCGATAATCCGGAACATGCCAGCCCGTATTCTCCGGCCAGCCGGCTGTTTCTCAACGTCCTCTACATCGACGTAAAGGCCCTGCGGGAATTTGCCGATTGCGCGGAAGCTCACGAGTTGGTTGCGTCGGTCGATTTTCAGGAAAGGCTCGACAAGTGCCGCTCGTCGGCGCTTGTGGACTATACACGCGCTGCGGAACTGAAGTTGGAAGTCCTGCGCGTGCTATTCAAGCATTGGAGCTTGCCAGCAAATCCGAACCGCGATTCCTTTGAGGCGTTTCGGCAAGAGCGCGGCGAGGCACTCGAGCGCAGTTGCGTGTTCCACTGCTTGCGGCAGGAGTTTGGGTCGCAAGACCTTGCGCTGCGGGACTGGCGCTATTGGCCGGAGGCCTATCGCCAGCCAGAGTCTGCGGCAGTTGCTGCTTTTGCGATCGAGCATCGGGAAGAAGTAACTTTCATGGCGTGGATGGAATGGCTGGCTGATTCGCAACTCAGGTCTGCCGCAGACGCTGCTAGCGGGATGGAAATCGGTTTATACCGCGACATGGCGGTGGGCGCCGATCGGATGGGCGCGGAGGCCTGGTCCAACCAGAAGGCCTTTGTTTCGGGCGTGCACATCGGGGCCCCTCCAGATCCCTACACGTCTGCGGGCCAGGACTGGGGACTGCCGCCTTTCAATCCGCGTGCCCTCAAAGAAGAAGGCTACCGGGTGTTTGTCGAGCTGATCCGCGCGAACATGCGTTATGCAGGTGCGCTGCGCATCGACCATGTGATGGCGCTGCAGCATCTCTACTGGGTTCCCGAGTCGCGGTCGCCCAAGCAAGGGGCTTATGTCCGCTACCCGCTCGATGATCTCGTGGGGATTCTCGCTCTCGAGAGCCAGCGGAATCGTTGCCTGGTCGTCGGCGAGGATTTGGGCACCGTGCCCGATGGATTCCGCGAACGCATGGCGGAGGCCAATATTCTCTCCTACCGGGTCCTGTTCTTTGAACAGAACTCGAAAACCGGGGCCTTCAGGAAGCCCGGTGTGTATCCGGAGCGGTCCATGGCGGTCGCATCAAACCATGACTTACCTACAATCCGAGCGTGGTGGGAGGGAAGCGATATTTCACTGAGAGAACAGCTGTCTCTGTTTCCTGATCCTGAAAGCGCCGCAGATCAAAGAAAGCAGCGTATCCGGGACCGCCGCCAATTGCTCCGCGCTCTAAGGCAGGAAGGACTGCTCGGTGATGCCGCCCCATGCAACGCCGGGGAGCTGATGTTGTTGGTGCATGCCTACCTTGCCAGGACCGGTTCGTTCCTGGCAATGGCACAGGTCGACGACATTGCAGGCGAGATCGATCCGGTCAACATCCCCGCTTCGCTGGACTATCCCAATTGGCGCCGGCGGCTGTCGGTTACCCTTGGGCAGCTTTTCGAGGAGACAGCGATGTACGAACTGGCTGCCATGTTCGTGCGCGAGCGGGGCGCGCCGGAAATTCGCTCCGAGAGCGCAGCCGGGTAGAGGCTCTTATTGTAGGTTGGACGCAATCGGTGGAAGGACGGCGCGGAGTAAGGAGACAAACTGAGATCTCACTCGCTCGCCGGTTTCAAGAACCTCCGCATGGTTGATCTCCTGATCGAGAATTCCCGCGGCCATATTGGTCACACAGGAAATTCCCAGCACCGCGATCTTCATGTGACGCGCCACAATCACTTCGGGAACCGTGGACATCCCGACCATATCGGCGCCAATGGTCTTCAGATAACGGATCTCCGCCGGCGTTTCGAAGCTGGGGCCTGACAAGGCCGCGTAAACTCCTTCGTGCACGGCGATGCCGAGCTTTTTCGCTTCGGCTAGGGCGATCTGGCGATACGCGTTGCAGTAAGCGTGGGTCATGTCGGGGAAGCGCGGTCCAAAGCGCTTGTCATTCGGCCCGATCAGCGGATTGCCGCCCTGCAAATTGAGGTGATCGCGAATGACGACCAGGGCACCCTGATGGAATGCGAGATTGATCGCGCCGGCTGCGTTGGTCAAGACCGCAGCAAGAACTCCCAAACGGCCCAAAACACGCATCGGGAAAACGACTTCCTTTGCCGAGTAGCCCTCGTAGGAATGCACGCGGCCCTGCATCGCAACTACCGGAATCGCGCCCACTTTGCCGATCACCAGACAACCGGCGTGGCCTGGGGTGGTGGAGCGGGGAAAGCCGGGTATCTTCTCGTACGGGATGCGCGTGGCAGCACTCAACTCGTCCGCAAAAGCGCCCAGGCCCGAGCCGAGCACGAGGGCCACTTTCGGGCGCAGCGCGGTTTTCGACAGTAGGAATTTCGCGGCGCTCTCGGCGCGGGCAAATTCATCCCTACCCCGGGCTGCCTTCCGGCTGGGGCTCATCGCATCATGACCCCCACGATCGAGGCCGACATCAGGTTGGCCATGGTGCCTGCGAGCATGGCGCGCAATCCGAGCCGCGCAAGTTCAGACTTCTTGTTGGGCGCGAGGGCCCCAATTCCTCCGATCTGAATACCAATCGAGCTGAGATTGGCAAATCCGCACAGAGCGAAGGTGGCGATGGTGAAGGAGCGCGGATCGAGAGTGGCTTCCATGGGCCCCAGACGCTGGAAGGCGACGAGCTCGTTTGTGACCATGCGAAGGCCGAGCAAATTAGCGACCAGGTGGCAATCATGCCAAGGCACGCCGATGACCCAGGCGATGGGGGAAAACAGCCAGCCAAAGATTTCTTCGATGCTCGAGGGAAACCAGGCCATTCGGTGGGGCGCCAGCCAATTGTGGAACGCGCCGAAGCAGCCGTCGACAAGGTAGATCAGGGCGATGAACGAGATGAGCATGGCAGCGACGTTGAGGGCAAGCTGCAAGCCGTCGATGGTGCCGCGCGAAATTGCGCCGAGGACGTTCACGTCGCGCTCGATTTCCGCCATTTCGACGCGCCCGGAGGTCAGCGGTTTTTCGGTTTCAGGGACAAGGATTTTTGCCAGAAGGATCGTTCCGGGCGCCGTCATGATGACGGCCGCAAGCAAATGCTTTGCTTGGATGCCATAGGCCATGTAGGCGGCCATCATGCCGCCGGAGACGTGGGCCATGCCACTGGTCATGATGGTCATCAGTTCTGAGCGCGTGACTTCCGGAAGAAACGGGCGAATGGTGAGCGGGGCTTCGGTCTGGCCCATGAAAATGCTGGCCGCGACGTTGAGCGATTCGGCGCCGCTGGCGCCCATGAGAGCCGTCATTACGCGAGCGGCGGCTTTTACGATCAACTGCATCACGCCGAGGTAGTAGAGGACCGCGAAGAACGCCGCGATAAAAACGATCGTGGGGAGTGCCTGGAAGGCAAAGTAGAAACCGCGCGGGGAATTCCTCTGGCCGAGATCGCCGAAGACGAAAGACGATCCGTAGTAGGAGAAATCCAGAAGCCATTTTGCGCCGTTACCTAATTTCTCGAACAGGAGCTGGCCAAATTCCCAGCGCATGACCAGGAACGCAAAGGCCACCTGAAGGCCGAGGCCCCAGGCAACCGTTTTATAGCGAATGGCGCGGCGATTCGTGGAGAAGGCGCATGCCAGGCCAATCATCGTTGCCATCCCCAGAATCCCCGTGAAACGGTGCATCGCACTCCCCTTAGAAACGGCTACCAAGTGAGCCTAATCTGCCGCGCCCGATCGTTCCCGCCGAGTAGAAGACCGTCCACGGAATGTATCATTTGGGTGATTAGATGCAACGGAATCTCGCGCTTTTTCGCAGCGGCGATATGGATACATAAGGCGGATGCGAACCATCTGCAATCGAAATGAACAGCGAATGAGGCCCCCCTGCCGGACCGAACCCTCAAGAAGCGGGGCCTCGCGGAAACTGCGCCGCGAACGCTGGACGCTGCGAGGCGTGCTTTTCTGGCGTGGCCCAAGCCACGACCTATGGGGACTGTTGCGATCTTTAGCCGAAGGGAAGGGCCAATAGGCAATGCTAATGGCTTGCTTCAAAGACGCGGAGGCGGCGCTCGAGTTCCCATTGTTGGCTGGCCTTTTCGCTGCTTTGAAGAAATGCCTCGCACGAAGCGGACAGCTTTTGCTCGCCGAGGCGGCCAGCCGAACAGTCGGGAACGATGCGCGCGAAAACATCCCGAGCAACCCACAGACTGGGACCCGGGAGGAAGCTGTGCTCGAGACTCGTGCGGACCATCTTTTTGAGGTCGGCATAGTGAAGATCGTAGGTCTGCACGGCGCGGACGTATTCGTGTGTGAGATCGATGCGCGAGACACCTTCGTCGTCGGTGGAAAGTGCCACCGGCACCGACCATTTGCGGTAAACCGGGAAAGGATGGTCTTTGCCGGTAACTCCAAGAATGACGTCGTTGCTGGTCAGATTGATTTCGACCATCACGTGGAGCGCCGCCATTTCCTTGAGCAAATCGTAAGGGTGATCC
This sequence comes from Candidatus Acidiferrales bacterium, assembly GCA_050015335.1. Lineage (GTDB taxonomy): Bacteria > Acidobacteriota > Terriglobia > Acidiferrales > UBA7541 > Palsa-295. The sequence continues at coordinate 8,136 of JBEKBP010000050.1, read as the reverse complement.
TCAAACATGACGTCGACGCCGTGGCCGATGCGCTCGGCGTGGGCGTACTCGACGGCCTGGTGAATGTGGCAGCAAAGACCCTCGGGAGCGACTAACCCCGCAACGAGTTCGCCGGCGTGCAGGCTGATGTGAACTTTCGGGTAGAGATTGTGCAGGAAGCCCACGACGCGCATGTGGAGCGTGTAGTCGTCTAGGGAGACGCGGCCATCCTCGGGCATTACGAAATTGATGCCGACGAAGCGCGGGTCGGCCGAAGCTGTCTCGAAGCCAAGCAGCGTCTGCGCGAAGACCTGTTCCTTGGGGAAGCCGCGAAGAACTTGGTAGAGATAGCGGATCTTGACGCGACAGGCCGGAGATTCGTCCTTCTCACCGCAGCGCTCTCGCTCCAGGCGAAGGGCTTCGGCCTGATCGAGGCTTCTGCTTGCGACGGCGACGTCGTCGCGCAGGCCGTGATCCAATAAATCCTGGCGGAGTTGAGCGAAATCGTATTTCCAGCCGATCTCTGTGGCCATCGACGCCGTATGGCTGAAATTGGGAGTGTACATCAACTCGAGATATTGTTCGTTCTGCGCAGCGGCGCGGGTGGCCACCTCATCGACCCATTCTCCCGTGTGCTGGGGGAAGGCACCCACTTGTGGCGGATCGGCGCCGCCGAAACGCCCGAAGGTATCAAAGAAATGGTCGTGTCCGGTTACGCCGGTCGAGGGAACGAAGCCGCGCATGGAAAACGCGTCGATCAGTGCGTCATAGAGTTGCTGGTCTTTGTAGGCATCCGAGGCCGGCACTTTGCCTTCGCCGCATGACACCGGCGCGGCGGCATGCGCGGGAGGTCTTGCAAACGAAAGTTTCGCCCGATCGATGCAAAGCCTGTCTTCCACCGCGGCCCGAATCCACGATTCGGCGTAGACGGCTCCACTCAAGTGATTGTGCAGGTCGCCACCTTTCGGCATAGCGACCAGGAAAGCTCGTAGTGCGAGCGGATTCGCGCGGGCGAACTCCATGGCGCGAGAGGCGCTCTGCTCGCCGTTTGACTGGCGAGACCAGACAGCGGTCTCTGTTTGCCCTGAGGCGCCGATCCAGAAAAGAAGCAGAAGGGCGAAAGAAAGCGTATGTTTGCCGCAACCCCGCATCCGCACACCGAGCATTAGGAGTTGCCTCCTGACCACAGCCAAGCTCAAACTTCACCACAGTTGGTTCGCCAGAGCAAGATGCTCCCTGCGGAAACGTCATGATCGACCGGCCGTTGTGGGCGAAGCAGGACGACGGGAAGATCGTGCGAAGCTCCCGTGGGCGAAAGGGATGAGCTCACCGCGTGGTGCGTTGGGGATTTGCTGCATGGTTTCGCACGTTATCTTATCGCCAGCTATTGCGGCTCATGAGGTCTTCCAGACCAAATCGCCTGGCGATGACGATTCCGGTTGACACGATTTCCGAGGGTGTGATAACTACTCAATTACATGTGGCACCGGCTTAAATGCCGGTTTGCTTGGGCGCCAGAAATGGGACACCAAAATCCCCCCTCGGGCGACCAGCAACAAACCCCACCCACCCCGGGAGGTGGAAGCCCTAGGTTTTCACCTCCCGTTTAACTTCGTCCTATTTGACCGAGGCGCCCGGCGATCTCCCTTGGAAATGTTCGGGGACGGTTCGGCTAAGAATTTTTCTTGAGTTCAGCGAGGACGAGTTTGGCTACTTCTTTGAGGGTGTCGAAGACCCCTTGCCCGGTGACAGCAACAGCTTCTACGGCAGGCTCACCTTTGACGCCTAACTGCTTCTGGAGCTCTTCGATAGGAAGGATGTTGGGGAGGTCGCGCTTGTTCACCTGCAAAACGTAGGGAATCGTATTGAAGTCAAGATTATGATCTTTCAGGTGCTCGCGCAGGTTCTCAAGCGTCTCCAGGTTCGCGTCTAGGCGTTCTTCCTGGGAATCGGCCACAAAGACGACGCCGTCGGCGCCTTTCAGGATCAGCCGGCGGCTGGCCTCATAGAAAACCTGGCCGGGTACCGTATAAAGATGGAATCGCGTACGGAACCCGCGGACGGTGCCAAGATCGAGAGGCAGAAAATCGAAAAAAAGCGTCCGATCGGTTTCCGTGGCGAGCGAAACCATCTTGCCCTTCTGGCTCGTGCCTGTATGTCCGTATATCCACTGCAGATTGGCGGTCTTGCCGCCCAAGCCAGGGCCATAATAGACAAGCTTGCAGTTGATTTCCCGTGCGGGAAAATTTATAAATGGCACAATTTCCTCAGAAGCTAGGGCAGCCTCTTACTTATAGCATAGGGCGATTCCGGAGACCAACCGAGGCATAATCGGAGGTTCGCATCTGACAACCGCAGAACCCGCGCGTTCCCGGCGACTCCAGCCCGGCAGCCAGGGCCTCCGATGAGGCGAAGATAACACTGGGGTTAACTGGTCAGTGGTAGCGATACCGGGACTCATCTGAGAGCTTCCGCTAGCCGTCTGCGTCGAATTCCCCTGGCGGCGGCTTGGCTCACACTCTTCATCGCAACAAGAACGCGCTGCGCCACCGGAACGGTGCGGATGGCGTTTAATGCGATGGAGTTGTGCATCGTCGGAGGCGAAATGCTCGACAACCGAGCCGCCTCGGGGAGGGAAACAGGCTGACGGGGCGTCTCGGAGTTAACCCTCCCCCGAGAATCAGAATCCTGTTGTTGATGCTGGGGCAGTGTCCAACCGATGGGCTCCCGAACCGAAGCGCGCTCTCCTAGCATGCCCTCAAGAAGAGAACCAACTGACACTTTCTTTCCTTGCATCACAAAATCTGATCCAACACGGGTGTTGACGACTCCTCGGCAAGAACGGCGCTCCACGCCGACAAGAGACGGTATTGCGCGGTATTCCGCTTGTTTCCTTGACGCACATGAACACCCGTGAGAGTGTCATGTGCAGGTCCGGAGCCGGGTGATTGCTCTTTTATGCGTCCTTCACAAATTCGCAATCTGGTCGTGCTGGCGGTGTCGTTGCTCGTGCTGGGATGGACGGTTACGACAGCGGCTGATTTCATCATCGAGTACAAATGGTGGAAGGAAATAGGACAAGCTAGCACGTGGATCAGCATGCTTTGGTACAGCATCGCCCCGGTTGCCGCCGGTGCCCTTGTCGCCTTCATCGCGCTATGGGTCGCTCACGCGCGGGGATTGCGCTTTGCCGGTTCCCGCCCGCGAGATTCCCGCATCTACTCCCCACTGGTTACGGTCGGGCTGGCGATCGTGGCAATCGTGTTTGCCTCGGCCTCGATTGACTATTGGACGGTCATGGGCTTCTTCGGGTCGCGGGGAATTGCACTTGGCCCCGACGCTTGGAGGGACCAAGTCTTCTCGCGCACCCTGCCGTTTTACCTCTTCGGTCTGCCTTTCTATTCGGACCTGCTCGGTTTCGTGTTCGTTTTGGCGATTCTTTGCGCCCTGGTTTTCTGGGCCACGGCCCGAGGATGGCAGTTGGCTGAACGCTTCCAACTCGATCGGCTGAGTCGCAGGTCAACTCTTGATGTTGGGCCCCGCGTACTGTTGCTGCCGGGTGCCAGCCGCGCCGGATTCGTCCGCGTGGTCGCCGCAATACTGCTGCTTGGTTTTGCCGCTTGGATTTTTCTTGGCAACTACGAGCTTCTATTTAACTCCCATGCGTTTATGACGGGAGCAGACTACGTGGATGAAAAAGTCACACTGCCTTTGCGCTGGCTCCTCATTCTCGCCACGTTCGCGGCGCTTCCTTTGGTTTGGACGCTGAGATACAAGAAAGCGATCGCCGTTGTAGTGGCTTTTTTCTTTCTCCAAATCGCCTTACCGAGCATCGTCCGCGCCGTCTACGTGCGACCCAATGAGATCTCGATCGAACGCCCGTACATCGAACGACATATTCAGGACACTGCGATTGCCTTCGGCTTGAATCGCAGCGCCACTGAACGCCCCTTCACTGCTTCGGGAAGAGAGAAGGTCGATGCTGTGCAGGATGCAACGCTTCTCGATAATATTCGTCTTTGGGATCTACGCGCCTATAACGAAACGATTACTCAGATCCAGGCCCTGCGCCCGTACTACACTTTTCCTAACACCGACGTCGATCGCTATTTCATCCATGGCCGTATCAAGCAGGTACTTCTATCCCCGCGCGAAATCGACGTCAACCAATTATCTGCCGAGGCTAGTCAGAGCTGGATCAATCCGCGGTTCATTTATACACACGGCTTTGGTGTAGTTGTATCCGAGGTCAACAAGATTACGCCCGACGGTCTGCCCAACCTCCTGATTGAGAACGCCCCGCCAGAAGTGAAGTCTGCTGGATTTCAGCTCACGCGACCAGAGATCTATTACGGCGAAAGCACTCAAGATCCGGTGTTTGTTCATACCGCCCGCGAGGAGTTTGACTATCCCTCCGGCGATCAGAACAAATACTCGACATACGGCGGGACAGGGGGATTTCCTGTTGGCTCTTTTGTTATGAGAACCGCCGCTGCCATATCCCAGGGCGAGCCGAATATCATCTTCACGGGCTACCTGACCGGGCGGAGTCGGATGATGATTCACCGCAATGTGAAGGAAAGATTGGCGCACTTGGCCGGTTTTCTGCACTGGGACCCGGATCCTTACCTGGTGATATCGGACAACGGCAGGTTAGTGTGGATGGCAGACGGCTATACGACTTCTCTGTCTCATCCGTATTCGGCGACGCTCCCTGTGACTGGACTAGACGACGGCGCGAACTACATCCGCAATGCGGTAAAGGCCACGGTGGATGCCTACACCGGAGAAGTTTCCTTATATGTGTTCGATTCAACCGACCCCATTATCCTGACTTTCCAAAACTTGTTTCCGAAGCTCTTCCGACCCGCTTCCGAAATGCCTCCAGACCTGCGTCGGCATGCACGCTATCCGGAAGTTCTCTTTCGAGCCCAGGCGGACGCTTACCGCATTTTTCATATGCGGGATCCGCAGGTGTTCTACAACAAGGAAGATATATGGGAGATCGCGCATACCCTCTCGAGCCAGTCTGGACAACCTACGCCCATGCAGCCGACCTATGTCGTGGCAACCCTACCTGGGGAAAAAGAGCCCGAATTCTTGCTGATCCTTCCGTTCACACCACGCGGCAAGGACAATTTGATTGGATGGATGGCTGCCCGCTGTGACGGGGACCAACTAGGGAACATGGTTTATTTTCAGCTCTCGAAACAGCAGCTGATGTACGGCCCCATGCAGATTGAGTCGCGCATTGACCAGGACCAGAACATTTCCAAGGATCTGACCCTGTGGAACCAACAGGGCTCACGTGTTCTGCGCGGAAACGTGATTGCTTTGCCGGTGACCGATGGCTTCCTCTACGTCGAGTCCATCTACATTCAGGCGAACGAGGCCCGTATGCCACAGGTCAAGAAGGTCGTATTGGCAATGGGTGACCGGCTCATTTATCGGGATACTTTTGGAGAAGCATTGGCCGAGCTAACGGGCAGTCCCCCCGTGGCCCAGCCCGCTACCTCCGCAGTTACAGCCAGTTCCTCCGCGGGTCCTCCGGCTACAGTGCAAAACTCCGCCGCGCTTGCAGAACGCCTTAGCCGCCTTCGGGAACAAGCCGAACAAATGGTTCGGGAGCTAGAGACGCTGGAAAAGGAAACAGGCAAGAAATAGCTTTTGATTCGAAGTGCCGCCCTTGTGGCAAGACCGTCGACTGAAACTCCTTCAAGGTCACTCCACGGTCCGTCTTGCCCTGGGCAAACGCACACAACTCCCCGGCAGGATCGATTTGAATTGCTGTAGGGAGGTTGTGAATTCCCGGCCAACACGAGCCTCTCCAGTAAAGAATCGATCTGTGGTTGACACGCGAAGGCAGCAGGCATATGTTTTGCGCAACCATAGAGCTGAAAGCGAGATCTCATCGATCATTGCGCGGCTTGGTTACCTGAGGCAGATGTAAATCGGAGCGCGATTTCTATATTTTGAGTCTTCTGAGAATGCAAAGTAGAAACCGCCGGCAAGAAGGCGAAATGATAAAGATCCAACCAATCTGGACCAAGCGGATCACCATTCCCGCGGTCATGGTTTTCTTTGCGACGGGGTTCTTGAGTCGGTCCGTCGCAGCACGCGAGGTGGCGCCCCCGGTTTCCAATGGGGTGATTTCTGGCAGCGTGACAGCCGACCGGGGTGAGGTGAAGGCGTTTCGCGTGCGAGCCAAGGATACGGTGCACCTCATCTCTTATAGCGTCTTCACCAACAAGGGCCGATATCACATTTATAATCTGCCACCCAGCCGCTACCAGGTCCAGGTCAGGGAACCTGGGTTTGATTCCTCTGTGGAGGTTGTCGAACTCAACGCTGCGGAAACGAAAACCGCGGACCTGACGCTAAGAGCTCAACCACCCGTCACAAGCGACGTTCAATTGCTCGAATATGACCAGTTGTACCCGCCGGCTCCGGCCCGCGCCATCCTGGAGAAAAACTGCCTTGGCTGCCACGGCTTTCAGGAAGGGGGAACCCAACCCTACCATCTGATGATTGGAAAGACAGAGAACGGATGGGCCACTGCCGTGAACAGGATGTTCTGGGTGCCAGGTGTATTCCCATCGCCAACCTGGGGGCCGCCTTCGTCCGGCGAGGCCGACGGATTCAATGATCCAAGCTGGCTTACGGGAGAGCAAAGGCTGCTCGTCATTAAGTACCTTGCAGCTAACTTCGGCCCGAACCATGAAAAGCGGGACATAAAATTGGACACATTGGTTCGTGACGAAGATGCTCTGACGCAAGCGGTGTATGTCCAATACGAACTGCCGCCGGTAGACAAGTCCCAGTCCAATGGCCTTTTCCTGGTCCGAGGAACTCACGACGTAATGCCCAGTCGTGAACCGGGTATGCGCGGAACTGTATGGATGGCCGAGCGCCCAACAAGTTCGATTCTCCGTGTGGACACCCTGAATTTGGATCCCAAGACGCGCACCAAGGAATGGACGATTCACGATCCACGCGGCAATTTCAATGTAGCTCCCACGGCCATTGCCGAGCACGGCGGTCATGTGTACTGGGCGGAGGAAAAGACCGACACCATCGGCGATCTCAATATTGCTACCGGAGAGATACGACGATACCTCGCGCCAACAATTGGTCAGGATATGCACGGGATCAGTGTGGATTCCCGTGGCAACGTTTGGACCTCTGGGGAAACGGGTTCCATCGCTCGCTGGAACGTGGAAACCAAGGAGTTCACCGAATGGAGGCCGGCAGAAGGCCTCGGAAATTACTACACGCTGGCGGTGGATAAAAAGGATCGGGTGTGGGCCGTCAGCACTGCTCGGCAAATATTGTCGATGTGGAACCCCAAGACGGAAAACTGGACCACGTTCAAACCTCCTAACAACATCCGTCGTATCGTCTTCGATTCCGAGGGAATGGTCTGGTTGTGCGAATATTTTGCCAATGGGCTCTTGATGCTCAATCCTGACACCGGGAAGATGACTGAATACAAGCTGCCGCTGAAATACGGCAATCCGTATGAGGTTTCCGCAGACGGCAACGACAACATCTGGCTAGAGAACGCGGCCTACGAATCATTTGTGAAGTTCGACCCGCGGACCAAGAAATTCACCTACTTCCCTTACCCGGAAATAGACTCACACACGCCCAAAGTGGAGTTCGATGCGGAGGGTACGACGATGTGGTCGGAGCTGCCTGCGGGACCGGGTGAACCAAGGCTAACGGCTTTTAAACCAAGCGGCAATGTGCCGACGAATCCGAAAATGTCTTCGGAACGATAATTCTTGACGCGTGTCAACGGATGTGTGCGATGAGCCCTATCTTAGCTTCGAAACCGCCCGAGTGTTCGCGGGGAGCGCGCCGCAAGTCATATCAAAGGAGATGTGATGCGAAGGAACTGGGTCCTACAATCAATCGTTTTGTTTTTCCTGCTGTGCGGTTTCCTGGTTGTCTCTGCAATCGTCCAAACCGAAGCCCGGCCGCGGGCTGGTGCCGTTCTCTCGCACGCGGCTGCGAGCAGCGTCGCCGTGGAAGACGATGACATCGGTGGTGTGGTGACCAGCTCCAAGGGTCCCGAGGCGGGTGTGTGGGTAATCGCGGAGGCCGTGAACTCGCCGACGAAATTTGCCAAAATTGTCGTCACCGACGATCAGGGCC
>JBEKBP010000049.1:0-34313 GCA_050015335.1 Candidatus Acidiferrales bacterium | reverse complement strand
GTAGGAGTTTTCGGTGTCACGTCCGATAACTCCTTTAGAAAGAATGGCGGGGACGACGAGACTCGAACTCGCGACCTCTGCCGTGACAGGGCAGCGTTCTAACCGACTGAACTACGTCCCCAACCGAGGAATCAACGACTTACCGTAAAGCCTTAAGAAATAAGGCAATTAAAAGTTTCGCATATAGCGCATGTTTTGCTGGCGGTGCATACGGTAGCAGCTGTCCCTGCCAAAACCGCCAATAAACCGCTCATAAGAATTCGTGCGCTTGTGCGAGATTTATCCTAACACAGATGCCTGCTAGCGGCGAAGCTGAGTCCGACGAATCTCGAGGAATTGAGACAGCCGATTCGTGATCGAAAGTGAGGAGTATGAATGAGACCAAAAACGGGACTCAGCCGCAGAGCCCAGAAGTCGCGGTTGAAAAAAGTCAGTTTGGATCGCAACCTTCCCAAGATTAGGATTAGGACGTGGTTTCGATTCCCATCGCCCGCTCACTGATGATTCGATTGCCTCTACGCCTGGAAGTTGCTGAAAATCGCCCCATAAACCGAGGGTTTTGTTGCAAGGATGTTCCAAAGCCCTCGCAATTGTTCTAAGAGTTATCCGCTCGATTTTGGGCGCATGGGAACGGCTTTATGGACACATCTAAAACAACGGTGAAACAACGAGAAAAGCGCGCAGGTGGTGTCACCGGCAAGGGCTTCAGGGCCGGCGTTTCGGGGAACCCAAATGGTCGGCCTCGAACAGCGAAATTTAGCGAAGCGGCACGCCAACTCCTGGCGGAGATCGACGCCAGAACGGGCGAGACAACCGTGCAATGCTTGGTCCGTCACTGTAATGGAAACAACCCATGGAGAGAAAAAAACTCTTGACATGGATCGGCCCTCTCATGGAGGGAGCTGGCCGGACCAAAGCGCTCTCGATGCGGTCGCGGCGGGGCGTGACTGCTGGTAAAATCAGCTGCAAGGAAGGCTGCCATGACTTTGCCGCTGACTGTTTCCTTCTGGTTCATGGTTGCCGCGTACGTCATCTGCGTCCTGGACGAGTCGCTATTGGGCGGAAGCTTCGTAGAAAAGATTCGCCAACATTGGTGGCCAGAATATTCGTGGACAAAATTCTTTTGGTTTAATGCGGGTTATTTTTGAGTGATGATTGCCAGCGTTCTCCTGTATGACTTTTTTGGCGGTGCGTGACTGATCCTTCCTCTCGCTTGGTTGATCGAGCGCGCCTGTAATGGACTCTGGCATCTCTGGTGGACTGAACATTTTCGAGAGTATTCGCCTGGGCTCCTTACCAGCATTTTGATGTGGATGAATCTCTATTTCGTTCTACGCTATCGTCCTGAAGTGCCGCCTCTTGGCACCAGCGTTGTAATACCGGCTTTGGTTATTGGCTTAGGCTTTACAGCCTTTCTCTGTCTGTACATCCCTTTGGTCAAGGGGCGTTCTCGGTAACTGGCTTTTCGCGGTCTAGCTCAGAAGCGGAGTTTTCACTTCATCTCAAGTCTCGGGCGGAGTGCTCCTAAACTTGGACGGCCAGTCTCCGAGCCGACTTATCGAGGCTTGGCCACTCGGTCGGGCTTGTGCAGACGATAGGCAAGCCACGGGACGAAAGAGCGGCCATGTCCGACACGGCCCGAAGGACTTCAACGCCTAAAGAGATGTTGTCGAAGAGCCGACGGCCGGTTTGGTTGGCAGAGTGAATCGAAACAACGCGCCGAGATTGTTGCCGGCCGACGCCGAAAGCTGACCCTCATGACGTAAAATAATCATCCGGCAAATGGCCAATCCCAGTCCCATTTCGTGTGGCTTCGTCGTAACGAACGCGTCGAATATGTTGTTTAATTTTTCCGAATCAATGCCCGGCCCTGAGTCCTCCACGGACACGACAATCACGTCGCGGCCATCGCGCTCAGTTCTAATGCACAGCACCCGAGCCCGATCGGTTACCGAGTCCATAGCCTCGATCGAGTTGCGGACCAAGTTGAGCATAACTTCCTGCAGCTGGCCGCTATGGCCGGGGACAAGGGGCAATTCGGGCGCCAGCTCGGTACGGGCTACGACACCGTGATCGTTTAACTCTCCGCAGAGAACGTCCAGTACGCCAAGAGCAATTTCGTTCAAGTCGACTGGCTGCGCGTCGAGTTCGGCGCTTTTGAACAAGGACCGGAAGCTCTCTAACACCTGGCTGGCACGGTGGCAGTCACGGACCATGCGGGCCATCGCTGCTTGCGCTTCGTCGTAATCTGGTGGCTTTCTCGTGAGCCACCTTATTCCCGTAGCACCGCTCAATGCGATCGCCCCCAATGGCTGTCTGACCTCGTGGACTATCGCGCTCGTGATCGCGTCGATCTTCATTAGCCTGTTGTTCCGCTCCTGCTGCAGCATCATGTTTGAGCGAGTGAGCCGCTCCTCGCTCGCCCGCCTTTCGGAAAACAGTGAAGCGAGAACGATGGCGCAGAGCGACACAGCCAAGATGGCAGCCTGCGCCACCGGAGCGCGTTCGGCGATCGGGAAATTTTTTTCGTCGAACATACCGATGCTGAACGTCGTCGTCCAAACGATTGTGACGGCAACGATGAACGCGGCCGCCGCCGCGAAGACCGGCCTGCAGCGGGCACCGAGCCACAACAGCAATGGAAACAGCAGTGCAACAAGCGCGACGACTGCCAAGGGCTCCCTCGGCAGGAAAACGATGAGTCCGCTCAATGCGATCAGCCCCAGGAGCGCCGCGACGCCTTCAACGGTTTCGCTGCGCAGGGGCGGATGCCGCACAGCGGAAACAAGCCCGATCAACAGCGGCGCGACGGCGACGATGCCGGGCACGTTGGAAGTCAGCCAGTGGTTCCAGATCGTCAGTGCTGGTGCCGCCGAACCTTCTACGAACACAACGCCAATCGTTCCGCCAATCGCTGCAGCGGCGGTCCCCACGATCGCCGACGCAACCAGGCCCAACACGTGGCGGAGGCTGTCGAGGCTGAAGGCCGAACCAAAGTACCGCTGGATCAAACCGGCCATGAGGAGGACTTGGCCGGTATTACACAGGGCGAAGACGAGGGAGGTCGAGAGGCTCCAGTTACCCGACAGGTTGGCCAGGACGCTCGCAACCACCGTCCCAACCGCCACCGGCAACCTCGCCCGGGGCCCGAGACCTATCAGGATACCGGTCGCCACACCCGCGGCCGGCCAGAAGGCAGCGATGTCATCGGGTTTGGTTCTTAAGAAGAAACCGAGCTGCGCCGCCAGGAAATAGGCAATGGCTACCGCGATGGCGAGCACCACTGGCCCAACCCACCGCCATAACGATTCAGCAACCCGTGTTGCCCATGCGCCGGCGAGCCCCGGCGAACTGCTCTTGAGGCCGCATGCCGTGGATCGCACTTCCACCACAGATGTCCCTCGTTCACGATGAATCCCACCGCCAGTTGAACGGCTGATGGCAAACGGACCAAGCGGCCTTTCAGAATGTAGTCGGCTGCTCCTTCTTTGATAAGATCGACTGCGGCCACTTCTCCCATTGTGCCGGTTACGAAAATAAACGGAATGTTCTTCCCGCTCTGCTTGAGCAAGTGGAAAGCCTCTACCCCGGTCCAGTTCGGAATACTGTTGTCCGCCAATATCAGGTCATATACACGAGACTGTAGTTTTGCAGCGAAGCCCTCCTCCGTGTCCACCGCGTCTACCATAAGCTCGAACCCTGCCTTGTTCAGCTCCCGAAAGGAGAGTTCTATGTCGCGCGGATTGTCTTCGAGAATAAGAAGACGGAGGGGAGTCGAGATCGAATGCGGGCCCGAATCTGCCGCAGTTTGTTCGTACTTGGTATTATTCATCTGTCTCGCTCGCGTTACTTTTTAAAAACGAGCTGGGAGGAGGTGGTGGCTGATTGACTACCAACCAATAGAGCCCTAACTGTTTGACCGTGTCTCGGAAATCGTTGAAATCCACTGGCTTCTGAATGTAGCTGTTGACGCCCAGCATCGATTCCAGGCTATCGCGCAAGGTTTCCGATGCACCCAAGCTAGGTAGGGAATTTGTGTCGGTTTTTGTGTCAGTTTTTCCTTCCCTGCTGTGCCCGACCGTGCCCGATTGTGCGAGACAGTGCAAAGAAGAGGAAAGACTTACGGGCCAAGTCCTTTATTCCGGGGGGCTTCCTTGGAGTGACAGGGCTGCGTCCTAACCAGTGACAGGGCTGCGTCCTAACCGACTGAACTACGCCCCGCTGTAAATGATACTTGATGGTGGGCGGTCAGCGATTTGAACGCTGGACCTTCCGGGTGTAAACCGGATGCTCTAACCGCTGAGCTAACCGCCCGCACGTCTTAGTTTGTTGTATTCCGAAGATTACGCAAGCATTCACGTTCTGTCAAATTCTAGGGACGCAGAAGACGCAGAAAGACGCAGAGGAGTCAGGGGCAGACTTACGCAGACTGAGGTATCCTCGGTAGAATCACGCTCTGTGTTCCAGGGCATTTGAGTTGGGCCGATTTCCGACCGATTGCCGCGTCAACCCAGTGGCTCTACCTTGCGGCGAATAGCGGCGCCAGAGCCAAAAAGTGAGACCGCCCAGAAGTCCCAGCGGCAAGGCGCTCATAATCAGGGTCATCTTCAGATAGGTGCCCGAGGTTCTGGGATCAGCCAATATGCACGCGGAGCATGCATGGGCCGCAGCGGGAATCAGCGAAAACAGAATCGCGGCGATCGGTAAGCGATACGAGAATTTCATGGGCCTCCTCTCACAGATACACGCGCAAGTAAATGATGGGCCAGAGCAGTACCACAAAGTACCAGAAAACCTGTGTTGCGGTAAAAATCTCCGGCTTCAGGTTTCCGCGGCACAGTCGAAAGTAAACCCAAACCAGAAAACCGATCGCAGCCACGGCATGCAGCGCGTGCGTGCCGACAATCAGGTAAAAAAACGATCCCGCCGCGCTGGACGTAAGCGTAAGCCCCTGGCGCAGTAGCCTGGCCCATTCCACTCCTTGCAGCGACACAAAAGCAATTCCCAGCACAATCGAGCCTTCCAGATAACGCCGCGCCACTTTCGGAGCCGAGCGCATAAAGCGATTGGCCAGCCACAGAAGTACGCCGCTCAGAAGTAGCGCCGCCGTATTGACCGCAGTCCGTTCTACAGGCAAGCGTGGCTGCCCCGGAGGCGGCCACATGCCCGCCATCGCGGAAGCGCGCGCGATCGTATGCGCGCTGATCAACGCAGCAAAGAACATGATTTCAGCCACCACGAAGACGATCGTTCCGAGTACGGCATTGGGAACACGACGCGCATCGGAGTGGCTTCCAAGGCGTAAAGCAAACTCCATCGCGGGACTGTGGCTACTCATGCTTTGCGGAGGCTTGCGATCCCGACTCGACGGCTTTTTTTGCTGCATAGTTTTCCCAACGCAGGCCCTGATGCTTCATCACGTCCGGCGCGACGCCCGCAAAAAGGATACCAAGGAACACCAGGCAGGTGACCAGCAGGTAGGTCACCCAGCGCTTCTCCAGATTCACATGCATAAAATTTTTCGCCACCAGGTAGGCTTTCACGAAAGCGATGCCAAACGCCATAACGAGCATCAGCCACCGGATTCCCGTAAGAGGCCCCAGGACGCTCACGATGAGCAGCACCACCAGCACCACCCATATCTTCACATAATTGGGATGGTGAATATGAGCTTCCGGATCCGAACTCATGCGCGGCTTACCTCACTTGGCGATATATAGCAGCGGAAACAAAAAAATCCAGATGATGTCGACGAAGTGCCAGTAGAGCCCGATGCATTGCACCCGCGGGAGATCGCGATTCTTCGCCGCGTCCGAGGCGATGATGAGCATAATGATCAGCCCCGCCAGCACGTGCAGTCCATGCAGGCCGGCCACCGTATAATAAAAGGACCAGAATCCCCCGGAGGAAAGCACGAACCCTTCCTTGATCTCGTGGGTCCACTCAAAGCCCTTCACGATCAAAAAAATTGCGCCGCCCAGCGAGGTCAGCCGCAGAAACTTCGCGGCCTTCTTCCCGTTTTCGGCATCGGCCGCTTGGTGGGCGAGTACCGCGAACAGGCTCGAGGTAAGCAGAACGAACGTATTGAATGCGCCCGCTTTGGTGTTCGTGTTCGCCGCGGCGATGGCCCACTCCGGGTGCGCCAACCGGTGCATCACGTAGGAAACCAGCAGCCCTCCGAAGATAAAAATTTCCGAAGCGATGATCCACCACGTAACCAGCCGCGCGGTGGGAATCCCGGTGACGCTTCGAATATTGGCAATGGACCTGCTGCTCATAGCGCGGCTTCTTCCAGGGGGGAGATCGGTTGATTCTGCGGCCAGTAATCGGTCTCGCGGCCCGGCGCGGAATATTCATAGGGGCCGCGATACACGGTGGGCATCTCGGCAAAGTTGCCGTGCGGTGCCGGCGACGGCACTGTCCATTCCAGCGTGTTCGAAAGCCACGGATTCTCCGGCGCCACCTTGCCGTGGCGCAGGCTCCAGAAGAAATTGATGAGGAAGAAAACCTGGAACGCCAGTAGCACGATCACGCCGATCGTCGAAAGTTCGCGCAGGTGCTGCAGCCCCGGCTTGTCTTGCTCGGGGAACAGCGCATAGCTATAAATGCGCCGCTGATCGCCCGCCGCTCCGGTAATAAACAGCGGGATGAAAGTCACATTGAACGCGACTACTGTGCCCCAGAAGTGAATCTTCCCGAGCGTTTCGTTCATCATCCGGCCGAACATCTTCGGATACCAGAAGGCCAGCGCCGCAAACATCCCGATAATTGCGGAAGGGAAGAACGTGTAATGGAAGTGGGCCACCACGAAGTACGTATCGTGAAAATAAATATCCGCGCCGGACGCGCCGAGAAAGATCCCCGTCACGCCCCCGATCAAAAACTCCGCGATGAAGGACAATGCCCACAGCATGGGCGTGGTGAACCGGATCGAGCCGCCGTAGAGCGTCGCGATATACACGAAAATCATCTCGGTGATGGGCACCGAAATAAGCAGTGTGGTAATCGTGAACACGTTGGCCATCCGGGGGTCGATTCCCGCGATAAATTGATGATGCGCCCAGACGACAAAGCTCAGAATGCCGGTAGCCCACGTAGTATAGAGCACCGTCCGGTATCCAAACAGTTTCTTGCGCGCAAACACGGTGATGATTTCCGCCACGATTCCCAGTGCCGGCAGCAGCACTACGTACACTTCCGGGTGCCCGAAAAACCAGAACAAATGCTGCCACAGGAGGGGATCACCCCCTCGCCCCGGATCGTAAAACGCCGTCCCGAGCCGTTGATCGAAAAACAACATCACAGCGCCCGCAATCAGCGGTCCCACCGATGCCATGAACAAAACGCTCGCTAACACGATCATCCACACGACCAACGGGATGTCCCACATTCTCATCCCCGGGGCGCGCCCGTTCATCGTGGTGACCACGAAGTTGATCCCGCCGAGCAGGAACGCCACGAATTCGAGTGCCACTGCTAACAGCCACAGCGAAGCACCCAGCGGCGTCAGGTTATAGGCCCCTCTTGCCGAAAGCGGGGGATAGGAAGTCCACGCGCCGCCGAACGCGCCGTTGTGTACGAAGAATGACGCAAGCAGCACCATCGCGCTCAGCAGAAACACCTGGTACGACAGCCGATTGATCCGCGGGAACACCATGTCGTCGCAGCCGATCATCAGGGGAATCAAGAAATTCCCGAAGGCCGCGACGAGCACCGGCATGGCCACCCAGAAAATCATGATCGTGCCATGCATGGTGACCAGAGAGTTGTATTTGCCTGGCGTCACCAGCCCGTAGCCCGGCACGTTCTGTCCGGGGAACGCCAGCTGCATGCGGAACACGTAAGCCAGGTAGCCGCCAATCAGCGCCATCGCGGCGCCGGTGAACAGATACTGCATGGCGATCATCTTGTGATCGGTGGACCACAGGTACTTATGAAAAAAACTTTGCCGATGATGGGCGTGCTCATCTCCGTGAGAGCCGAGATGCGCCTGAGCGCCGGTCGCTGGTGTTGTCATGGCCTCACCTCGGCGAGTTTTGAGCCGTCCGTGTCAGCAGGTAGTGACACTCCGGCTGCGAGCGCCGGATTGGAGGCCCTCCGGATCCATGCCGAATGCTGCTCCGGGGTCTCAACGATGATGCGCGCCGCCATCAGTCCATGCCCGATCCCGCACATCTGCGTGCATTGGATGTCGTAATTGCCGGGACGCGTCGCTTGGAACCAGCCGGTTATCGTCCGACCGGGCACGGCGTCTTGCTTCAGCCGGAACATCGGCACGGAAAAACTGTGAAGCACATCGCGCGACATCAGCTCGAAGTGATACGTCGTGTTCACCTTCACGTGCAGCTCGCCCACGGTGCGAATATCGTCAGCGGTATCCAGGATGCCGTCCGCGCCGGGCTGCTGAAAGCTCCAGGCCCACTGCTGGCTGAAGATACGCACGGTTTGTTCAGCGGGAGGCATGGTCTGCTTCACGTTCACCCACACCAGGATTGCCGGAACGATGATCACGATGTCGCAGAAAATCACCATGAAATGGGGGATCGTCACCCAGCGCGTCAGGTGCTTTTCTTCGCCTGTCACGTACTGCGAAGAGTGCCCCTCCCGGTGCCGGTATCGGTACATCAGCCAGAAAAGAGACACTTCGGCCACGATCAGCCAGAACCCGACCAACGCTGCGACCAGGAAAATCAGATGGTCGATGCTTCCGGCATAGGTCGAAGCTCCTGTTGAGAACCGCTCCAGCATGGCAACTCCCGTAGCAACTGCTGCCGCTCGTTTAGGGGGGCGGAGCTTCCGCTCCGACAGTACGCTCGCTCGCCCCTCAGCGAACCATTACGAACGCCGCGCCCATGAAAGCAGCCGCGGTCGTCATCACGATCCAGAAAACAGTCTTAAAAGTTGCGTCGGACGAAGGGTCCGTATCATTCATTGGGTCTGCGTCTCCGAATTCGCGGCTCGTGGCTTCAGGGTACTGACGTAGGCGGCCAGGTCGCGAATCACCTTCTCATTTGCGAGCGACTGTGCCATGGGGGCCATCGCTGAACCTTCCGCGTCCCGCGGGTCGGCCCCGCGCACGCCGCCCTTGAATTTCTTGAGTTCGGTCGCGAGATACCAGTCGTCGAGTCCCGCCAAGCGCGGCGCTTTCACTGCCTCATTGCCGGCGCCGTCCGGGTTGTGGCACCCGCTGCACAGAGCGTAGCGCCGTTTCCCGATCTTGGGATCGCCGCCCAGCACGGGCGCGTGCGCCACCGGCGGCAGGCTCTCCACATATTTCGCAACGATTTCCACGTCGCTGTCGTTCGGAAGACTCAGCGCCATCGGGCGCATGCGCATGCCCTCGATATCGTCAAACTGCGCGCCGCGGATTCCGCCTCGAAACTTCCGGAGTTCGGTCGTGACGTACCATGCCTTCATGCCCGCGATGTTGGGAGCCCCGATTTCGGAGTTGCCTTCGCCGTGTGTGCCGTGGCATTCCGAGCAAGTTTCAAAAAGCTCCCGGCCCCGCGCGGACGAATCTGGGCGGGTTTGCGCCTGGCAGCGGGCGACACCCAATCCGAATAGCAATACCAGGACAAGCCAACTTCTCATGGTGTGGTGCGCGATTTTCCGGCCGGTAGCTTGGTTCCCGATAATCATTTGCGAAGCAGCGGATGTTATCAGCCGGGGCCGGCAGAAACAAGATATTCGCCAATATTTTTTTGAAAAAATCTTACGCCGTTCTGTGATACAAATCACGTCGGCTCTGGTTCAAAGATGCTAGGCAGGAAGCACCACTGCGAAAGTGGATGGGAGGAAAGATGCTATCGCGACGAACCATTCTAATTGAAACAGGCTTGGCCGGAGTTGCCGCCCTGGCTCGGCCAATCACATCGGTTTTTGCCAGTGCCGCACAGCCGAAGACGCCCGTAAATTTCAACGTGCCTACCGGTAGCTGCGATTGCCACACTCATATCTTCGGCGATCCGCAAAAATTTCCCTTCGCCATGCCGCGCGTCTACACGCCGGAGACAGCTTCGATTGAAGAGATACGCTCGCTTCATCGCGCCTTGAAAATACAGCGCGTCGTGATCGTTCACCCCACCGTCTACGGCACTGACGACTCCTGCACCCTGGACGCCGTCAAACGGCTTGCGCCCGATGCCCGCGGCATCGTTGTCCTGGGCGATAATGTCTCCGACGCCGACCTTGACCAGATGCATCGCGGCGGCATACGCGGCGTTAGGATCAACCTGGAAACGGGAGGCCAGTCAGACCCGGAGCTTGCCCGGCAGCGGGTGAAGACGGCGATCGAGCGAATCAAGGGCCGCAGGTGGCACATCGAGATTTACACACGGTTGTCAGTGATAGAAGCCCTCAAGGACCAGGTGATGGCGTCCCCGGTTCCCGTTTCGTTTGATCATTTCGGAGGAGCGCAAGGCGCGCTTGGTCTCAATCAGCCTGGTTTCGACACGCTGCTCAGTTTGGTCCACAGCGGCAAGGCTTATGTAAAGGTTTCGGCTCCGTATCGCAGCTCCAAGCTGGCACCTGATTATCCGGACGCCACTCCGCTAGCTAAAGCGCTCATCGCCGCCAATCCCCGCAGAATCACGTGGGGCTCCGATTGGCCGCACCCGGCGCAGATACCCGGCCGCCCCATGACCCAGGTTACACCGCTCTTCCAGATCGACGACGGCCGAGACCTAAACCAATTGGCCACTTGGACATCTAGCGCAGCGCAGCTAAAACTCATCCTCGCTGAGAACCCAGCCCGCCTCTACGGATTCTAGAGAATCGGGGGGGGGCGGCGCAGCCTCCGAAGTGGTTTTTGCTCCTCCGGGTGTCCGATCCTCGGTCCTTGAGGGTCGGAAGGCACAACCACAGAATAGCGAAACACGAAACAAACGCAGCAGGGCATGCCAGATCCTAATAGCAGCGTCTGTCTTTCTCCCGAAGCTAAGCATTCTCCCGTATTCGCCAAGCGTGATTTGCGTTATATTTTAGGCTCTAGCCGTGATTCGGGCTGTTGGACCGCGTTTTCTGGGCCACTGGAGAGCATAATGGCTACGCTGATCAATCCTCCGACTTCCGCCGTAAATGACCTGGAAGAGATCTGGGAATGGATCGAGTCGTTTGATGCGGTCCTCCAGGAGGGCGGTCCCAAGCTCGCCCGGCGGATTCTCGATCAGATCAGGGAGCGGGCTCGTACCGCCGGCCTGGAAGTCCCCTTCACCGCCAATACTCCCTATATCAATACAATTCCTGTTAGCCAGGAAGTGCCTCTCCCCGGCGACCAGGACATGGAACGCCGCATCAAGAGCCTGATCCGCTGGAACGCTCTGGCAATGGTTGTACGCGCCAACCGTGTCGAGCACAACATCGGCGGCCATATCTCGACCTACGGCTCGGCCGCAACCCTGTTTGAGATTGGTTTCAACCACTTCTTCCGCGCCCGCACCGCAGCGTTTGAAGGTGACACCGTATATTTTCAAGGGCACGCCGCGCCCGGCGTATATTCCAGGGCCTTCCTCGAAGGGCGCCTTTCGGTTGAGAAGCTTGAGAACTTCCGGCGCGAGCTGAAGCCAGGTGGCGGGCTCTCGTCTTATCCTCACCCATGGCTGATGCCCGATTTCTGGGAATACCCGAGCGTCTCGATGGGCCTCAGCCCCATTATGGCCATCTACCAGGCCAGGTTTAATCGCTACCTCGAAAACCGCAGCCTGAAGCCTGCTACTGACGCGAAAGTCTGGGCGTTCCTGGGCGACGGGGAAACCGACGAGCCTGAAACCCTTGGCGCCATCACTCTGGCCTCCCGCGAGCGGCTCGACAATCTCATCTTTGTAATCAACTGCAACCTCCAGCGTCTGGACGGCCCCGTACGCGGAAACGGAAAGATCATTCAGGAACTCGAAGCCGCCTTCCGCGGCGCGGGCTGGAATGCCATCAAGGTCATCTGGGGATCGGAGTGGGATCCCCTTTTCGAGCGCGACACCGAAGGCCTGCTCGTCAAGAGGCTTGGAGAAATGGTCGACGGAGAGATGCAGAAGCTTGCCGTGGAATCGGGCGCCTACATTCGGGAGCACATTTTTGGCGGCGATCCGCGGCTTCTCGCTTTGGTCGAGCATTACTCCGACGATCAGCTTCAGGCTTTGCGCCAGGGGGGCCACGATCCGCGCAAGGTGTACGCGGCCTATAAGGCGGCCGTCGATCACAAGGGCACTCCCACCGTCATTCTTGCTCGCACTATCAAAGGCTACGGCCTGGGGGAGAGTGGGGAAGGGAAGAATGTCACCCACCAGCAGAAGAAGCTAAACGAGGAAGAACTCCGCCACTTCCGCACGCGCTTCCAGATTCCCATCAGTGACGTCCAGATCGCCGATGCGCCTTTCTACCGCCCTCCCGACGACAGCCCTGAAATTCGATACCTGCAAGCCCGTCGCGCCGAATTAGGCGGTTACGTACCCAAACGAAGCGTCCGCTCGAAGCCGCTTGTTTCGGATCAAAAAGAGTTGTTCGACGAGTTCTACACCGGAAGCGACGGCCGAGAGGTTTCCACCACGATGGCTTTCGTCGGAATGCTGCGAAAAATGCTGCGCGACCCCGAAATTGGCAAGCTGGTTGTTCCCATCGTTCCCGACGAAGCGCGCACATTCGGCATGGAATCGCTCTTCCGCAATGTGGGGATTTACAGCAGCCGCGGCCAGCTCTACGAACCGGTCGACATCCACACGTTGCTCTATTACAAGGAAGCCAAAGACGGCCAGATTCTCGAAGAGGGAATCACTGAAGCTGGTTCGATGTCGTCGTTCATTGCCGCCGGGTCGGCCTACGCCACCCACGGAATCAACACCATCCCCTTCTTCATTTATTACTCGATGTTCGGTCTCCAGCGCATCGGCGACCTCATCTGGGCCGCCGCCGATATGCGTTGCCGCGGGTTCCTTCTCGGAGGCACCGCCGGCCGCACGACACTCTCCGGCGAGGGTCTTCAGCACCAGGACGGCAACAGCCACATCCTCGCGCTTCCGGTACCCACGCTGCGCGCCTACGATCCCGCATTCGCCTACGAACTGGCCGTGATCATTCAGGACGGCATCGAGCGCATGTACAAGAAGGGCGAGAACATCTTTTACTACATCACGGTGATGAACGAGCCCTATCCGATGCCTCCGATGCCCCCCGGGTCGCGAGAAGGCATCCTCAGGGGCATGTACCGCTTCCGCGCCGCCTCTACCGGCAAGTCGAACGGCAAACCGAAACTCCGCGCCCAGCTGTTCGGCAGCGGCGCGATCCTGCGTGAAGCTATACGCGCGCAGGAAATCCTCGAGGAGAAATTCAACGTCGCGGCAGACGTCTGGAGTATCACCAGCTACAAAGCCCTCTACACCGACGGAATCGAGACCGAGCGCTGGAATTACCTCCATCCTGCCGAAAAGCCCCGCGTCCCATATGTCGCCAAATGTCTCACAGACGCACCCGGCGTGCTAGTGGCGGCCTCTGATTACATGAAGGTCCTGCCGAATCTAATCGACCGATGGCTTCCGCGCCGCATCGCCTCCCTCGGCACAGACGGCTTCGGCCGAAGCGAAGGCCGCACCGCCCTGCGCGAGTTCTTCGAAGTGGACGGCCGGTTCATCGCCTTGGCGACATTGCATGAGCTGATGCGCGAGGGCAAGATCGAGCCCTCGGTGGTTCAGAAAGCCATCGTGGAACTCGGTATCAACCCCGAGAAGCCCGATCCTGTTTCCTACGACGTAGCGGCTACGCGGGAGAGTGCTCCGGGAGGCGCGTAGATTGCCAGAGAAGCCATTGCCAGTGCCGAGCGGTGCGCGAGTAGACCTCGGTGAAGTGCGTCGGGATGGCAAAGTCCCTTCCTTCTCTCTCAGCGGTTATGTCGCAGCGCCCGGTGAGGATTGCGGCCCCGCCCAATATGCGCACTGTGACCTCGCTTAAGTGCAGTGACTGGAACGCCCCCTTTCCCGCACTCATTTCGTCAAGGAACTCCGCTTTGGTTTCCGTCACGCCCCCCTGGTGTGTGTAGGTGAAATCGTCAGCCATCAGCCGATCGAGCATGGGTATGTCTCGCTTTAGGATCGCCGCGATGCGCTGGTCGTCGAGTTTGCGTATCTGCTGTTCCGCTTTGGAACGTTGCGCGCTGTAAACAACGGGTTGCGAAAAGGCCATCAGCATCGCGAGAAGGAGCATCTGTTTCATCTCTTTTCCACCCTCCTGTCTGTCGCGGGCATCATACACTCGCCAACCGCGGAGCAATGCGAAATCGCCTGTAATAGGCTCTAACAGCTCGGCATCAAGCCCGACAAACCAGACCCTATCACCGTTTGATAGGCTAGGTGATTTCCTCGCTTGAACCCGGTCGCGTTTTGTCAGCGGACGCATCGGTGCTAATCCTCGTCTGAGGTTCGGCCTCCCTTTCCCCGATGAATTCAACAGTGACCTAAAGCGTCACTTCTATCAGCACGCCATTCCGTGCTCGACCGAGTAGGGCTAGGTTTCGCCTACCCAAGGTACAGGTTTTGGTGACCCTTAGAGGGTGTTAGCTGATTCACAACGAAAGGGCTCACGGGCTAATTCTTTTGACAGGCCCACATGCTAGGCTGCCACTTTAGGGCAGTTCTAGTACTATGCGTTGCCACTAACCGACACTCATGTCTTCCCGACT
Organism: Candidatus Acidiferrales bacterium; assembly: GCA_050015335.1. Lineage (GTDB taxonomy): Bacteria > Acidobacteriota > Terriglobia > Acidiferrales > UBA7541 > Palsa-295. The sequence continues at coordinate 19,654 of JBEKBP010000049.1, read as the reverse complement.
TGGCGAAATCCTAGTTAAGGACAGCCTGATCTCTGCGGATCAGCTGAAGCAGGCGCTTGAACACCAGAAGAAAAATGGCGGGCGCCTGGGAACCTGCCTTGTGAAACTAGGACTCGTCAGCGACGACGATATCACCGCAGTCCTATCCCGCCAGTACGGCGTTCCCTCTATCAACCTCAAGTTCTACGAAGTCGACCCGTCGGTGATCAAGCTCGTCCCCCAGGAGACGGCGATCCGCTATCAGATTGTGCCGCTCTCCCGCGTCGGCTCCACGTTGACGATTGCGATGACCGATCCCACCAACGTCTTTGCCATGGACGACATCAAGTTCATGACCGGTTTCAACGTCGAGCCCGTAGTTGCCTCCGAAACCGCTATCAGCGACGCCATTCATAAGTTCTACGGCGCTGCCGAAAGCGTCGAGGAACTCGACAAGGTGATGAAGGATCTCACCAACGCCGACGAAGAAGCCCTCGAACTTGCCTCCGAAGAATCCGAGATGGATTTGGCCAGCCTCGAGCGGGCCGCCGAAGAGGCCCCGATCATCAAGCTGTGCAATCTGATTCTCACCGATGCCGTGAAGCGCGGCGCCAGCGATATCCACATCGAGCCCTACGAGAAGGAATATCGCGTTCGCTTCCGCATCGACGGCGTTCTCCAGAACGTCATGGCGCCTCCCATGAAGTTGAAAGACGCCATCACCAGCCGCATCAAGATCATGGCCAAGCTCGACATCAGCGAAAAGCGGCTCCCGCAGGACGGCCGCATCATGATCAAGTACATGCGGGACAAAAAGAAAAAAGAGCTCGATTTCCGCGTTTCCACTGTCCCGACGCTGTTCGGCGAAAAAATCGTTCTCCGGCTGCTCGACAAGGAGAACCTGCGCCTCGATATGACCAAGCTCGGGTTCGAACCCGAATCCCTTGCCAAATTCGAGCGGCAGATTCTCAAGCCATACGGAATGGTGCTGGTCACGGGTCCCACCGGCTCCGGTAAGACCAATACTCTGTACTCCTCGGTTGCCCGCCTGAACACCGCGGATACCAATATTATGACCGCCGAGGATCCCGTCGAGTTCCAGCTTGCCGGCATCAATCAGGTTCAGATGAAGGAACAGATCGGCCTCAACTTCGCCTCGGCACTGCGCGCCTTTTTGCGCCAGGACCCCAACATCATCCTGGTCGGCGAAATCCGGGACTTTGAAACCGCTGAGATCGCCGTTAAGGCGGCCCTCACGGGCCACATGGTGCTGTCTACGCTTCACACCAATGATGCGCCCTCGACCATCAGCCGATTGATGAACATGGGAATTGAACCTTTTTTGGTGGCGACCTCGGTGAACCTGATCTGCGCGCAGCGGCTAGTCCGCCGCATCTGCTCGCAGTGCAGGGAGACGTTGCACATTCAGCCAGAAGCGCTGGTTGAGGCCGGCTATACGCCGGAGGAGGCGGCCAAGGTCACCATTTACCACGGCCACGGCTGCGCCACCTGCAGCAACACCGGTTACAAGGGCCGGGTCGGCCTCTATGAGGTGATGGAAATCAACGACGAATTACGCGAACTCATTCTGGTCGGCGCCTCGGCGCTGGAGCTGAAGAAAAAAGCCCTCGAGATGGGGATGATCACTCTGCGCCGCAGCGGACTCACAAAGGTCGCGTCCGGGCAAACGACCATGGAAGAAGTATTGCGCGAAACGGTTTTGTAAGGAGGAATGAGGATGGCTGGCATCACGTTAAGCGAACTCTTGAAAAAAATGATCGAATTGGGTGGCAGTGACCTTCACCTGTCGACCAACAGCGCGCCGCGCGTGCGCGTTCACGGCAAGCTGCGTCCTTTGGACATGCCGCCTCTGACGGCGGCAGACACCAAAGCCCTGGCTTATAGCGTTCTCACCGACGTCCAGAAGCACCGCCTTGAGGAGAACCTCGAACTCGACTTCTCCTTTGGCTTGAAGAGCTTGGCGCGTTTCCGCGGCAACATCTTCCATCAGCGTGGAGCCGTCGCCGCTGTCTTCCGCACGATTCCCTGGGAAATCAAGGGCTTCGATGCCCTGGGTCTTCCCGCGATTGTCCGTACGTTGTGTGAGAAGCCCCGCGGTCTGGTCCTGGTGACCGGTCCCACCGGGTCTGGCAAGTCGACCACGCTCGCCGCCATGCTCGACAAGATCAACAACGAGCGCGACGAACACATGATCACTATCGAGGATCCCATCGAGTTCCTCCACAACCACAAGAAGTGCCTCGTGAACCAGCGCGAGGTTCATTCGGACACGCATTCGTTCGCCAATTCGCTCCGCGCCGCTCTTCGAGAAGATCCCGACGTCGTGCTGATCGGCGAAATGCGCGATCTGGAAACCATCGAATCCGCCCTCCGCATTGCCGAAACCGGGCATTTGACCTTCGCCACGCTGCACACCAATTCGGCCATCTCCACCATCAACCGTATCGTGGACGTTTTTCCAGCCCACCAGCAGCCCCAGGTGCGGGCTCAGCTTTCCATGGTGCTGGAGGGAATTCTCTGTCAATCGCTGCTGCCGCGGATGGACGGGCGCGGCCGCGCCATGGTGATGGAAATCCTGATACCCACGGCCGCTATTCGCAACCTCATTCGCGAAGACAAGATCCACCAGATCTATTCCGCCATGCAAACGGGCACGGGCATCACCGGAATGCAGACCTTCAACCAGAGTCTTGCGAACGCCTATTTCCAAAAATCGATCACTTTGGAAACGGCTCTCGCGCGGTCCTCCAATCCGGACGAACTGCAGGATCTAATTAACCGGGGAGTAACCTCGCCAGTTTCGTCTGGCAGGATGCCCGCCCGTCGGTAACACAAGAGGGAGGTAACACGTTATGCCGGTATTTACGTATCGCGGAGTGAACCGGGCGGGTGCCACCGTCAACGGTGAGCGCGCGGCGGCCAGCAAGTCCGAATTGGCGTCCATGCTGCGCCGGGAAAGTATCAATGTTAGCAAGCTGTCCGAAAAAGGGAAAGAGTTCAATATCCCGACCTTTGGAGCGGGTGTCGATGCCAAGGAGTTGGCGGTGTTCACCCGTCAGTTCTCCGTCATGATCGACGCCGGCCTTCCCCTGGTGCAATGTCTCGAGATTCTCGCCGGCCAGCAGGAGAATAAGACCTTCCAGAAGATTCTCACGGGCGTGCGAGGTTCGGTGGAAGGCGGTGCCACGCTGTCCAGCTCGATGAAGCAGTACGACAAGGTTTTCGACCCTCTCTACTACAACATGGTGGAGGCCGGGGAGACGGGCGGTATCCTCGACACGATTCTGCAGCGTCTGTCCACCTACATCGAGAAGAACGTCAAGCTGAAGCGGGCCGTTAAGTCGGCCATGATCTATCCGGTCGCGGTAATCACCATCGCCGCGCTCGTGATCACCCTGCTGCTGTGGAAGGTCGTCCCGATCTTCGTGACCTTGTTCAACGGGCTGGATGTCGATCTTCCGCTGCCGACCCGCATCGTGATTGCGCTGAGCAATTTTGTCGGGAGCATCTACGGCCTGATGATTTTCTTCTTCATCTTCGGCGCCGGGCTTGCCGTCAAGTTTTGGTACGGCACGCCGCGGGGCCGGTTCACGATTGACGGTTTCTTGTTGAAGCTTCCCGTCGTTGGAATCGTCCTCCGCAAGATCGCCGTGGCTCGCTTCACGAGGACACTAGGAACGCTGATCTCGAGCGGCGTGCCGATTCTGGAAGGCCTCGATATTACGGCTCGCACGTCGGGCAATGCCGTGGTCGAAAAAGCGATCTCCCAGACTCGCAAGGCGGTCGAGGCCGGCCGGTCGCTGGTCGAGCCGCTCAAGGAAACAGATGTTTTCCCGGGCATGGTGACGCAAATGATCGGCGTCGGCGAACAGACGGGCGCGATGGACGCCATGCTCCAGAAGATTGCGGACTTCTACGAGGATGAAGTCGATGCGGCGGTGAAAGACATGTTGACTGCAATCGAGCCCATCATGATCGTTTTTCTCGGCGTGGTCGTGGGCGGTGTGGTCATTTCCATGTATATGCCGCTCTTCTCGTTGATTGGCAAGCTTTCAGGCCACTAAACCCGGCCGGTTTCCGGTCATCGGCGAGCGCCTTTCAATCGCTCTCTCCTGACCGCAAGGAATCGGTTGAATTCCTGGGCGCCCGGACCCAGGTTCGGGTGCGGTTTCAAAGGACGGCGTTTCGGAATGGAAAAAACACCTACCGCCAACGAGTGGCTGCTCTGGTTGGGCCGCGTTCGATTTCTGATCATCACGTTTCTGGTGATGGTTGTCGTCATCGTCCGGCAGCTCACCGTGATTCAGCTTCCGCTCCGCACCCTGGTTCCCATCGTCGTTTTGTGGTACACGCTGGCGGCCTTTTACTTGATGTTGCAACGCTGGATTCCCCGGGCGCGCTGGCAGGCGTCGCTTCAGCTAACCCTCGACCTGGTGGTCATCACCGGCGTTGTATACGCCACCGGCGCGCAGGATAGTGATTTCATTTCGCTCTACCTGCTGGCCATTCTCATGGGGAGCATTCTCTTCTCCGGTCGCGGAGCATTCCTTGTGGCCGGTGGAAGCTTCGTACTTCTTGGATGCGTTGTCGAATTGGCCTATTACGGTCTGATCCCGCGCACGGCTGCTTCGATCCCGGCGCCGCGATCGCTGGAATCCTGGCTCGCCATCAATCTTTTCGCGTTTTTGGCGGTTGCCTATCTGGGAAGTCTTCTCACGCGCACCATCCGCGCGAAGGGTGAGGAATTAGAGGAAAAAAGCGAAGAGCTCAAGGATCTCCAAGCCTTCAATCAGAACATTATCGAATCGATGCGCGGTGGTTTGCTCACCACCGACCTTGCCGGCCGGATTCTTTTGCTCAATCGCGCCGGAGCCGACATCACCGGACAAGGCCTCGGGTTGCCCCGCGGAACCAAAGTGCAGGACGCACTTCCGGGCTTCTGGCCCGTCGAGCTCGATGAGCACGGAAATCCGCGGGCCCTGCGCAAGGAGATCGAGTTCCGCACGCAAACGGGCCAGAACATTTATCTTGGCATCTCGATTTCCCTGCTTCGCTCGGCACAGAATCACGCCAGCGGGTTTGTATTTAATTTTCAGGATCTTACCGAGTTAAAGAGGTTGGAGCGCGAAGTAGTCACCAAAGAGCGCATGGCGGCTCTCGGCCGCTTATCTGCGGCCATCGCCCATGAGATTCGCCAGCCGCTCACGGCGATGACCGGTGCCTTGAAGGAACTTGCGCGGCTTGCCCCCCTCGAAGACGATGACAAGAAACTGGTCCAGATCGTCAGCCGCGAATCGCAGCGCTTGAACCAGATCATCACCGAGTTCCTGGACTACTCTCGCGAGAAGACCTACAAATTCACCGATGTGGACATCACCAGCCTGGTCGAAGAAACGCTTTTGTTGATCGAGCGGGACAAGAGCGCTACCGGTAAATATCAGATTGTTCGCCAGTTTGCCCCGCAGCGCCTGCGGGCCCGTGCCGATCGCGACGCCATGAAACAGGTTTTCTGGAATCTATGCAATAACGCCTTGCGTGCGATGCCCGATGGCGGCGTACTGTCGGTCGCCTTGGCCGGGAAAGGAAACCTGGTGCGGTTTTCCGTTCGTGATACCGGGGTTGGCTTGGATCCTCGGGATGCGGCGCGCCTCTTTGAGCCTTTCCAGTCGCGGTTCGTTGGCGGAACGGGATTGGGGCTCGCCATCGTGTACCAGATTTTGCAGGCTCACCAAGGTTGCATTCGCGTCGAAGCAGGGAAGGGCACGGGGGCCGAATTCATCGTGGAGTTGCCGCGTTCTGTCTCGGCGCGAGCGGCGTCGCAGCCGGTGGCGGCAGAATCCGAAAGCATCACCGAATTAGCGCATCCCGTGAGGAAAGGGTAGCCCTCGCATGGCTCAGCTGTTAATAGTCGACGACGAGCGATCGATCTGCGAATTGCTCGAAATCAGTTTCCGAAAACAAGGCCACAAGGTGGAAGTGGCCACCAGCGGCGAGGCGGCCAAGCGCCGCCTCGCTTCGCAGATGTTTGACATCGTGGTGTCTGATATCTGCATGCCCGATATGGATGGAGTCGAGCTCCTCCGCTTCTGCAAGGAAGTTTCGCCCGCCACCATTTTTATTCTTGTTACCGGTGTGCCCACCATCGACACGGCCATCGACGCCGTCAATTTTGGCGCGGATCGCTACGTCGTCAAGGGCGACCGGCTCATCGACGAACTCCGCCCCGCGGTTCAACAGTGCGCCGATAACCTGGCCCTCAAAAAGGAGGCGGGTTATCTGCGGCGCGAGCTGCGCAGGCTCACGGGGCTCGATCACATTATCGGCACCAGCCCCAAGATGCGCGCTATATTCGACCTGATCGAAAATATCGCCCCGCAGAATAGCCGCGTCTTAATCACCGGCGAAAGCGGCACCGGCAAGGAACTTGTTGCGCGCGCCATTCACGAAAATAGCGCCCGCGCCAAAAATCCCTTCATCACCATCAATTGCGGCGCGTTTCCCGAAAGCCTCCTTGAATCGGAGCTTTTCGGTTATATGAAGGGCGCCTTCACCGGCGCCAACGAGAATCGCCACGGACTCTTCCAGGCAGCACACGGCGGCACCCTTTTCATGGATGAAGTCGGCAATATGAGCGTCACCATGCAGGTAAAGCTCTATCGCGTATTGCAGGAAGGGAAAGTCCGCCCCATCGGGAGCACGGAAGAATCCGATGTGGATGTTCGTGTCATCACCGCGACCAACAAAGATCTCGAAAAAGAAATTGCCGAAGGTCGCTTCCGCGAAGACCTCTTCTACCGCTTGAGCGTCATCCCGATTCACCTGCCGCCGCTCCGCGAGCGCCGGGAAGACATTTCGCTTCTCGTCCGCGAATTCCTCGGGCGTTTCTCGAAGTCGATGGGAAAGAGAATTGAAGCCGTCGATCCCGAAGCCATGCGCCGTATGGAAGTTTACGATTGGCCTGGCAACGTCCGTGAACTCGAGAACACGATTGAGCGCGCGGTAGCTTTGGAAAGCCATGATCGGATTACCGTAGAATCGCTCCCCGACCGTATTCGCAGCCATTTTCAGGAAGTCATGGCTCCGGTTCCACACAACGGAAACGGTTCCAATGGCGCGAGTGCGCCGGCCTTGCCGGAGGACGGGATTGATCTTGAGACCTACATCCAGAAGCTGGAGCGCTCCTACCTGTTGGCTGCGCTGGAACGTTGCGGCGGCGTCCGCACGCACGCCGCCGATCTCCTCAAAATGTCTTACCGCTCCTTCCGCCACTATGCCAAGAAATACGGTGTTTAGCGCCCTCCGTGGGCCTCATGGCGCAAGCGTCGCTCCTGGCGGCTCCAGGAACCGCTTTGCGGCCAATCCCATAGACGAAAACTGTCACTTTGCCGCTCCTTGAATATTCCATGCGGAGCTCAAGAGGTGGCACCCCCCTGGGGGCTTTGCGGCATCCCATGTGTTTCGTGATGTATAATCGCGAAGTGTTCCAAGAGTTACTCCCCATCCGGCTCTCTTGGTATGCCCCTTGCCTATTATCCGGGTGTCCCCCGCCGGGGATCACCAAAGAGATTCGGAGCCAACGCTCCTAGGAGAGAGAGAAGAACATGAGAAAGAAACAAAAGGGTTTTTCACTGATCGAGTTGCTGATCGTAGTGGCGATCATTTTGATCATCGCGGCCATCGCTATTCCGAACCTGCTCAGGTCCCGCATGGCGGCCAACGAAGCTTCCGCAGTCGGTTCGGTCCGCACCATCAACACCTCCGAAGTGACCTATTCCTCGACATGGGGTCTTGGTTACGCGGCAGCATTGTCGAATCTTGCTAGCTCAGCCGGTGTTTGCACGGCGTCTTCGACCCAGGCCTGCTTGGTCGACCCGGTCCTCGGTGCGGGAGCCAAGAGCGGTTATCTATTTGCCGCGGTAGGCAATACGCCTGTGGGCGGTGCGAACCAGGGCTTTGAAGTTAATGCCACTCCGGCCACGGTCGGCACCACGGGTACGCGCGCTTTCTGCGCGGACCAGTCCGGCGTCATCCGGTATAACACGACCGGTACGGCGATCGGAACGGCTGCCGCCACCTGCGTAACAGTTACAGCAGTTATGCAATAGTCCTATGCTTGGAGAAGGGAGGAAGCTACGCTTCCTCCCTTTTTTTTTGAGCCGTCTGATTACCAGAAAGCCGTGAGCCATGCCCGCCAAAAAATCACAGCCAAAAGCCGAAACGTGCGCGTCACCAGGGTGGCTTCTCGCTAATCGAGCTTCTGATCGTAACTACTCCCTGCATGAAACCGGTTGCACCTTGGGCTATACGGGAACGGGGGGCTTTGGCCGGCCGTCCGTGGATGCGGAAGTTAGGGATTGGCTTGGTTACCTGGTCACCGCAATTCCTCCGAGTATTAGCTGGGGGACTTGCAGCTTCTGCAGGGACGAAGCCGGTGTCATGCATTTCGATACCACGGGAGCGCTGACGGCTTCGGAAGCTGCCTGCGAAGCGCGATCGGATTGGTAGGCTCGAACGCGAGGCCTGGCCGCGTGGTTTTCCCGGCTGTTCGTTGGCGTTCTGTTGGCAACGGTGCGTTCTCTTGGCTCCGCGGGGATCTTCATAAGGATCCAAACTCGATGGGGAACTTACGGACCAACCGGTATCTGGCGTGGATCACTCATCCCCTGCTGTGGATGGTGCTGGTTGCACTGGCGCTCCGAGTGGCTTTGATTCTCTATTTCCACTATTACGATTTCTCCGCCGCCAGCGGCGATTTCTTGGGTTCCCGGTTCGTTCCAGAGCCTATTAAGCATTTCCCCTTCGGCTTCGGATACGAGACAGGCGCCGTGGCGTACTCCTTGGCAACCGGCCACGGCTTCTCGTCACCTTTTGCGGGCTCTACCGGACCCACCGCCTGGCTCGCGCCGCTCTATCCAGCCATGTGTGCGCTTGTGTTCAAGATCTTTGGCTACTTCACACCGATGTCCGGTTTTGTAATTCTGCTGATCAACAGCCTGTTTGCAGCCCTCACTTGCCTACCCGTCTACCGCCTCGGAGAGCGCATGGGCGAGCGCAAACTTGGTTTGTTTGCAGGATGGATCTGGGCCGGTGGGGTCTTCTTCATGCGCTGGCCCACTACTTGGATCTGGGAAGTAAGTCTTTCCGCGTTGCTGCTCAGTATCCTGTTTCTCCAGTCCCTGCGCCTCGCCGATGATTCGACCTGGTCATGGGCTCGCTTCGGCTTGATCTGGGGAATCGCGGCGCTGACCAATCCCGCCTTGCTGGCCTTCTTACCGGCCGCGGGATTCTATCCCGTTTACCGGCTGTGGCGTAATCACGGTTCGTGGTTTCGTCCGGCCGCGATTGCGGCCATGGTATTCGCTGTGTGCATTTCGCCCTGGATCATCCGCAATCGCGTCGTTTTCGGGGAGTGGATATTCATTCGCGGGAATGCTCCCGTTGAGTTCTCGTTGGGCAATTATCATGGCAGCAATGGAATGGGCTGGGCCGGGAAGCATCCGTCTCAGAATAAATTCGAATACGCCCGATACGAGCGATTGGGAGAGGTTGCTTATGTTGCCGAAAAGAAACGCATGGCCCTTGCGTTCGTCAAGAAGTACCCGCGCGAATTCCTTGATCTTTGCGCCGCGCGAGTGGTGGCATTCTGGACCGGAAGCCCGCTCACCAGCGCACTCACAGACCGCTGGTTTCGCGCTTGGTTCTTCCAGCCGTTTGCAGCCTTCACGTTGCTGGGGCTGATCGCTGCTCTGGCCTACGGCGTGGAAGGAGCATGGCTTCATTTCTGGCTCATGCTCTGCTATCCGGTGACCTACTATCTCTGCTTTCCTCAGCCCCGTTACCGCCACCCGATCGAACCCGAAATGCTTCTGCTGAGCACATACTTCATCTACCACGCGATAGGCGACCTCAGTGCCCGCTTTTCGCTCCGAAGGCCTGCGCAAGCGGCAGCAGCAACGGGCGGCGAACTTGCGGGTGGGCTCCCTGTGCAATAGGCGATTCGCAACCAAATTGAGAACAGTCACCCGGGCCTGCTAGACTTTTCCCGTGATCGGTTCCGCACTATTTTGGGCCGCGCTGCTTCTAGGGGCTTCTCCGGGGCAGGACGCGCACAGAGTCGCTGCCGCGTTTGAATCGCGTTATCAACACGCGCGCACATTAAAAGCTGTCTTCTTCCAAAGCTATAGCGATGGAAAGGGCGCCGTGTCCGCCGAGTCCGGCACGGTCTATTTTTCCCGCCCCGGCCGCATGCGCTGGGAATATGAGTCGCCCGAAACAAAACTGTTCCTCGTCGACGGCGCCAACGTATGGTTCTACGTCCCTGCGGATCATACGGCCACCCGCGCGAAGCTCAATGAAAGCTCCGACTGGCGCACGCCCATCGCCCTGCTGGCCGGGAAAGCTGCTCTCTCCAAGCTTTGCGCCAGCATGCAAATCGTCGATCCTGCCGCCGTGCCGTCCCCTGCGCCTGCGCCCGGCGCCACGGCGTTACGCTGTACCCCCCGCCAAAGCCCGGCGAGCGAGACCATCGGCGACGTGCTTTTGGAGATCGATCCCGGCGGGTTTCTCACGCGTATCGTCATCCGCGAGCCAGGCGATGCGTCCACCGAATTCCGGTTCGGCAACTGGGAAGAAAATGTTCCCGTTCCCGAGGTCAAATTCCATTTCGAACCGCCCCCGGGAGTAGCTGTTGCGGATGAACAGTCGCTGGCCCCCACCCTCCGCTGACGTCTGACGAGTCAATGTGGCAGCCACGATATAGGGGCCGGCGATGCGCGCGCCTTGTTCTCGCGGTGTCTTTTCCCCGCATAACCTTATGGGCCCGCCGCGGTCCGCTAGCCCGGTCATTTTTCATCGCATCCATACACCCTTTCCCGTGTTGTCACATCATAGTAATGGCGTGTTTTCTCAGGTTTGGTTTGCCTTCGGAAGGCGTATGCTAAGCTCAGTCCGGCTGGGTGCCCGCAGAGCATCGGCCGACTCATAAAATGGCTGAATTTGTCTGTAAAGTCGGGGATCCCTCCGGCCGAATCCTCCAGCAGGTCGAATCGGCCCAGTCGGAGGGGGAGGCGCGCCAAAAGCTTGCCGAGCGTGGCTTTTACGTCTTTTCCGTCCGCGCCAACCTGGATTTCGTCTCCCAGTTCACCAAAGGACGCCGTGATCGTGCCATCCGACCCGACGATTTTCTGGTTTTCAATCAGCAATTCAACACCCTGGTCAAGGCAGGCCTGCCTATTCTGAGGGCCCTTGACCTGCTGGCCGAGCGCGCCGCATCGTCGCGACTACGCCCAATTCTTGGTGATGTTCGGCAACGTGTTCGCGAAGGTGCCTTGTTGTCCGAAGCGCTTGCCGCGCAGGGTTCCTTCCCTGCGGTCTACGTCACCGTGATTGCGGCAGGGGAGCGCAGCGGCAACTTGACGGGCGTGCTCGAGCAATATATTTCCTACCTTCGCGTCAGCACCGGTTTCCGGAGCCGCTTGATAACCGCATTGATATATCCGGCAGTTCTCGTGGTGGTGGCCTTTCTGGTAGTCACCTATGTCGTTACCTTCGCCTTGCCGCAATTCTCCAATCTCTATGGGGAGCTGGGTGTTCCTCTCCCGGCACCCACCCGGTTTTTGCTTTCCATTGCGATGCCGCTGCGCAACTACTTCGTGGTTCTTCTGATCGCTTTGGCGGTCTCTGCGGCGGCGATCTTTCTCTGGACGCGTTCCGACCGCGGCGCTCTCGCGATTGACCGCCTCAAGCCTCGCATCCCCTTCTTCGGCCAGGTTTGGCTCAAGGCGCAGGTCGCCCAATTTGTGCGCACTCTTTCGACGCTCCTGGGAGGCGGAACGCCTCTCGTTGCGGCGCTTCACACCTCGGCCGCTGCTATTGACAGTCGCCTCATGTCCACTTCGGTCGAGGGAGCGGCGGACCGCGTCAAGGAAGGCCGAACATTGCATGCCAGCCTTGGCGAAACGCATCTGATTCCCGACCTTGCTCTTGAAATGATCGAAGTGGGTGAGGCCTCCGGCGCCCTGGCTGCCATGCTCACGAGCGTTGCGGAATTCTATGAAGAAGAAGTCGGCACCAGCTTGCAGCGCACTCTGACGTGGATTCCCATCGCAATTTTGGGGGTCATGGCCGTTGTGATAGGCTTCCTTTTGATTTCTCTCTATCTTCCGATGTTCTCACTCCAGATGAGTGGAAGTGGAGGGGGATAATGTCGATGGCCATCACCACCAATAATCCCGCGATTTTGGGGCCTCGCAACGACGCAGCCGAGCGGGAACATGCACAGCGGCTCGCGGAGCGCTATCGCTGCCCCTTCGTCGATTTGAGCGAGCAGCGCATCGATCCGGAACTGTTTCGCAGCATTCCCGCCGAGCTGATGTTCCGCTACAACTTCGTGCCGCTCGAGTCGCGCGAGACCACTCTGTTGGTCGCCATCGCGGACCCGAGCCAGTTGCAGCAAACCGACGAGCTCGGCCTTTTGTTGGGCAAGCGCCTGCAAATCCGCGTCGCCACCGTTTCGCAGATTGGCGATCTGCTGAAGCGCACCGAGCAGTCCCAGCGCGTTCTGGATCAGGCCACCGAAGGCTTCACCCTGCAAGTCGTCGGCGAGGAAGAAGACACCGACGAAAACATTACGATGGAGAAGCTCACGCGCGAAACCGGCGTGAGCCCAGTCGTCCGCCTCGTCGATACCGTGATCTTCACGGCTCTCGAGCGGCGCGCCAGCGATATTCATATCGAAACGCGCAACTCCGAAGTGGTGGTGAAGTACCGCATCGACGGCGTCTTGCAATACGCCATGCAGCCTCTCGCGAAAGACTGGCACGCCACGATTCTCTCCCGCATCAAGGTTATGAGCGAACTCGATATCGCCGAGCGGCGTATCCCTCAGGACGGCCGTTTCCGCGTCCGCTACAAGGGGCGCTTTGTCGATTTTCGCGTGTCCATCATGCCTTCGGTGCATGGGGAAGACGCGGTCCTGCGCGTTCTCGACAAGGAAACTCTCAGCGAGAAGTTCCGTAACCTGACTCTCGACGTCGTCGGTTTTGACCACGACGAGATGACACGGTTTCGCCGCTACATTCGTGAGCCTTACGGCATGGTTCTCGTTACCGGGCCCACCGGTTCGGGTAAAACCACAACGCTCTACGCCGCCATCAACGAGATCAAGAACGACGAAGACAAGATCATCACCATCGAAGATCCCGTCGAATATCAGGTCCGCGGCATCACCCAGATTCCCGTCAACGAGAAAAAGGGACTCACGTTTGCCCGCGGCCTCCGGTCCATCCTGCGCCACGATCCGGATAAGATCATGGTCGGCGAAATTCGCGATCAAGAGACCGCGCAGATTGCCATCAATTCCGCGCTCACCGGCCATCTGGTCTTCACCACCGTCCATGCCAACAACTGCACGGACGTGATTGGCCGCTTCATCAACATGGGTGTGGAGCCCTACAATTTCGTCTCCGCGCTGAATTGCATCATGGCGCAGCGTTTGGTTCGCGTCATTTGTGAGAACTGCAAACGCAAAGTGAATTACTCTCCCGAGGTGCTCAAAGAGTCCGGCCTTGATCCCGACGAATGGGGCCGGGTTCCATTCTATGAGGGGCCCGGCTGTCTGGAGTGCTCCGGCAGCGGCTACCGCGGTCGGTCCGCCATCAGCGAGCTGCTCGACCTCTCCGACCGCATTCGCGAGATGATCATCAGCCGCCGCCCGACTTCGGAAATCAAACGGGCTGCCAGAGACGAGGGCATGTCCTTCCTCCGTGAGTCCGGTCTGCGGAAGGTGCGCGCGGGCGTGACGACTTTGCGGGAAATCAATAAGGTGACATTCCTTGAATAGCCTCACGGCCAATCCACTCAGCCTCGAAAGTCGCTTTTTCCAGTTTGGTCTCATTCGCCGGTTGGACCGCTGGCTCCATGTTATGCCTCATCCATCGACGGTGGTCGAGATTGCGGCTGATCATGTAGCTGCGGCCCACTGGGGCCATTCCCACGGACATGTCGATGCCTGCGCGATGGAACCCTTGCAGGTAGGCTCCATTATGGCTTCGCCGGTAGAGACGAATGTCACGCAACCCGACGCCGTTCGCTCGGCCCTTCGCGCGGTCTTCACTCGTGTTTCAGACCACGGCGCGCCTGTTGCATTATTGGTGCCCGATCTGGTTGTTCGCGTCTTCATCTTGCCGTTTGAAAGTCTCCCGCGCCGCGCAGACGAGGCTTTGCCGGTCATTCGCTGGCGCTTGAAGAAGAGTGTTCCGTTCGACGTCGATGACACGGTGGTTTCCTGGATGCGGCAGGCCGGCCCGCACGGCAATCTTGAGGTGGTCACAGCCATTGCCCGCAAGGGCATTCTTCGGGAATACGAGGAGATCGTTGAGAGTTTGGGCGCCCGTAACTGCATCGTTTTGAGTTCAGCGCTTGCCACCTTGCCTCTGCTCGATGAACGCGGAGCCACATTGCTTGCCCGTATGTCCGGCAAGACGCTCACCACGGTCGTTGTCAGCGGCTCGAATCTTTGTGTCTACCGCGCCACGGATATGCTGGCCGACGCGGACATGCTTGATCCTGCGATAATCCTCGAGGAAATCTTTCCGGCCGTCGCCTATTATCAGGACACTTGGGGAGGCGTGATCGACCGTGGCCGCGTGTCCGGTTTCGGATCGAGAGAACGAAAGCTTCGTGAGAGCCTCGAGCAGGAATTAAAGTTTCCGGTTACTTCGCTGGGCGACTCCGAAGGGGCTCGCACCTTGGATTCGCCTGCGAGCGACATGATTCATCAAAACCTCGATGCTTTGGTCGGCTGGATGATGAATGAGGGCGCTTAAAGCCGGAAGGCATTTCAATTTTGCTCGCGGGTGCTTTGTTCCCCGTGGTCTTCAAGGTTTTCGGTGCGTCAGGGCAACGGCTTCGGCTGTGCCGCAAATGGCCAAGAATCGTGCCGCTTTGGCCGCTGGGGAATACTTGAGATTCGCTTGATACGGCACCCAATCCGATGAAGCTTCGACTGAATCTATCGACGACGCCGCAGGAGAATCGCCGACCCTTTCTGGCCGGCGCCCTCGTAATTGGCACCATCGGCCTGCTGGCGCTCCTGATCCTTTCGCATGCGGCCTACACCTCCTGGCAGTCCAATCGGAATCTTCGCGCGGATATCTCGCATTGGCAGGCGCAAATCCAGGCGGACCGTCTGAAACAGCAGGAGTTGGCGCAATACTTCCAGACACCCAGCGCGCGCGAGGTGATGGACCGTTCAGCTTTCTTGAATGCCCTGATTGACGAGCGCAGTTTTCCTTGGACCAAAATCTTCATGGACCTTGAGAAGACCCTCCCACCGGGAGTTCGCGTCGTGAGCATCTCGCCTCATTTGGTGAACGGACGCGCCGAAGTGGGACTGCAGGTAGGTGTGCTGAGCGATCAAAGCGAAATCCGCTTTCTGGAAGCTATTGAGAAGTCCCCGGTGTTTTCGCGCATCGAGGTGGACCAGGTGCGCCCCGTGACGCAGGCTGGTGTGCCCGACAAGATCCTTCTGAATTTGATCGTCTGGTATAACACATGACCGGCAAGTGGCAGTCCTGGAAGAAATGGACCGGCATCGCTCTGGCCCTGCTCCTGCTGGCAGATGGTGCCCTCGCGGGTTATCTCTGGCAGCTAAGCCAGCAGGGACCCGAGGAAATTCGTGCGGAGCGCAATCGCCTTGAAACGCAGGCCAGGCTGTTTAAAGCCGACGTTGCGCGCGGCGAAAAAATACGCGCCTCTCTGCCGCAGGTCAAGGGAAACTGCGACGCGTTTTATAACGAGTCCTTTCTCGATCGCATTACCGGCTATTCGGATATTGAAACCGACCTCGATTCGATAGCCACCAAGGCCGGCGTGAAGACATCGGGGTTTAGCTTTAAGCAAAAGGACGTCAAGGAACGGGGAGTAACCGAGATTTCAATCGAAACCAGTGTCGAAGCCGACTATCCGGCCGTCATCCAGTTTATCAACGGGCTGGAGCGCTCGAAGTATTTCTATCTCCTTGACGATCTCCAGTTGGGCTCGGCCTCGACGGGGGGAATCCGGTTGCAAATCGGCTTGCACACCTATTTCAGGACCTGAGCGATGCCACGGCGCGCGCAAATCTATCTTCTCGCAGGGTTGGGCCTCGTGCTCGCCTTTGTGTCCTATAGGTCCTACCGGGGCGATGAGACGGCCGGTTCAGGTGCTCTCGCCTCCGATTCGAGATTTCGGCCCTTGGATGTGCAGGAACCGCGCCTTCACACCGAACTCCTGGAACGCATCAGAAAGCTCGAGTACGCCGGAACCCACCGGAATATATTCGTCGCAGCGCCTCCTGCTGCGGAGAACAATGCAGTGCAGTTGGCGCCGAAGCCCGAGCGGCGATCTGTGGGCCCGCAGCCGCCGCCCCCGCCTCCGCCGCTGCAGGTTCCCGCTGAATTCTTCGGCTACGCCACCCGGTCAGTCTCCGGAAGGCGTGTGGCGTTCTTTACAAGCGGCGATGACGTGTTAATCGTCCCGGAAGGTGACACCTTCCTGGGACGCTTCCGGCTGGTTCATGTCGGCAACGATTCGGCCGACGTCGAAGAAGTCGCGACGGGACGCCATGCGACCGTTCCATTGGTGCAGCCACCCCCTGAGCAGTCCGGAAACTGATGGCTTTTCGATTCCATCGCGCTTTATGGAAACCGCGGCGCCACCGCCAGGGTGGTTTCGCCTATCTAATGGCCCTGTTCATGGTGATAGCGCTCATCATCACTTCCGAGGTTGCCATGGAGAACTTGCTCACCACCGGTCGCCGCCAACGTGAGGAGGAAATGATCTGGCGCGGCCAGCAGTTCGTTCGCGCGATCCGCCTGTATTATGGAAAGACCGGCCACTACCCCTCGACTCTCGACGACCTCAAGAAGGGAATGCCCGAGCTTCATTTTCTGCGCTACGCCGCTTATAAGGATCCGATGAAGTCCGACGATGAACGCGTTTGGCGCTTTATTTACGTGAATGCCTCGGGCCAGATCATCGGAAGCGTTCGCTATGCCTCCCTTCAGCAGATGGCCATCCTCGATTTGAACGGCGGGAAAATCCCTGGTGCGACGCAAGGCGGCCAGAGCGATCAGCCCGGCGTCCCGGTTTCCAGTCTCGCCGACCAAAGCGCCGCGAATTCCTCCGGCCAGAACCCACCGAATGGGGCGAATGGGCAAGGTGGGCAAGATGGTCAGGTTGCGCCGAATCTCCCTTCCACGGTGCCGCCCTCGGGAGCTTCTGGAACCACGCCCGATAACTCGGGCAACGCAGCCAACTCGCAGCAAGGGGTGAATTCTTTGCCGCCTGGCCAGAATCCGCAAGTCGCCTCGCCCACGCCGACCAGCGCAGCCGGCACGCCGGTAGCACCCGGTGCAATCAATACGAATATGGGTAGTCAATCACTTGCGGTGTTGGCCGCGCTGAAGCCTACCGGACCGGTGGATGGCCCGGTGTTGGGCGGATTTCTAACCGGGGTGGGCAGCGCAGTTGATAAGCCTTCGATCCGCGTCTACAACGGCGGCAAGAGATACAATCAATGGGAGTTCATCTGGAACCCGATTGAAGACCAGGCAAAGGCTGTCCAGCAGGGTCTTAATCCGGCGGGGGTGATGCCGGGGCAGCCGGGGCAGGCGATCGGAGCTGGCGCCGCCGGCACCAGCGGCAACTCCGGGCTTGGTCCGGCCGGGCCAAACGGGTCGAATTCGACCTTGCCGAATCCCACCTCAGTACCCGGGTTCCCATCGGGCCCTACGAGCCAGCCCCCCCAATAAGTGTGCCGGTCTTCGATCCAACACGTTTGGAGGTCTTGGCGGGTCGATCGGGAGCTTTATTGACGTTACTTTCGGAGCAGGGAAGGGGCGGTTTGGGCGAGTTCTGAGGCGATTTTCTTCACGTAATTTTGTGTTTCCGGGAACGGCGGGATACCGCCGTAGCGTTCCACCATGTCGGGTCCGGCGTTGTAGGCGGCCAGCGCGAGCGACAGATTTCCACGGTATTTCTCGAGTAAATCCTTCAAATAGTGGGTGCCGCCCTCGATGTTCTGCGCTGGATCGAACACATTCGCGACCGAATATTGCGCCGCCGTTTTCGGGAGAAGCTGCATCAGTCCGAGCGCCTGCCTCCGAGATACCGCTTGGGGATTGAAGTTCGACTCCGCCGCGATGAGGCGCGTGATCAGCGTCGCGTCCAGGCCATGCTTTGCCGCGGCGGCTCGAATCAATTCGCCGTATGGCGCGGCGGCATTGGGGGTCGCCGCAGGGATTGCTCCGAATGTTTCTTCGGGCTCGACCGAAACCAGTTCGGCGGAGGCCACCTCGATTTCGCCCCCTGGCACGGTGAGCCGGACGTGGTCTCCGGTCGTTTCATAGCCCGTGATGTGAAGACGCAGCCCCGAGCGCAGCACGGCGTAATCGGCCCGCGCCCCGGGAGCGCGCATTAGGGCGGCCGCCAGCACTGCAAAACAAATTGTTCCGCAGAACTTCATCGGATTCAAGCAGCTCCATCCAACGCGTAGGTTCGTATGGCTTCGGCTACTCCGTTTTCGTCGTTGGAGAGGGTAACCGTCCAGCCCAGTGATTTCAACTCCGGAACGCCATTGCCCATCACCACGGGAAACCCGGCATATTCTAGCATCTCGCGGTCATTCCAATTATCGCCGATGGCCATGATTTCCTCGCGTCGGATGCCCCGGCGTTGTGCCCATTCGGCTAGGGCGAAACCTTTCGTCACTCCCCGGCGCATTACATCGAGTATCGCTAGATCGCGCGCCTCGTACTCGGTAAGAGACAAGGTGAAGTCGGATGCGAAGGGAAGATCCTGCAGGGCGCTTTTCACCGCGTGGATGGGCTCGCACTTTCCGACGAAGCCCACTTGAATGGGATCTTCGCCGTTGAAGCAATCGGTGAGGGGGGCGATTTCTCCGATGTGCGGGCGATTCCGACGGAAGTACTTGCCGCGCTGGGGATCATCCCAGTCGATACGCTCCAGGAACACCTGTTTTTCTCCGGGGCGGTCAAACACGACCGCGGCCTCCTCGCGAAACTGCGGGAAGGCCTCGACCACTTTTCGTGCCACCGCGCTCGGAAGCAGGAGGCGCTGATGCGTCTCGCCTGTCTTCGATTTGATCAAAGCGCCGTTGTTGACGATCAGGTGCAGGTCGCATGTCAATAGATCTGAAACGGATCGCGCAAAGTCAAAGCGGCGCCCGGTGACGAGCAGGATTTCGATCCCGCGCTCGGCGGCCTCGGCAATCGCGCCTGCATTCTCGGCTGGCAGCTGCGTGGTGCTGTCCAGTAGCGTCCCGTCGATATCCATCGCAATCAGCTTGATGGGCACCCACCCATTGTACCTTGGCTCAGGGGCGATGCGGGGATTGGGGCGCGACGCAGGAGTCTTATCTCTCGTGAAGCGATGTTTGTGACAGAGAGGGGGGATTGGCGACTTTCGGAGAAAGGCAGCGCGAGAGGTCGGCGCTACGCGGCTTTCGTTTATGTCGGAGTGGGGGCTCCGAACCGCTAGCTAAAGGCTGTTGCAAAACCACTAATTTTGAATTCGCCCGGAATGTTGCTGGGATGTTTTCCAGCTTGGGCTGCTAACCTTACTGGCAGCCTTACAATCAGTATCGAAATCTTGA
>JBEKBP010000048.1:0-30483 GCA_050015335.1 Candidatus Acidiferrales bacterium | reverse complement strand
CCCCGGCTGTGCTTGCTCTACTCCAGTGGTTCGACCTTCATGATTCGCGCGGTGCGCGTGTTGACCATCCACAGAATCGAACGGCTGGAATCGTAGGTGATCTTCTTTGAATCGAACTCGGTCGGCATCTGATATTCGATGATTTCGCCGGTCTTGGGATCAAGGCGAATGAGGCGTTCCGCCATGTTGCTCGTCGCATACACGTAGCCGTTTTTGTCGGGAGCCGACACGGCGTAGGGGTTCGAGTACTTGTGCGGCAGGAGCCATTCCTGGAATTTTTCCGTGCGCGTGTCAAACATGCCGATCCTGTCCCCGGTGTTCTCGGCAAACCAGAAGCGATCCTGGGCGTCCATGCGGCCGCGGCGCGGCGATGCCCCGGGCGTTGGCACCTGCCAGAACTTCGCCTCGCCGGTCATCGCGTCGATGCCAATAATGTAGCCGCCGGCGATATCCGGCGCGTAGGGATTCCCCTTGGAGTTGACCACCGTCAGATCGATATATTGGCGGTGCGGGCCCGGGGGGAGATTGGGCGATTTCTCCCAGCTGTAACGGGCCTCCACCTTCATCGTCTTCGGGTCGATCCGCGTCCAGCCCGCCCAGATCTTGCCGTCCGGGCCGATCGCCATGAATTGCGTGCCCACTCCATCGAGAGTGCTGATTTCCCCCGTCTTCGGATTGAACTTCGTCAGCACGATCGCGGCCTTGGCGATCCGCCGCGGGAACCAGATGTTGTCGTCGCCATCCACCTGGATGTCCCGCGCGCCCGGTAGGTCTCCGGGCGGCACCGGAGGCAGCGAGAACTCGGTAAAGACGCCGGTTTTCGGATTCATCTTCCCAAAGAACATCCGGCTTTCGTCGGTGTACCAAATGGTCCCGGTGGAATCGAGGTCGAGATCGTGCGCCACCGTGTCGGGCCGGGGCATGTCGTACTGGGTGATGATGACGCGCGTGGCCTTGCCCGTCGGACGCGGCAGCGTCTTCAACTCGTAAGGCCACGTGGTCCTGCCGCCGCTCAAGTTCAACGTGGCGAGGTACTCGGCCAGATCCTTCTTGGGGTATCCGGACGGCTCACGGCCCCAGATCGGATTCTTCTGGGCTGCGTCAACCTGATCGGGCATGCCAATCTGTCCGCGCCCCCGTTTGTCCCTGCTGGCCGCTGTCCCGTCCGGGTAGTAACTCTGCATGCGGGTGATCAGCCCCACGAACTCGTCGGCGGTGTAGTTTGACTTCATGATGCGTTCCCAGGCGTGGCAGTAGGCGCAGTTCACCGTCTGATAGATGAACCTGTCCTTCTGTTCGGGTGTGCCGGGAATGCTCATGGCCCACTCGAGGGAACTGAGCTGCGAGCCGAGATTCCTGGTTTTATCGAGCTTAAGGTCCGCGCGGGCGGTCTTACCCTCGGCGACCGCCACCGACGTGGGACCGACGAGGTCGTAACCCACGGCTCGGATCGTGAGCGCGTATTTCCCGGGCGCCAGGTGGGTCCGGGGAAAGCTGTATTTTCCCTCCGCGTCGCTCACCACCGACACCGTGAAGTTAGCGCCGTCGCGCCGGCCGCTGACGACGACTCCCTCCATGAGTCCTTCCTGTTGTGAGCTGACCACACCGTTCAGGGCGGCAGGGCCGGAGTCCTGCGCCCTGAGATCACGGGGAGCCCAGCCCACGGCAGCAAACAGACTCACGAGAGTGATGGTAAGAAATCGTTTCGACATGAAGGCAACCTTTCGCGTCCGCATCGGCGGAGAGTATATCGCGTCGAGGCAGAAGAATGGACATTTTACAGGAGCGAACGCTTCGATCGGCCAGGCAGTGGGCACGGTTGCCGTGGCCGGCACTTACGGCAAATTTGTTGTGTCGAGCGCAGCAGTCAGCGTACGATGCGCAACCGGAGCCCCCAAATTGAACCGCGCTGATCCGGCCGTGAATCCACAACATATCAGCCGAGAACTCGCTCAATGACTGCGAAGAAACACATCACGCGATCAGTATCCACGGCGGTGGTTATGCTGCTCACCGGCGCATCGCTGTTCGCCCAGCGGAATGCCACCATTGAAATTGATGCCCGCGTCGTGGTTCACGCAGTTCCGCGGACAATATTTGGCGGCTTCATGGAGCCGCTTCGAAGCGCGATCTATGGCGGAGGCATCTGGGCGCAGTTGCTCGAGAATCCCAGCTTCGAGCAGAACCTGTGGAGCGCCGAGGCCATGGTCCACATCGCTCAGGGGCGGCCCGAACTAGTTGAATCGTCCAGGCTCGGCCTACCGATTCCCTGGGAGTCTCTCTACCCGCAGGGAAAGCGCTTTGAACCCCGATGGGGAGACGCGGGCAATTCCTCCTTTTCTGTTTTGATCATGGGGCTGCCCGGCAAGCAGACCGGGGTGCGCCAAGCGATCTAT
Source organism: Candidatus Acidiferrales bacterium (assembly GCA_050015335.1). Classification (GTDB taxonomy): domain Bacteria; phylum Acidobacteriota; class Terriglobia; order Acidiferrales; family UBA7541; genus Palsa-295. Next base: position 28,087 of record JBEKBP010000048.1, on the reverse strand, counting down.
CCGCCGGTCCATCGCGAACTCCGCTATACCGGCACCATCTGGGCAAAACCCGTGAGCGGCGAGAAGCGGATCGAAATCTCACTGCGGCGTCGCAACCATCCAGACGAAGTGCTCGCGAAAACACCGATCGAGCTGACCTCGCAGGTCTGGACGCGATACGAATACGCACTGGAACTTCCGAAAGGTCAGCTCGCTTCGCGCGAGCCCGCTGATTTCGTCGTGGCAGTCAGCGGTGACACTCGCGTGCTGATCGATCAGGCACTGCTTTATCCCGCCGACAACGTGGAGGGGTTAAATCCCGAAGCAGTTGCGATGGCCAAGGCACTGAAAATGCCGCTGCTGCGCTTCGGCGGGAACTTCATCTCCGGCTACCACTGGCGCGACGGCGTCGGCCCGATGGACAAGCGCGTGACCATGCTGAACACAGCCTGGGGCCAGCCGGAGTACAACCACTTCGGCACTGATGAATTTCTCCGCCTCGCGCAGCTGGTCGGCGCGCAGCCGCAAATCTGCCTCAACATGGGCAGCGGCACGGTAGAGGAAGCGGTCGACTGGGTGAAGTATGTCAACGCGCGATGGGGCGACACGTCCGGGGGGCTCGTCTGGGAGCTCGGGAATGAATTGTGGAGCCTAGGCCAGATCGGTTATCCCACGGAGGAAGATGTTGCGGCCCGCACGCGGGCGTTCAGCGAGGCGATCCGCGCCGTCGATCCGCGCGCGAAATTCATCGCCACCGGGCAAGATCCGGACCGCTACCGCGCCTGGAACGCAGCCCAATTGTCTCTCGGACCGGGATTCTACGAATATCTCTCCACGCACTTGGTCGTGGACGCCGGACGCGTGCTCAAACCGGATGCGTCGCCGGAGTTCCTCGCCGAAGCGATGTTCGCGGTGCCCGTGGGCGTCGAGCGAATGTTTCGTGATATCAAGCAGCAAATCGACGCGGCCCCCGGAATGAAAGACGTGAAGCTGGCTTTCACGGAGAACCTATTCCGCGCGCCCTTTGCCCCATCGCCTCCCGATTATCCCGCGCCGCACATTCCGGAGTACCGCAACATGGGCGGCGCCGTTTACGAAGCGGGGATGCTGAACGCGCTGATCCGTGTCGCAGACATTGCGCCGATCTCCGATCTCACCGGCGCAGTGGAATTTGGCCGCCTGTGGGAGAAGCGCGGCATCACCTACGGCGTCCCCACCTACTGGGCGCTTCGTATGTACTCGAACGCCGACGTCGCCAATCTACTGGAGACGAAGGTGGATGTGGCTCGCTACGACGTGCACGATGGCTCGCCTCGCAGTCCTAATGTTGAGGACGCGCCATACCTCGATGCGGTTGGCGTGGGCAATCAAAAAGGCGACGTGGTCACGATCTTCGCCGTCAACCGCAGCCTGGATCGCGACATCCCGGCCACCATCAAGCTTGACGGTTTCACGGTCCATTCCGCGAGCGGGAAACTGCTCTCGGCCACCGATATTTACGTGGGCAACGATGACGCCAACCCGGAAGCCGTGGTCCCCAAGGAGTTCCAATCGCCCGCCAGCGGCTCGGCGTTTTCGCATACATTTCCCAAAGCCAGCGTCACGATGATCGAGCTGCGGTGAACCCTTACGGTTTCCGACCCGCAAGGCTTCTTCGAGCCTGTGCGGGGAGCGCGACCGCGTCTGTGACGAGGACGCCCGGCATACGGTCGAACCAGCTTCTGGCGACAAGTGCCCGATCCCCAAAACGATGTTTCAAGCTGGTATTCCCTTGCTTGTTAAAGGTGGTCTCACGCCGAAGGAAGCGGTCAAGCCTCCTCTAGCGCAGAATCGGGAGGTTCCGGCAGATCACCGCGAGTGACGCCGCGGAGCTCCGCCCGGATGATGTCCGCAGAGAATCCAGCACGCAGCAGGCTTCGATAGATCGACGCGATTTTGCGCTCTCCGAGGCTGCCTCGCATATGAGACAGGTGCCGCTTTATCCGCGCGCGCACGAGCGCGCCTTCGTCGGTCTCGGCAAACACGGTTTCCAGAGCTGCGTCGATGTGCTGATCGGGGACTCCTCGGCCACGAAGCTCCCGCGCGATGCGGAACCGCCCCTGGCGGCGCGAGCTCGCGTGCTGCCGCGCATAATCGAGCGCGTACTTCGCGTCGTCAAGATACTTCCGTTCCCGCAGCCGGGCTATAACACGAGAGACGAGCGCGGATTCCTGCGCCCGCCGTCCTAGAAATTCACGCATTTCGTGAATCGAATGTGCGCGCCGCATCAACGCGCGGAGCGAGAGGGAGTACAGATCTGGCTCAGTGGAGACTTTGCGAGCGGAAATTCGCACGGAAAACAAGCATAGAAGGAAGCCGATGAAAAAGAAAGCGGCACGGTCACTTCTGTCACTCCTGCCGTGCGGTTCTAAGGCACCCGTCTAGCGGTGTCCGAGGCGCTCGAATTCGTTCATGGCCCGCTCCATTTCCTCGCGGGCAGAATCGGAGGACGAACGGATGCCCTGCACGCGCAGGCGGAAGTCATCAGGATTGGACGCGCGCAGCAAGGCCTCTTCCAGGGTGATGAGGTTGCGGGAGAAAAGATCGAAAAGTGATTGGTCGAAGGTTTGCATGCCGTACTGGCTGGTGCCCGCGGCGATAGCATCGCGGATGAGGCGCGTTTTATCCGGATTGATGATGCAATCGCGGATGTAGTTGGTGGCAATCATTACTTCCACGGCCGGGACGCGGCCCTGGCCGTCACCGCGCCGCACAAGACGCTGGCTGATCACGGCTTTCAAAGTGGATGCAAGCTGCAAGCGAATCTGCTTCTGCTCGGGCGGCGGAAACACCGCGATGATGCGCTGGATCGTCTCGGTCGCATCAAGCGTGTGCAAGGTGGAAAAAACCAGGTGTCCGGTTTCAGCGGCAAGCAAGGCGGTCGAAATCGTTTCAAGGTCGCGCATTTCGCCGACCAGCACGACGTCGGGATCCTGCCGAAGAGCAGCGCGCAAAGCCGTCGAAAATGACGACGTGTCCACCTCCACTTCGCGCTGGTTGATGAATCCTTTTTTGTCGCGGTGCAGGTATTCAATCGGGTCTTCGATGGTGATCACGTGCTCGGCGCGCAGGGAGTTGATGCGGTCGACCATGGCGGCGAGCGTGGTAGATTTTCCAGAACCCGTCGTGCCCGTAGTGAGCACCAGGCCGCGCGGCTCCTCGCAAATCTGCGAGAGAATGCGCGGCAGCTCGAGCTCTTCGATCGTGCGGATCTTGGTCGGGATAACGCGCAGCACCATGCCCACGTTACCGCGCTGCTGGAACACATTCACGCGGAAACGCCCGAGCCCGGCCACGCCGTAAGCCATGTCCAACTCGGCAGTTTCCTTGAATTTCTGCTTCTGCCGGTTGGTCATCATGCTGAAAGCCATCGACAGCATTTCCTCCGGAGTTACCCGCGGAATATCATTGAGCGCGAGCAGTGTGCCATCGACGCGAAGATAAGGGTGGTTGCCAACTTTCAGGTGGAGGTCGGAGGCCCGCTTGTCCACGGCGCGGCGCAGCAGATCGTCAATGTTTATGGCCACAGAGCTTAGTTCCCGTTTGAGAAGATTCTAGTCAACCTAGCACGCACCAGCAGGGGTCGCAAGGACGCCAAACAAAGGGTTTCTAGGCCGGCAACGTTGTTTAGGACGCGATCAGGACCTTGGGGGAGTTGGCCCTCTTAAGTCTTGATCTACGCGGGCTGACCGTTTATTGTCCTAAAAACAAAGATCTTACAGGAATGCCCAACCCAGATCCGCTGGCCTGCCGCTAAATGATCGCATTTCCTAAAATATCTGTGCCCTTCATCCGTCTACAGGAGTAGATGAGTAAGGCACTGAGCATCGACTGGATGACGTCTGGGCAAGATCAACGGATCTCGGATGCGGTCGAGCTGGAACAGGCTCGGCTCCGGAACTTCATCCGGAAGCGGGTGCCCGATGAGACCGATGCCGAGGACATCCTGCAGGACGTCTTCTATGAGCTGGTCGAAGCGTATCGGATGATGAAGCCAGTCGAACGGGTAAGCGCCTGGATGTTCCGAGTGGCGCGAAACCGGATCACCGACCTGTTCCGCAAAAGAAGGCCAGAGGCATTCAAAATCGATCCAGTGGCGCTCGCCGAGGATGGAGAGTTTCTCCCACTCGAAGACCTGCTCCCTTCTCCCGATGCTGGGCCCGAGGCAGTGTATGCCCGGAGTGTACTGCTCGAAGAGCTGGAGGCTGCCCTGGAGGAACTACCGGAAGAGCAGCGCGAAGTATTCGTCGCCCATGAGATCGAGGGCCAGAGCTTCAAGGAGATTGCTGCTGCGACCGGTGTCGGGCTGAACACGCTTCTCTCGCGAAAACACTACGCAGTCGTTCAGCTTCGCGAACGCCTGCAGAACATCTACGACGAGTTTTGGAAAACATGAGGGCAGAACAATGAAGAAAAGATGGATATTCAAGGCAGCGAAGGTCGTTGTATTGGTGGCGCTGGCTGCCACGGTGCTGAGCTTTGTAGTGATGCGCCTGTGGAACTGGCTCGTGCCTGGACTGTTTGGGTTGCGCCAAATCGGTTTTTGGCAGGCTCTGGGTCTCTTGCTTCTGAGCAAGATCCTCTTCGGAGGGTTGCGCGGACCGCGGGGCCAGATGCACTGGCGGGGACGAATGATGCAACGCTGGGAAAAGATGACACCGGAAGAACGGGAAAAGTTCCGGGAAGGAATGCGCGGCCGCTGTGGTCCATTTGGGTCGCGAACGGTCGAGCCAAAGGTCTGAGCCATGCGACTGAACTTCGGAGATAGACTCGAAATTCAGGATTTGGGAAATCACCCTGCATGGACGGTGATAAAACTGGGAATTCTATTGGCCGGAGGAGTGGACGCCAGGCCTGACCTAAAGCGCAAGGATTTGTACGAAGTCGAAAGCGTCGCGACCGTTTACTATATTTATGTATCGCCAGTCACAGGGACAATCTCTCTTATAGCCACCTGGAAAAAAGTAGCTCGGCTCGACCCTTCGAAACTGTGCCTTCTTCCAAGGACCCACGGCAATGACTTCCCCTCTAGCCGGCATCTTTCTGGGTGATTCCGCTCTAGAGCGCAGCGCCCACCTAGCGGCAAGTGCCCGCAGCACTGCCTGGAATTTGCTGCTCCTGCAACTTCCCCAAGTTCCTACTGGTCGCAGACCTGCCGGAGGGCGTCGCAAAGCGCCGGGCAAGTCCGCATTCCAAATCCACCAAAGGGATCACGATCAATCCGGCCTATTACGCAGAATGTGGGTAGAGGTGAATTATTCGAAAAGAAGCGTTGAAGCAAACTGTAGCAGGATCACACATGGGGCTGCCGGAGGAGGTAGTTTCCAGAATCGCTGGTTGCTTGTCGGAAGCAGATTGCTTCAATATTCTTATGGCACGCTGAATTTGTGGCAAACAAGGACGGTTCTCCCCACCGTAAGACAATCGAGCAGCTTCGCCAGGTTGCCGAAGCCGATGTGAAGCGACTGACGAAAGCTCCCGCTGCGGCGCTAAAGCGGAAGTATTCAAGAAACGTTGACGTGTGGAGCGCCGCAGCATCCGAGCGGTTGGGCCCACAAGATGAAGAGCTTCCCCTCTGAACCAGTTGATACTGCTCGGTCCTTCTCCTGTTCTACAAGGGGGTGCAACAGGCAGACAGCGCCGCCCATTGCGCTTGATCGCGCAAGCGTTATCTAATAATGACCGACGGCGACCGGCAAATGCTTCTCACCGGTGCACAGCAGATGGCAAATACTTCGAAATGAACAACGTTGGAGGATTTTTAGTATCCTCTTGAATGATCCGACTCGGCGGGATCCGCTTTTTGTATTGACACGAAAAAGATCGTCCTGTAGAGTGCCGCTTGATGAGACGGCTTAACCAGAACCAGAAGACTGAGTCGATGAGTTGTTGTTTTGGCTCATGCGGCGTGTCTTCCGGCATGGGGAGGCTAGTCAGAGCCATTTAAGGGCTACATACTAGCTTCGAGTTTTGATGACCCACCGCCAGGAAAAATCTGGCAGGTGGGTTTTTTGCTTTTGGAGTCAATTACGCAAGGAGCCGAAGGCAATGGGCAGTACTGATACACATGAATGGGAAATCGACTTCTCGGAGAGCGAACGCAACCTGCTTAAGGAATTGGCTGTCGCCATCCGGGGAATTCGATACGGTTCGGTCGTTCTCACGATTCATGACGGGCGCCTTGTGGAGGTGAGCAAGACCGAGCGAATCCGCCGGAATTCTACGTAGCAGACGCAACCGCAATAAGCCTACCCACTCCAGTGGGAGGCCGGAAGAATAAAGATCGCTGCCAACCAGTCTCCTGGAGGCCTCGGCCAAATCATTACCAGGAGAGATGCATGTCAATCCGTAAGCTTTTTGTAGGACTTCTATTGAGTTCCATCTTTTCTCTGGCCACAACGAGAGCGTTTGGTCAGGAAGTTGACGCTGCAATCGTTGCGGGCACGGTTCTCGATGCTAGCCATGCGGCCGTTGCGGGTGCAAAGGTCACACTAATCCACCTAGCCACGAACTCCGCGACGGAGGTCCGCACCAATGAACGCGGCGAATACCGGACGCCTCCGCTGCGGATTGGCGAGTACGAAGTTGGCGTAGAGGCCTCGGGGTTCAAGCGCTTCGAGCAGCGTGGTTTGGTGCTCAGTATTGGCGACGTCCGGCAGGTGGACGCAGTTTTAGAGCTTGGGCAGGTATCGCAGACCGTAACTGTAGAGGCTGCGACCCCGCTGTTGCAAACCGAAGACTCCACTGTGGGCACCTTGATCACGAATCAACAGATCACCGAGCTGCCCCTTAACGGGCGCGATTATCTGCAGCTCGCGACGCTTTCGTCTGGAACTGTGCCTGTGATCAGCGGTGGTGTGGGGATCAGCATTGGAGGGCAGGCGGGTGGGCAGGTTGCGTTTCTGCTCGACGGCCAGGACAACAACAACCAGCAAATTTCAACATCCCATTCGGGGCAGAAAGACATTGTCGAGCCCTCGATTGACGCCATTCAGGAATTCAAGGTTGTTACCAACGGATACTCGGCCGAGTATGGCCGCTCCTCATCCGGCGTTATCACGGCTGCGATTAAATCGGGTAGCAATCAGTTTCATGGCGTGGGCTACGAGTTCGTTCGAAATGCCGCGCTCGATGCCGAGAACTACTTCACGCCAAGCGGTGCCGCCAAGCCTGCCTTTGGCAGAAATCAGTTTGGAGGGGCCATTGGCGGCCCCATCGTTCACGACAAGACTTTTTTCTTCGGCGACTTTGAAATCGGCAGAATCAGGCAAAGTGTCACAACAACAAGCACGCTTCCGACCGACCTCCAGCGGCAAGGCGAGTTCGCCACTCCCATCTATGACCCCAATTCAGGGCAGCCGTTTCCCATTGTAAATGGCCAATACACGATCCCTGCGGGCCGTGTCGATCCCATTGCCCTTAAGATTCTGAACCTGTTGCCACATGCGCAAACATCCGCAGCAACCGCCAACTATGTATATGTCAGCCCCGAGAATCAGGATCCCCGCCGCTGGGACTTCCGCGTAGATCAGGTCTTGAGCGACAAGCAAAATCTCTATTTTCGTTACAGCTCCCAGGACTCTGATAATGGCATTGTTTCCCTGCTGCCTCCCGCTTCGGGAGAAGGCTACTATTCGTCTGGTCCCAGCGAAACCGGCGCCCAAACGACGGTCAGCGAGAGCTTCGTGCTGGGTTACAACCGCGTTTGGTCTCCTACACTGGTCAGTTCCGTTCACGCGGGTTGGAACTATCTGAATTGGATTAACTCCTTTCCGGCTCAGCCGCTCAGCGGAATCGGCATTCCGGGAGTGACTTCTACCAACCCGGGCTTCTCCGGTCTCACGATCACAAACCTGCCAGCGCTGGGCATCTCGAACGTACCCAACCAGGACGCTTCTCAAAACCGGCAATTGTCGGGTGATCTGACTTGGACCGAGGGAGCTCACAGCATCAAGTTTGGCGTGCAAGCTTACTGGCTTGAGACCAACTTCAACAGTTCTCAGACCAGCAGCGGAACCTTTACCTTCAATGGCGAATACACCAGTCACAACGGCCAGTACACCAATTCTGCCGACAATTACGGGTTTGCGGATTTCTTGCTCGGCTATGCATCGGCGGCGAGCCTTTCAACTTACTCAAAACTCAATTTCCGCGTTCCCGAAACTCACTTCTTTGTCCAAGATGACTGGAAAGCGACCCGCCGGCTGACGCTCAATCTCGGTCTGCGCTACGAACTAACGCCCCCGGCAGTCGACACACACAATGCGATCGCAAATTTTGAGATGAACACCGACCCCTACATCACAACACCGGCGCCGCAGTTGGTTTTCGCCGGCACAGGCGGCGATATTGCTTCGCGGGCGTTGCAAAATGTCAACTACCATCAGTTCGCTCCCCGGTTCGGATTCGCTTACAGCCTTGACCCCAAGACCGTACTGCGAGGCGGGTACGGAATCTTCTATTCGAACTTCATTACGATTGGCGGCATGTCGTCGATGGAGAAAAATCCACCGTTCAGCGTGGTAGTCAATCAGTCCCCGACCAGCAAGACAAAGCCTTCGGTCTTCCTGCAGAACGGATTCCCAGCCGGCACGCTTTCGGTGGCGAATGCGACCAATGTTCAGCTGATTTCCTACGACCAGCGCGATCTCATACCCACCGATTACCAGTGGAATCTAAACATCCAGAGGGAACTGCCGGGCGGCATTGTGCTGGAGATCGGCTATGAGGCCAACAACTTTGACCACAATTGGTGGTCCATCGATGGCAACCCGGCGCCTCCTACAGCGAACCCCATCGGCAGCTTGAATTCCCGCCGGATCTATACCTCAGCAGTGGTGCCCGGGAGCCCCAATCCAATAACACTTGCGAACATCGTGCGGATTCAGAAGGACGGTTATAGCCGCTACAACGCGCTCCAGACCAAGGTCGAGAAGCGCTATTCAAATGGTGTCTCCTTCATCGCCTCCTATGCGTATTCGAAAACCATGGCGCTGGGCGACGCGACGGGAGTCCAGAATTTCGCTAACTGGAATGCGGATTATTCAGTCGCCGCTCAGGACCTGACCCATCACTTTGTGGGAAGTGTGATCTACGAATTGCCCTTCGGAAGAGGCAAGAAATTCGGCGATCACCTGAATCGCTTCGCTAACGCCGCGCTGGGCGGATGGAGTATTGATCCCATTGTCACGGTGAGTTCGGGATGTCCCGTCAACCTGACCGAAAGCACCGATCCATCCAACACGGGTACTTCATACGACAGGCCAAATGTAGTTGGTAACTGGCATCTGGCGAATCCGACCGTGAATCAATGGTTTAATACGTCGGCGTTCACCGTGAATCCTCCCGGTACCTTCGGTGACGCGGGAAGGAACATCCTTCGTGCTCCGGGCTTGTTGAACCTGGACCTGGCCGCCCACAAGTCGTTCCAGTTCACAGAAAGGTTCAGCGCCCAGCTTCGCGTCGAATCTTTCAACTTCACCAACACACCACCCCTGGGGGCCCCGAACGCGGAGCTTGGCAGTTCTGGATTTGGCCAGATCACCTCGGCCGGAACGCCACGGGAAAACCAAGTCGCACTGAAGTTTTATTTCTAGAAGGAAATCCAACAGGAGAGGAAACCAGAAATGAAAAAACTGATATTGATGGCGCTTCTTGCAACCACGGTCGCGTTTGGCCAGCAAGGGGGCACTGCTTCGCACGCTCCCAAATCGCAGGCCAAGGTGCTCACACGAGCGGAGTTCGATGCCCTGCTCGAAAAGCCGGATCAACTTTTGATTATTGATGTACGAAGACCCGATGAAGTGAAAGACATCGGCGGCTTTCCCGTATACCTGAGCATTCAAATCAACCAACTCGAGAAGAGTCTGGCCTGGATTCCTAGGGATCGCGTGATTGTGGCCGTATCGAACCACGCCTCCCGCGGAGGGCGGGCGGCCGACATTCTCGCGAAGAACGGCTTCAAGGTCGCCGGTGCCATTGGCGCTCAAACCTACGAGCAGGAGGGCGGCACGCTGACAAAGATCGTCGCGCCCCCTCCCCGCCCGGCTTCTCCCCAACCTGGCAACAGTGGGAATGAGTGAGCAACCGCCGCCAACAACAATGGACTCCTCTGGCAGCCCGGCAGCAACGGCGCCAGAAAAGTCCCCAAAGAACTCCGATCAGGCATGGATCGCCAACCAAGGAGCCATTGATATGAAAGCAAAATACGCAGTGTTCGCAGCAGCCGCATTGATGACAGCGCTTCCGGCATTGGCGCACCATTCCTTCGCTGCTGAGTTCGACGTGAATAAACCGCTCTCCCTGAAGGGCGTCGTAACAAAAATAGAGTGGACCAATCCGCACGTGTATTTCTATATCGACGTGGCCGACGACAAAGGAAACGTTGTGAATTGGGGCTTCGAGGGTGGAAATCCGGGACAACTGCTGCGCAATGGCTGGAAGCACGATTCACTCAAAGTGGGAGACCACGTAAATGTGGAGGGGTTTGCCGCTAAAGACGGCTCCCACCTTGTGGGGACAAGGCAGGTGACGCTGGCTGACGGGCGGCGGGTCTTGGGCGGAGCAGGCGCGCCCGGTGATGATTCCAATTCAGGATACGCAAGCAAGGACCAGTAAGCGAGTTCACTTCGAGAGATCAAGGAGATTTACAAGTGAGAAAGTTCCAAGTTCGTTGGACGGTTCCCGTAGCGGTCCTTGCCGCCGTGACACTTTTCTGGCGAGTACCTGCTTCCGCCCAGGCAGCAGGGCCGAGCACAAGTCAAGATGGACTCAACGACGCAGCAAACACAGGGCGCAACGCCAGGCCCGGGTCCACGCCCTCTGGACCACCCCGCCCGACGCCGCGGACGCCAGATGGCAAGCCGGACCTGTCGGGTATTTGGGACGGGCGAGGTGCCAACATCAACAAAGACCTGCCTGGGAAAGAGTTACCGTATACGCCCGCTGGCGAAGCGGCCTATCAATTCAACTTGACGCAGGCCATCGATCCGCAATCGCTTTGCATAATCATCGGCCAACCGCGCGCGGACGTGGACGGACGACCTTTTGAAATCGTCCAGAACGCAAACCGCGTGGCTTTCCTTTACGAGCGGGATGCGTCCCGGCGTGTCGTGCGGCTAGGCAGCCGGCATGACGACGACCCCGAGCCTTCTTTCTTTGGCGATGCGGTCGGCACCTGGGACCGAGACACGCTCGTCGTGGATGTGGTTGGGTTGAAGGGCGAGCGAGTGTGGGCCGACAACGTGGGCCACCCTCATAGCGATGCCGCACATTTGATCGAGCGTTGGTCACGGCCCGATGCAGACGACTTGGTGCTCGAACTCACGATGGACGACCCCAAGTACTATAGGAAGCCGCTTACGGTTACAAGAAAGCTAAAGCTGCAGTCCTACCTTGAGGTGGACGAAGAAGCCTGCGATGAAAACAACGTCGACCGGAGCCACCTGGGTCCGGGGCTTGGTACGACCGACGGAACACGCGGATTCGGCAGGCGCACTCAGAACGTGCCCTCCGCCGCACCTTCGACGATGAGCAACGAGGCAACTCGTTAATGCGCGCCGGACCGGTGACCGACCTTGTGAACCGTTATTGATGGGAGGCCAATTGTGACTCTCTTGCACCTGTGCCAGTGGCTTTACGCAACACAACTGGGAACGGCGATTCGCGAATCGCCGTCTGCTTACCCCATTATCGAATCAATTCACGTGTTAGGAATCACGCTGTTGGTGGGAACTGTTTCGATTGTGGATTTGCGACTTCTCGGCGTTGTTTTGAAACGGGAGCAGGTGTCGGAGGTCGTTAGTCAGGTTCTGCCTCTGACTTGGTGCGGATTTGTGATTATGTTCGCCAGCGGCTTTCTGCTTTTCTGGTCGAAAGCCGAACAGTGTTATGGGAATCCCGCTTTTCGACTCAAGCTGCTGCTTCTTCTGCTGGCAGGCCTCAACCCGTTAATTTTCCATTCAACGATTTATCGTAGTGTTGCCACGTGGGGCGAATCCGCGGCTACGCCCTATCGAGCAAAGCTTGCGGGAGTTCTGTCCTTGGCGCTGTGGAGCGCCATCATTGTCTCCGGACGAGCGATTGCGTATTTCAAATAGCACGGTCGGCTGGTCTTGCACATCCGTCTGGAAGGCGTCTTGATGACAGTTCTTTCTGTTTTTCAATGGCTTGGTCACACAGCTGTGGGGCGCGCCATGCAACACTCTACTTATGGAGTGGCGATTGTGGAGATGGTGCATCTGCTCGCGCTTGCTATCCTCGGCGGAACGATCTTGCTCGTAGACCTCCGTCTCATCGGCGTTGGCCTCAAACGGCAGTCTGCGTCGCGGCTGGACCGGGAACTAGCGCCACTTTTCTGGGGAAGTTTCGCGGTGATTGCTCTCTCAGGAATCATCATTCTTTCGGCCGAGCCCATGAAGTGCTATTACAACGCCGCTTTCAGGGCCAAGATGTCGATCCTATTTGTTGCGCTATTGTTCCATTTGACTTTGCACCGCAAGGTCGTTGCGTCGGCAAGGGAGAAGACTTCCTCCGCGTGGGCAAAATCAGCGGCGGCCGTTTCTCTCGTGCTTTGGCTAGCCGTGGGTCTTGCCGGCCGGGCGATCGGATTTCTTTAGAATGCTTTTGACACTTACAAGCTCACTGGAGAACACAATGCGTTACTTCTCACGTCCGAAGTGGAAGCTCGTAGTCGCCCTATCGGCAGTCGCCTCGGTATCACAATTCACCACCTCAGCATCGGCTGACGAAGTTACAAAGTGGAATCTGATCACGGTAAATGCCACCAAAACCGGCAAATTGAACAGCAATTTTGGGTCGCGCGTGGACGCAATCGAAGCAATCGCCGTCTACGATGCGGTGAACGCCATCCAGCATTTCGGTTCACCGTATCATTACAACAAGCCGGCGCCCGGTCCGGCCTCTCCAGAGGCGGCCGCTGCACAGGCGGCGCACGATGTATTGGTTAACTTTTTCCCGGCCCAGCAGTCAGACCTCGACGCAAATCTGGCGAGCAGTCTAGCCTCGGAGCCCAGCGGAGCGGAGAAATCAAACGGGCGAGCCGTTGGCGCTGCGGCCGCCCTCGATATTATCGCCCTCCGATCCGACGATGGCTCAAGTCCGGATGTGCCTTATCCAGCCGCTGGGATCACAGGCGCCGGGCAGTGGCGTCCCACTCCTAGCGGCTTTGCGCCGGGAATTAACTCGCAGTGGGGATCGGTAAGGCCCTTCGTTTTGAAATCGGCGAGTCAGCTCCGTCCTCCCGCTCCTCCGCGGGTAGGAAGTCCCGCGTACAACAAGGCCTCGAGAGAAGTGAAAGATATTGGCTCGGCAACCAGCACCACTCGCACGGCGGATCAGACCCATATTGCCCAGTTTTATGCGCAAGATGCGGAATTAACTGCCAACGAGCCAGCGCGGCTCCTTGCGGAAAAATACAAGACGTCTTTGGAAGCAAGTGCGCTGATATTTGCGTTGGTCGACATCGCCATTGCCGACGCGCGAATTGCCATTTCGGAGGCAAAATATACCTACAAATTCTGGCGGCCGGTTACGGCTCTAAACGCGAACCCGGATGGAACCGTCACCAATGGCTACGCCGCTTGGACGCCTCTGCTCATCACGCCTCCGCATCCGGAATACCTAAGCGGACATAGCGCCACGGTGGCGGCGAGCGTCGAAGTCTTGAAGAAGTTCTATGGCCACGCTGAGACATTGACGCTTCACACGACGACCTCCGGTGAGCCCCCTAGAGCGGTTTCAAGCTTGAGCCAGATCGCCGCGGAGAACGGCCTGAGCCGGATCTATGGCGGTATTCACTTTTCATTCTCAAACGGCCGAGCTCAGCAAGTGGGTCGCGAAGCAGCAGAATACGTGCTGAAGCACGGGCCTCACGCACTGAAGGATCAGCAGGCCCAGTGAGACATTGCAAACGTCGCGGGCATTGAGGAGTCGGGCATATGAATTCTGCGAAATTCCGCGGTAGGGCCGCGGAATGCAACGCGCACTAGAGAGCTGTCGGCCCGTTCCGGGACCCTTCCCTGGCTTACACACCCGGCCCCCCCGAGACGCTGACGCTCTCTGCGCGCACCCAGTCGTTAATTTTAGCTCGTCCACGGAAGGATGCCCGAGGAATCGACATGTCCGTCTTGCACGCAATTCGCCCGCTGTACTCACTGTCGTGGTTCGTCGTGGGGTTCCCTGGTTGGGTTAACCGGAGCAGGCGGTGGGTCGTTAATCCATCGTCGGCAAGCTGGCGGACGGCAGCAACCACGCTCTGACGACTCTCGGTATTGCGCTGATCTCCACCGCGATATCGATTGTATTCCGCAAATGGATATGGGAGGCTTTCGCCACCCTAGCGTGCAACCTGGACTCGCGAGGCAGGACATTCTTCACAATTCTGTCGGGTGCTGTGTTGGGCTGTGTTGGGAGTTTTGGTTTCTTTCTCCTCGTTCGGGGCCGGTGCGATCGGGGTGATTCCGCCTCGCGTCTCCCCATTGTGGTGAAGTCGCTACGGGAAAATCTGGCGTGTCGCCGTTCACAATAAGGCGGGGGCACGGCCTTGTTGGAGGTTCCACATCGCGGCAACAAGAGCGTCTATTTCCTCGCAGGTGTCATAGAGCGCAAGCGACCTCGGTAGGATTCGAGGGCGTATTGGAGCAGCGTGTGTTCATAACGCCGGGCGGATAGAAGGCAATTCCATGCCGACGATTAAAGCGCGGCAGGCTGCAAGAGACAGGCGGCAGACACAGCGTCACAGATAAGGGGCTCACCGATTCAAAGCGGAGAATCCCCGGGGCCGAGAAGGATAGGATTCGAAATGAAAGTAAGAAGTCACACACGTTGTTGCGCAGCGCCTTCGTCACTCTAATTGTCCTGCTAATGCTCGGATTTCTAGGACTCGGCGTCCCGACATTCACAACCACAGATACCGCACCATTCATGTTTTCCACGGTTCTGGTTATCTCTGTTGCAATTCTCAATCCGAATGTTCCAACGTGCGATTGTCCCAATAAGGGTAAGATGTAACGCGATTTCTAGGACCTACTACAGCGCTGAGACGGGAGCGTGATTTCGGTATGTTAGATGCAACTCGGCTTGCCGCAAACGTCAGCCGCACGTTTTCCTCTTATGGGGTGCCTTCTCGTCTAAGCACCTATGCGGTTGCTCTGGTAGTCACCACAATCGCGGTTCTGATTCGATGGGCGCTTAATCCCATACTCGGGGATAGTGTGCCTTGGATTACCCTTTTCCCCTCCGTTGCGTTCGTGGCGTTCAATTTTAGTGTCGGGCCTTCCGTGATGTCAGTCGCTTTAGGCTTAATCGCAGTGGATCGTTTTATCGCACCGATCAGTGGACCTCTGGCTGTGCCCCGACAAAATGCCGCAATGTCCATCATTTTTATAGCGGGTTGCGGTCTGTTAATCGTTTTTGGCGAATCGAGGCAAAGAAATCTTCGAAAGCTATACAGATCCGAAGCTGAGCTTAAAAAAGCGCAGGAGGAACTGCAGCATAAAGTGGAGGAGCGCACGAGGGAACTTTCCTCCAATCTCGCGCTTTTGCAATCTGCCATAAAGATGCGTAACAGAGCGGAAGAGGAGCTCAGGAAACTATCCGCTCGCTTGCTGCGTGTTCAGGACGAAGAACGCCGACGTATCGCACGTGAGTTGCACGACAGCACTGGGCAAACGCTGAGTGTGATGAAATTCACGTTGGCGAAGCTCGCTGAAAACGCTCCCAACTCCGGCCATCTGATAGCGGAA
This sequence comes from Candidatus Acidiferrales bacterium, assembly GCA_050015335.1. GTDB lineage: Bacteria > Acidobacteriota > Terriglobia > Acidiferrales > UBA7541 > Palsa-295. The sequence goes on along the minus strand of JBEKBP010000048.1, from coordinate 12,305 downwards.
CTAGAAGCACTTACGAATCAAGCGATCACAGAAGTGCGGACGACTTCTTATCTTCTCCACCCACCGCTTCTGGATGAGCTCGGCTTTGCGGCTGCCGCGAGGTGGTTTGTGGAAGGTTTCGCTCAACGCAGCGGAATTGAGGCTAAGCTTGATCTTGAGGATGTTCGATTGCCTAAAGATATTGAGCTAACTTTCTTCCGAGTTCTGCAAGAGAGTTTAACCAACGTTATACGACATTCGGGCAGCAGAGTAGCGGAAATACGCTTTTGGTCCGAGGGCGATATTGCCATGCTGTGTGTTAAGGATTATGGTAGAGGCATTCCTTCAGAGAAGCTGCGAGATTTTCGTGAGATGGGACCGTGTGTTGGCGTGGGATTGGCTGGAATGCACGAGCGCGTTCGAGACTTGCGCGGCGACCTCGATATCGAAAGCAATGGTTTGTCCACTTCCATTACAGCCAAGGTGCCAATGCATTCACCATGATCCAAATTTATCCAGTTTCCGAGGGGCGTTGCCGAAACCCTCGAGGCGGGTCTAGAATCGCGGTCGAGTACGATGATCTGGCTCGCGGATCGCATTCGGTGGTCAGTCCCGAGCGACCGTCGCCGCTTGCCGCCCGAAACTGCGCTCGCGTATTTTGAAGCATTACGCTATGGATGCCCGGATTCAAGTTGCGAGGATCGTCATCCTGCTAGAAACATTTCACAAACGCAGAAAAAGAGCATTGCTTGTTTTCAGGAACGAGACTATATAGCACCTCCGGGGTAGGTGATGCAGGAGAATTACAACGCGGCCGAGAAAATGAGGCTCCACGCAGTGGCTAAGGCAAGTGAGCGCTCAAAGTCAAAGAAACCTAGCACCTAGAGGGATGATCCTCATGCCGATGGGCATTCCACGCTTTGGCAAACAGAGCAAGACTCAATGCAAGCAAAGGCGGCTTTTTCTGATTGGCATAGGCAAGACCGGCGAAATGACGCGCGCGAGGTTCGGCGGTTTCCCTATCGCGGCGCTGTTTCTTGTGGCTGTGATTACAGTTATTTGCCCGGAAATCGAGGCACAATCGGCCAGCGCTAGTTCCGGATGGCCTACCTACGGAGCGGACCTCGCCAATACCCGTTACCGGCCTTTCGATCAGATTGACGCCACCAACTTCAACAAACTGGAAGTCGCCTGGACATTCAAGACCGACAATCTGGGGCCGAGACCCGAATACATGCTGGAGGGAACACCGCTCATGGTTGGCGGAGTGCTCTACACCACAGCCGGAACCAGGCGGGCGGTCGTCGCGCTCGACGCGGCTACCGGTGAACTGCTCTGGATGCATAGCGAAAACGAAGGCGAGCGCGGTGCCGCTTCGCCGCGAAGGATTTCGGGCCGCGGCCTGGCTTACTGGAGCAGCGGGAGCGAGTCCCGCATCTTCTATGTGACGATTGGATACCAGCTGATCGCCCTGGATGCCAAGACTGGCATTCCGGTTCGAAGCTTCGGTGAGAACGGCACCGTGGACCTGAAGCAAGGCGTCCAATTCGGCACAGGTCAGCAGATTGATCTGGTGAAAGGACAAGTGGGTCTGAATGCGACGCCGGTGGTGGCCAAGGACGAGGTTATCGTGGGCTCGGCTTACGCGGGAGGGAAACCAGAAACTCACAACAACCCCAAGGGCTTGGTTCGCGCCTTCGATGTGCGGACCGGCAAGCTGATCTGGACCTTCCGAACCATTCCTAAACCGGGAGAATTCGGCAACGACACCTGGCTCGACGGCTCCTGGGCCACCAACGGCAACGCGGGCGTTTGGGCGCAGATCGCGGTGGATGAGGACCTGGGCATCGCCTATCTGCCGGTGGAGGAACCGACATCTGATCACTATGGCGGCCACCGGCCCGGGAACGGACTGTTCGGCAACTCGCTTGTCGCGGTCGACCTGAAAACAGGCCAGAGGAAATGGCACTACCAGCTCGTGCATCACGAGTTGTGGGACATGGACATTTCCTCGGCGCCCGTGCTCACCGATATCACCGTGGATGGCCGCACGATCAAAGCGGTTGCGCAGCCAACCAAACAAGCAACACTCTATGTGTTTGACAGAGTGACGGGGAAGCCGGTTTGGCCGATCGAGGAGCAGCCGGTGGAAAAAGGAACCGCTCCGGGAGAGTGGTATTCCCCGACGCAACCCGTACCCACCAAACCGAAGCCTTACGCGCGCACTGGAGTCAGCGCGGATGATTTTATCGACTTCACACCCGAGCTTCGCAGCCAGGCACTTCAAGCAACGGAACATTATAAGATTGGGCCGAGGTTCACGCCCCCAGTCGTCGATACCGACAGCCAACACGGCACGCTCACCCTAGGGACCGGCGGTGGCGGCACAAACTGGCCGGGCGGCTCCTACGATCCGGAGACGCACACCTTTTACGTGGAGGCCTGCAACGCCTGCTTGATGGTCATTGGGCTCGTCAAGCCCAAGCCTGGGACTTCGGATCTGAACTATCTGTGGGGATCTGCCGATGGGGACGAGGACCTGAAGATCCAGGGCTTGCCCCTGTTCAAGCCGCCTTACGGGACGATCACGGCGATTAATATGGACACAGGCGAGTTCGTCTGGCAGATTGCGCACGGAGAAACGCTCGACGCGGTGCGCAACAGCCCCGCGCTCAAGGGACTGACAATCCCGCGCACCGGACAGCCGCTCCACGCCGGCACACTGGTCACGAAAACGCTCGTGATCTCGGGCGATCCTCTCCCCACCACCATTGCTTCGCACGGCCGCGGCGCGATACTGCACGCCTACGACAAGGCGACTGGTAAGGAAGTGGGCGCCGTGTATCTGCCGGCGCCGCAGACTGGTTCGCCGATGACCTACATGCTCAACGGCAAGCAGTACATCGTCCTTGGCATTAGCGGAGGAACCTTCTCCGGCGAGTACATTGCGTTCCGCTTGCCGAAAGATTGAATGCGGACCGAGAGCGGTGCACCTCTCCTGTCGCTCGACCATTGAGTGAGCCGGAAACGCGCGATACAAGAACACGTTCGCTACGTTTGATTTTCAGTCGAGACAATCTGGATGGGATATCCGTCCGGATCCAAAACATAAAAGCCCCGGGGCCCGTGCGTCTCGACCGGCGTGATTCCCTGCTGCTTCAACTGTTCGGTCACGGCAGCTTTGTCGAAGCGATCCGCCCCAAAAGCCACGTGGTCGACGGCTCCAAATGGCTCCACATTTCGCATAACGAGCATGCCGCTGCCCACCTTTAAGCGGAACTCCCCCGGGGGGTTAACAATCTTGTCGAAGACAGGAAGTCCAAATACATCCCGGTAGAATTTCACCGAGCGTTCAAGATTCCGTACCTGGAGTGAGACATGGCCGAAGCTGTTGACTTGGAATGGAGTAGCAGCAATCGCGCTTTCTGTCGTGCCGGCCACGGCCGCCGCTAGAATCGCCAAGCCCTGAATGAGTTCCCGGCGACTCAGAGAGCCACGATCGTAGCGGCTTACCAACTGTGAAATCTCGGCTTCCATGGTTCCTCCTTGTGTACAGGGCGGCTGATTGAGTAACCCTCCCCGCTTTCACCGAAAGTCAGTCGGTTGGCTCGCTCCAACGGGCCGGGAGTTTAGCAGCTGTCGCATACAGCTTCAAGACAGACTGCCGTATCAGCCGTATCAATTCCCGAATGGAGACATTGCTATCAAGAAGTGGCGGGCGAGACACAACACCGGGAGGCCACGCAGTGCTCTGGCGGCGGGCCTGCCCTAGATCAGGCCTTCGGGTACCAGTCGAGAATCCGGACTTCGATCCCGGTTCCCTCCAGCGCCTTCTTGAATACATTCAAGTCCGACTGGCCGTAGTGATATGGAATAACAATTTTGGGGTGAAACGCCTTCACCGCTTCGGCCGCTTCTTCCGGCGGCATCGTATAGGGAAGGTTCATGCACACGAATGCTACGTCGATGTTTTTGAGAGCTTCCATTTCGGGGGTCGCTTCAGTGTCTCCCGAAATATAGAAGCGCTTCCCGCCGTAGGTGAGCACGTAGCCATTACCGCGGCCCTTATCGTGAAACAACTTCCCCTCGGCTGGGCCCCGCTTCATGTTGTACATGGGAACGGCTTCGATCTTCCATCCGTTCCACTCTCTGGTCTCGCCGTTCGAAATGGGCATCGCGGTGGTCACCGTCTTTACGACTGCCGGCGGTGCAATAACCTGAGTATCGGACTTGCTGACCTTGGCGATGAGGTTGGTGTCCATGTGGTCGCCGTGAATATCGGTGACCAGAATCAAGTCCGCGGATGGCAAACCCGAGACGTCCGCGGGCTTTGCCGGATCCACGTAGATGCTTTTTCCGCCAGCCTGAATGAGCAGAGCGGCGTGATACAGCGGCGTGATCTTGACTTCGCCCTTCGATGTTTTAAAGGTCTGGACCTCGCGTCCGCCTTGGGCATAACCGGACGTTCCGCAGCTTGCGACCAGCGCCAGAAATGCCAATTGCAGAGTAATTTTCATCTCCCCGCTCCTCGGTAACGTTTCTGCGACAGAACGGCTGGCATGATATCACAGGCCGGAAATCCTGGGCGGCCGCGATGGGGTTCCAGGTTCGGCATCGCTTGACGTCCGGTACGCCATTTCCCGTGCTGTATCTCGCTGTCTTCGTGCGACCCACGGAACCGTGTCACGGAAGACCTGCCGCGTGACCCTGTGAGCCCAAGGGAGCCCCATGGGTTCCAAACAACACAGACTGTGACGGCGATCTCTGCTAGAACAACCTTGTGTGGTTGATGTTGCAGAGGAAATAGCAGTTCCAGGAGAACGAGCCACGGTGGACTCTGAAGACAACCTCGAAACCTCATTGCTGGGAACGCTTGAAGAGATCAGCTGCCTCGTGGTTTCGCACACGGGCAATGTCACTGATACGCTCACCAACATTGCGCGCCTCATCCAACAGCGATTTCACAGCGACGTCTGCTCTGTGTATCTGCTGGCAGCGGACCACCTCCACCTCATATTGTCAGCCACGGTCGGTCTCGACGCCTCAAGCGTGGGCCACGTGCGGATGCGATTGAACCAAGGATTGGTGGGCTTGGTCGGTGAACGGCGCCAACCGCAGGTGTTCGCCGACGCGACCGCCCATCCGCGATTCAAATACTTCCCCGAATCCGGTGAAGAGCGCTATCAGTCGTTTCTGGGCGTGCCGATCATTGAGCGCGGAAGCCTGTTGGGGGTTATGGTCGTGCAAACGATTGAACCGCGCCAGTTCAGCCGCGATGATGTGCGAGCGGTTGCCAATGCAGCGTCACAGTTGTCGCCCATCGTCAACGACGCTCGTTTCATGCACGAGTCCCAGTTGCAGGCGGAGCGGCTCAGGGTGGTCCAGGTCACAATGCGTACGGTCCAGGACATCGTCAACAACTGCCTGAATCAGCTGCAGCTACTTCGCTTGGCAGCTGAAAGCCTCGTACCCGATGAATCACTGATCCTCTTCGATGAAGCCATCCGAAATGCTTCGGAGAAATTGAGAGCACTGGGCAACATGGAGGTATTCGCCGAAAAGCTCATGGCCGCGGGCACTGGCTTAGATGTCGAAGGGAGCAAGGCGCTTGACCCACTCACGGACCTTCACGATGGAAGATACGTCCAGGAGCGGTTGGCCGCAGAAATCGCCCGGGCGCAACGACATCAAAGTTCTCTGACCGTCTTGACGCTGGACTTAAATGATTTCAAACGGATCAATAACCGTTATGGACATCCGGCAGGCAACTTGGCGCTACAGAGGTTTGCTAAGAGGCTGAGCAGCGCAATTCGCGCCTCCGACTTGGCCGTGCGTATGAGCGGAGACGAATTTGTAGTGTTGCTCCCGGAGTGCAAACTCGGACAGATACAAGCCGTCCTGAACCGCTTGTCTCCGCTGGAAATAGAGGTCGAGGGATCGAAAGTTTCTTTCGCCTTGTGGGCAGGCTGGGCGGAGTATCGTGTGGGTGAAACACCTGAGCAGTTACTCCAACGTGCGGACCATTCCCTCTGCGTCGATAAGCAGAATCGGAAACGTGAGCCACAGCCTGTTGCCTGAGCCTTCGCCGGGCACTCGATTGGAACGCTCTACTTTCGATGCTCGAATTCCAGTTGCTGTGTAGCTGGCTTCCCCAACAAAAACGGGGCTCCTACTGCATAAACGCTATAGGTACCGTCCCTAGCAGGGTGCCCCGCGAAAAACCGGCACGTTGTATTAAGGGATGAAGGAGCCCTCGCAGAATTTCACCCACTCTTGGGGGGTGAACCCACATCACGTTTGCAGGTTTGTAGTTTCCTTACGATGTGGCAGTGAGCCGCTTCTTTTCGAACGAGGTAATTTGTCTCTGTTCTTGCCACCATGCTCTCAAATCCTCCAGCGCACATCGAGAACCCAAGAAGATATTGACGGCGTAAAGGAGGGCGGCGTAAAGGAGGGCCCATCCATACATCAGCAAAAACGCCCCGCGCATGTAATCAGCGTCGGATGAAGTCAAGGTCCGGCAGCAACAGCAGCGTGGAGCAGCATCCCGAACTCTGCCCATACGCTGGTCGCCGGCGCCGCTGTTCGCCCGGCCGTTTTGGGTGTCCGCCCAACATGCACAGGATTTCCTCATGCGGCGCTTGCTTCAACCATGCTTAAACCGACTTTACCAGTTGAACTGGAAAGTTCGGTTAACTCCGGTGTAGTCCATTGGGAGCATCACCGCATTTGTCCGATTACGGCTGGGCCGTGGCTCAACCAGTTCTTCTTAGCGCGGGGATTTAGCATGACGAAGCCTTCACGATTGTTGACGTACAAGGTTTGGAAAAGCGCGGTCGGCAGCAGGCCGTCCCCGATGCCCTCGGCGGGTTCGGCGGCAGGCAGAGCCGCCGTAATCTCACGGAATTGCTGCGAGCCAACCGTCAGCACGGGGATCCGGCCTACCTGCAATCCGACCTGTCCGCTGCTGGTAACTTCTAACCCATGGCCCTGGGCGGGAAGATCGAGCGCCTGAGAAGCTCTAGGAAACAGCACGACGGAATTTGCTCCGGAGTCAAGCAACAGGCGCAACCTTTCGCGGCCTTGGGATTGCGCTACCGAAGCGACGATCATCCGATTTCCGGTCATTTCTATCGGCAGTGTATCTCCCTCTATGGCGTCCCGGATTTCATTGTCGATTTCGATGCGGACCGAACGACTCCTGTAGTCGAGCAAGTAATTGAAATGCGAGAGGAAATCCTGGCCGGCGATACCCTCTATTCGATCGTCTATTTTGCGCACCTCGGCGAGGTCCTCTACCAGCGCGGGGATATCATTCACGTCTGCCCACCCCGCGGACAGGGTGGCTATCGAGTTCAGCGGCAGCGACCCAACTCCGGCCAGTGTCGTATGTTGAACGCGTCTCAGAGAGGGCAGCGACAGTTTGATGGCAAGAGACTGGTCCACGATGGTAGTATCGGCCCCGGTATCGAGAACGAAATCGAAGGGCCCTTGCCTGTCGGCCATCAGCGGAACAACAACCAGGGTGTCGTGGACCAGGCGGAAGCGCATCTGGGACTGGGCCTGAATGCTCTGGCAAACCCCGGCGAGAGTGAAATAGAATAGTGCGACTCGAATCGCGAGTCCTGGGTGCGGCTTGCACTCCATTGGGTTCTCCCTGTTTCAGGGAGGACCTTAGGGAGAAGCAGCCTTTGCCGTACTCACGGTGCGCAGATGTTTTCGGCCTGATTCCGTAATGGAATACTGAGGTCCTTCTGTGGCGCGCTGTTACCACTTCGAAGACGTCCAGATTGATATGGAAGGCTTCCGGCTATGCAAGGCCGGAAAGATGGTGCCGCTTGAGCCCAAGGCACTGAATGTTCTGATTTTTCTGGTAGAGAACCCCGGCCGGCTCGTGGAAAGGCGGGAACTGATGGATGCGGTTTGGGGCGGGGCTTTCGTTACCGACCACGTCCTGAACCGGGCCATCAATCAGCTACGCAGAGGGCTGGCGGACGACGCCAAAGAACCCCGCTATATCGAGACCGTGCCCACGCGCGGGTACCGCTTCATAGCTCACGTCAAGTCTAGTTTCCCAGAAATGGCTGGCGCGGCCGCCGTCCCCTCGCCCCTTATGACGGCCGAGCGGGATGTGACGAAGGTCCCTGCGATTCAGGAACGGGGAGCCACCGAATCCACCCGGCCGGCCATGGGCCAAAACGGCTCTGTCCCGTTCGGTTGGCCGACGCGCCGCGCAGCTGCCGTTCTCGGGCTCACTCTCCTGGTAATTAGCAGCATCGCGACATTCCGGATCCTAGGCAGACAAAATTCCGCGGCGGCCGGCGCGCCGATTCGATCGTTGGCGGTACTGCCGCTCGACAATCTAACGGGCGACAGCTCGCAGCAGTATCTCGCGGATGGGATGACCATCGAGCTGATCACGGACCTGAGCCAGATCGGCGCCCTGCGGGTCATATCTCAAACGACGGCCATGCAGTACAAAAATGCCCATAAGTCGCTTCCGGAAATCGCCAAGGAGCTCAAGGTGGACGCCGTGGTCGAGGGATCGGTCATGCGATCCCAAGACCACGTTCGGATCGGCGCCCAGCTTGTTAACGCGCTTGCTGACAAACAACTCTGGGCTAGCAGCTACGAAGGAGACCTGCGAGATATCCTGGGGTTGGAGAATCGGGTGGCCAGCGCTGTCGCCGAACAAATCCGCATCAAGCTCACCCCCAACGAGCAATCGCGGCTCGCGGGCACGCGTTCGGCCAACCCGCGCGCGTCCGAAGCCCTGCTGAGGGGCGATTCCGCCATACAGGAGAACACCTTTGAGTCCCAGCGAAAGGGCCTCCGGTTCTTTCAGCAGGCCGTCGACCTCGATCCGGACTTTGCTCCTGCCTATGTTGGCGTGGCGCGTAGCTACAATTATTTGGCGGGGTGGGTGGATCTTTCCCCGGATGAAACCGTTCCCGTTGGCGAGGCAACGGCTGCCGCAGAGTCCGCTCTTGCCAAGGCGCTGAAGATTGATCCTGAACTAGGCGAAGCCTATGAGGAACGGGCCTGGACTCTTATGAAGTTCCATTGGGATTTTCCCGACGCAGAGGCCGACTTCAAGCACGCTTTGGCGCTCGAGCCGGGCTCCCCCAGCGCCCACGATGGATTGAGTGAGCTTCTGGTCGCGTCAGGGAGATTTGATGAAGCCCTTTGGGAGATTAAACGGGCCCAGGAACTTGACCCGCTCTCTCTGGTAATCAACACCGATTATTGCCGCGTACTGCAATACGCGCGTCAGGACGACCGCGCCATGGCGCAGTGCGATGCCACAGTGGAGCTGGGCCCCGACTATAGCTACGGCCTCTGGATAAGCGCCCAACTATTCGAGCGAAAAGGAGCCTACGCCCAGGCGCACAAGCTCTGGCAAAAACTCGGCCCCTGTGACAGGCCATTCCTGGCGATGATAGACGAAATTCATGGGGCACCTGGGGTCTCCGGCGCCTTCGATGCCTGGTTGAAAAAGAGTAAACAACAACCGGACGCGTTCTTTCTTTCTATCGCCTACGCCAATCTGGGTCGAAAGGACCTAGCTTTTGCATCGCTCGAAAAAGCCTACGAACAGCGCTCCGGGATCTTCTTTATGGCTTTCCTGGCTGTGGACCCTGCTTTTGATCCCCTGCGTTCGGACCGGCGCTTTGACGCTTTCTTGCGCCGGGTCGGACTGCCTCCACAGCCTCACGCCGTGCTCGCCCGGGCCGGCCGGTAGCTTGCCTGCTTTGCGCTACCACCAGGAAAAGTCTAATGATGCGGACTCGGGATCCAAGCGGATCAATTTATTTGATTCCCTTCGTCACAAGAATGTGTTTGTCTTTGGTGTAGGTGTTGGCTAGGTTCACCCGAACGAGTATGGAATGCACGTGTAGGAGATTCAGACTACTTTCCCACTTTATCTGGTTCCTCTTTGTGTGCATTACTCCGCGCTTACGCGCGCAGCAGACCCTGGGCGGACTCACCGGCATCGTATCGGACGAATCGGGAGCCATCGTTCCGTCTGCGACAGTGACGATTGTCGGGGATCAAACCAAGCTCACGCGCCGCCAGGATACGAATGAGACCGGCAGCTACAGCTTCGTAAACTTGCCCATCGGCAGCTACAGCATCACCATTTCCCATGCCGGATTTCAGACCCTCGACATTCCCTCCCTCCAGTTGCAAGCCAACCGCACCGCGAGCGTAAACGCAACCCTCAAAATTGGCGATGTGCGACAGACCCTCACCGTCGAAGAGACGCCTTTGGTGAACGCGGTCGACACGACAAATGGTTACGTTCTCGATCAACAGCAAATCGATCTGATCCCGCTTCCCACCGGGAGTTTCACAGGAGTGGTCGCTCTTTCCCCCGGCGTAAGCGAAGAGCTTTCCCCTGGCACGGGAGCCAACGCAGGCCTCGGCAACGCACCCGTCTGGGCGAATGGCCAGCGAGACACGAGCAACACGTTCCTGCTGAACGGGGTGGACGCCAGCAATTTGTTCAACGGCAAGAGCACCAGTTCGGTGTCCTCGGCCCGCCTTGTGAACAACACCGGATCAGGGGGCCTCAGCAACACCTCGGCAGAGATCATCCAAAGCAGCGCGTCTCCCTACCTCGCCATAGGCCAGGCGCTGCCCTCGCCCGCGCCGGAAATGCTGCAGGAAGTTCGCGTCAACGCATCAATGTACGACGCCCAGCAAGGTTCGACCAGCGGCGCACATATCGACGTGAGCACCGCCTCCGGAACCAACGACATCCACGGCAGCACATACCTGCACCGCGAAACCGACGCTCTCAATGCCGCCCCCTACTTCTTCAAGGACGATCCCAATATACCCTCCGTCGGAAAAGTTCCTCAATTGCATCGCTACACGGCGGGGGAGACGCTCGGCGGGCCGCTTATCAGGAACAAGCTGTTCGGCTATCTCGGCTATCAGCACCTGCACGATTCGGACCGGGAGATCGGCACGTCGCGTCTGGTCGTTCCGATTGGATTGAGCAGTTCGAACCGCACGGCGGAAGGCCTGGCCGCGCTGGCCAATGCGAATTTCGGATCGAATATCACAGCCAGCGGGGTAAGTCCGATCGCCGTCGCTCTGTTCCAGTACAAGCTGCCCAACGGCCAGTACATGATCCCCAATGATGATGGTGTCGCCCCGACGCAGAACTTTCCCGAAAATGCCAGCGTGCCGGGAACGGCCTATTTCACAGCCGATCAGGCCATAGGCGATGCCGACTGGATCGTGAATCCGAAGGACGTCCTGACGCTGAAATACTACTACCAGCACGATCCGACGGCCGCTCCATTTGCCTATTCGAGTGTCGCGGGTTTCACGCAGCACTTGGATGCCGGGAGCCAGGTGGCGACCATCACCAACGTTCAAACGGTGTCGCCTCATCTGAGCGTTGCCGAAAGCTTTGGCTTCATCCGCGAAAAGATTTACAGCGATCTCGCCCAGCCTTTCACGCCGCAGCAATCGGGGATCAACACGTTTGGGTCCGCCATCTTCCCCGGAATCACGATCGTCGACGTTCTGGGGAACGATTCGCCGAACAATGTCAGCTCGGTCGTCAACGCCGGGATGAACATCGGCATGGGCGCGGAGGCGGAAAGCGCATTCACCGGAGTCTTCCAGAATCGGTTCATGCCGTTTGCAAGCGCGACCTGGAGCAAGGGGAGGCACAACGTTACCTTCGGCGGTAGCTTTGCATATACGCAGCTCAACACCCGCGACGAAAGGCCCGGCCGCGCGGGCATGATCGGCTTCGCCGACTTCTCTCAGTTTCTACAAGGTCTGGTCAGTCCGTATACCTCGGATGGTTTCATTACCACTACGTTTCTTCAGGGCAACGCCAATCGCTACTACCGCGCCGGTCAGAACGGAGAATACATCCAGGACAAATTCCAGCTGAAGTCTAATCTAAGTGCCACGTGGGGCTTGCGATTTGACTGGAACGGAGGCCTTCAGGAGAAGTACGGCCGGATTTATAACTTCGATCCTTCGAAATACTCCTACGACGAAACCACGGGAAACGTCACGTCCACCGGCTTCATCGTTGCCGGCAACAACCCCGAATTTCCGACCGCCGGCGTCAGCGACACTACCCTCACGGGAAGGCAGTGGGGGTTTGCGCCCCGGGTCGGTGTGGCTTGGAGCCCGAAGAAATTCAACGGCGAGATCGTGGTGCGCGCCGGCTGGGGCATTTACTATGACCGGGGCGAGCTTTTTGCCTATCTTTCACCGGGCTTCGCGGCCGGCGTGATTGCGGGCGGCCCTTTTGGCGTCAATCAATCCCCTCCCTATGTGAAGGCGCAGGT
>JBEKBP010000047.1:0-33219 GCA_050015335.1 Candidatus Acidiferrales bacterium | reverse complement strand
CTTTTTCTCAGGATTTCGCAAAGCCAATAGGTTCCGTGGCTTGAGATCTGCCACGCTTCCTCTCCCTCTGCTCGTGGTAATCAAGGGGTTAGGCCTGGGGTTTTGCAACAGCCTTTAGCTAGTAGCAAGGTTCTTGAGCGCTTGTTGCTTGTGGTGAATTCGGTTCCGCTGTTCGCTCGGGAAGATGGAATCATCTTGGAGTGCGGAATAGAAAGAACCGTTTTCGACGCATCCTCAGGCGCGGTGTATCAAATGATTGACGAGCGGCATTGTTGCCCCCCCGGACCCAGCCTTAAAAACCAAGGGCGGAACACCTGCAAAGGCATGCCTCTCACTTTATTGAGAGGGACCTGAGGAGGCGGAGATGTTGACCGCCAGGAGGCGCTTGGGGCCCTTGCCGACTTTGACGCGGGCGAGTTCGCGGTGCGTTTTGGCGTCGAAGATGGACGAGTCGTCGCTGGCGCTGTTGCTCACCGTGACGTACTTGCCGTCGGGCGAGACCGAAATCCAGTTGGGGCACGTGCCTGTGGGGACTTCTTTCGAGATTTTCTTGGTTGCCACGTCGTAGACGTAGACGCCGCTATCGGACAGGCTGGTGATCCAGAGCTGCTTGTCGTCGGGCGTGAGAGCGAGCCCGTGGGTGGGAGTGCGCGGCTCGAGCTTTTCACAGTTGCTCGCGGCGGTGGCCGCAGGCAATTCGACGCGTTCAATCTTGTTGCCGTTGGCTAGATCGACGGCTGCGAAGCCATGGAAATCGGTCAGCGCGACGTAGAGCATTTTCTGGTCCGTCGAAACGGCGTAGGGGCGGGGGATTCCGCCCACGGCGATCTTCCCGGCGTATTCCATCGTCTTGAGATTGATGCGGGCGATTTCGTTGCCCTTCATGGAGGAGCAGTACATGTCGGTGTTGCTGCCGGAATTGTAACAATTGTGCGGGCCTTCGATGGGTAGCACTTTCAGGACTTTCCTTTGTGGGACATCCACGATATCGATGCTGCCGTTGTCGCGAATGGGAACGGCGACGTAGCGGCCGTCCGGCGTAGATGCGCATTGGTTCGGCCGGCCCGTCAGCTGGATGGTGGCGACGATTTCGTTGGTGGCAGTATCGAGCACCTTGAGCGCTTTCTCGGACTCGATGGTGGTGAACAATTGCCGGCCATCGGCCGGCGCGCAGACGCCGTGAACCTTGTCCCCGACCTTGATGTCGGCGGTGGCCTTGAGCGTATGGAGATCAATCACGGTGATATCGTCACCCAGGCTGTTGGTGACGTAGAGCACCGGCTTCACGCCGTCCGCCGCGGGCATGTTCGTCGCAACCCCGAGCGCCCCCAGCAATAAGACTGCGACTGCCAGCTCACGGGCTCCCATGCGCATCTGCCACCTCTCAGGTAAGTCTCAGCAAAAAGGCCGCTTCCATGAAGCCTTGCTGGGCGCAGTATTATGCAGCGCCGAGGCAGTGTCAAGCGAAGGTGTTAAACCCGTTAAACCCGTTAAACCCCGTTAAACCCGGATCCGTCAGCTAGGTAGCAGCGACTGGTCTGAAATCTGGTCGGTGGCAGGCGAGCAGCAGGAATGCAAGGGCCCGCGCAACGTGCAAATCGCAAAGCAGGAATCTTCGGAACCGTCGCATGCGATTTGTCCCCTAAACGGGAATCTCCGTTTTGATTTTGACTTACCGACCGACTGGCAATCTATAACTGACCGCCTCAGTTTGCAATGCAAAGGCGTTCACCGAGGAAGTGCTGGTTATGCGAGTCTGCGTGGGAACTGGCGACAGGATCCCTACAGTGGCTAGAGCCCTATGGCGAGCGGAAGTTTGGATGTCTGCAGCGGGGCGGAAGCCGCGCCCTAACGACTCTATGCACCCGACAGCGCTTTGTCTCCGCTTTTCGCCTGTTCTATGATGCGGTCGGCGGCGCGGAAGGCGAGAGCCTGGATCGTCATGGTGGGGTGATTGCGGCCACCGGTGACGAAACTGCTGCCATCCACGATGTAGAGATTCGGGACATCGTGCGCGCGGTGGAAGGTGTCGACCACGGATGTCTTCGGGTCGCTCCCCATGCGGCAAGTGCCGCGGCTATGCGGTCCCCCGCGGGAGTCGTGAACCTGATCGGGCCAGACCTTGGTCGCACCGGCGGCCTGCAGAATCTCGACCGACTTGGCGGTGAAGAACTCCATGTTCTTGATGTCATCCGCGTGGCTGGTGGAGGTAATGCGCATCGCGGGGAGGCCCCATTCGTCTTTTACCTCCGGATCGAGATCAACGCGGTTGCTCTCGACCGGCAGTTGCGTGATGAAACTGCTGATGGTCATCTTGCGGTTGGCTTCGTCTCTGAGCGCCTTCTTGTAAGCGCCACCCCAGCGCGGGCCGTCGTGCGGGCCCCCGAGCGCGTATTCAATCGGCGTCTGCTGGCCCCGTGCGGTCAGCCGCCCGCCGCCGTAGAAGCCCCTCTGGGGATCGCTCGGGACCCAGTCGATGATTCCGGAGCCGCTGATGATGCCCTTGAATTCGTTGAGCGGGTGCTCAAAAATCGCGCTCGCGCCGGCGTTGTTCCCCGACATCAGGTACCGTCCGACAACGCCGCTCGAGTTCGCAAGGCCATCGGGGAATTGCGGCGACTTCGAGAGCAGCAGCAGGCGCGGCGACTCCGTGCCGTTGGCCGACAGCACGACTGCCTTGGCCTTCTGGAACACCTCTCGCTTTTGGGCGTCGAAATAGATAGCCCCGGTCACGCGCCCTTTCTTGTCCACCGAGATTTCGCGGACGTAGCTGTTGGGCCTGATCTCGCACCGGCCGGTTTGTTCGGCAATAGGAAACATTGCCACTGCCGAACTGGATCTCGCCTTCACCTGGCAGCCGAAGCCCGAACACATTCCGCAGCTGATACACCCCGAGCGACCGTGATACGCTTCGGAAATAATCGCCATGGGACTGGGGACGGCAGTCAAGCCGAGCTTGGCAGCTGCGACCTCAAACAAGGCGCCTGAACTTTTTATAGGCAGCGGCGGCAGGGGATAGGGCTTCGACATCGGCGCAAAGAAGGGAGAGTCGACGCGCAGTCCGGAAATTCCCATCTCCCACTCGGCCTTCGTGTAATAGGGCTCAAGCTCTTCGTAGGTAATCGGCCAGTCCGCCAAGCCGGTGCCGGCAATCGTGCCCACGGTGCTTGCCTCATGGAACTCCCACGGCAAGTGGCGCCAACTGCTGCCTCCGTA
Source organism: Candidatus Acidiferrales bacterium (assembly GCA_050015335.1). GTDB lineage: Bacteria > Acidobacteriota > Terriglobia > Acidiferrales > UBA7541 > Palsa-295. The sequence continues at coordinate 30,003 of JBEKBP010000047.1, read as the reverse complement.
AACCACAGTGCCGCCTCCCACCACCATCCCGTAGGAGTGATTGCCAGCGACAGCTTTCTCGTCGTCGCTCCGGCGGAAGGTGTTGCGCTGTCGCTTGGGATCACTCATCAAGCGGTCGGCTTCAGTCGGGAAGCGGTTCTGCAATTCGTCCTTGTTGTAGTCCTGCTCGTGGCCGTAGGCTCCCCAGCCGCCCTGCTCGAGGACCACCACCGAAAAGCCGGCGACTGACAGCTCCTTGGCCATGATTCCGCCGGCGGCTCCCGCTCCGATCACGACAAAATCAACTTCCGCTGTTGGCTCAAATTGTTTCATGGGCGTCTCCTCCGGTGCTGAGACTATCGGCGCGGGTTGCCAACGGCGTCGTAGTAGCCAAACGGGGCCCGGAAATTCATGGTGTCTTTGAATCCGATCAGCTCCCACCCGACTTCGTCCTGATTGCCGCCGTGCTTCGGGCTGGCAAACATCCCGATGATCGTGTGATTGCGGACCGCCATGAAGAAGGGGGTCTTCTCGATAGCCGTGAGCAGTTGTATCTGCTGCGCGGAAACCAGTTGCGAGAACTTGCTTGCGCCCGTGAAAAGTTCCTGCGTCTTGGCTTGCAGGTTCTGGAGCCCCTGGGTGTAGAGCGGCTGGCTATCGCGGAGGAAAGTCGTCAGCCCGTTGTCGATGAAATAGACGCAACCGGCCTCGCGTGCACCCGGTGTGTCGTCCGTGGGAATGATTTGCGATGCCATCGCCGCGACGTCGGCTGCCTGTTCCGGGGTGAAGAATGCGAACTGAGTGGGGAAGTTCCCCGCAGCCGTCTGCCGCGCATACTCCTGCGCGGCCAGAATGCCCGGCCAGTTGGATGCCAGCCAACCAGCGCCCAGTGCGGAAGCGGAATTTCTAAGAAAGATTCGCCTGGATCGCGTGTTCATAGCCAACCTCCCGATCCGTGTCAATAGCGGGGCCAATATATCACATGAGTTAGGGCGAAATCATACGATCCGTTTTGAGGGGAGCAGGAGTCCTGCTAGCGTCGGTGCGCGGCGGAAGCAGCGAGAAGTTAATTTGCCACTACAGCGTAGCTCGAGATCGCTCTCGGTGCGGAGCATCTATTGCCGACATGCTGGCTCGACCCATGGCCGTTTGCGTCCCGAGGTCCCCGGGACGGTTGTCCCGCGCGATCATCAATAGGGTTTTCTCTTCGATTGCGGATTTTCCCTGCGGGCGGAGTTCTGCGGGAGCAGCGTTCGTTTGGTCCTTTCCCCCGTTCAATCAATCCTGCTAAGAGGCCTTTCGGCACGGTTGAACACCCTGTCACCGACCAAGCCCTAATTTTTATGCGCTGGCGTGATGGCTTCCAGAAACCGGCTTCGGCGGGTGTCCTGCGAGCCGATTGCTTACACGGGGCATGGGCGACCGTTTATAAAGTCCTTATAAAACATTAACAGGTTCTTTATAAGGAAAGCGTAAGGTTTTGGCCATGCAATTTTCGCAGAGCCTGAAGTCTTGATGGCGTCCGACCCCCAGAAAGCTGCCTTATCACTGCCCGGTCGTCCTGCGGCGAAAGTCCTTGTGGCCACTACGGCTATGCTGGCGTTTATTTCCTTCTGGCGCGCCGCAGCCGTGGTCCTATGCGATATGGGCTCGTCGGCGTTCTATGCCGGGGCCATTTCCGAACAGGCCATAGGGCGCTCGGCGCCGTGGTTCATTTTGGCCATCATGCTGTTGGCTTACGCGGTGTGCTCGATGTATATCGAGAGCTGCAGCATGTTCGTGCGCGGCGGTGTGTACCGCGTGGTGAAGGAAGCCATGGGCGGCACGCTGGCCAAGTTTTCGGTTTCGGCGCTGATGTTTGACTACATCCTGACGGGCCCCATCAGCGGTGTGTCCGCCGGGCAATACCTTACGGGCTTTCTCAATGACCTGATGCGCTATGGCCACGTGCACGCGGCGTTGCCGGTAAACCTTACATCGGCCCTGTTTGCCATCGTCGTGACCGTTTACTTTTGGTGGGAAAACGTGAAGGGGGTTCCAGAATCTAGTGAGAAGGCCCTAAAGATCATGTACGTCACCACGATCATGGTATTTGTCATGATCGCCTGGTGCATTTACACGGTTCTGGTTCGCGGCGCGCATCTTCCGCCTCTTCCTTCGATCACCACGCTGACCTATACGGACCAGTCGCTGGGGTGGCTGCGGCACAGCCGCCTGCCCTACACGGTGGGGCTGGTGGGCATTCTGATCGGCCTGGGCCACTCGGTACTGGCTATGAGCGGGGAGGAGACGCTGGCGCAAGTCTATCGCGAGGTTGAGCATCCCAAGCTGCCCAACCTCCAAAAGGCCGGCTTCATCATCTTCCTGTACAGCCTCGTGTTTACGGCCGGAGTTTCATTTTTCGCGGTCATGATCATCCCCGACGCGGATCGGCCGAAGTATTTCGACAACCTGATCGGCGGGCTGGCCATGAATTTCGCCGGACCGTACACGTTGCGGCTGGTGTTCCAGGGATTCGTGGTCGTGGTGGGCGTGCTGATGCTGGCGGGTGCGGTGAATACTGCCATCATCGGATCCAACGGCGTGCTCAATCGTGTGTCGGAAGACGGCATTTTGCCGCAGTGGTTCCGGCATCCGCACCGGCGCTTCGGCACTTCTTATCGCATGCTCAACATGATCGTGATCTTTCAGATCGCGACGATCGTACTGAGCCGCGGGGACATTTTCGTTCTTGGCGAGGCGTACGCTTTTGGCGTGATGTGGAGCTTCGCCATGAAGGGGCTGGCCGTGCTCGTGCTGCGCTACAAGCAGCCGGGCGCGCGCGAATTCCGCGTGCCGCTGAATTTCCAAGTAGGCCACACCGAGATTCCGCTCGGCCTGGGCTTGATCACCGGGACGCTGTTTGCTCTGTGCATTACGAATTTGTTCACCAAGCAGGTCGCCACGGTTTCCGGGCTGATCTTTACCGCTGTTTTCTTCGTCGTCTTTGAGATCGCCGAGAAGTACACGCACAGGGCCGGGCAGCTGGTGCACTCAGAGCTCGATCAATTCAATCTCGAACTGGGCAACGACCTCACTCCGGAGACCGTGGGAGTTCAGCCGGGCAATATCATGGTGCCCGTGAGCACCTACTATTCGCTCTATCACCTCCAGGCCGCGTTGCGTCGGACCAAGGGGAAGCAAGCGGAAATCGTCGTCCTGCACGTTCGCGTGCTGCGCCGGGCTGCTTCCGGCGAATACGATCTGGCCCCCGATCAGCTTTTCAGCTCGATCGAGCAGATGCTGTTCACCAAAGTGCTGTCGATTGCCGAGAAGGAGGGCAAGCCGGTGCGGCTGGCGGTGGCCGCGGCGAACGATCTGTGGGAGGGCATTTTGCGCACAGCGTCGAATCTTGAATCCAGCACGATCGTTCTTGGAAATTCCTCCAAAATGCCTTTGACCGAACAAGCCCGCGAGATCGGTGTTTCCTGGGAGCGGATGGCCGAACCACGGCCACGGGTGTCGCTGGAAATATTCACTCCCTCGGGGCAGGAGCAGATTTTCTATCTGGGGCCGCATGCCCCGCGCTTGACCCCCAAAGAGATTGACCTGCTACACCGGGTGTGGCTCCAGTTGAGTGATATTGTGCCGGGCCAGGAGACCCACCATCACGACGTCGTCCATTTCGCGCTGGACGAACTGCAAAGGGACCTCACCGATGGAAACGAGGAAGGAGTCCGAAAGCGCTTCCGCGACCACTTGCAGGAGATTCGCGATCGCCGGGTAAATCCTTGAGTTTCTCCCATTTCAAGAGATGAACGTGGCCGAAGGACGCATTCTCGTAGTCGAGGACGACCCCAAGACCCGGCACTCGATCCGCACGTCTCTGGTTGAGCAGGCTTACGAAGTGGCGTACGCCCGAACGGGCGAAGAGGCACTCGATCGCTTGCGCTCGGAGCCATACGATCTGGTCCTGCTCGATATCGACCTTCCGGGACTGACGGGCCTGGAAACCTGCCGCAAGATTCGCATGTTCTCCGAAGTACCCATCATCGTGACCACCATGAGGAATAGCGAAAAGGACAAGGTGGAGGGTCTGGACGCGGGAGCTGACGACTACGTGCCGAAGCCGTTCAGCATACCGGAAATGCTGGCCCGCATTCGGGCAACGCTCCGCAGAACGCCGCAGCATGCCGCACCCGGCGCCAGGCACCTCCGGCTGGGTGACATCGAGATCGACCTTCTGGCGCGGCGCGTGATCACGCCCCAGGGGTACGTGCGGCTTACCTCGAAGGAATTCGACCTAATTTCATATTTCGCCTCCCACCCCAACCGACCGATTACCCATCGGGAATTGCTGCGCGCCGTTTGGGGATCTGAATACGGCGAACAGCACGAATATCTGCGTGTGTTCATCAACCGGCTGCGGAAGAAGATCGAATCCTCGCCCAAAAATCCCAAGTATCTTCTGAAGGAACCCTGGGTGGGCTACCGTCTGGAGGTCCCTCCTCAGTAAGGCGCGGCCGCTGCTTCGGAATAGCAGCATCCCTTCCGCGACTAAAGCCGTGTCCTGAGGAAAACACGATGCCGTCACACAGGATTCGTTAGCTATGCAATATGGGAACTGGTGTCGCTGCGGATTCGATCACGGGAAGAAGATCTTTGGCGCGTGCGAGCGCCTCCGCGATGCTGGTGCAGACATTCCGCGGGCCGACATGCTGTTCGAAATCGGCCTGGCGCATCAGGCGTGCGGGCTGCTCGCGCGCGCCGCAAAGGATCAAGCCCCGGCCCGATTCCCGGATGACATCGGCGAGCTGCTCGAGAGCGGCCAAGCCGGTGGCGTCAATGGCGGTCATGTTGCGCAGCCGTAGGACCAGAATAGGTGGAAGATCGTCCAGACGCGAAGTGATTTCCTGGAGCTTGTCGGTGGCTCCGAACAGAAAAGGCCCGTGGATGCGAAAGATGCTGACATAGGGCGGAATCTCCTTGTGCTGCAGGATGTGCGCGTGGCCCTCGCGAATGTATTCGGCGGTTACGCGGGAAACCGTAGTGGTGGCGGTGACCTTGCGGATAAACAGAAGGACCGCGAGGATCATTCCGATCTCGACGGCCACGGTGAGGTCGGCAAAGACGGTGAGAGAGAAGGTGGCCAGCCAGATGCCGATGTCGAGGAAAGAAAGCTTCCATAGCTCGGGGATCTCGCCCCAGTCGCCCATGTTGTAAGAAACCACCAGCAGGATTCCCGCCAGCACCGACAATGGAATGAATCGCGCGAGCGGCGCGGCGAAAAGCACGATGGCGAGCAGCGTGAGGGCATGAATCATGCCCGCCACCGGCGTTTTCGCACCGGAGCGGATGTTGGTTGCGGTGCGGGCGATGGCGCCTGTGGCGGGCAATCCTCCGAAAAGCGGCGACAGGATATTGGCCACGCCCTGGCCGACCAGTTCGACATTGGGATTGTGCTGGCTTTTGCTCATGCGGTCGGAAACGACCGCGGACATGAGCGACTCGATGGCTCCGAGCATCGCCACGGTGATGGCCGGAGAAACCAAGGGCCGCAGCAAATCCGGGCGAAACGATGGGATCTTCATGCTGGGCCAACCTGACGGAATGCCGCCAAAACGCGTGCCGATGGTTTCCACCGGAAGGCGCCAGACCGCCACGATTGCCGTTCCCACGAACATCGCCACGACGTAGCCGGGCACTTTGCGGACGTAGCGAGTGCAGAGGAGAATGAGCGCCACCGCGAGTACGCCGAGCCCGGTCTCGGTGCGGGAGAACGTGCGGGCGTTATGGAGAAGCAGCAGAATTCGCGGAAGGAAATCGCCGGGAACCTTGTCGACGCGGATGCCGAGGAAATCGCGGAGTTGCGTGCTGGCAATCGTAACGGCGATCCCGTTGGTGAAGCCGACCACAACCGGCCGCGGGATGAACTTCACGGCGGTGCCCAAGCCGGTGGCTCCGAGAATCACCAGCAGAACGCCGGCCATCAGCGTACACATGTAGAGTCCATCGATGCCATACTTGGCGACGATCCCGTACACGACAACAACGAAGGCGCCGGTAGGGCCTCCGATTTGATATTGAGAGCCGCCGAGAGCCGAGATCAGGAAGCCCGCGACAATGGCGCAATAGAGTCCGGATTGCGGCGGCACTCCCGAGGCGATGGCGAAAGCCATGGCGAGCGGGAGTGCCACCAATCCGACGGTGATTCCGGCGATGAGGTCGGAGAAAAAAGTGCGGACAGTGTAATGCCGCAGACTCAAAACCGATTTCGGGAGATATTCCTGGATGTTCATTTTGATTGGGAAGGGAGACAGCAAGAGACAGTATAGCTGGAAGAGGGATCGCCGAGAGTCCGGAACTCTGAAAATGTGTCTGGAAGAGAAAGCTTGGCAACACCCCGTGGCTGGTTGTGGCTGGTCCGGGGGCTGGGCCGATTTTACTTCCGGTGATATAGTCGCGAGCCGATGGCGCGCTTCTTCACTCGATTTGCAGAGGTGGCACTATGACGGCGATGAAGACGACGGCAACGATCATCACACTGGCGGTCGCGGCCTTGACTGCGGGGGCGCTCGCGCAGGCTCCCGCGCCGCCGGACGCTGCGGGCCAACCCGCACCCTCAGCGGCTGCCGCGCAACAGGGGCCGGGGCAGCAACCGCGGCCGCGGATTCAGGAGCCGATGCCGCCGGGGCCCGATCCGAACTCGCAGTACCGCCTGGGGCCGGATTCGATGCCGCAGGAGGGAGTCCCGAAAGGCGAAATACGCGGACCATACGAACTACCAAGCAATGCCTATCCCGGCACTTCGCACACCTACTGGGTGTATGTGCCGGCGCAGTATGACCCGGCGGTTGCGGCCGCGTTGATGGTCTATCAGGACGGGAAGAGCTTCAAGAACGAGGACGGGGATTTTCGAGCACAAAATGTTATGGATAATCTGATCTACCGGCACGAGATTCCGGTGATGATTGGAGTGTTTATCAATCCGGGCCGCACGCCCGAACAAGCCCAGGCTAACCCGCAGGACTGGGGCGACCGGACGACCAATCGCCCCATCGAGTACAACACCCTCGACGACAAGTACGCGCGCGTGATCACCGAAGAGTTGATGCCGGTGCTCAACAAGGAATTCAACATATCAAAGGACCCGGAGATGCACGGAATCGGGGGATCCAGCTCCGGGGCAATTGCCGCGTTCACGGTCGCGTGGCAGCGCCCGAACGATTTTCGCAAGGTGTTGAGCAACGTAGGCAGCTTTGTGAACCTGAAGGGAGGTTACGTGTATCCCGAACTCGTGCGAGCGAGTGAGAAGAAGCCCATCCGCGTGTTTCTGTGCGACGGGCGCAACGATCACCGGGGGTATGGCCGCACCGGCGCATATCATGAGGAGGACGATTGGTTCTTTCAGAATGTGCGTCTGATGAAGGCCCTCACGCAGAAGGGCTATGACGTGAATTACACCTGGGGCATGAATTTGCACGGCGGGAAATTCGGCGGAGCCGTCCTGCCGGACATGATGCGATGGCTGTGGCGCGACGGGCCGGTGTCTACCGATCCGACCGATATGGTAGAGCGGGGATTCCGCCAGCCCGCAACCAAGCAGAATTAAAGCTGCAGGGATCACGGGTCGTGAGATCTGAAAACCTATCGATGAATTCCAGACGCGAGTTTCCGGCGGGCGGCCTGGGGCTCGCGTCTGCTGCATCATCAGCCTGCCCGATGCGCTCACACTTTGGAACCCAGTGTCCTGTTGCTGCGACTTCCTATCGACGCGGGCTTCTGAAGGACAGCCCGAAAAGAAACCCTAAATAAGGGCAATAGGGCTCTGCGCACCGGGCGGCTCGGTCTGTACCGGCGTCGGCAAAAGCGCAAGGACTTGATTGGCTGCGCTATTTTTCTGGGGGGGGGGGTGACGTTGAGCAGCATCCCTGGGATGTTGCCACCGGCCTGAACCTGTGGCACCGCGCCGTTCCATCGCGTGATCGAGCGGTCGGTGACGGCGGGCTTCTGCCATTCGATTTGCGGGCTAATGGAAGCCGCCCGCAGACGGTTTGATTCCGCCTCGTCTTGCCTTTGCCTGTCCCTCTGCGGCGGCAACCTGTTTAGCGGCGTCCGCTTGAGACTGGAGCAGTTGGTTCTGCTTCTGCTGCGCGATGTAGTTAGCCTGTTGCGCGGCATGGATGGCGGCGGCGCTTTCGGGCGGCCGCGGCGATCCGATGAATCCGAACTGCTCGATCACAATCACAACGCTGATGTCCTTACCTGCCGACTGGAGTTCCTCGCGCGAGCGCTGTTCCATTTCGGGTTTCTTCTCGCCCATGATGTCTTCCACCGTGTAGGTGGCAGCGAAGCGGTTCATCGAGTCACGGGCGACATAGCGAAGAAACCCGTGCCTGAATTGAGTGATGTCGTCGCTGCGGAACTTCACGCAAAACGCAGGGACCTGGGCCGGATCCAGGTGGTAGGACAGTGAGGTGTTGCCCTAAACGGTCAAGACTTGGAGGGTGCTAAACGGGTTAGCTCGTTTCGATCGATTTGGCGAACAGAGTCGCATAGATTGCACCTCCCAGTGCCCCGCCGATTAATGGCGCCACCCAGAAGAGCCAAAGCTGGTGGATCGCCCAGCCGCCCACAAATACCGCGGGTCCCGTGCTGCGGGCGGGATTCACGGAGAGGTTGGTGACCGGGATGCCAATCAAATGAATGAGTGTGAGGCCGAGGCCAATCGCGATGGGGGCGAAGCCCTGCAGAGCACGGCGGTCCGTCGAGCTACGAAGCGGCAGGATAGTATCACTTCCATTGCGAATGACGACTCAATGTACGGAGATGGGGGAGACGGCTGGATGGCTCCAGGGAGCGGGAACAATTCGCATAAAAGGCCTGCATCACTGAAACAGAGCCCTTAGGGGAACAATGGAGCTTACGAAAAATTTATCGCTCACTTATGCGCCCTTGATGCGCTTTTTCCTACACTTCAAATCGTGGTGCACGTGAGCTCGCTGGTTTGGGAGGGTCACATGGTACCGATCGCTTTCAGTATCCTAAGTGCTGCGGCCTGTGTGTTTCTGGTCTACGTGCTCGCGCAATTTCACCGTGAGCTCGCGCGGGTCAGAAAAAGCTCCGCTGGGGCAACAAGGCTGGCGCAGACGGGCAGACGCCACATCGAGGTTGCCCTGAGGTCGGCAAGGGAGTTTTCCCGCGGGGGAGAGTGGCAGCGGACGAAGAATGAAGCAGTAATGCGAAAAGAGGTGGTCACCAGCGCGATCGTTGGCCTGGTGGGACTCTTGGCGCCATTCATCTTTGTCTTGCTGCTCAACTCGCCCTGGCTGAGATAATCCCAGGGCAAGACGCGGAGCGACGGCTGCGCCAGCCCTGGATTTAACGCTTGCGGCACGGCTGGAAGCCGAGCCCCTGCGGAAAGCCCATCCACATCAGGCTGGTTCCCCTGGTTCCCCTCTCCAATAAAGGGCGCGTCCGGGCTATGTGCTATCCTCCCCTTTTAAGCCTGGGGGACGGGGTGACAGAACGGCTCTACTACAACGACTCCTTCTTGCGTGAATTTGACGCGCAGGTCATCTCGTGTGAACAGGAGGGCGAGCGCTGGAAGGTGATCCTCGACCGGACGGCGTTCTATCCCACGTCGGGCGGACAGCCGCACGATTTGGGGACGCTGGGCGGCGCGCCCGTGGTTGATGTCGCCGACGCGGAAGACAAGGTGGTCCACTACACGACTGCCGCAGTGGAGCTTGGTCCGGCTCACGGCAAAATCGACTGGGTGCGGCGCACCGACCACATGCAGCAGCACACGGGGCAACATTTGCTGTCCGCCGCTTTTATTGAACTGTTCAATTTCTCCACCGTGTCTTTCCACCTGGGAAGGGAAGCCTGCACCATCGATCTGAACGCGCCTTCGCTCCTGCCGCGTCACCTGGACGAGGCCGAGCGGCGAACGAATGAGGTCATTTTCGAGGATCGTGTCGTCGCGGTGCGCTATGGCACCGCGCAGGAGCTGGCTGAGGCAGGTATTCGCAAGCGGGTGGGCCGAGAGGGTATTCTGCGCGCCGTGGAAGTGGAACGATTCGACCGCCAGCCGTGCGGTGGCACGCATCTCGCGCGCACCGGGCAAGCCGGTATGCTGCTCACGCGGAAGCTGGAGCGCCGGCGGGATTCTTGGCGGCTTGAGTTTGTCTGCGGATTTCGCGCTCTCTCGACCGCACGAGGCGATTACGCGACGCTGACGCAAGCGGCGGCGTTGCTGAGTTGCGGGCTCCCCGAGGTGCCGTCCGTTCTCACTAAAATGATCGAAGAGCGTCGCGCGCAACACAGCGCTTTGCGGCGCCTCGAGGAGCGGCTGGCCGGACATGAGGCCCGTTCGCTGCTGGCCGAGCACCCAGCCGCATCGCCGGATAGTCCTCGCGTGATCGTGCAGGTGCTCGATGAAGCCACGCCTGAGTATCTTCGGCTTCTGGCCGCGACGCTGGTAGCTGAGAGCAAGGCAATTGTCTTGCTCGCGAGCCGATCCAGCGGCCATGTGGCTTTGGCGCAAACCAAAGGTGTCGCGGCCGGCGACATGGGTGTCATTCTCCGCGAAGCGCTCCGGGAATTTCAGGGCAAGGGCGGGGGCACAAAGGACTTTTCGCAGGGCAGTCTCGCGAATCCGGCACAGGCCGAAGCTTTACTGAAGCGCGCGAAAGATCTGCTGGTCTTCTAAATTCGAAAACGTAATAACGTTCTCTTGTAACATCACACTCGTGAAAACCTTGGAGCTACTCGGCCAGGCGCTTTCCCGGTATGGGACCGTCGTGAAGTTGGTTCGCCGCAGCGAGGAATACATCATCCTTGCCAACGGGAAGAGCCTTATGTCGAGCCGCATGCACGGTTCGGAGGAGGCGCTGGCGACGCTGGCGTGCCGGTGGGCGCGGAAGCTCGAGCAGCCCCGCGTGCTCGTTGGCGGTCTCGGTATGGGTTTCACGCTGCGGGCGACGCTCGATTTGCTTCCACAGGACGCAATCGTCGTCGTGGCCGAGATGGTGCCCGAGGTGGTGGAGTGGAATCGGGGTGCGCTCGGACCGCTGGCCCGATACCCGCTCAATGATCCGCGCGTGCGGGTCGAGATCGATGACGTCGCCGTGATCCTCAGTTCACGCCGTGGCCAGTTCGATGCCGTGCTGCTCGACGTGGACAACGGCCCGGCCGCTTTTACCGCCTCGAACAATGCCGGGCTCTATGACGACCGTGGAATCTCGGCCGCTTTCGCAGCTCTCAAGATGGGCGGGGTGTTGGCCGTCTGGTCGGCGCGAGAGGATGTAAAATTCGAGCAGCGCTTGCGCCATGGCAGGTTCGAGGTCCAAGTGGAGCGCGTGCGTGGCCGCCTGACAAAAGGTGGCCCACGCCACACGATCTTTCTGGGTCACAAGTCTCCGGGAAGGTAGGAGCGCTTGGCCCACTTCTTTGATTTGGAAGGGTCTTTTGAAATCTTCGGCGCCACGATGAGGGAGACCCCCCCACCCTCGAAACCCGCTGGGTCAAAAGCTGCATCGGGGCTCGCGGCATATGCCATCTGCGAAGAATCGGCGGGTCTCGGGCCTATTCCGCAACGCGACTTGTCGGCTACAATCGCGCTCCTATTTGAACGAAGCGCCAACAGACGGCCCCAAGAGCTTGCATTGGCCAGCCCCGACCCCTCGCCGGAAGGCTTTAGAGAAGCGCGGGCGTCAGCAGCGACCGACGACTACTTCCCCACCGATCAACCCAGTTTCTTTCCCAACGGCGTTCCCCCCTGCCATGCGGCGTTCTACCAATGGGTGAGAGAACCGTCCGGCCGCGTATAGAGTCGCGTCGACGAGTTGGGTGTTGTGACCTCGCTGATCATTTTCAGCTGCGCCATATCGGCGGTGACACCCAGGCCGGGCCGGTCGTTGGTATACAGCTTGCCGTTCTTGAAGTCCATGCACTGTGGAAGATGTGGAATCACCCGATCGCCGTAGTTGTATTCAAACAGCACGGGTTTGGAATACGTGGACAGAACATTCACCAGCGAAGCGGTGGACAGCGGGCCGGTGAAGTGCGGGATGATGCCGATGGCGTGGGTCTCACAGAGCGCTAGAATCTTCACCATTTCCGTGATACCGCCCACATTGGGCAAAGTCACGCGGACATAGTCGAGGTCGTGATTCTCGACGAGCGTGTTGAAGTCCCACCGCTGGCCCCACTCCTCGCCCGCCGTGAGCGGGACGGTGGTCATCTGGCGGAGCCTGGGGATGTCCTGGTGAAACTGCTCGTCGCGGACGGGGTCTTCGACGAAATAGGGTTCGTAATCTTCGATCAGCTTGCAGCAGCGCACCGCGTCGGGGTAGTCGAACTTTTGGTGAAGGTCGAGGGCCCAGTCGCCGTTGGGGCCGACGCCCTCGCGGATTTCCTTGCACGCGGCCACCACCTCATGCACGCGCTGGTGCGTGTTGTAGACATCGTTGACGATGGGTGTTCCGACCGTAGGGCTGATCGAGGCGTCGACGCGGTAGCAGCGGTAGCCGTCCGCCATCGCTTTCGCTGCGCGGTCCTTCAGGCTCGTGGTCTTGTCGGCCGCACTCGGGCCGCTGGTCTGGTAGCATTCGCAGTAGTTTCTTACCGTGCCGCCCAGGATTTCATGCACTGGCAGACCGAGCGCCTTGCCCTTGATGTCCCACAGTGCGAGGTCAAGGGCGCCCTGCGCGTGAATTTTCTCGCGCCCCGGTGGGTAGAACCGGTCGCTGTACATCTTCTGCCACAGTTTCTCGATCTGAAACGGATTCTCACCGATGAGGCTGGAGGCGCACTGTTCGAGGGTGTCCTTCACGCCGCCTTCGCCGATGCCGGTGAGCCCGGCGTCGGTTTCGATCGTCACGATCATGTCGCTCTGGTTGAAGGTCTGGTTCAGCCTGGGAGGCAGGTAGATCCGCACGCGGGTGATCTTTGCTTTTGGGAGCGATGCGCTTGTAAGTCTTGGCCATGCGAGTGAGGCAGCAGAGACAACCGCGAGCGACTTCAAAAACGATCTGCGTTCCATGGTGTATCGTCCCCTTGCGACGAACTGCGTTTCGTCCGGCGCTAACTCCCTGAATCGTCGAGACAGTACACCAAATCGCTCGCATCTGACAACCAATTGGAAGGCCATATTTGTTGGTCATCCCGGGTTTGTTAGAATACACAGCGCGGTGGGCGGTTCGCACAAATCAATACCGTCCATTTGAGCCACTCTTCGTCCTTCTGATAGTCCCCAATTGCCCCTTTGCGTTGGGTTGTTGGACGATCAGATAGGTGTTGTCGGTCCGTAGCCTCCAGCAGTCTTTTTTGACCATCTTCGTGTGCGTATTGGGATGCTGACGAAACCGACCAAGACCTATGCGTTAGCAGTCATCAGTCTCCGGACCAAGCAGGCTCCAAAGCCTAGGTTGGTCATTCACGCAAGCCAAACGCAAAAAAGGGCACTACCCGAAGCAATGACAACTCACTGCTTGCCGTCAACCTGGTAGATCGCCGGTGCTGCGACGATCTCTGCTCCGAGGTGTTTCCACAACAGCGCGCCCGAGTCGGCATAGCCGGGATGCGCGTTCCCGTGCCTCCCGTTCTCATTTTGGCTTTACCATTGCCCTAAATATCCCGTAAGGTACCCAGATTTAGAACCAAGCGCTTATCAGAGCGTGCCGGGTTAAGCCGGCCTGTTGTGAGCAATGAAAGAGTCCCACAGATTGTCCCAACCGCGTCACTTACTACAGTTCCTGTCCTCACACGAACCTCAGCCTATTGCCGGGAAGGAACCTGTTCTGCTTAGTACAGTCCTGAACCTTAGGTAGTTTCTACGATAACAGTCTCAAAGTGGACCGAAAGGCATTGCGATCCAAGCGTGAACCGCGAGAACACGGTTTTCCGTTGTTGATAACCTGACGTTCTCGAGTGCGGCTGCCGTGAGAAGAAACGTTGCCGGGCACAAGAAAAGCGCAGCGCTTTTCACTTAAGGTCATGCTTCCCAGGAAGCCCAATATATTCAACAGGGCGGTATAAAGACGATGGGTGATCCGGGAAGGCGGAAAGAAGTCGTTATTACGATCTAGGGCCGAGCCTGTTTCGGGGAAAGGACCAGACAAACCATGCTCCAGAAAAACTCCGTCTGCAAAGAAGCTCTGCAATCGAGGACCGCTCACTTTGTTGTTCCTTTACCCGCGCCGGCTGTTCCCCGAGAGCTCGGGACATTCGCTCGCGCGATTGTCGTTGAGGCCCCAGGCTACGCCGAGCGGCGAGCGGCCCATTCCGCGTTGTCGCTTGCCGTTCACGTGGCGATAATCCTAGCCATCGTATGGTTCTTGCCGCTCGCCTTTCCGCAAAAGCCCTACGTTTTCGTGATGAGCCGGCAATTTGCGACCCTGTCTCTCGCTGCGCCACAGAGCTTCGCTCGCACGAAGGTTTCGTTCGCGAGTGGAGCGTTGAATAATCCGTTTCTATCGATGAAGCTCACTGCACCCGTGACGCGATTTGCCAAACGGATAACCGCCGTAACGCCCCCCGAAGAAATCCTTCCATCCTCGCCGCTGCCGGTTACAGGGGGCCTCGGTGCAGTGCTGGGAGGCGTTGTGAACGACGCGTCGCGGCCCGTGGTTATCTCTGCGCTTCCGCTTGATATCCCGCCGGATGCTCAGGTTTTTCGCGCGGGTGGAGACATTAAGGCGCCGCGGCTGATCGAAAGGATTTCGTTCGATTACCCCGAAATCGCCAAGATGGCCCACATTTTCGGAAGGGTCGTAATCGCGGCAGTCATCGACGAGACAGGAAAAGTGACGCAAGCGCACTTGGTCAGCGGGCCCGGGCTGCTCGCGTCCGCCGCAATGGAAGCTTTGTCCCGCGAGCGATTTCAACCCACCATACTCAACGGCCAGCCCACGAAATGTGAACTGACGGTGCGGGTCACATTTCGTTTGGCGGGCTGGGGGGATTACGATGGGCAGTGGTGAGTCCCCTTTGTAACCTCCCTCGTGCCCTTGTCAGCCTTTACATTCAATGAGTTGGGAGGAAACGCATTGGGTGAGTCATGAAGTAAAGGGGAAGTCGTGATGCGTGTCTTGGTCACCGGTGCTACATGCTTTATCGCTTCTGCCATTGTCTAGGAACTGATTAACGCCGGCCATCAGGTGCTCGAAGTGCTCGGACTGGCGCGCTCCGAGCAGATGTGGGCGCCAGATCTCTTATCGCCGCTGGCGATCGGGAAAGCCTGGAGGTCCTGCGCCGTGGCGCAGCCGCCTCAGATGGCGTGATCCACACCAACTTTGCCCACGACTTCTCGAGGCTCGCGGCGAACCGTGAGATAGGCGCGGGCCGGTAACCCGAGATGACTGAGTGAGGAACTTCTGGAAATCGAACGGGGAGCAGAAACAGATGCTTTTGGCTCTTTCAAAACCGACCACGATCTTTCACTGGGAATCTTCCGCGCAGTTCATAGCCGCGCTCCGGACTGCGGTAACCTATAAGGAACCTGTGCGAAAGCGAACATAATGCTCTTCGGCTGCCCGATTAGCCTTGAATGAAATGGGTAACCAAGGGCGCCTTATCGCAGGAGAGGTTTTCTCTCGTGCGACGGATTACCACGGGTCATGCCATCGAGCAGTCCGTGCCATCGTGCTCGTGACAATCCTTTTTTGTGTGGCCCTTCCAGCTTGGTCACAACAAGACGCGGACGATCTCACGGGCCTAAGTATAGAAGATCTGATGAAGATCCACGTGACATCCGTCTCAAAAACAGAACAGACACTTTCGCGAACCGCCTCGGCAGTTTTTGTCATCTCACCAGACGAAATACGTCGCTCGGGGGCCACAAATATTCCAGACCTACTTCGCATGGTGCCGGGTATGGATGTTTCACAAATTAATGCCAATACATGGGCCATCAGCGCGCGCGGGTTCAATGCCCGGTTCAGCAACGAACTGCTGGTGCTGGTTGACGGCCGACCCGTATACACACAGTCCTTCGGCGGCGTTTTCTGGGATGTTTTGGATTTCCCATTGGAAGACATCAAGAGGATCGAAGTGATCCGCGGTCCGGGTGGGTCGGTTTGGGGTGCGAACGCCGTCAATGGCGTCATCAACATCATTAAGAAAAAAGCGTCTGACACCCACGGGGGATTGTTGGTTGCAGAAGCCAGCAACATTGGTCAGGGGTTTGGAACCGTTCAATATGGCGGGAAAGCAGGGGGCAATACCGACTATCGCGTTTACACGAAATACCTCAATGAGGATCAATTGCCCGGTTCTGCTGGTAACGGTGGAGGAGATGGCTGGCACATGCTCCGGAGTGGTTTTCGCACCGACAGTGTCCTCTCTTCGAAAGATACGCTGATGCTCCAGGGCGATATCTTCACAGCTCGAGAGGGCATCCCGACCAAAAGTTTTCCGTCCGTTACCGCCGCCGCCCCCCTGAACGTCGAGCAGCTAGGGAACCTGTCAGGAGGTTTCATTCAAGGCGTCTGGAACCACACATCATCTCTTCGCTCGGACACAACTTTACAAGTTTCCTACGATAGGTACGAACGCGACGATATTCTCCGCGAGAGTCGCGGCACTCTCGATCTCGATTTCCAGCATCACTTCACCGGGTGGGCGCGGCAGAACATCGTCTGGGGACTGACGTATCGATATTCGACTTCGAATTCCGACGGGAATCTGACTGCATCCTTTGTCCCCGCTGACCTCAACACTCAGCTGTTCGGTTCATTTGTCCAGGACGAAATCGCCATCATCCCGGACCGGCTCTTCCTCACCATAGGCACTAAGCTGGAGCACAGCTACTACACGGGCTTGGGCCTCATGCCCAACATTCGTGTCGCATGGCGGCCTAGCCCGCACCACATGCTATGGGCAGCCGTCTCCAAGGCGGAACGAACGCCAAGCGAAATCGACGCCTCCGCACGTTCAACCCTTAGTGGATTTCCGGGTCCGGGAGGGATTCCCGTCCTGGTAACTTTTATCGGCAATCCGAACGTCAAAAACGAAGATCTGATCGCCTACGAAGCGGGTTATCGAATGACGGTTCTAAAACAACTATCGATAGACTTCACCGCCTACTACAATAACTACAGCAATCAAAAAACAACCGAGCCACTGACCCCCTTTATAGAGAACACGCCACCACCGCCGCACCTTATCGCGCCCGTTACATACGAAAATCTCATGCACGGAGAAGCACACGGAATCGAGGTCGCCGTGAATTGGCAGGCGACCCACCGCTGGACCCTCAGCCCCGGATATGCCTTTGAGGAACTCCACATGCACCTGGCGCCCACGAGTCAGGATACGACATCCGTTGATGGAGCAGAGGGAAGCAGCCCGAATCATTCCGCTCAGCTGCGGTCAAACTTGCTCCTCTGGCACGGCCTAACTTGGGATACATCTGCATATTTCGTTGGCCGCCTCACCGACCCGAGCGAGCTCTCTTATACGAGACTCGACACTCAACTGTCCTGGTATTTCAGGGAACGCTCCTCTCTGAGTTTCGTCGGCCAGAATCTCCTGAGGGAGCACCACGAGGAATTCGTGGATTCCACGGGAACCGCGAGAACTACCCAGGTCACGCGCAGCGCGTATGTCAAACTGAGCTGGCAATTCTGAGGTGGGGCCTAGGTCAGTGAAGCCCGCACACGGAACACGACAAAGGCTGGGGAAGGGGCGATGGGGCGTCTTCTCGGGCGAGGGCCGATGCGCCCGCAAGCGGATTATCGCGGCGATTCTAGTAGCGATCGTCATGTTCAGCCCGTCGCCGGTGGCCCGGGCACAAGCAAATCCTCCCAGCGAATACGGGCTTAAGGCGGCTTTCCTCTTCAATTTCGCCAAGTTTGTGGAATGGCCCCAAGGCAATTCTCAGTCCTTTTTCTCGGTTTGCATACTTGGCAAAGACCCCTTTGGTCCTCTTTTAGATCACGCACTCTCGAACAAAAGGATTGCAGATCGCCCTGTTGTAATCGAACGCCTTAAAGACAAAAGCGAAGCACGGGGCTGCCAGATGGTTTTTGTTAGTTCCCAAGAAAGCACGCCGCTCGCCGAAATCCTTGAAAACCTGCGGGGAGCAAACGTACTGCTCGTTGGAGAGACAAATGGCTTTGCCTCCTCGGGAGGAACGATCGAATTCACTCTCGACGAGGACAACCAGGTGCGATTTACGATCAACACCGACGCGGTTAGTCGAGCCGGCTTGACGTTCAGTTCAAATCTGCTCGCCTTAGCCAAGATCGTACACGACCAAAGGCATTCGAAAGGAGGTTGAGAGGCGGCGCCTGGCGGTTCGCACCATAAATTTTCGCTGTCTTGAATTTGTGCGATGCTGACAATAGAATTCTCCGCGTCGCTCCACAGTTGCAGACCGCGTGGAGCTTTTTCGGCGGGAGCGCCTCGCTAGAATGCAAAGCGTAGCGCGGTGGGCGGCTAGCACAAATCAATCACATTGATCGGGCGTCGCTTACGGTCGATTTAAACCGCTTTTCGGCCTTCTGATAGTCCCACATTAGTCCCAAAATGGCCCCTTGCCGTGGGCCCGCTGGACGGTCAGCTCGGCACCGCCGGTCGGAAGTCTTCAGGAGCCTTTGGGGACATCTTGGCGTGCCATCTGGCGGTTGACCGTGGACGTTTTCAGCCTGCCGACAATCGTCGATGAAGGCGGGCGCCAACAGAATCGGGATCCGCAAGGCCAATCTATCTCTTCCGTCGAGGATTTCTCTCACCGATCACCAAGGCGTGATCTGGGCGCTACGTTTTTAACCTTGGGAAGCTCGGCCCTATTACCGTCAGAGGCTGAAGGTATCAGTTACGATTGGCATTGGGTAGCCGCACTCGTGACGATCCCCCGTCTTCAAGCCTCGCGGCTGCCCACATTCCTACTTTCTTGAGCAACCGGACCAGTTCTGCCCGTTCGCCGGACCTCAATATGGCCATGGTCTCTTCCATATGTAGCGCATGTTCTTGGAAGGCTCGTTTGATTAGATGCCGGCCTGTCTCGGTCAGTTGAACAATCTGGCTTCGACGGTCCTTCGGGTTGGATGTCCTCCGGATTAGTTCTCTCGTCTCGAGGCGATCGACGGCAGCAGTGATTGAACCGCTGGCGAGCAGCACCTTTTTCCCGATGATATTCACCGGCTGCGGTCCCTTATGCAAAAGCACTTCCAGCACGGCGAAGTCGGAACGGCCGAGACCCAACGCAGACACGCTACGAATTGCATTTTTCTCTACGGCGCGAGCCGCTTTCCACAATACAAGCCAGACACGGGTCGCAGGCTCACGGTGCGAATTTGAAACGGGGATCGTCAACGTAGCTGCCTCTCTTTCAACAACGAGAGTAAGCTAGAGAATACTCGATATCGAGTTATGTTGTAATATAAACCGTTAATCTTTACTATGAATCCTGACAACCATGTTGTGCATCTATCTTGATATCGAGGTAACTGACGCTTGCGCAGGAGGTGAAAATGGTTCGTCGGCTCTTCGCCACAGATGACAGCATAGCGGTATTGATTCTCAGACTGGTGCTGGGCTTGGTCTTTTTCGCGCACGGCGCGCAGAAGATGTTGGGTTGGTTTGGAGGCTTCGGGTTCACGGGTACGATGCATTTTTTCGCTGGAGTGATGCATATTCCCGCTCCATTGGCCTTCTTGGCGATCGCGGCAGAGTTCTTCGGGGGGATAGGGCTCATATTCGGATTCCTAACGCGAATCGCAGCGCTTGGAATCGGCGTGAACATGCTAGTTGCAATTATGACTGTGCATCATGCCTTCGGCTTCTTTATGAACTGGACCGGCACTCAAAAAGGTGAAGGGTTTGAGTTTCACCTGCTGGTGCTCGCGATCGTGGCTTTTCTAATGATCCGGGGAGCCGGGGCCTTTTCTGTTGATCGCCTCCTCAGTACGTCGGTGTGGCAGGGGGAAGGCCCGGTGCGTTGATGGGGGGTAGAAGCTGATTGGCGAAGCGATCGATGAATTCCTGAAGCGCCGAAGTAAGCGGGACGCCAAGCGGTTGCAGTCGCTAGACACCGCTGACCATAACAAAGGAGATTTGAGCCATGGCTATTGAAACGCTATCACCTTGAACAATTCCCCCAAAAGGGAAGTCGAAGCGCGCCGTCGTCTACACGCGCGTGTCCACGATCGACCAGCATCCCGAGACTCAACTGTATGACCTGCGGGAAATGGCGAAGCAGCGTGGCTGCGAAGTGGTTCGCGAATGCACGGACAAGATTTCCGGTGCTAAGCAGCAACGCCCTGGCCTCGATCAATTGCTAGCCGACGCCCGCCGGCACAAGTTCGATGTCGTGCTCGTCTGCGCATTGGATCGGATGGCCCGTTCAGTGCGACATTTCCTCGAAATGCTGGATGCTTCAAGAATTCGGGCCCGTGCTTTCTATTACTTGCAGACATCGAGCAAACACCCCTTTGGTACAACTGCGTTGTACACGATCTGTTGGGCGTTCAAGTCGCTACTCAGCAGAAGATCATTGGGGGGCGTTCCCGATGGTTCTGGGTGGCCTGGCACTCTTGCCGGCCCTACCTCTAGGCGGCCAAGCCCGACGCTGGAGGTTGCTGCGAATCGCTCGAAAGTTCCTTCATTAACCGGCACACAGTAGCCCTGGACACCCGGTGTTTCTTTGCGGCCTGACTTAATGACATGACAGAACGGCGGTCATCGATTAACTGTGTTCGATCGATCTTTAGCGGGGAGCGCCCAATCTGCCGCCCTCGCAGTTTAGCCCGACGCATTCCTGCCCGAACTCGCTCGACGATGAGATTCTTTTCCAACTCTGCGATTGCCCCGACGATTACGATCATTGCCCGACCGAGCGGGCCTCCAGTGGCGATATTTTCGCGGAAACCGACGAACTCGATGCCCAGGTGACTGAGTTCCTCAATTCTGCCTTAGTGGGCTCGCTCAATGCGAGAGCGAACCGATAGGGTGCTAACCATGGACATAACGGAAGGCACATAAGGGAAGAGGCTTGACATCAATCCGGGTGCAGTGTAGGTTGAGTTTCTGATGACGCAGAAGATCCGAAGGATAACGTTTTGCCAGTGCCGCTGTACGTGCTGCGCACATTTGTCCTTTGGCATAGGGACGCTGGGAGCAGCAATCTAAGAGCTGAATACTAGCTTAGCAATCCATCAACCCACTGCCAGAAGACGAACTGGCCAGTGGGTTTTTTGCTTTTAGGCAAGTTTGAGGACAAATCGATGACGAACAACGGTACAAAAACCCAGGAGTCACTCGCTTCCTCACCTGGGATCGCGAGCGATTCCACCAGTGCGGAACTGGAAGCCGCGTTAATGAAGAGCGGACCAGAAGCCATTCGCGAGTTGATTCATGGACTGCAGACGATCCGCTACGGCTCGATTGTGTTGACTGTTCACGACGGACGCCTGGTTGAGATAACCAAGACGATGAAGGTTCGGCCGAGCCAGCCGAACGACGAATAGTGCCAACCTTTGCCAATGGCAGCAGAGTCCTTTGGGCGAACCAACCAGTGACTGGCCGCTGCTGGCCCAGGGGAATCTCAACGGTGAGTCACAGTGCTGCACCGAATCCACAAGATGCGGGCACATATAGTTACTTCTTAGGGATACGGCCAGTCTGCTTGGGCTCAATGATTCGGCCGGTAACAATGGCAGAAAGGACGATGGAGGTGGTTGTCGCAACGTAGGGCGTCATGCGGTCGATCAGCGTCTGTAACTCATCTACAGATCCCACGGCGACCTTCATGATGAATGAGTCGGAACCTGTCACGCGATGGCACTCAAGGACTTCCTGCTCCTCCTGTGCGACCCGCATGATGCGCGGCATGAAATCGCCGACGACGCTGACGCGGATGAAGGCAAGGATCCGGTAGCCGATCTTCTCGTAGTTCAGGTCCGCTCGATATCCTGTAATGATGTCGGCGTCCTCCATCCGGTGGATGCGCTCCATCACGGCAGGTGTGGAGAGGCCCACTCTACGGCCGAGTTCGGCAAACGGAATGCGGGCGTTACACTGGAGTTCCCCTAAAATGTTCCAACCGATGGAATCAAGAAGCTTTGAAGCAGCTTCTGTAGAAGAGGTCTTTTCCTTTATGATCTTCGGCATAAGCCACATAATACCGCACATTGTCCATTCAGTTCGTCTATTACGTTCGTTATTCTCATCTCGTAACATGCGTGGGACGCTGGCGGTGGAGCCACGAGCTGAGCCTCCCATATTCGCGGAATCAGAATTCCAATGGAAGTCAATTTCACCTTAGGAAGAGGATGATCTGATGGCTGAAAATACGGCACACCATGCGCTAGGCGATCGCGCAGCGTTTCAACTTGCGAATGTCACCAAGACTGCTCCCCAGTATGGGGCAATTACGCCGCGGTGGCTGGTTCGTCTCCTGGACTGGAAACCCCTGGAGGCCGGCACATTCCGGGTGAACCGGGTCGTGAACCAAGAGGCCGTCGAGGTCGCCTGCGGCACCCAGGATGAGAAGGCGCTGCCGGACACTTTCGTCGACTACGAGGAAAAGCCGCGCGAATATACATTGTGTGCCATCTCGACGGTGCTCAACGTCCACACGCGCGTGTCCGATCTCTACAGCAATCCGTACGATCAGATTCGTGAGCAGCTGCGGCTCACCATCGAAAACGTCAAGGAACGGCAAGAGAGCGAGCTGATCAATAACGAAGACTATGGACTGTTGAAGAACGTTCCTTCCTCGCAGAGGATCAAGACGCGGAGAGGCTCCCCCACGCCTGATGATCTGGATGAGTTGCTTACCAAAGTCTGGAAGGAGCCCTCTTTCTTTCTAGCACACCCGCGTGCCATCGCTGCTTTCGGGCGTGAATGCACGTTGCGGGGCGTTCCGCCTCCGACCGTGAATCTTTTCGGTTCCCCGTTTCTCACGTGGCGCGGCGTTCCGATCTTTCCGACAGAGAAGCTCGGTGTGGATGCCCGCAAGAATCCCAAAGGGCCGGGGGGCAAGACAAACATTCTTCTACTACGCGTCGGCGAGAAAAAGCAGGGTGTGATCGGTCTGTTTCAGCCCGGACTGCCAGGGGAGCAAACGCCAGGCCTTTCCGTCCGATTCATGGGCATCAACACGAACGCGCTGGCTTCCTACCTGATTTCTCTCTATTGCTCAGCGGCAGTCCTTACAGAGGACGCCATCGCAGCGCTGGAAGACGTCGAAGTGGGAAACTACCATGAGTACAAGTGAACGCTCAGAGCAAGTATCGGTAGATAAACCCGGTGAAATGTTGCCGGACTCCTGGGATGCCGGCAAAGCGCCCGCGGGGTTCCCGGAGCCTACGGTGCTGGCTCGTATGGCAAACGAGTTTTTCACAGCATGGCCTGCGCTCAAAGGACAAGACGGAAGTCGTGCCGCCGCGGATTCACAACCGCCGTCTTCTCTCGCGAGTGCCCAATCTGTTTCGAATACTTCCAATGTGGCGCAACTTGCGGCTCCCGATGAGTTCGGCGTCACCGAGGCCGGTCTGCGCACACTGCCTTCCTATCTCGGGGCGCCTGCCCTACCAGCATTCCCGCCAGTTTCGAATCTGCCGGAGTCGGTTCCCGCGATCCCGGGAGACCTGGGTTCGACTTTTTCTGCCGTTCCATCATTTTCCTTTCTCGAAGAAGCAAGGCCGCTCTTTTCGACGATTCCTGCGTCCCCGTTATCATCGGCGTCTCCGGCCGCAGTGACCGATTCTCCCGAGAGAGTCTTTGGTGGCTTTCCGCAGCTGCTTCCGGATCTTTCCGCGATTTCTGGTTCTTCTCCCGTGTCGGCACCGGCTGTTCCAGGCGCATGGACACGGCTGAAGGCAACAGAGGCGGGACGGTCGTTCCAGTTCCTGGACGAAATCCGGCAGCTATCAACCGCAGAGGTTGTAGCTACGCCGGAGCCCATCAGCGCGCCACCGATTGGGCTGCCCGAATTGGGTTTTTCATCGCGGGCTTTCGAGGTGGGAGCGATCCGGCGAGACTTTCCGATTCTGCAAGAGCGCGTAAACGGACGCCAGCTCGTGTGGCTCGACAACGCTGCGACGACACAAAAACCTCAGTCGGTGATCGAGCGGTTAAATTATTTCTACGCGCACGAGAATTCCAACGTACACCGCGCCGCTCATGAATTAGCGGCGCGGGCGACCGACGCTTACGAAGCAGCGCGGGAAAAAGTCAGGCATTTCCTGAACGCTTCGAGTTCCCGCGAGATCATATTTGTCCGGGGCGCGACGGAGGGAATCAACCTGGTTGCGCAAAGCTGGGGATGGCAGAACCTAGGAAAGGGCGACGAGATCGTCATAACCTGGCTTGAGCATCATGCGAACATCGTGCCTTGGCAGATGCTGTGCGCCGACAAGGGTGCGCAGCTCCGCGTGGCGCCGGTAGATGATCGCGGCGAAATCCTGCTCGATGAATATCAGAAGCTTCTGGGGCCGCGCACGCGCCTGGTAGCCTTGCCGCAGGTCTCGAATGCCCTTGGCACAGTCACCCCCGCACAGAGAATGATCGAAATGGCCCACCGCTACGACGCGAAGGTGCTCCTCGACGGGGCTCAGGCCGTATCTCACATGCCTGTCAACGTGCAGCTGCTCGATTGTGATTTCTACGTGTTCTCGGGCCACAAGGTATTTGCTCCCACAGGCATCGGTGTCGTGTACGGGAAGTCTGCCGTGCTCGACCAGACACCTCCGTGGCAGGGCGGCGGCAACATGATCACCGACGTGACTTTCGAGAAGACCTCCTACCAAGTACCTCCGGGGCGATTTGAGGCCGGTACTGGTAATATCGCCGACGCGGTAGGTCTTGGTGCGGCCATCGATTATGTCGAGCGCGTGGGGATGGCCAACATCGAACGTTACGAGCACGCACTGCTCCAATACGCGCTCGAATCCCTCCGGAGCATTCCTGGACTTCACCTGGTTGGGTCACCAAAAGAACAGGCGGGCGTAATCTCTTTTGTGCTGGATGGCTTCCGAACCGAAGACCTAGGTGCAGCGCTCAACCGCGAGGGCATTGCCGTGCGTTCAGGGCATCATTGTGCGCAGCCAATCCTCCGACGGTTCGGGCTAGAGGCCAGCGTGAGGGCATCGCTTGCGCTCTACAACACCTGCGAAGAAATAGACGCTCTTGTTGCCGCGATATGGAACCTTAAACAAGGGCGCGCCCCGGGCTTGCTCTAATCGGGGACCGCCCAGTCTGAACGGTTCAGATCACAATTAAAACGGAAACCGAACGGTAAAGATGTACTTGTGGTTGTAGGTGTGAAACTGAGTCGTCGCGATTTGCACGCCCGCACCTACAGTCAATCCCAGCCGGTGCCACAAAGGAAATTTCCCAAACTCCGCTCCGGGAGTTAAAAACATTTGTTTCTCGGGACAATCCGAAACCATTACGTTGGTAGGGATGGGTCTACTTCCCGCGACCAAGCGAGAATACCGCCCTTGAGGTTCCATATATTGCGAAAGCCCGCCTTACGCAATAATTCAGAGGCTTCCGCAGAACGCTTGCCACCGCGGCAATGAGCCACGATCTCGCGGGACCGGTCGAGTTCGTTCACACGGCTCGAAAGTTCTCCAAGAGGGATCAAGTGTCCGCCGATATTACAGACTTGATACTCGTGCGGCTCGCGCACGTCGAGGATGTAAATGTCGTCGCCTCGGTCGAGCCGGGATTTCAACTCGCGCGGAGTGATCTCGGGAACTGTTGCGGGCCGAGTTGCGCCGCCTGCAATTGAGGGCACGATGCTCACGACATCGTCTTCACGAACAGGCGTCTGGTCCCTCTGCAGATATCGGATGTCTTCATCATTCACATAGACGTTCACGAAGCTCCGGAGGCGTCCCACTTCGTTAAAGAGATGCTTCTTCAGGTCCGCGAACTGGCTGGTCAGCGCGGAGAGCGCCTCTCCCACTGTGGCTGCCTGTAATTGGACGCTCTCCTGTTTGCCGGTATAGGCGCGCAGCGGCGTTGGAATCACGACTTTAACTGGCATTCGATTTTCTCCTCAAGAAATTACTACGATCACTCGACAGGATGCATCGGGCGTTAAAACCTGCTAAGTGCTGGCGGAATGCACAACCATTTCAATCACTTCCGACTCGTAGGCCGCGCGGTCGTCACGAAGGCGCCATGATGTTGTGTCGCGCGGCTCACCCTTCTGGACGCTGACGATGATGTAGCTGTACCAGGGCCAGGCATGCTCCCGGTCGAACTCGCTGGGCCGGGCCGGAGCGTCGGGGTGCGAATGGTACCATCCGATCAGCTCGATCTTCTTTTCGCTCGCCGTCTTTTCGGCAAGCCGCACGTCTTCCGGTGTTACTTCAAAGCGATTGCGCGGTGAATCGTTACGCCGGTTGGCCAGGGGTAGCAGATCCAGTACCTCGCGCGAGCCGTCGCCATCCCCTCCGAGCAGTGCCCCGCAGCATTCGTGAGGATAGGTCTCCACGCCATGCGCGTGAATCCGCTGCAGCAGTTCGTTTCCGATTTTCAGCACCGGTCCGCTCATCCTTCGCTCCAGAACTTGTCACTCAAATACTTGTCGCCCGAGTCGGGAAACACTGTAACGATCACCGCATGTTTGTCGCGAGGAATCCGCTGCGCCAGATCAAGGCAGGCCCACAGCGCGGCGCCCGCGCTTACGCCGGCGAGAATTCCTTCCTCTCGCGCCAGGCGCCGGGTCATTACCTGGCCGTCTTCGGTCTGCACGGCGACATCTTCATCCGCGACAGCCGGATCGTAAATCGGCGGAACGATTGCGGTGGCCATGTGTTTCAAACCTTCGAGGCCGTGAAAGCTCGAATCCGGCTGCATACTGATACACCGGATCTGGGGATTTAGTTCTTTCAATCGACGAGAAGTACCCACAAAAGTACCGCTTGTTCCAAGACCGGCAAGAAAATGAGTGATGCGCCCTTCGGTTTGCAGCCAGATTTCTGGCGCCGTACCGCTATAGTGAGCCGCAGGGTTCGCGGGATTCGCGTATTGGTCTGGGTAAAAGTACCTCTCGCGATCAGCGTTGTAAATCTCGCGGACGCGGCGAATCGCGCCGTCGGTCCCCTCATCGCCCGGCGTGTAAACGATTTCAACGCCATACGCATCGAGGATGTGCTTTCGCTCGGGCGAGGCACTGGTAGGAAGGCAGAGCTTAACGCGATAGCCGAGGGCCGCTCCAATCATCGCATAGGCGATTCCCGTGTTGCCGCTGGTCGCATCGAGAATCACTTTCCCAGGCCGTAAATCTCCTCGGCGTTCGCCTTCGCTGATCATCGAGTATGCGGCGCGATCCTTTACTGATCCGCCTGGGTTAAACCACTCCGCCTTGGCATAAATCTCGACATTAGGGAATGAAGAGGTGATCCGCTCCATTCTAAGGAGCGGCGTGTTGCCAATGCGTTCGAGTAGTCGCTGGCCCAGGCGCACGTGCGACCCGGGGACCTCTGATAAGATTGCCGACCTGTTTGCCGCCGTCATTGGAATCCGACTTTCCTGTTTGCTATAGAGAGAGTTTTGCGCCCACCACCGCAAGGGTTCCGGCGAGAACGGGGCGAAGCAATTTATCGGGAACCCGCGATGAAATATAACTCCCGACGATGACCCCTGGCACCGAACCAATCAAGAGTGAAAGCAACAGCGGCCCATCGATTGACCCAAGGAACCAGTGCCCGATACCTGCAATCAAGGTCAAGGGAACCGCGTGCGCTATGTCTGAGCCGACCAGTTTCCCCGCGGGTATTTTGGGGTAGAGAATGAGCAGAAGCGTAACACCGATGGCACCTGCACCAACCGAGGAAAGCGAAACCAATATCCCCAGCACGACGCCCGACAGGACTGTGAAGAACGTTCTTCCTCTCGAGTTAAGTTTGTCGGCGACGCTGGCGAAGGTGTCCAAGATCCATTTTCGGAAGACGATCGATATCGCGGTGCAGATCAACGCGACGCCCAACACGGAAGTAATGGTATTGCTGCTGCCATCCAGCTGTCCTTGGTGGCGGGATAGTATGAGAAGCGTTAGCACTGTAGCAGGAACACTACCGGCTGCGAGTTTTCCGACAATGCGCCAGTCGACAGTTCCGCTGAATCCGTGTATCGCCGTGCCAACACTCTTGGTAATGCACGCGTAGAGCAAATCGGTCCCGACCGCGGTGGTTGCGCGGATGCCGAATAGAATTACCAGCAGCGGAGTCATCAACGACCCGCCGCCCACACCGGTGAGTCCCACCAAGAGCCCGACGATGAACCCGGAGAGTGAATAGAGTGGATGAATTAGGTGGACCGAATTCATCTTGGCAACTCTTTCATGCTGCACTGAGGTGTTCTTGGCAAAAGACGCGCTGAGAGCGTCAGCCTCCAGGAATCCTGGGGGGTGAGCCAGGGGGGTGTCCCGAAATGGCCGACGCTTCTCTGCGCGGACCGCATTCCGCCGCGTGAGATGCGCGGCAGAATGTCAACGCGAAGCGTGTTGGCTCTCCGCAAGCAGCGCTTGCACGTTCGCTGCGATTTCCTCTTTCTGCTGATTGTTAAACTCACCACTCGCTGCACTCGCAAAGCCCACATAGATCCCCTTGACAAGTCCGTCCCGCCTGATCAAAACGGTGGTTGGCCAGGCGTTCAGGTTCAACGTTGCAGGATTCTCTACGTTGACCCGACCAGGGACACCACCTTTCAGGGGTCCTCCTTCTTGAGTCTTAAAAACGAAAAACCCACCTGCCAGATCAAACTCTGGCGGTGGGTCAGAAAGCTATTCGGCTAGGATTATCTTTCTTAGATCTTTCGGCCTAGCCTCCACGTGCCAGAGGACACCCGCACCCCACCCATACAGGGGCTACAACAACTACGGGTCGGCAGTACGCTCTGCAAGTGAAATAACATGAGCTTGAAGCATACCGAACTAATATGGCTTCTGCAAGAGTCAACGTTATCGCGATTATCGCCCAGAAGTCTTGGAGGCGCGAGGCGGAATCGAACCGCCGATGAAGGTTTTGCAGACCTTTGCCTTGCCACTTGGCTACCGCGCCTTATATGCCGTTGGCTAGAACCAAGGCCTTGCACCAACGACAGCAAACCTGCTTACAGCGCCGGCTTCTCTGCCAGCATCAAGCCTGGATTTCAGAAAACACGTCAATATAGCAGTTAGACTGCTTTCTCTACTTCGTCAGGCGGACATCTGACTCTTCCAACTTAAACTAGATAATACAATTCCTTGTTGGCAGACGTCAGTTCCTGCTCGGAAGACGCGCTGGACTTTGCCGTCTTCCCCAGCGGAGCATATGCGTAACGCACGGCCCTCAATGTGGCCGAATAGATTTCATCCTCTTCGTAGAAGATGTGCTCCTTGGGGAGCCATCCGTCAAATTTGAGATGGCCCAAGCGTTTTGCAAAATCGGGACGAACCCCGGCCAGCAGTACGGTAATGCCATGCGCCGCAGTCTCGTGCAGGAAATGCTCGAGACGCTCGAAAAACACGACATCAGGATTGCGTGCGCGCTTCACGCGAAGCAACAACGGCGACCGCGGCCGACGTAAATACGCCGGAGAATCGGGTGACGGCTCCCGCCTGGTAGTTGATCGCCGAACGTGTGAGCGAACCCGACCCCACCAATGACTGGAAGAAGCCTCCCGTCAGATTAGCAATACCCTCGGCGAAGCACTGTCGGTTGTATTCCAGCCGCTGCCGGGTTTGATGGGCGATCGATTTAGCGATGGCAAGCGCTTCCATCAAACCAAAGCTGCAATGGCCAATGCGCTGCCGGAGAGCTGCCCGAGCCATGCCAGTTTGATCTGCGGAATGTGAAAGCCCGGCAGACTGGCCGGTACGCGGGGAACGACCGCGAGCACGATCTTACCGTTCGCTGCGGGTTTGGACCATCCGAAGTAAGCCGCAACGCTCGTCGCGATGATCAAAGCGGTAAGCATCTCGACTTGCGGCCCAATGAGGGGCGCGAGCAAGTTGCATAGAATGCGAGGGTTGGGGCACAATCAGAAGGTCGCATCGAGTGGGCGGCTAGCTCAGCTGGGAGAGCATCGCGTTCGCAA
>JBEKBP010000046.1:0-66788 GCA_050015335.1 Candidatus Acidiferrales bacterium | reverse complement strand
AACCTTCCCTCAAAACAAAAAACGGGCCAGCTACCTAACCGTCCCCCGCGAAACAATCCCGCAGCTCCCGACCTAAATAAACTTCATCGCTTTTTTGCCAAGGTGTGAGAAATAGCGGCTAGGACCGTGATGGGGTCGGAAATACCGATGCGGAGGGCTGCCGATGAGCAAACCTCTCGCGCTCGGTGCGAGAGGTAACTCGGCACTAGTTCCCGCCGTTTCACGGGGAAATAGCGTAAGATCTAATTCCCGGTGACCCTTCCATGGATTCTAAACAAGGGCCACCACTCGCTCATCTGGTCTCGGGGCTGTAGGATGAAACCGGCCAAGTTTAGATATGTCCGCGCGGAAACGGCGGCTCACGCAGTCGAGTTGCTCTGTGCCGAGGAGGGTAGGGCGAAAATTCTTGCGGGCGGCCAAAGCTTAATCCCCGCGCTCAGCGCACGAACCACCTCAGCGTCTGTGGTCCTCGACATCATGCGATGCCCCGGGCTGGAAGTCTTGTCCCAGACCGAAGGGGAAGTCACCATCGGCGCGGCCTGTCGGCAATTTCAGATGGAACGAAGTCCGCTGGTGCAACACTCCATTCCGTTGCTCTCCGAAGCGCTCAGTTGGGTGGCCATGCCGCAAGTCCGCAGCCGCGGAACCGTAGTCGGGTGTCTCGCACAGGCGAATGCGGGGGCAGAGGTGCCGGTCGTGTCTCTGGCTCTAGACGCCCAGTTCCAAATCCTCGTGCGTGGCGGCGAACGCTACCAGATGCCGGCCCAAGATGTTTATGCCGCCGCAACAGGCACTCGGTTGCCTGCGGAGAGTTTGATCGTGTCGGCGTCATTTCGAAGCCGCGCCGTCGGTGAAGGCTGGGGTTTCTACGAAGTTCAATTGCGTCCAGGTCACTTCGCGCTTGTATGCTGTGCCGCTACGCTCCTGCTAGACCAGAACGGTCGTATCGGGTCGGTAAGGATTGCCCTCGGCGGGCTTACGGCTAGTCCGTATCGCGCAGAACGCGCGGAAAAGGCGTTGTTGGGAGAATCGGTGGAAAACGATTCTATGATCGACGAGGCGGCCCGCATCGCTTCGGAGGAGCGCCCCTGGCCCGCGCGGACCGATCTACACGCAACGGGCGCTTTTAGATCGAAGGCGGCGGTTGCGGCAGTCGCCCGTGCCTTGATGGATGCGCGAGTCCGGTGTTCCAGGCACCCAGGAGCAACCAATGAGCGGGCCTGATCGGGAATTCCAAGAGGCGGCATGGCTTGATTCCGACGAATCGCGGACAGCAATTCGTGTCGTCGTGAATGGGAAGCAAGTGCGCGCCCGAGTACCCGACCGTCTTCTGCTGAGTGACTTCTTGCGCGACCATCTTGGTTTAACGGCTCTGAAGGTTGCCTGCGGAGAAGGAGCTTGCGGCGCGTGTACCGTCGTGATCGACGGCGAGCCAGCCCGCTGTTGTACTCTGCTCGCAGTGCAAACCGAGGGCGCCCATATTCTCACTCTCGAAGGAATAAACGCTGCCCAGGGACTCAATCGTGTGCAGCAACTCTTTCAGCAGAATCATGCGGTGCAATGCGGATACTGCACGCCCGGATGGTTGATGACTGTGTATTGCATGATGCACCGGTCCATCTCTCCGGATTCCGATGAGGTTGCGGCGTATCTGAGCGGGCATCTCTGTCGTTGCACGGGCTATCGAAACATCTGGACGGCCGTCCGGCAGGCGCTGGGAAATGCAGCCGAGGAACCTGCGAGCGGGGAGAAATGACAGAAAAGACGCCCATGCTGGTACAGCCGGCGCGAATCCGTCGCTATGTTGGCCAGGCTGTGCTGCGTGCCGAGGATGAGTGCTTGTTGCGGGGGACAGGCGGATTCCTCGTGGATATTCCCGCACCAGATGCAGCCGAAATCTGCGTCGTCCGATCCAGGGAGCCGCATGCCATCGTCCGCAAGATTTGCACAGACCGTGCGCTGGCCAATCCGGGTGTGATTGCAATCCTGACCGCCAATGACTTGGATTTAGTGGACGAAGTACTCCCGTGCGTGGATATGATCCCCGGAACGCTGGACGTGCGCCATCGGGTCATTGCGCGGGACCGGGTTCGCTACGTGGGGCAACCGGTCGCTTTGGTTGTCGCGGCCAATCGCTACCTGGCCGAAGATGCTGCCGCCCTGGTGGAGATCGAGTACGAATCACTCCCGCCGGTCACCGATCATATGGCCGCCATGAATCCCGGCGCACCCTTGCTGTATCCGGAATTGGGAACCAATATCGTCTATCAAGTTACGCAGGTCGACGGCAACCCCGCTTTCGCTGCGCGCGAAGGCGATTTGGTTATCCGTAAGCGATTCGAATTCCATCGACAGACCGCGGTTCCCCTGGAGACACGCGGGGTCACCGCCAAGCTCATCGACAACGGTGAGCGGTTGCATGTAGAAAGTTGCACGCAGCTGCCACAAATGCTGCGCACCGTTCTGGCGCGTACGCTGGGCATGGGCCTGGATCGGATCCGGGTGACCGCCCCGCGCCTTGGCGGTGGGTTCGGCTGCAAAGAGATGGTCTACCCCGAGGAGATATTGGTGCCAGCGGTCGCGCGGAAACTGCAACGGCCCGTCCGCTGGCTGGAGGACCGAGGCGAGCATTTTGCTTCCGCGACGCATGCCCGCGAAGAAACCGTCGACACAGAGGCGGTGGTGGCGGGCGACGGCACATTTGGGGGGCTGCGCCTTTCGGGTTGGGCCAACATCGGGGCAGCATTCGGTTTTGTGGGCAACACGCCGATCACGGCCATGGGCGCGATGGTGCGCGGCCCCTACCGCATCCCCAACCTGGACGCGCGGATGTTCTCCGTGGTGACCAATAAGACGCCGTTGAACGTCTTGCGCGGAGCAGGAGGTCCACAGGCTGCGCTGGTGATGGAAAGACTTCTCGATGAGGCCGCGCGCAAACTGGGAATCGACCGCGCGGAGATCCGGAGGCGCAATCTGCTCCATCCGAACGAATTGCCTCTCGATCGCGGTCGGACCGGTTTCGCCAACGCCTATCACATTATTTATGATGAAGCGGATTATCCGCGTTGTCTCGAAGCGGGATTGGGCCTTGCCGACTATGCAAATTGTGAGCGCGATCGAAAAGAAGCTGCCGCGCGGGGAAAGCTGCGGGGTATGGGCATTTCGATGTACGTTGAAATTACGGCGGTCGGACCGTATGAGACTGCACGAATCACGTTGCAGCCTGACGGAACGATTCTTCTTTTCAGCTCCATCATGCCGGTCGGTCAAGGGTCGGAGACGACCCAAAGACAGCTGGTCGCAGAAGAACTCGGTATCGCCATGGAGCAGGTTGCGATCCGCCAGGGCGACACCGACGAAGTTCCCGATGCGGTGGGAACATTCGCCAGCCGCGGAGCGTCTGTGGGCGGAGCCGTCGGGCGAATGGCGGCGCGTGAGTTGGTCAGCAACATCCTGAACTGTTTTGCTGCCGAACTGGCATGCGATGCCGCCGCGCTGCGCTGGGAAGGCGGGGGCGTGATCGGTCCTGAGCCCACCGAAGAGTTCATTCCACTTGCAGAGATTCCTGCCCGATTGGCGTTGCTCCGGGGGGAACAAGAGCCGCAGAAAATCGAAGCCAGGTATCGGCTGGAAGTCCCGAAGCCGTCCTACGCGTACGCGACACATATCGCCGTAGTGGAGATCGATCCAGAAACCGGGCGGCTCGAGATTCCGCGCTACACCGTCGCGCATGATTGCGGTAAGGTCGTCAATCCTCTCCTTGTGGAAGGCCAAATCGTAGGCGGGGTGGTCCAGGGTATTGGCGCAGTGTTACGCGAACGGCTGGTCTATGGTTCCCAGGGCGATCTCCAAACCGGGGCCATGATGGACTATGTTTTGCCCGCTGCCTCCGACGTTCCTGCCGACTTCCGACTTTGGCACATGGAAACACCCACCAGTTTCAATCCATTTGGGATGCGCGGTGTCGGAGAGGGTGGGTCGATCGGAGCGCATGCCGCAGTGGCGAATGCGGTGGCCGATGCCCTGCGCGATTACGACGTCGCGGTGGACGGGTCGGGGCCTTTCACCCCAGCCTGGATTATGGAGGCTGTGAGCAGGCCTTTGCGCGCCGGTTTGGGGCAAGACCGCGCTCCCCACCCTTGAATTGCGCGAGCCGGGATCCCGCGCGCTTTGGGTGGCGCGAGGAAGTTGTCCACCTACTGGGTTTTCGCCGCCACTTTGCGTACCTCAGCCAGACCTCTCCAATCTTCCAGATCTTGGTTCGGTTTCTGTTTCCGGTGTTTCGCATAGAGTGCAACGCCTTCAGGGTCTTCCAGAATATCGACCTGGACCCCGTTTTGACGAAGCATCTGCTCGTTGCCGGAACCATTGGTGACGTCGCCCACGACCAAGCGCTGAAATTGAAGCGTATAGATCAGCGCCGCACAGATGTTACAAGGACTCAGTGTCGTAAACATCGTGGTCTGGCTGAAATCCAGACGGCCAGCATCCCTCGCGGCCGACGTCTCGCCATGGTTGTAGGGGTGGTTCTCCTGGACCAGAGTGTTGTGACCTTTTCCCAGGATCTGCCGCGTTTCATTGCTGATGATTACGCCGCCAATGGGAGACCCGCCTTCTTCGTATCCTTTTTTTGCCAGCAGGACGCCGATGCGCATGAAGTCTTTGTCGGTCAGCTTCTTGAAGAATGCGCCTTCGACGATTTGGGAGAGACTCTTGGTGGGGAGATGAGCGATGGTATTCAAAACCTCCTCGGTAACCGGAGTATCCCTGGTAATCAAGGCTTTCATGAACGCTCCTTCCGGGCCCTCAGCCGCCAGCGCCCCGGGGCGGGTCGCACCTCATTTTCCCGCAACAGGTAAGAAAAGCAAGAGGCGGGCAGGCTGCAAAAACGATTGCCGCGCCCGCATCACTAGGTTTTGGAGACAGCCGCTTTGCGCACTGCCGCCAGGCCGTATGCATCTTCCAGATGCTGGTCCGGCTTTTCCTTCAGGTATTTGGCGAACAGCGCGATGCCCTCAGGGTCCTCCAAAATATCCACCTGCACGCCCTTCCGGCGAATCATGTCCTCGGTGCCCGAGAAATTGGTGACATCACCGACCACCAGCCGATTGAATTGACGCCGATAGATGAGCGCCGCACAGATGTCGCAGGGACTGAGTGTCGAAAAGATCGTGGTCTGGCTGAAATCGACGCGGCCCGCGTCCCGTGCGGCCGACGTCTCGCCATGGTTGTAGGGATGGTTTTCCTGTACCAAAGTGTTGTGCCCTTTGCCCACGATCTGTCGCGTGTCGTTTCCGACGATCACGCCGCCAATGGGACAGCCGCCCTCCTCGTATCCCTTCTTTGCCAGCAGGACGCCGATGCGCATGAAGTCTCTGTCGGTCAGCTTCTTGAAGAATTCGTCTTCGACGATCTGGGGAAGGCTCCGGGTGGGAAGATGGGCGATCGTGTTTAAAACCTCGTCGGTAACCGGAGTATCTTTCGTGATGAAAGCCTTCATAAAAGCTCCTTTCAGGACAATATCCTTCCCGCTGTATTTGCGACGCGTGTTGTCTGAGAATAGCGCGAACAAGGGGACCGAGGCGATGAGACGGCTATGGAGTGGCCTACGTTTCCTCCTGCACGGGGGTTTTCGGGCGCGCGCGGAACACAAATAGCAACAGAACGACAGCTAGGTAGGCCAGGTAAACGAAGGGCAGCTTTCCGTATACGCCTTCGGGTACGGGATAGAGATTGGCGACCAGAGCGTAGAGGATGGCGATAAAGGCGATCCAAGGAATTGTCTTGGTCGCGATGTTCGTTACGCCGTGGTGATCGCGCAGGTAACCCGGAAGGGCAAAGCACACCAGCCCGTAGCTGACGACGAAGCCATAGACTGCGAGCATCCCCAGCCAACCATAGACATCGAGTCCGCTGTTGCCTTTTGCGGCCAGGATGGCAGCTGGAAGAAACGCCGCGAGACCCGTGACCAGTGTGGCGCCGGTGGGCGTTTCGTTTTGGGAGTGTGTGGCGCGGAGGGAGCCGTGCGTGAGTCCATTGTGCGACATCATCAACAAGACGCGGGCCGCGGCCGTGATGCCGGCCAGAATCCCCGCGAACAAGCTCACGAGCGCTCCGATATCGATCAGCAATCCCAGTACAGGCACTCGACCGACCTCTGCGAGCACATGCATGGGAACGGCGTTGGTTCCGAGGTCCTTTCCGCTCATGCCCAGCCCGAGAACTTCCGTGTAAGCGCAGATGGTGAAAAACACCCCGCCCAGCACAGCGGTAAGGATGACCGCGCGGGGAATGGCTTTCAACGGATTGCGCGCTTCGGTGCCCAGTGCAGTCGCGGCCTCGAAGCCCACAAAGCTATATATCGCGAGCACCAGCCCTTGCCGGAAGCCGCCGGCCGTCACGCCGCGAAGATGAAGCTGATGGGGGTCGACATGAAGGCCCTGGCGGAATAGCACCAGCGCCAACACAACCACAACCAGAGTGACCGAAACAGCTTCGATTACAAGCATCACGCGCGCCGAGATCTTTACGTCGCGCCAGGCGGTCCACACGGGAGGGGCGGCGATCAGCGCGGCTAACAACAAGACCGGAAGGCCGTGGCCGGTGACGTTGTTGAGCATCACGTTTGCGAAATAATAGAAACCGCCTATGTTGCTCGCACTCCCTGCGACATAAGCCAACAGAAGACTCCAGGCCGCGGTGGCCGAAAGCCACGGCGGAAGGATCATGGCAGCGTAGGAGTAGAGAGACCCCGGCGATGAGGAGTAGCGTGCAAAACGGCCGATGCACCAGGCAACCAGAAGTATCCCGCCGGTGGCCAGAATGTAGGCGAGCCACGTGCTATTTCCGGCGAGCGTAAACACCAAGGGCACCGTGACGAACGGGGTGAGGGTTGGACACATGCCGGAAATCGATTGTGCCAAGGTCTCCATGGGCGAAAGAGTCTCGTTGCGTAAGCCGTAGCCGCCGGCCTTGGACTCGTTCGCGGCCGCTGCCGTAATGACCCGCGGGCTGCGCTTTTCGATAGCCATATACCCTGTAGTGAACTGCCTTGAGCGTCCTCTAACTTGCGCCAGCTCAGCGGTGTAGGGGCGAAACCGTCATCTTGTGGCTTTTGCCCCCCCCACGGCAAATCGAAAGAATCAATCCGCGCCATCAAAACATTGAGTTTCTACTTCCCTGGGCCCTCGCGTAGCCTGAGTTCAAACCATTCGTATCGATGGGCCTTTTTCAACGGGGCCGTAACAGCCCTCGGTTTTCGCCCTCAAGTGTTCCTTCAGGAGACCGAAACGATGGTGAGAAAAATGAGCTCCTTCTACGCAGCGGTATTGTTCTGTGTGTTCCTTGGTTGCTTATCTCAGGCGTGCGCCCAACAGACGTTGGGCGGGATAACCGGTACGGTGAGCGATGATTCGGGCGCCGTCATTCCGGCAGCTACGATCACGATCGTGGGCGACCAGACCAAACTCACGCGCAGCCTTGAGACAACTGAAACCGGCAGCTACGATTTCGTCAACCTGCCCATCGGCAGCTATACGATCACGGTGACTCACGCAGGCTTTCAAACACTGAACATCCCCTCGATTCAGGTCCAGGCCAACCGCACCGCTACGGTCAACGCCACTTTGAAGATTGGAGAAGTCGGGCAGACGATCACCGTCGAGGAAACGCCGCTCGTCAACGCCGTCGACACGACAAACGGGTACGTGATGGATAAGGTGGAAATTGATGCCGTGCCCCTGCCGACCGGCTCCTTTACCGGGTTGGCGCTGCTCTCGCCTGGCGTCAATGAAGAGCTACCCGCCGGGACCGGAGCCAACGCCGGCTTAGGCAACCAGCCTGTATGGGCCAACGGCCAGCGCGACACCAGCAATACCTTCCTGTTGAATGGTGTGGATGCCAAAAACCTCTTCAATGGCAAGACCACGAGCCAAGTGGCGTCGTCGAGAGTCGTGAACGAAACCGGCGTCAGTACCTCTTCCTCTTTGAGCGCTCTTCCCGTCCAGAGTAGCGCATCGGTCTATCTTGCGATCGGCGAATCGATCCCTTCCCCGGCTCCCGAGACCATTCAGGAAGTTCGTGTGAATACCTCCATGTACGACGCCCAGCAAGGTTCCACGAGCGGCGCGCACATCGACATGAGCACCGCGTCGGGCACCAACGATATTCATGGGCAGGCGTATGTCCATCGCGGAACCAACTGGCTCAACGCAGCTCCCTATTTCTTCAACGACGATCCGAATATTCCCGCCAACGAGAAGAATCCTGGTTTGCACCGCTATACTGCGGGCGGTGCGATGGGCGCACCGATCATAAAAAATAAGCTCTTCTTCTACGGGAGCTATCAGCACACCCACGCCTCGGATGCCGAAATTGGGATCTCCAGGCCTACCGTCCCGCCCGGACTTACCAACAATCGTTCGGCTGCGGCGCTCGCGGCAGTTGGAAATAACAACAATCTTTCGAGCGCCCTTGGCTTGGCGGATGGGCCGATTAATCCGGCCGTAGGTCTTGCGGCCGGCGACATCAATCCCATCGCGTATACTTTTTTCAATTACAAGCTACCGAACGGCCAGTATCTGATTCCGTCTGCCAATCCCAACGCCGTCGCGCTCAATACCACCAATCCGGCGCTGATTGAAGCGTTTCCCGAGGATGCGGAGGTCCCCGGCACGGCGTACTTCATAGCCGATCAGGCGGTTGCCAACCTGGACTGGAACCCGAGTTCGACCCACTCGTTCTCGGCGAAGTACTACTATCAACATGACCCGACGACAGCTCCGTTTGCTTACTCGTCTGTCGCGGGCTTTCCGCAGCACCTCGACGCGGGCAGCCAAGTCGTATCGCTCAGCCACACGCAGGTCGTGCGGCCCAATCTGAGCATCACCGAGACCTTCGGGTTTATTCGCGAAAAGGCCTACAGCACCGTTGGCCAGCCCTTTACGCCGGCGCAGTTTGGCTCGGCCTGCCAGGCCATGACCGGCTTTGACGCCCCCGATTGCACCATCAACACGTTCGGTTCAAACCTGTTCCCCGGCATCACCATCACCTGGCCGGGCACCCTGCTGCCTTCCTATCAGCCTTTGCTCAATATCGGCGCCGGCGCGTTGTCTTTGGCGGCCTTCACGGGCTCGTTCCAAAACCGTTTCAATCCCTCCGCGAATGCCATCTGGAGTCTTGGCAGGCACACCTTAACCTTTGGCGGAAGCTTCGAATACACGCAGCTCAACACGAGGGATCGAAGAAACGAACTAGGGACGATCGAAACACAGGACATCAACCAGTTTCTCCAGGGCACGCTTATCGACGATTACTTGTACGCGGGAACGATCATTCTCTCCGGGGATCCCAATCGCCACTGGCGAGCCAACGAAACCGGTGAATATCTCCAGGATAAGTTTCAGTTCCGCTCGAATCTATCGGTCACCGCGGGTATACGCTTTGACTGGGAGGGCGGCTTGACGGAGAAGAACGGCAAGCTTCTCAATTTTGATCCGAGCAAGTATGCCTATAACTCGGTAACCGATCAGATCACCTCGACCGGCTTGATTGTCGCCGGGAACAGTCAATACGCCACACCAGGGGTGAGCAACTCGACCCTGACCGGGCGGCAATGGGGTTTTGCGCCGCGGATCGGCCTGGCCTGGAGTCCGAAGAAATTCAACAACAAGATCGTGGTGCGTGCGGGCTGGGGAATGTATTACGACCGTGGCGAACTCTATTCCTATCTTTCCTTGCCGGACGCCCAGAGCATTGCGCCGGGCGGTCCCTTCGGTATCAATCAGCAATTGCCTTTTGTGAATGGGCAGTTCTGTCCGACCGCGTTTCCCGGCACCTTTGAAACCTGCAGCACGACACTGTCGAATCCCTGGGGAGCAACCCTTTCGGCTCCGCCCAA
This sequence comes from Candidatus Acidiferrales bacterium, assembly GCA_050015335.1. Classification (GTDB taxonomy): domain Bacteria; phylum Acidobacteriota; class Terriglobia; order Acidiferrales; family UBA7541; genus Palsa-295. Next base: position 56,890 of record JBEKBP010000046.1, on the reverse strand, counting down.
CGGAAATCCGACGGCCATTGCGATCACCGATCCCAGTACCGGTGTTGCAGCGCTGCCCAATGCCGCCGGCCTGGAGGACGGAGATATCCCGTTTTATTTGGCGGCCTACGCGCGGAACAACAAGCTCCCCTATACCATGAACGCGACCCTCGACATTCAATGGCAGCCCCGCAACGATCTTGCCATCGATATCGGTGCAGTGAATGCTCTCGGCAGGCATGAGATCATTCCCATCCCATTTAACCAGGCGAGGATCGCTACCCCCACCAATCCACTGTGCGGTCCGGCTGCGGTCTGCGCGAACCCGTCGGCTTCTCCCCATGCGCAGTACTACACATATGGCTATACGGTGCAGACCGACTCAACCTGCGGGTATCTGGGTTGCACTCTGAGTTTGCCCAACGGACAGCCGATGCAATTTAATACCGATGGCGGCAACGTCGATGAGCGCGCGCCCTACCTGGGATACTCCGGCGGCTCGGAAGAGTATACCGCTGCGGGAATTTCGGCCTATAACGCTTTGCAAGCCCACGTTGAGAAACACCTCAGCCACGGACTATCTGCCGGCCTTTCCTATACGTATTCGCGATCACTCGATGAGCAAAGCGCGTTGGGCCTCTACTACAACGGCAGCAATCCGGATGATTTGCGCGGCAGCTACGGACCATCGGACTTCGACCGTACGCACGTTTTCAATATTGACTACCACTACGAACTTCCCAAATTTGTCTCGGCATCCTCTGCAGAAGGCAAGTTTGTGGATGGCTGGAGCGTCCAAGGTCTCATCACGCTGCAGAGCGGTCAGCCCTATAGCGCCCATCGCTCCGCTGGCCCCCGGCTGTACTCCCCAGAACGCCATCACCGGCGCGATCGGCAACAATTTCGATTTCCCAGCCTTGAAGTCTTCCTGCTTTACGGTACCGCAACTTCTTCCTTGCAATCAGGCCAATGCTGCCAAGGTGGATGGGCCGTTTCCGTGTTCAGCGATTCCGCCTGGAGACACCTTTGAAACCAATTTCCTGGCCGACGGAGGAGAGCGCAATATCTTCCGCCAGTCCTGGCAGAAGCGCGCCGACATTTCGATCGTGAAGGCGACCCAAATCACCGAGCGGGTGACGCTACGATACAGCTTCGATGTTTTCAACCTGACCAACCATCCGAGCTTTGACATTCCGATCGATAATATCGACCAAAATCTGGCCTTTAGTCCCTTTCCGGTGGCCCAACCTCCCTACGGGACCAACACCACGCCGACTCTGGCTTCCGGCTGCAGTGGATCGAGCCCGGCGAACGGTTTTTATTTCTGTCCCACCGGTCTCGGGCAGGACGTGAAAACGATTGGCAGCTCGCGGCAGATTCAAATGTCACTGAGCGTGCTGTTCTAACCGTCGCTTCTTCGCGCGGGGGGGCAGGGGGCGCCGCGGTAGGCAGAGGCGGCGCAAGGCACACTGGGAAATGGATCGATCGTCGCTTTCACGCTAGGATGGACCCACCGTGACAGCCGCCGACCCAAACGACGATTTGGATGCTTCTGGTCGGTTGCTGCGCCACGCTGTCCTACCGCCGGCGGAGTGAAGGTTGTGATGGACTCGATCGATGAGTTCGAGCGATGGCCCCGGCTGCTTTGCTTCGGGCTGCAGCATGTGCTGGTGATGTACGCCGGCACGGTGGCGGTCCCGCTTATTTTAGGCAGCGCGTTACGGTTGACTCCTGGGCAGGTGATCGCGCTGATCAGCGCCGATCTGTTTACCTCTGGACTGGCAACCCTCTTGCAGACCCTGGGCTGGTGGAAGTTCGGGGCGCGCCTCCCGCTGATTCAGGGCTGCTCGTTTATCTGCGTTGCGCCGATGATTTTGATTGGCGGGCAGTACGGCATTGCGACCATGTACGGGGCCATCATTTGTTGCGGCCTCTTCACGATCCTGGTGGGCCCCTTCTACAGCCGCATGTTGCGCTTTTTCCCTCCGGTGGTAATCGGCTGCGTGATTACGGTGATCGGTTTATCGCTGCTGCCGGTGGCCGGCGGATGGCTGGGGGGTGGCGACAGCTCTGCGGCCGATTTCGGGAGTTTCGGTCATCTCGCGCTGGGGATGCTCACGATTGTGCTGATCGTGGCCATCCAGCGGTTTGGCCGTGGGTTGATCGCGAATCTGAGCGTTTTGCTGGGGCTCGTGGTGGGCACGGCGGTCGCCGTGTTCTCCGGACAGGCTAGGTTTACCCAGGTCGGTGTGACTCCCTGGTTTGCTATGGCGCGGCCGCTGCTATTTGGATGGCCGCGCTTTGCAGGATGGCCGACGCTGGTGATGTGTGTGGCGATGCTGGTGGTGATGACAGAGACGACCGGCAATTGCCTGGCGATCGGCGAGATTACCGGCCGCAAGATTGGACAGGCGACGCTGACTGCGGCCTTCCGGGCAGATGGCCTGTCGACGATGCTGGGCGGAGTATTCAACAGCTTTCCCTACAACGTGTATTCGCAAAATACCGGGTTGCTCTCGCTCTCCAAGGTGAAGAGCCGCTATGCCGTAGCGGTGGGAGGCGGGTTGCTGGTGTTGCTCGGGTTTCTGCCCAAACTGGCCGCCGTGATCGCCGCCATTCCGCGGCCCGTTCTAGGCGGGGCGTCGATTGTGATGTTCGGCATGACCGCCATGGCCGGTATGGAAGAGCTGACCAGGGTGTCCTATCGGGGGACCAACAATGCCCTCGTGGTCGCCGTCTCTATAAGCCTAGGCGTGCTGCCCATCGCCACACCCACACTGTTTGCGCACGCTCCCGATGCCGCGCGGCTCTTCTTGAATAGCGGAATCTTTCTGGCCGCCGCAAGTGCGGTACTTCTCAACCTTTTCTTTTCCGCCAAATCGGAGAGGTGAACGGCATGCTACCAGAAGACGTCACCGAACAAGATCTGATTTTCTTGCGACGCGCGATCGAGTTGGCGCGCGACGCTCGCCGTGATGGGCGCCATCCGTTTGGAGCGCTCATCGTCAACGAGCGGGGCGAAACGATCGTTGCCGCGCGCAACAATGCCGTACGGCCCAAGGGCGATCCGACCCAGCATGCCGAGATGGTGGCCTGTAGCGAGGCGGCTCGGCTGTTGCCCGAAGTGGAACTTGCCAAATGCACTCTGTACACCAGCACGGAACCCTGTGCCATGTGTGCCGGCGCTATCTACTGGACCGGAGTTGGCCGGGTGGTATTCGCATTGGCCGAGACCGGCCTTTTGCGTTACACCGGCAGCCACACGGAAAACCCCACGCTCGAGCTGCCCTGCCGCGAGGTCTTCGCGCACGGGCAGAAGCAGATTGCCGTCGCAGGGCCTCTGTTGGAAGAAGAGGCAGGTAAAGTGCATGAAGGATTTTGGAGACCGTAGAACATCATGGAGTGGCTGTCCGCGCTGCGCCACGACGACGCTGGCCCAGGGGGATCTGCCCACCAATCCTGGGATTCTCAAGACCGCCGCGCAGCACAACCAAGTCCGGGGCGGTCTCCTACGCTCGCCGTCGCTTCAGAGGCGGAACGATTCCTATTGGTGATACACTGACCTTTCTCTGATGCTTGGCTCGACCGTTGCTTGCGGCCTTCTGCAGTCCATTCAAATCGGTGCGCCACGGAGCTACGGCGTGGAGGGTGCGGTCGATGCCCACGACCAGCCGTGGACAACCGGCTTTTTCAAGACCCCCGTCGAGGGCCCTATTTTCGTAGGGGCGACCAACCTTGTCGGCGACGGCCAGGCAGATCGCGACAATCACGGGGGTATCGATAAGGCGGTCCTGGCCTATAGCGCCGACCACTATCCGAAATGGCGCGAAGAGTTGTGCATCTCCGATATGCCGAACGGCGCGTTTGGCGAGAACCTTACGATCGCCGGGCTGAGCGAAGAATCGGTGTGCATTGGCGATATCTTCCGCATGGGACGGGTCACCTTCGAGGCGAGCCAGCCGCGGCAACCCTGCTGGAAGCTCGCCAGGCGCTGGCGGATGCACGCGTTGACCGCCTTGGTTGTCCGCAACGGGCGTAGCGGCTGGTATCTCCGGGTTCTGGAAGAAGGTTGGATCGAGGCGCACATGCCGGTTGTGCTGATCGAGCGCCCCAACCCCGTGTGGTCGATTGCCCGCGCCAATGAAATCCTGAACCACCGCAAGAACGACTTACCGCTCACACTCGAGTTGGCTCGTGTGCCGAGGCTGGCAGATTCGTGGGTGCAGGAATTGCAGGAACGCGCCGAGCGTTTGCGCGTCCCCGGCACCTAAGTGCGCTTTCCGCGCTCATCGGGCAAACAGAACAGGCGCCGGGCGAACGCTACACCCACTCTCCAGCGCGCATCACGGGCTCTGGTTCTCCCGTAGCGCTGATACCGTCCACGTCGATGCGATCTGATCCGATCATCCAGTCGACGTGAATCAGACTCCTGTTTGCTCCGCGTGACGACAGTTGCTCCTCCGTGAGGCTGTCGGCATCCTTCAAGCATGTGCTGTAGGCCTGTCCCAGGGCAATGTGGCAGGCGGCATTCTCGTCGAAAAGCGTGTTCATGAAGAGCAATCCGCTCGCCGCAATGGGCGATGAGTGGGGCACCAGGGACACCTCGCCCAGCCGCCGCGCTCCTTCGTCTGTCTCGATCATCCGCTGCAGCACTTGGCTGCCTCGCGCGGCGTGGGCTTCCACAATTTGGCCGGCTTCAAACCGCACGGAGATTTCCTCGATCATAGTGCCCTGGTAGGACAGGGGCTTGGTACTGGTTACCTTTCCCTCCACGCGATCTTTGTGCGGCGTGGTGAAAACTTCCTCGGTGGGCATGTTGGGAATGCAGTAGAGGCCGTTGCGGGCCGTGGTGCCTCCGCCGAGCCATAGGTGGCCCTCGGCTAGGCCGACGCGGAGATCAGTACCGGGTCCGCGGAAGTGCAGCGCCGCATAGCGCTTCTCATTGAGCCGGGCGGCGCGGGAGTGCAGGCTCGCGTCGTGTTGTTTCCACGCGGCTACTGGATCGGTCTGGTCCGCACGCGACGCGGCGAAGATGGCACCCCAAAGCCGGGCCAGCGCTTCCTCCTGCGGCAGATCGGGGAATACCGCCCGGGCCCACGCAGGTGTGGCACAGGCTAGGATGGTCCAGTTGATCTGGTGGCGCGCAATGAGTTCGAGTGCCGGGCGGTATGCTTTCGATGTTGCGCGGTTCACCCGGCTCACCTTCTCAGGATCCTGCTGGGAGAGCAAGGAAGGATCGTTGCCGGTGATCGCCAGCCGCGCCGCGCCGCTTCGGAATGCCTGGGCCATACCTTCATAGAGCCACGATGGGGCGGCGTCGAAGCTAGCGTCGGAACCGCAGCGGAAGCGAAGCAGCGCCGATTCCTCGTCGGTAAATAGCACCGTGACCAGGGAGGCCCCCGCTCTATAGGCGTGCTCGGTGATGCGTCGCGCCAAGGCGATGGCATCGAGCGGGGCGGTCAGCACCAGCTCTTGTCCAGGCGCAAGCCCCAGCCCGGCGCGGATTGCGACTTCGGCCAGGCGGTCGAGATTTTGTTCGAATTCAGGTATCCGGGCAAACGGTACTTTGGCAAATTCAGTGGTCCAGGTCATGGCCATCATTATCACGCGTTGGAGAGGGCATTGACAATGCGTCTGTGAACAGCCTAGAGGCCACCGAAGAATCCCGCCGGGATTTCCAATTGGGCATGGAAATACCCTTCGGCTGAGGTCGTCTAACCGAAACAATTCTTACCTCGCAGCCATCCCAGAAGGGTCGTGTATCGATTCGTATTGGTGCGCGCCCGGGCGTCGAAGGAAAGTCAACCCGGGGGCTCAGCCCGGCAGGGAGGTCCTGCGCCTGGATCAAATGTGAATCCCGATTCTAGTCAGCCGATCGCCCTGGCTCGAGCGGCTTAGGCAGGCTGTTTGACGCGCAGTGGCTCCGCGTAGGCGGGACGCCACGAGGCACCTGCGAGTTCGGGCCGCTTGTGTTCGTGATAATCGGGTTCGGTATTGATCGCCCAGAGATCATAGTTTTCGCCGCAGATATTTTCGGCTGCGCAAATTGCAGTCATCATCGAATGGTCTTGATTATTGTATTTATGCATTCCGTTCCGTCCGACCAACTGCAAATTCGGCAGGTTCTCTGCAAGATAGCCGCGAATGGTTTCGACCTGCTCAGACCAGGTGTCATCATACATCGGGTAAGCCTTTGGCATGCGCACGACGGCGCCATCTTCGATCTCGTCCTCGCGTGCGAGGCCAAGGTTGGCGAGTTCGCGTTTGGCGAGCTCGATCAGCTGTTCATCGGAGCTAGACCACAGATCGTCATTCTCGAAGACGAAATACTCCATCCCGAGACAGGTCTTGTTAGGATCGGGGACCATCGCGGGAGACCAGTTCTTGAAGTTCTGAATCCGGCCCACGCGCACTTGCGGCTCATGGATGTAGAGCCAGTTGTCCGGCATGACCTCTTTGCGATTCACAATCAGGCTCACGATCAGAAAATCACGGTACCGCAATCGGTTCGCCGCTCGGCGGACCTCTTCGGGAGCGGGGGGAGAGAGCGCGTTGACGAGATCTCGAATCGGCATCGAGCTGATGAAATGAGTGCCTTCGTGACGTTGCTCGCCTCGGGGACCACCTGTCACCACGCTGGTGACGCACTCCTCATTGCGGCAGATCCGGACTACGGGATGCTCGAGTAGCACGGGGTAGCCTCGATCAAGGAGATGATCGGTCAGCATCTCCCACATTTGTCCAGGCCCACGCTCGGGATAACGAAACCGGTCAATCAAAGTCTTCACGATCTGAGTGTTTGTCTTGCACAAGGCACTTCGGATTGCCGTCGTCAGTGAGAGTCCTCGAATTCTCTGTGCCGCCCACTCAGCGCGAATGGTCGTGCAAGGTACACCCCAGACCTTCTCGGTATAGGTCTTAAAGAAGACCTCATATAAACGACGCCCGAAGCGGTTGGAAACCCACTGTTCGAGATTCTCTTCGCTCGAATGAGGGAACAGCTTGGACCAAGCATAGCTGGCTAGGATGCGAACGCTCTCGAAGATTCCCAATCCGAACAATGCGTTCCTGGCTTGCAGCGGATAATAAAAGAACTTCTTGCGATAATAAATTCGGGACAAGCGAGGGCGCTCGAGAAACTTGCTACCTAGGATCTCGTCCCAAATTTGATTGACTTCATCCCATTTGGTGAAAAAGCGGTGCCCACCAATGTCGAACAGAAAACCCTTGTAATTCACCGTGCGGGCTATTCCGCCCACGATTCGATCTCCCTCCAGAACGGTTGCGGCCACACCGCGTTTTGACAGGGCATAAGCAGCCGTCAAACCGGCGGGACCGGCTCCGATGATGATCACTTTGTCTGCGCGATGGTTGGTAGGCACGTTGCCCTTTCGGAAAGCGTCAGTTTCAAGCAAGACGATTGTGTGGCGCGGCAGGAAGAGGGCACATGGTACAGAGGACCATTTCGAGTGGGAGCAAAGTACCAAAAAAGTACTAGTCAGATGGGGGCTAGCCCATGGGGGGGGCGATCAAAAGCCGTTAGGGAGTGTTTTCTCAAAGCAAGCTACTTGGCCAGAGGACCGCATATATATGATAATAAATATTTTATTGTAGGACTTTGGGTATTTGTGGGTCCCAGCTGGTGCGGACCCCGGAGATGGCCGGGAAGCCGCTGTTCGGTCCTTGACCCCGATTGGGGCGCCCACGGATTTGCGTCGAACCCCCATGGGAGGGGAGTTCTCTACCCTAATTCAGTGCCCCGGCGGCCCGACAGCGCCTGCGAGAATGTCTGTCTTTGGCAACCGAAGGCATTGGCTTGGGAAATCCGCCTCGGGATCACAAAAACCAGCCACCCTTGCTTGGGGGCACCTACAACTTGGAATACATCCCTTCGGGCTGGTTGCGAAGGCGTCGCAGATTGCGGCGCAATCCCAAGTAGCCTAACAATCGTCGTGTGAACAGACTACGGAAGCAGACGGGCGTCCGAAGATAGTGTGCGTCCACCCGCGGCAGCGCGAAAGGGTCGGCATCGGGCCCCACGGCGGCGGCCCCCGTCGAGCAGGCGCCTGAGAAGCGTCCGGCGACAAGGTCTCTAACCGTCAGGTTCCAACGACCGTAGGGATAACAAAAGAATTCAGCCGCCTGGCCGGTCTTTGCTTCAACCTCTCGCTTGCTTTCGACAATCTCCTGCTGGGCGTCCTGGACAGACAGGGAAGTCAGTTCTCGATGCGTAACAGTATGCGGGCCGAAGTGGACACCTTGCTCTGCAAGTTCCTTGATTTGCTGCCAGGTGAGCAGCGATTGCTCTTCCACCCAACTGGGCTGCCCGGACCAGGAGTTGGTTTGCCCGCAATATGCGGTGGGAAGGAATACAGTTGCGGGGAATCCGTGGCGTCGCAAATGCGGTGCGGCGTCTGTATAAAAGTCCCGATAGCCATCGTCGAAGGTCAGAACCACGGTTTGAGCCGGCAGAGGCTGATGATGTTTGAGTGGATCTGTGATCGCTCCTAGTGGAACGACCCGGGCGTTTTGACTCAGCCATTCCATTTGCTCGGCGAAAAGCGAAGGAGAAATGGCAAGCGGCGGCCGCCCCATGCTGACCGAGTGGTAGGTGAGGATAAGAGGCTTTTCTGCTGCACCCATAAATTTTTATGCGACGGGACTGCCGCTGGCCGACATCCTCTGGACCGCTGATGCAGCGTGCAAGCAGGCCATGCAGCTGCTCGACAGAGCGCAGCTTTCCGATCTAGGTCGGCTCATTGCCGTGCGCAGCGCTGGGCGGTGAGCTTGGCCGATCGAGCTGTCCCCACGGCACGCGGCCAAATTTCCTCTCCGCTGCACGCTCCAACATCTGCAGGTAAGCATCCAAGTGAACATCTTCGCTCCACCGCTCAAGGTACTTTCTATACCCATTCTCTCCCATGGTCCGGCGAAGTTTGCCGTCAGTCCGCAATCGTTCCATGGCGTCCAACAAATCATCTGCTGTTCGATATGCAAAGCCACCTTGGCTCTGTTCCACTAATTCCGGCAACCCGCCCAGGTTGTGGACAATCACCGGTGTCTGTTCCCGGTGCGCCTCAACGACGATCATTCCGAATACCTCGTAGCAGAGCGACGGGACGACCACGGCGATCGCGTGCCGGTAGTACCGCCGCAACTCCCCTTGTTGCTGCGGGCCCAGAAAGACGATGTTTTCAAGACCTCCCGCCTGGCGCTTGAGCTCAGCTTCGTATTCACCGGTTCCAGCCACAAGCAAATCCGCATGCGGGTAGGCGCGGAAGAGCGGAATGAGCGTTTGCAATCCCTTAATCTTTTCCAAGCGTCCAACGAAAAGAAAATATGGCCGGGAGTGAGGCGGCATGTCGAAGCCGTGCGGCGGATCATTGCTTGACGGCACAAAGTGGGGAAGATGCTCGATCGGCCCAGCGAATCCGCGCTCGTGGTGCATGTCCCGAGTGAAGCGGCTGGGTGAGAAGAACGCGTCCACAGAGGCGGAGCAGTTGCTGAGCAGCTTCGTGTATCGCCACCACTGCGGAGGACGGTGGAACTTCAGGGTGCAGCGGAAACACTGCGGCTTCTCGCAAAGTCGCTCGTTGTTTTTCCAAAGCGTGTGCATGGGGCATACCAGCCAATGCTCATGCATCGTATAAACTTTGAGAAAGTCCCGATGATCCGGCTCAAGGCAAAGCACTTCGGGCCCCAGCAGTGAGATGTTGTGATAGTGAAGGACATCGAATTTCTTACGCGACAGCAACTTTCGGATCTCGTTGGTCTTGGGCCATGTGCGGCCGGTTTGCTGGGCAATCAGCGGCGAGAGCACTCCCCAGCGGCTCTTGAGAGTATGAACCGTGACATTGGCAGGGTTGGAGAACTCTTTGGTTGGGGCCTCCGGGTGTAGTGCGTGAAAACTATCCGCGCAATGGATGACATCGACTTCGTGTCCGCGCTGCGCCAGTGCGTTGACCAAGCGATGAAGGAATATCGCGTCTCCGCCGAAGCTGAACGGCGGATAAAATGTGGACAGGTGGCAGAATTTAAGCGATCGCCCCATGTGTGCTCGGAGAAAGTCCCGCCTGTGCCGGCAGCGCCGTCCCATCCAACCGATGCAAGCGCCGGACCACCCGATCACTCGCCTTGTTTACAGTGCGAAGCTGTCAGAGCGCAACCCTTCACGCGTTCGGCAGGACAACGGCGCGAATAGGGCGATACCGCCCTTGGTCGGTGGCTCGGTTCACTGTCGGAAGCCGCCCGGGAGCTCCATGAGCCCCGGAAGAAGAGACCCGACAAAGGCCCGCAGCATCACAAGTGTCCCACAGGTTATGAAAACCACACCGCTGTAAAAATAATAAAACCAGTGCATGGGGACGACCCGAGCCGCAAACCACCACCCGCGCTTGTTGGCGAAAAACGCATAGACATCCCAATTCAAAGCCGCCAGTACCATTGTGACCACCGCGATTGCTGCCAGTTCAGCCAACCGCGCATGCGGGAAAAACGTAATCGTCGGCAGAATATGGGCCGCCTGCGAGAACAGAAGCACCCATGCCGCCGACAACAGGCCGACCAGTCCGGCACTGACCCGGGCTCGAGAAGTCAGATTCAGATCGCGGGGAAGATGACGGGTCTCGAGAATGAGTCTGGTCCAGGGGACCGCGCGGCGGAGGATGTCGGCTTTCAGCAAGCTGCGGAGCGTCCATCTCTTCAGGTGTTTCACCCGCAGCTGTTTGTTCAGCTTGATCGTTTGCCCGCCAAGCGACAGTCGGTAACCTAGCTCGATATCTTCGATCGACGGGTGAGGATAACGCGTCGCGTTGAACCCACCGAATTTAACAAAAGGCTCTCGGCGCACCGCGCCGCAACCTGCCCAGAACGTGAGCGCCCGCTCGCTGGAGTTCTGGTGCACGTAGCTGTGCGCCAGGTTCTTATATTGCGAAAGGAAGCAGTCGCACGCCGGCGCATCGTCGTAGGAACCAAACAGCGCCGCAAGTTGCGCGTCACCCGCGAAGTCCATCGCGATGAGATCAAGCGCGTTCGAGGGGAGAACCACGTCGGCATCCACAAAGACGAAGATGCCCGCCAGCGCGTATGCGACCCCCATGTTTCGTGCCCCGGCAGGCCCCAAGATGTGCGGCGTGCGGAAACAACGGGCCCCATATCGCTTGGCGATTTCAGCACTGCTGTCAGTTGAGCAGTCGTCGACAACAATGACCTCGAAATGGGGGTACTCGGACTGGCGCAGCGACTCCAGGCAGCGCGACAGGTACATCGCTCCGTTATGAACGGGCACGATCACGCTCAGCGTCGGAGACACCACATCGTCTGCCGTAGGCGTCTTCCCACCAGCCCCCGGCACATTCTGGAGCAGGCTCTGTTCACTGTTCACGGGCCACCCTCGGGGATCAACCTCTTGCTCTTCCTGCAAACTTGTTGCCAGTCACACGTCAAGGCTTGCTGCTTTAAATACAGTATGTTACAAAGGCATCAACCATCCACCTTGCGGTCCCGATGGCCATCGCTGCAGCCGCCGTCGGCATATTGTTGCCGCTCATCGGCCCGGGGGAGCCTTCGCAAATTCGCGACGCTCCTGGTTTATCAGGCTCTTGTCCCAAGGCAATTTGCCCCCCCCCCCGATAAATTTTCTATGCGAGGCGACTGCCACCATCAAGCGGCAGAAGCGCCAGAAGTGGCAGAAGCGGCAGAGAGCGGCAGAGGAATCGCATCTCCTTCTTTGTATTTGTGGTACACTGGATTGGGTATCGCTAGGCGAAACTGGGGACCTCGGATAAGGCCTTCTGGACGTAATCTCATGCGTGTCCTGAGCAGCTGTCGCATTTATGCGGCAGAGAAGTCACATACAACCGCAGTTTGGCTGCATCTGCAAAAACAAGCCGCTCTCCCGCAAGAATAGAGCTAGGTGCCATGCCTGAGTCGGGCGTGAATCCCGATCGCGAACCCATGGCCCCCCGTTGGTTTGCTCCGGCCCTCACGTCGGTCTTTTTCGTCTTGGAGTTGATCAACCTCCTGCATCATGCGATGTGGGAGGACGAAATGCAGGTCTGGTCCTTCGCCACCCACAGCCATTCCGTGCGGGAGTTGTTCCACGTCACCCGATATGAAGGACATCCTCACGCTTGGCAGTTCTTGGTATATGTCGTCTCGCGGTGGTCCTCCAACCCGGTAGCGATGCAGATTCTCCATCTTGCAATTGCCACGATAACGGCCTATGTCGTGGCCCGATATTCTCCGTTCCCATGGTTTGAGAAGGTTCTGATCGTCTTCGGGTACTTTTTTTTCTTCGAATACGCCACCATCAGTCGCGACTACGCGTTAGGCATTCTGTGTTTGGTTTCCTTTTGCGCGGTTTTCCGGCCCGGCCCCGAAAAGAGGTATGGGCTGCTTGCCATACTCCTGGGCCTGATGGCCGAATCAAACATTTACGCCCTAATCCTTGCTCTGTCGTTAGCGCTCATGATGGTGTTTGAAGCCATGCAGTCGCCCCAACCGCGACAATACATATTTTCAAGAAGAGGAGAACTTGCGGGCGTCGCGGTCCTTTTCTTAACTGCTGTCTTGATCTCTCTGCACCACATCCGTCCCCCCGCGAATGCCGAGTGGGATACTCGATCGCAGCTTGTTGTCCACACGCGCACCGGCTTCAGCGGCACGTTGGCGATGATGTGGAGAGCGTTCGTTCCGATACCGCAACTATCGCGTCGGTTTTGGAACTCCAATCTCCTGCTGGGGGATCACACCCGTGGAATGGCGGTTTTGTCGATTTTGTTGTTCGGCATTTCGGTCCTGTTCTTCGTCCGCAAAAGGACCGTGCTCTTTCTGTACGTATCGGGATTGGCAGCCCTGACTTTGTTCAAACAGCTTGTCTACGGTGGCGGTTTGCGTCATGACGGCCATGCGTTCATTTTGTTCCTCGCCTGTGTTTGGTTGGGCAAATCCTACCCGGAGCAGAGATTTCCCCTCCCGATAATTGAGACGGCGGCGGAGCGGCTCAGGCCTTATCAGGACCGCCTTTTTCGAGGGCTTCTTGTGGGTCAGGTCATCGCTGCGCTCGTCGCGAGCGTGATTGCTCTCAAGGTTCCTTTTTCCGAGTCCAGGGCAGCATCCGATTTCCTGCGCTCGAAGCGTATGGATCAGATGTTTATCATCGGCGATTCCGACATCGCCGTGTCTCCGATAGCAGGATATCTGAATCGTGAAATCTACTACCCACAGGGAAGCCGAATGGGCTCTTATGTCATTTGGGACCAAGGGCGGACCCCGGCGACCGAGCCCACGCTCGAGCTGGGTAGAAGGAAAGCAGCCGAGCAGCACCAGGACGTTCTGGTCATATTGAACTTCCCGGACCAATCTGCTCACGAAATCGCTTCATTCCAGGGCGGCACAGTTCCCTCTGAGAATTACTACATGTACTGGATCCCGCCGGAGAAACCCAAAACAATCTCTTCGCCCGGCCGGTAGCCGGTGGCATGCCCGGATCTTGATTCCCGATTTCTTCTTGGCTACGCCCGAGTGCGGCCGGCCACCCTCATCATCTCCGGCACGGTCACAAACTCATACCCTTGGTTCTTGAACCGGTGAATCAGCCGGTCAGTGGCTTGGACCGTGTGCAGGCGTTCGCCGCCGCCGTCGTGCAGCAGGATAACGTCGCCGCCGCGAACCTGTGCGGCAACGTGCTTTTCCAGCGCGTCAGCTGTCCGTGGCTCCCAGTCGATCGGGTTGACCGTCCACAGGACCGCCTGGAGCCCCATGTTCGCGGCCACTCTCATGACATGAGGCAATCTCCCGCCGTAAGGTGGCCGCCAGAGGTGCGAATGCTCTCCGACGGTATCGGCCAGCACGCGCCTGCAGTCTGAGAGTTCACGTCTCACACGCCCGGGAGGGCAGAAGATCAGTCGGGGGTGACCGTAGGTATGGTTGGCAATCACGTGGCCTGCACGGGCCACCTCGCGCGTGAGTTCCGGCTGTCGGGCGACGCAGTCGCCGATGACGAAAAAGGTTGCGTGCACAGAGTGCCGCGACAGCACATCGAGCAGCGCGGGGGTGTTCCGGGGGTGTGGACCGTCGTCGTAGGTCAGCGCGAGCAGGGGCGAACCTCGCCCCAGGCCGACAAAGGTTCGGCCATAAAGCTGCGAGCGCGGAGCCATGGAAGCATATCCCGCATACACCGCCATCGCTGCGCCTACGAGCAATCCGCCCATGAGCAAGTCTCCCCCCAACCTGAATCAGATCGCGGTAGGCCTCATTGCCGGCGGAGTCACGGTCGCCTTCGCTGCGTGCTCCTGGCGTGAGAAAGAATCGGCCACAGCGGCTTTCACCAAGCGTGCACCGGTCACGGGGATTTGCCACAGACTCGACGCTCCCCAGCGCGCTTGCAGGTAACGGGGGAATGCTAGCAACCGCGAGGAGCCCTTCACCGGCGCACGCGCCCGGTGCCTCAGGTACCCGAAACAGATCTTTCGCAGCGATGGGAAGTTTCCCGGGGGAGAAGTTCGTGAGCGGTACTCCACCCGCTCGATCAAGCCGACCGGAGCATGGCGCAAGTCGCTTAGCACGGCGTTGGGCACGGGCGCGTCTAGCGTCGTCTGTAGGTAGGTCAAAGTGTCGCGGATTGCCGGAACAAGGCGGCGCTCCTTCGCTTGGCGCACCAGGCGCTGCCAGTCGATCTGGCCAGCGGCGCGGCCAAAGATCGTCATTGCGTCAGCGACCCAGCGCAGCGGCGGCACCGGACTCCACTCCGCTCCATGCACGCAGGTGTGTAACAAGTGATCGGTCGGATTCAATGTTCGGGCGGCGAACCCTTCGATTTCAAGCGGAACTGCGGATTTCCAGAATTCCGCATCCGCGCGGGGGTAGCAGCACTGATCGAAAACATACCAGTGGAGATCCAGTTCGGCGGCCGCCGGAAGCCTGAAGTGCCAACTGTAGTGTACGGAGATGAAACCGGGAGTGAGCGGTAAACCGGGCTCCCGCTCCCAGCCAGAACGCTCGAGCAACTGGATAGCGTCGAGCGCTTGTTCGGGACCGACGACGAGGTCGAAATCCGCCATGGGGCGCACGCCCGCTTCGCCGTAGTATAGCGGGATCAGGGCCGCTCCCTTGAGCACCAGAGTGTCGATGCCGGCGCGAGCCAGCAGGCCTAACAGCGCGGCCACACGATGGAATGCCAGCTTGTTCTGGTAATGGGTTTGGCGGTAGGTTCCCTTGAACTTTTCCAGGGCGGTCGCTTCAAGGCCGAGCCGTTGTAGGTTGCGGTAGAGTAACGGCAGCATGCGGAAGGAACCATAGTCAAGAGCCTCGACATCGACTCGTTGAGCCCACTCGCGGTAGGCCTTGAGACCTTGTTCGTCGCGAAGCAGGCAGGCGCGCAGGAGCAACTCCTGTTCGGCAGTGGGCCAAAGATGTCCTTGGTGAGAAGACAACTGAATTCCCTCCCTATTCTCGTGTTGGGCGGGTCGAACGTAGGTCTGATTGCATTAGTCCCCGCACAGGCTGACGACCCGCCGCAGCCACGGCACATCATCCAATTGCAGCAATCCCAGGACGTCCCGCAGGACAGGAGGCCGCGACCGCAGCAGTAGCAGCACATATATGACAACTCCTACCGCCAATGTGGTCACGAACACCGGCCAGGGTTTCCCAACGCCCAGTATCGGCAACCCCAATCTGGTCAGCAACACGACCGCCAACATCACGGCAGCGTTCCTCATCACCGGCCAGAGCGTGCGGGCCAGTTCGGACACACGCAGGCCGATGATCCTGCTGGTAATCACGAAAAAGGGATAGCTCAGCAAAAACACGGCAACCCCATATCCGCACGCAACGCCAACGATTCCCCAGTGAAGACCCATCACGAACGCAGGCAGAACGACGCTGGTTTCTACAAGGGCCCAACGGAACTGCAGGCCGGTGCGTCCCTTCGCTGTGAAAATCATCCCCGCCACGCTGGTGATCGACTGAAGCATCCCAACCGGCGCCAGGATTCTGACGATGGGAGCCATGGGAGCCCATTTTGCTCCAAAACAAGTCAACACCAGCAGATCCGCCGTTGCCAGCAGCCCGAGCATTAGGGGGAAGGTGATTGTCGCGACCACACTGACGGCGCGCAGATAAGCCTGCCGGAACCGGGCATCTTCTTCCTGAATCCTCGAAAGGGCCGGGAACAGTACATTCCCTAGGTTCCAAGATACGTTGTAGAGGGGATACATCATCAGGCCATACGCCATTGCGTAATAGCCAAGGGCCGTTGCGCCTAGGAAGCGTCCGATCAGGGCATTGTCCATATTCCGCATGACATAGTGTGCGAGGTTGGAGGCCGTAAGATTCCCGCTATAGGAGATCACCGACCGCAGGTCGCGCAAGCTCAGGTGCCAGCACGGACGCCACGGGGAAGCCAGCCAGTAGAGCACCGTCGCCGCCATCGTTTGGGCGATGACTGCGGCCACCAGGCTCCAGACCCCCGCACCTGCGACGGCCAGCCCGATGCCTACAAAGCTCGATGCTACCGACGAGCACAACTGGATCATTGAAATGCGCCGGAAGAGCATGGCGCGCGCGAGCACCGCGCGCTGCACCACGCTCAAGTTGTTGATGAGGAACCCTACCGAAAGTGCGGCGAGAACGGGTGCAACATGCGGTTCGCGGTAGAGCTGTGCGACCAGGGGCGCAACGCCAACCATGAAGCCGGCAGCGACAACGCCGACCAGCACGTTGGTCCAGAACAGTGTCGAAGCCAGCCGGGCATCCAGTTCTTTGCGCTGGATGAGTGCCGCGGCAGTGCCCAGGTCATTGAAACTCTCCACTGCGGCGCTCAGGACCATGGCCATCCCGAGCAGGCCGAAGGCGCTGGGGGCGAGCACGCGGGCGAGGATGAGCGTGGACAGCAGCGAGAGTCCGCGTTGTCCGATGATACTGAGGGTCGACCAGGCGGCGCCGCCCACGGTCCGGGCGGCCAGATCCTCGGGCGGCCGGGGATTGGCAGATGTGTCGGGCGGCCCGACCATAACGTAGGAAGCCTCAGCTGCCATTGCGTCCCCTGGCACGCCGACGGTCTAGAGAGGCCTTGATCACCTTTGCGTAATCGCTCACCGACGCCCGCTGCACGATGCCCTGGTTGGTCGTGTGGATGCGGCGCCAGAGGAGTAGGTCGGGCAGGCACACCGAGCGCAGGCCCATATCAGTGGCCCGCGCATGCCAATCGATGAACTCTCCCACCTTCCATTCGGTCTTGAGCTCACCGACGCGAAAGAAGGCCTCGCGCCGGACCAGCATGGTGCCCGGGACGAATCCGCGCATCAACCGGGAGGTATCGCCTTCCGGTTTGACCATGGCCTCTTCCCACTCTGTTCCGGCATGCAGTTGCTGCACGCAGCCGAAGACCATGTCGAGGTCGGGCTGTTGCTGCAGTGCCTCTAGTTGCCGGCTGAGTTTGTACAGCGGCCAACGGTCGTCGGCATCGAGGAATGCCAACAGTGCTCCTTGTGACAGAGCGGCACCGCGATTGCGCGCGGCGCCGGCGCCGGCATTCACCTGCGAAACACACCGCACCGTCGGGAATCCCCGCGCGATCTCCAGAGTGCGATCAGTCGAACCGTCATCAACTACGATCACTTCAAATGGGGCGTGGGTCTGATGGAGCGCGCTTTCGATCGCCTCGGCGATGTACCGTTGGCAGTTGTAGGCCGGAAGAACGACGCTAATCGGGGGATCAGATGCGGGTCTCATGAGAGTTTTCCCCCGCGCCCCTCTTGCGGGCGATCGATTGCCTGAGCACCTTGAGCAGAATCTGATTGGTCGCACTGTCGGTCAGCGAGACGTTGGCGTCGTGGACTCGCTTGTGCACCAGCACGCGCTCGATGATGCCGTGCACCACCTTCTGGTCTTTGGCGCGCGAGAACCAGTCCACATCCTCTCCCGAGGTCAGCTGCTGATCAAAGCTCCCCACTCGCGCAAAAACAGACCGCCGGGCAAGCAGCGTTTCCATGATGTAGGCGACCAGCTCTGCTTCGAGCAGCTGCGGGCGAAAGCCCGGCGGAATGGCGTATCCTGGTTCCAGGAAGAACTTCACCTGCCCGACGACATACCGCGCTTCCGGGTGGTCGATCAGGTAAGCCATCTGGGAACTTAGTTTGTCTGGGGTCCACAGGTCGTCGTGGGAGAGGAAGGCGATGAACTCGCCCTCGGCTGCGGCTATGCCGACGTTGTAGGCTTCGGCTACGCCACGGTCGTTCTGCGCTATGTAGCGGACCGCCGAATACTCCCTGGCTATCTCCGCCGTCCGGTCGGTTGAGTGGCCGTCAACCAACACGATCTCCAGTGGCTGCCACTGCTGCGCGAGAACGCTCTCAATGGCGGCGCGGAGAAATCGTTCTCCATTCCTGACTGCCATGACCACGCTCACGAGTGGCTGTGTCATCGTTTGTCCGCTCTCAGCGAAGCTGAGATGTGGCCTCTGATTTTTGTGTGGTTAGGCTCGGCAGAGAGTCGGCTGCGCACGAACGTCGGCGCCGGTCCAAAGACTGCTTCAGCGCGTAAGCAAGGTCACGGTGGCTGGCATCGCGGTCCTGCGTGAGGTTGCGGCCATGGCGGCGGTAGAACAAGACTGCGGCATCGAGTACGTCGATCAAGGCCCCGGCCTCGCGGGCACGCATGAACCAGTCGATGTCTTCACTGGAGGGCAGACTGGCATCAAAGACTCCGACTCGTTTGAAAATCTGTCTGCGGAACACCCCCGCATCGAGACTCAAGCTGATGCAAGGGTCGCCGAAGGCCTCCATACGGCGTTTGCCAGTGTTGTCGGTGATCAAATGTGTGTACTGCACTCGTCCCAAAGCGACGCTGGTCCGCGGGTTATGGTGCAGGTGTTGGGTGAGAAGCTGCAACGCGGAGGGAGTCCAGACATCATCGGCATCGAGGAAGCTGATGAAGCTGCCACGTGCCAGCCGCAAGCCGTGGTTGCGAGCACCCGCAGCCCCTTGGTTTTCCTGGTGGACGTACTGGATGCCGCCGTTGCGGGCGACGACCTCTCTGGTTCGATCCGTCGAGCCGTCGTCCACGACGATGATCTCGATGTTCGGATAGTCCTGCTCCTTGATACAGCCGATTGCATCAGTGATGAAATCCGCCGCGTTGTAGGCAGGAACGATCACGCTCAGCAGCGGAACGTCTTTGTTCATGCGTTGCTCCCCGACAACAGGTCGGTGATGGCCTTAGGGATCTGCGCGAGGTCGGTGCCGCATTCAATGACGTAAGCAGGGAGTCGCTTCACAAGTCTTGCCAGGAAACGAAACTCAGCCTCGCCACCTCGCGGATGAGCAAAAATGGTGCTGGGAGCCAGTGCGGCCAGCGAGACCGCCGGCGACGCCTTGCGGATGATGGTGTCGCGTTTCCCGTTCACTCGCGGGACCAACACGGCTTTCAAAGGGAAACCTGGCGAGAGATGTATCGCGTGGGTGCCCTTTATGAAGATCAGGGCCTTTTCGTCTTCGAGCCGGTCCGCATTGTCGATGTAGGCGGCCAGCCGTGGAAACGTATCCACTCGCTGCGGCACGAGCTTAGCGGTGTTGTACAGGCTGAATGCATGAGGCAGCGGATCAGTGCTGACAATGACATAATCGTCGCCTGCATACAGCATTCCCGACTCGAGGCAGGCCAGCGCAGTCGTGGATTTGCCAGATCCGCTCTTGCCCGTAATTAGAACGCCACCGTCACCAGTACCTACGGCCGCGCTGTGAACCAACTGTCTTCCGTGCCCGCCCATCCACCAGTGCAGGATGGTCCGTAGCGGCGAGCCCTTGACCCAGTATGGAATCTTCTCCGGCTCAGCCACCCACAGCACGGCGAGGTTGCGGCCGTTGTCGAGCATGCTCAGCCCGCGGGATTCGTGCTCATAGACGGTGTAGACGCGATCGGTGTTGTACCCCTCGACTTCTCCGCGGACTGCATAATGTTGCTGCCACGGCGTGGGCGGCATCCGCACGCCGGTGGAAGCACTATCCCAAATGCAAATCGTCAGGTCGGGCTCGACGGCGGCAGCGGCCATGTGGGACAGCGCCGCAGAGAGGACCGGCACCAGTGCATCCCCGGCGAAGCAAAGCCGGACGACGTAGCCTCCCAGTCTGTAGAAGCGATCAACCGTTCCTGCCGACGCTGCGGCTAACCGGAACGACTGGTGCATCTCATCGAAGAAGGCCAAGGGGCGCCCGTCGTCAGCCACGCTTGCCAGCACGTCGGTCGATCGAGCGTTCATAATCGGTAGAGGTCGCGTGTGGCTCGATGTCACGACGTTTTCTTGTGCGGCCAGCCCGCTGCGTCCACTTCATGGATGGGATCGAGGATCAGCAGTTCCTGCATGTCGGTGAACTTGTGCAACACAGGCGCCTGGAACGGCCGCTTTCGGTTGCCGTTTGTCTGGCGGTGCGGCGATTGTGCAGCCGCCGGCACCCGCAGCTCATCTGAAACCATGATCAGCTGTTCTTGCTGCAGCTGCGAGACCAATTGCAACACGCTGTCGCGGATCGTAGAGTGGGTCCCTTCGTAGCTGTGCGTCATTTGCTCCACGACGGCGCCCACCGCCGTGCTGTTGGCCAGCAGACTCCAGATCTCGGCACCTTCTGCTTGCAGACTGTAGTAGTTTCCGGTGACGAGGTTGATGATGACGCCCTCGCCGTCTATGATTTCATGGGTGACATCGGGGCTGTTCACGCGGAACCGGGTATCAGCATTCATCTTATGGACCTCGAAATCTCGGGTTACCGGCAAGCCAGGCTCGTCGGCCTAAACGCGTGCGTGCCCCGCTTGAGACCGGGTCAATACATCGCTAGTGCAACCGCCTAGCCACTCGGGAACAAATCGGCACCGTATTGATAGCCGATTGTCCTTGGCTGCAATATGCTTGCCAAAGCCATCTTCCTGAAAGCAGGGATGTTGCCTAGGGGGTTGCCGCGTTTCCCCCAGCCGACTGCACATTGGTGGCAGAACCCGTATCGAAGGCTCAACTGCATGGCCTTGCTTTCTCAAAATTGAGAATCCCCCGCATTCACCGCCGCGTTTTGGCACACTCACAGCGCGAAATCCGGCCAGTCTGTCGATTTCATCCCTGGTTTCAGGGTGTGATCCAACGAAGAGTCGAAAGGTTATGTCTTCTTGAACCAGAGATGCGATGACGATGGAAAGGTGCGTGGACAATGTTCTGCGCGGAGGAATGCTTTCAAGCTGCTGACATAAGGTGATGCCGATCGGACCGATGACGCCACATTTGTAAGGTCGCCAAAGCAGTGCGCCAGCCGCACACTCACCGCGAATCTGCGCACGGGTTCGGTGGGCTAGGCTAGGCTTAGCCCGGGCTTAGCCCAGGGCTAAGCCTACTTTGTCAAACCGCGTTCGGCTGCCGACTCAATAAAACGGATGATCGCTAAAACGTCCTCGGATTGAGAAAGAGTTTCAAGGATTTTCTCTACGGCTTGGGTGGTATTCAATTTGGAGCGAAGAAGGAATCTGTAGGCCTGTTCGATCGATTGAATGCGCTCAGAAGAGAATCCGCACTTTTCAAGGCCTACCTTGTTCATCCCGTAACAGCGGGTTTCGCGTTGCGCGACGACCAGTGAGAAGGGAAGTACATCATCGGTGATGACCGAATCACCGGTGATGTAGGAATGGCTCCCAACGCGGCAAGATTGATTCACCCGGCAAAATGAGCCAATCGTGGCGTAGTCCTCGACTTGGATGCGGCCTGCGAGCTGCGCTCCGTTTACTAAAATAGTGTGGTTGCCAATGAGGCAGTCATGGGCGATGTTCACATAAGACATGATTAGGTTATAGCTGCCGATCCGAGTTCCGCTGCCGCCCTTGTCTGTGCCGTGGCTTACTGTCGAGAATTCGCGGAACTCATTCGCGTCCCCTACTTCGAGCCAGCCCCTGGCTCCAGGATCGCCGAGATCCCCCACGCCGCCGATCGCGCAACATGAATAGAAATGGTTCTCCCGGCCTAGCCGCGCCGGTCCCGTCAAGATCGCGTTATTTTCAACGATGCAGCCGTCGCCAAGCTCGACCCCATCACCGACGATAGCGTAGGGGCCGATTCGCACGCTGCTTCCGAGCTTCGCCGAGGGAGAAATAATGGCCCTTGCATCAATTTGACTCATCGTGCCTTTCGAACGCTTTGAACTGGGACGATCGATTGCCACCTTTGGTTCGTGCGCATCGTACGCTTCTGCCGCCCTCGACACAATCAGTTTGCCAACGAGTTCGCCAGCGGAGTGCCACTGGTTCCAAACCTTGCTCTTGACAGCATCCTGCCCGAAAGCGCTCGCAGCAAGCAGGACGCAATATAAAAGGGCGCCCCTTTTGGAGTAGGGTTTGGGTGCTTGCCTCAATCCCGACGGAAAGGAACGCCCTCAATGGATAGCAAAAAGTATATCGGCATGGATGTGCATAAGGAAAGCATTTCGATGGCGGTGATGAATGGTGCGGGAAAGATCGTGATGGATTGCGTCATCGAGACGAAAGCCAGCATGATTTTGCAGTTTTTCGATGGGTTGCGCGGAGATTTGCACGTCACGTTTGAAGAAGGAACCTTAGCTGCCTGGTTGTATGACTTGCTGAAACCGCACGTCACGAAATTGGTGGTGTGCGATCCGCGAAAGAACGCCTCCATGAAAGAGGGCAACAAGAGTGACAAGATCGACGCACGTCGGCTGGCCGAGTTGCTGCGCATGAATCATCTCAACCCCGTCTATCACGGTGAACACGGCCTACGAAGTTTGAAGGAACTGGTACGCAGTTATCTCACCATCACCAAAGATTTCGGACGGGTCATGTCGCGGGTGAAGGCGATCTATCGCAGTTGGGCCATTCCTTGTGCCGGCAAGCAGGTCTATGCACCGCGCCATCGTGCCGAGTGGCTTGGGAAGATCACGGAACCGGGAGTGCGCCGCAGAGCCGAATTCTACTACCAACAACTCGATGCGCTGCGAACGGTGCGTCAGCAAGTGCGGCGGGATCTGTTGGCGGAGGGCAAGAAACACGAGGTCTGGAAACGGCTCTGCCAGATTCCCTCGATCGGTCCGATCCGGGCAGCCGTACTGCTTGGCATTCTTCAGACCCCGCACCGTTTCCGCACCAAGCGGCAGCTATGGACGTACTGCGGATTTGGCATCGAGACACAAAGCAGTGCCGATCATCGTTCTGTCGGAGGGCAGCTGCAACGAGCGAAGAAACAGATCTCCATTCTCGGACTCAACCGGAACTGCAATCACGATCTAAAGAATGTGTTTAAGGGTGCGGCCGTCGTTGCTTCTAGCAAACCTGGTCCGTTTCGGGAGTTCTATACAGCTTTGCTGACCAAAGGCATCCGGCCGGAGATGGCGCGTCTGACCTTGGCCAGGAAGATTGCCACTATCGTGTTGATCGTGTGGAAGAGAGGAGCGTGCTTCGACGCCCAACATCTGAAACCACAAACAGCTTGAGTGTCTCTGACCGAGTCCGCACCATCCGGGGGATTTTCTCTGGCGGTGGCCGTCGGGTTCTCGAGACACTCGGGTTCGAGAGCGAGTCTCAGTAGAAATCTTAGGCGCTGTGTGCTTCGGGCACCAGTCTCACTATGGACCCTAGGCCCTCTCGGATAACCCGAAAAAGCTATAGGCTACAAGTCTCAAATAGAACCATGGTCGCCACGTAAGCGCCGTTCTGCTTTGCTGGTTTCGGAACTGACAGGCTTCGTCGCGAAAAAGCGATGAAAACCGCTGGTAGTGAAAACCCCAACCGCGGGGTCGCATCGTCCCGCAATCGAGCACATGGTGCGGTAGGTCACAACAGCTCTCGCTCAATTAAGTGGGCTGCGAAGCGAGAAGAACGCCCGCCATCGGGGTGGTGTTTCTTCTTGACTTCCCCTTTTATAGAACATTTCTATTTGGTACTGGCCATCACTCGCGCGTACAATGGCCGCCAGCATCACAGGTTCCCCGGCCAAGAAGCAATTTCCCACGAAGGAAGTGCCTATGTCTGCGAGAGCTACCAAGCACGTGCTTAACAGGCGGGAGTTTGTGTCTTCCGCGCTGGCATTGTCGGGCATGACGGCCGCTGTGAGCGCCGTGGCGCCATCCTGGATGTGGGGCGCAGTTGCACATCAGTCGCTTGACCCCATTAACCCGGACATGCTTTTCGGGACCACCAGCTCCCTCTGGCGCCCGGTGCATGACACCGTGTGGGCGGTCAAAAGGATCTCCGCCCTGGGACTGCAGGGCATTGAGCCATACCCGGATGGCATCGAGCGGTATCGGACCAATCCGCTGGAACTCAAAAAGATTTTCGATGATGCCGGCCTTACATTCATCGACGCGTCCAATGGTGAGAAAGGTCAGTCGACAGATTTCATCGATCCGGAGCAGATCCCCAAGACCATTGCCGATCATGTGTCCTTCGCGCGTGATTTCCTCCAACCGCTTGGCTGCGACCATTGGAAGATCAACATGGGCCGGCGTCCGCCCGGCGGTCCCAGCGACGAACAGCTCAAGAGGCTTGCCGACACCCTCAACGAGATCGGCCGGCAAACCATTGCCATGGGCATCAGGCTGGCGCCGCATCCCCATATCTGGGGGCCTATGGAGCGCGAGAAAGACATGCGCCGGGCCATGGATCTTACCGACCCCCGATATGTGTGGATGACCGCCGACACCGGGCACTTGGTCTTAGGCGGCGGCGATCCGGCCCAAATCATCAGCGACTATTTCCCGCGCATCGCCGAAGTGCATCTGAAGGACACATACGCCAAGTATCGCGGCAACACCTCCACCCCGAGCGAGGAGGGACACCGGGTGGCGAGCGTCTATCACAATCTGGGCGGGGGCGGCGTCGACTTCCCGGCCGTCTTCAAGGTTCTGCGCGACCGGCACTTCAAGGGCTGGGTGGTTCTTGACCTGGACGAACCAAGGAAGGGCGACGACGGCTTCGACGCCATCGGCGGGAATACCGACCTTGCAATCGACGATTACATCGCGCACAACGTCAACTATCTGCGTGACGTTCTGGGCATCAGGTTGCCGCCGGCCGGTTGATACGGTTGATACAGTTGATACAGAGGATCCTTCTTGCTCCGGCCAATTCCCATTTTTACCCGGAAAGACCAGGGCGATGGCTTCCACGCGTCACTTGCGGTAGAAATGTGTGCAGAGTTTCCGCTTTTGCAAAAGGACCTGCTTCGTTGGGGGTGCCCATACAAGGCTGGAAGCGGCGCTGCTTGATTTGCAACTGGCGCGAAGATTTGTCGTCTTCCGCTTTCACTTTGCGAGGCGTCTTCTCCTTCGTCCGGGAGAGTATAATTTCCAGAAGTGGACAACGGGGCAGAGATTCGCCCTGGCACTTCCGCCCTCACAGCGGCTGACTGGATCGATCGGCGACCGGACTCCCGATAAGACTTTCGATGGCGTGGGGGATAAGAAAGAGCCAAACCAACTAAAAACTGCCGGAACGCCCGCCAGGTTGCAGCGGAGAGAAAGGGTTTGCATGCCGCTATCGATGACCAAGCTTTTTGAACCTTTTACGCTGCAGGGACTGGCGCTGCCGAATCGCATCGTGATGGCCCCGATGACCAGGAACTTCTCACCTGGCGGCGTCCCTGGGCCTGATGTCGCCGCCTACTATCGCCGGCGTGCCGAAGGCGGGGTGGGCCTGATCGTTACCGAAGGCACGATCATCGACCATCGGGCGGCAGGGCATAAGCCCGACACACCGCGTATTTATGGTGAGGCCGCCATTGCCGGCTGGTCACGTGTTGTTGAGCAGGTGCGGTCCGCCGGTGGCCACATCATGATGCAGCTTTGGCATCTTGGAGCCAATCACAATCCGTCTTTTTTTCCGAACCCGGTCTCACCACCCGTGAGCCCGTCGGGTTTTCGAAAACCGGGCGAAAAAGTTGGCGAACCGATGACACAAACCGACATCGATGCGGTCATTGAGGCTTTCGCCCAAGGTGCCGCTACGGCTCAAAGGGTCGGCTTTGACGGAATCGAGCTGCACGGTGCGCATGGCTATATCATCGATCAGTTTTTTTGGAATGGCACAAACTACCGCACCGACAACTACGGCGGCAGTCTTCCAGCGCGCATCCGCTTCGCTGCCGAGATTATTCAGGAGTGCCGTCGTCGCACGGGCCCGCACTTCCCCATCGTGCTTCGCTTCTCCCAGTGGAAGGTGCAGGATTTCACCGCGAAAAACGTTACCACGCCAGAAGAACTCGCTCAGTTCCTCGATCCACTCGCGAAAGCCGGTGTGGATGCATTCCACTGCTCGCAACGTCGGTTTTGGGAACCGGAATTTCCAGGCAGCGATCTCAATCTAGCCGGCTGGACCAAGAAACTCACCGGCAAGCCCACCATCACCGTGGGAACCGTCTCCCTGCAGGTAGACTTTCTCTCTGCGGTATCCGGAATGCCGGAAAAAGCGCCGGGCCCGCCGGGCGAGGAATATGGGCGAGCTGCTGGAATGGGCCGCCTGATGGAGATGTTTGAGCGTGGCGATTTCGATCTGGTCGCGGTAGGCCGTGCCCTGCTGGCCGACCCTGCATGGCCTATCAAGGTCAGCGGCGGGCGTTTCGATGAATTGATCGCGTTTACGCCGGAATCGCGAGCGACGCTGTTCTGAAATCCCCGGCGGCAGCTTCGTGCCGTCCGGAACGAAGGCACCGCCCCAGGGAGCTGTCCTCTCCCCAACGGGAAACCTGTCGCGAATCAGCTGCTGGATTGGCGTTTCGACCGGAAGGATTTATCCCGAAAAATCGGACAAGCGTAGGGCGGGTTGGTATATTCTGCTTCGTATTTGGGTCGTCTGCTACCCAACCATGCTACCTAAGGCTGCGCCGTGAGTCACGAGTCGACACCACACATGCAGTGTATGGAAGTCTGGGGCGGCAGCCAGATCACGGCGCGCGGCGTGGAAATGGGAGGGCTGGATGCCTGGGTCTACAGCAAGCCTTTTGGGCAGGCAAAGCAGGGCGGGGATGTTTATTACGCGTCAAGTTGTGCCACCGGCCGAATCAGTCGCCTGTTGCTCGCCGATGTGGCCGGGCATGGAAACTCCGTGGCTGCGACGGCGGCCGATCTGCGTACGCTCATGCGGCGGTTCGTCAACCGTCTGGACCAGACCGAATTCGTCCGGTTGCTCAATCAGCAGTTCACCGCGCTGTCGCTGGGCGGGGCTTTCGCAACGGCAGTCGTCTTTACCTTCTTTGCTCCCAGTCGGCGTCTGACCGTCTGCAACGCGGGT
This sequence comes from Candidatus Acidiferrales bacterium, assembly GCA_050015335.1. Lineage (GTDB taxonomy): Bacteria > Acidobacteriota > Terriglobia > Acidiferrales > UBA7541 > Palsa-295. Next base: position 29,641 of record JBEKBP010000046.1, on the reverse strand, counting down.
CACCCGCGGCCATTTCTCTACCGGGCCGCGCAGCGGCAATGGAACTTTCTCGGCTACGAGACAACCGACGACCGGCCCGGGCCTCGCAATATTCCGCTAGGGCTCTTTGACGTCACCGAGTACGAGCAGTTTGATTTGCAGCTGGAGTACGGCGATTGCCTGCTCAGCTACACCGATGCGCTGATAGAATCCCGCGATGCGGACGGCGAGATGCTGGGCGAGGCCGGCCTGCTCCGGATCTTGCGCCGTCTGGGGGATGTCGCGCCGCAAAGACTGATTGAGACGCTGCTGGCAGGGATCGCAGAGCGATATCCGGATAATTTATCCGAAGATGACGTCACGGTGCTCGCCGTGCGGGCCAATGGCCAAAAGCCGCGCTACTCGTTTCAAGAGAAGCTGGGGGCGCTTGGTCGGTTTTTCAGTGTATGGATTCAGTCAATCAATCCCGGGGCGGAACGCCCCCCGTTCCCCGATTTGAATCTGGCAAATATCGGAGGGGCGATTGTTCCCGCTCTGGGCCGGCGCTGGCGGGCGGGCGGCGCCATGCGCCGAACACCCGATCAACCCGCCTGATCAAGGTGCCACTCCACAAATGTCAGGTCCTGCTCCAAGTCGAGGTGATGACGCGTCCCGATCGAACCATCGAACTACATTAGGTACCCACGTGAACCTGATCGGATGGACGGGCGAAGGTCCCCTGCACCTTTTCCTGTCTTGCGGCCAGTCGTTTCTTACCTGCGAATCCCCTAGACTTCGTCCTTCAGATTCGGGAAGGCCCTTGGAGGCGTATTCTCGGAGACGGCTCTTGATCCCCCATACCTTTCAAAGAAAGCATCACCGCCGAGCCAACCGGCGCGGCATCCGATGCTGGCCCATGAAACGATGTTCACATTCAAGTGGTGTATCGCAGCATCCGCCGCCCCAAGACGGCGCGCACAGATGTTGCCTTGTGTTTCCCGCGCGTCCATTTTCAAGCATCCTGCTCTTTCTTGCCGTCGTCTGTGTGATCGGTTGCGATAGGCTGGTTGCAATTGACAAAGACTCTATGACGGCAAGTGTTGCTGCAAGCCAGATACAGGCGATCCCTGCAGCAGAACCCGGCGGGAGTTCCATCGTTGCCGTTCCGCCCTCCGAGGTTCCGATTGCAAAGTCGGCGAAAGCACTTTCCCCTGACCGCCCGGCTCCCACAGCCGCCTCGGTGGTGGCGCCGTCAAGCCCCGCCCCTCTACAAATCACAACTGCCGCTCTCCCTGTTGGAAACGTGCGAACTAGCTATGCCACGACGCTTGTTGCAACCGGCGGCGTGCCCCCCTACTCTTGGAGCGACACGACCGGGCAGATTGCCCCCGGCCTGACGCTCCGTTCTTCTACCGGAACCATCCTGGGGATCCCGTTCGCGTCCGGAACCTTTTCCTTCACAACCCGAGTCCGGGATGCGAAAGCGTCTTCATCGTCGATCACCCTGTCGCTCCAAATTGCGCCCGGTCCTCTTCCTGCCATCTCCGATGTTGCTCCCCAGTCAGGCTCAGTCGATGGTGGGACCCTCGTGACGATTTCAGGAAAGAATTTCCAACCGGGCGCTAAGGTTCAGTTCGGTGGATCGCAGGCCTGCTCGGTTCAGGTCATTAGCCCGACTCAGATTGTGGCGGTCACACCTGCGGAACCGCGTGGAAGCGTCCCAATCACGGTCAATGCCCCCGACGGCCAAATCGCCGCCGCTGCAAACCCGTTTAACTTTGCCGGGCCAACAGCAAGCTCGCTACGCGCGGATGTGATCGTTGACAGGGGCGCAACAGTCAGCCAAACGGGCGTAGGGTTGGCTCACTGACGCGGGACGGGCATCGTTTGGGTGGGGAGCCCGGGCTTTTCCGCATCGCGTGAACTAGATGCCGCTTTCGGTCTGGGCCGGCCAGCTCATCCCCCAGGAGTAGAATGCAATGATGATCGTGACATCGAGCGGCATCCCGAATACGATGTAGAGCAGCGGCATGAACAAAACGGTCTTCTGCAAGATGATCGCCTGGAGAAGTACCTGCAGCGGAAAGAACAAAGAAAGGTGGATCATGGTCAGAGCGGTCAGTAGAGTTTTCCGAATCAAACCAAAATTGAAAATATAGTAGGTCAGACCAAAAACGACCGGCACAAATGAGATCAGTGCTAGCCCAGAGTTCATCAAGCTTTCGAGGTAGCTATCCGGTGTGTGAGGGAACTGGCCCGGAGTCAACGCAAAATACAGCAACGCGCTGGCCTGAACAAACAGGAGCCCGCGAAGAAGGTAGGCCAAAGGAATCAGCTTCTTTGGCAAGAGCAAGCTCGCCAGGAAAAGTACTAAAACGACGACCGCCGTGATCCACCAGGTCCGGGCATCCGGCCCGACATCCTGTAGGTGAGGGTAGGGGACCACAAATGGGAGCAACGGCGTGAGGTGATGTTGCCGAAGGCCGACCTCCATGTTCAGTCCCGAGAATTTGAACCAGCCCTGAAAGACATACAGCCAGCATCGGCAGACCCAGGGCAAACACGCCAGCCAAACAGAAGAACAAAGCAGAACGAGCAAAAGGGACAATATGATATTGGGCGGTTCCAGGGTGAACGTGGCCATCGAGCGGTGCATGGAGATGACACCCCCGCGATGACCGCGGAAACGGGTGCGGTCGGCAAATCGCGGTGCAGGGATCTTGCCAGAAGGCGCCTGCTTAGAAATCCCTAAAGAATCCAAAACTGCCGCCACCTCGATGGTAGAAAGGGCTGTGGTAGAAATCCGTGACGAAATTGAATCCCCAATTTTTGCCGACCCACTGCCGCCAAGTGGCCGACGCGGTCTGACTGGGGAAGCGGGTTAGCACCGTATCGGGGCCGACGATCTGATAGGCTTCCTGTCCGAACCCGATATTGGCAGTGATGTAATGCTGTTTATTCCGCCCTTCGGTAACAGCGAGGAAGCCGGAGGCGGAAAATGCTCTCCCCGGGTTACTGACATTGAAGTGCACCCCCTCCTCGATGATCCAGGGCCTATCAAAATAGTATGTCGTGCCGAGAAAGGTCGTGTGATCACGATGAACGTCCTTCGCCGCATCGTAACCGACGCCGAGCGTTGTGATGAATTGCCGGCGTGCCGCCCACTTTCTGTTCAGAAAGCTGTCAACTCGAAAACGGGGCCAAAAGAAACCACCGACGCTGGACCCCACCGTCACCGCACCATACCAGTCGGAATTGAAAGTATAGGTATCACCGGCGGCTCCATACACGCCCGCGTCGCCGAATTCACGCTGCCCGTTAACTTCGGCATTCCAGGTATTGTTTCCGTTCGTCACAACACCGCGAAGATAGCCCCCGTTCCACTGGCCATAATTGTTAGACAGTCCTTCGTAACTGCTTCCTGATTCGACGAAGTTCGTGAGAAGTTTGTCCGCTACCGGTGCCTCGGGAGCTGTCGTAGGGGTGTCTTGCAACGGCGACGGAGGCGGATCACCAGCACTTCCGGTTTGCTGGGCTCTTGCCGCTGCCGCGAACGAAAAGCCCGCTAGAACGATCGCGGAGATACTGTGAAAGACGCCAAGACGAGTAACTTTCATTGGTCGACCAACCCTGCTTCCGCTCTTACGTAATTCCCTTGGCCCGCAATGACGAGCCAGCCGTTGTTGCACGCGAGGACCGTAGCGTCCCCCTGGACGACCTGGGGGCGTTCAAATCTCCGAGAGGGCAGCCACCAGGTCTCATGGATCAACGTGGGCGTAGCGGTGGCTTCCAGGGATGCGAGCTTTTTCTGCTCCGTTAATTTCCACTTCACCTGCTTGCGCGAATTCAAGAAAGTCCCCATCTGCGCCATGGTGTACCAGCGGAAAGCCCCTGCCGACCTCAGCTGAGCTGTCTTGCCCAGCCATTCCCGCACGACGCCCTCGTATGCCAGAATTCCCGGAGGGTGAAAATAAATGAGTCGCACTTCGCGATGACTCACGGTGAAGTCGGTAGCCGCCTCAAGCCACTGCAGAGCCGTGGCGTTCGAGTAGCCTTCAGTAGCCATTTCCTCGAAGGAGGCGGCTCGATCCAGGTGAAGAATGGGAAAGGCCCAGATTGTCTGGCCGGCGCGCTGGCCGTTGCGGTAGCCCTGAGTCGGGCCGAGTCCCGTGTCGCCGGTGAAGTAGTAGCCGACAAAGTGGTGTTCCTCTAGCCACCGAGTGACCCACTGAGGTTGATTGCCAACCGGGGCGGAATACTCAACCACCGATCTCCCCGTTACATGTTCCAGGGCGTCCTTGTTGAGCTGAAGAAATTGCTCCATGTCTTTCGGATTGTCAGAGTCGACGTGTTCGCCGAAGTAGTTGTGAATCCATCCTCCGTGGCTCCCGATTTCATTGCCCATCCCCAGGTATTTGCGGATCAAAGACTGGCTCACCGGATTGTGGAGGACGTCAAATCCTCGATGGTCACCGAAGGCGTAGGTATCCGGCCCGGCAGTGATGTCAATCGAATAGGGACCTTGGTTGACGATGCTCCAGGTGTCCATCTTCTGCAGGGCCTGGATGGCAGCGTTGGAATCGATGTGCCAGTTCAGGATCAGACCGCCGACCCCGTCGGGCACCGACATGAGATAGGGCAGGGAGAGTACTTGCGTCGCGAAATACTTCAGGAAACCGTGCAAGGGAAGCCCGTCGGTGTAGCCATCCAGATAACCGAGCGGAAGATTCACGAAGAGCACGGAACCTTTTCGGTACGCGTGATATCCGGCTGCGATTCCTGCTTGCGACCGAAGCAGGACGTGTCCTGAATACGCTCCCGAGGTAACAAAACTCGGATACTCCAGATCACCATACTTGTAGCGGCGAAGCTCCACCTCGAAGTTGTCTTCGCCGGCGGACCCATTCTTGGCGGATGGAGCCGAAAGAGGGAAGTATTTCCCGGGAGGCACTCCCAACCGATTCATCTCAGCAATCGTGCCGCCGACGCTCCCGGAGCGAATCATTCCGCTGCGGAGTGAATCGTAGAGGGCATAATCGACTCCTGCCAGGGTGGAGAATCTCGATCGGCCGGCCGGATAGAACCCGTCCTGAGATTTTGTTCCAGCATCATAGACAAGCATGAGTTTCCCGCCGTCGGTGACGTAGTCGTTGATGGCGCCGACGAGTAGGTCGCCTGCTTGCGGATGGATCGAATCGGGAAGGATCACACCTGCGCATTTTGGTTTTCCGAACAGAGGCCTCAGAAAGCTTGCGTCGTGCATCGGAACCACGTGCAGTCCTTCTTCGCTTCCAGCATCGAGCCAAACCGTTACGTGAGGATCAGAAAAGCTTGTGCCGTCGGGCACCAAAAGCAGTAGGCGGTCCGCTTCCGGGATGAGCGGGTCGCGATGGAACTGACGCCTCACCATGACTCCAGCCGGAATGAGCAAGAAACCCGCTGCCAGGATGGTTATGATCGAGCGCTTTTTCATGGCTTGGGGACCACGTGCCCGTGTTCCCGAGCCCATAACGTTCCGAAAAACAGGCACTCTTCTTCCGCGTCGATCAAGGGTGCACTGACGGTCGTGGGGGAGCCGACACTGCCACACTGAGTGCCTGATTCAATCACCATCGCGCGCTCGGCGATTACAGGGCCACCGATCAAACCGCGCGGGCCGATGTGCATACTTGCTGCGCTGATCAGGCTGCCCTCGACCACTACGTCAGGCCCCACCACCATCTCACCGCTGCTCTTTGCGCTGCCCGCGATTCGGACCCCGGATCCAATGCGGAGACTGCCCCGGGTCACAATATTCTCCGTGATGACCGCGCCGGACTGAATTTCCCAGTCCCCTTCGATCAGCCTGCGGCTGTTTGGTTTTGCGGGGACGGGTTTCTCGGTAGGAATATCGGATGCCGCTGAAAGACGGGACCCGGTTGCGACGCTCGCGGACCCTGTTGCAATGCGAGGTGCATTCAAACGCTGGAAAAAGCAGCCGGAGTGCAATGACATTTCCCCGTCCGACGAGGCTCGCCCGTACAGATCGCAGTTGCGATCGGCCTCGAAGTCGCCAGCGGCATGCACCCAGCGTGTGACCTTACTGTTATGCTGCAGGTGGATCCCCTTCTCGCCGCAAATCGCGCGGTAGGTGCTTTCTGCTCCTCCGATGAACTGGCCGCACGCATAGATTTCCTTGAGAAAGGTCAATCCAGGAGGAAGGGCAAGGTCGATTCCTGCGACAACCACCAACGGGCAACTCGTTCCACTCATGTTCCCCTCCCGGAGCAGGACCCTGTTGTCGCTGTCTCCAAGCACAAGGTACCGATCGCCGTTATGAAGCTTGCCCGTAGCTGTCGAATGAGCAGCAACGCACTCCTGCAACGGTTGCCGCAGTGCGTCGGCATAGCTTCGGAAGCCGCGCGCGAAGTGGCGAATGTCACCCGCATATTCCGGATTTACGCGCAACGGCTGTGCGTCATGCTTCTTGCGCAATTCGGCAATCGCGGGAAGCAAGGGAAGCGCAAACAACAAGGCCGCGGCAAACGCGAGGAATGCAGTGGCGGGCAGCGGGTTCACGATGGGGACCGAAAACGTTCGGTTTTATCCCAATGAAACTGCGCGCCCGTGAGGGGAGCTGTCAGTTGGGAGACAACCGCGCGAGAAACAGCGACGATGCTTACTAAAAAAGCGAAGATCAGCAGCGGCAACAGCCGGATGCGCTCGGGTGTGGAATCAAGCCGGGCCGCCGCGGCAATTTCGAAAAAAGCCGCAAAGTTTCCAACCGCAGCGTAGGCGGTAACCGACAGCACCGCGATAATCCCATGAAGAGGGCTGGTTCCCTGATAAAAGACGGCCAAGGCCAGAATCCACGCGAGCATTGTGATGGGCGCCATCATGTACACACCCAGCAACAGGAAGCCGTCAACCCGCTCTCGAGATGTAGCTAGATGCTTCCCAAACAATAGGCGAAATCCGTAGTTCGCAAGCGCCTGGTTATGGCCTTTTGCCCAACGCTGGATCTGCTTGATGCGTACCGGCCAGGTTTCGGGAACCTCCTCGTAACACTCCGACCGGTTTTGATACACCGTTTTCCACCCGGCCAATAGCAGACGGTAGGTAAGGTCGGTATCCTCGGTGAGCGAGTTCTCATTCCAGCCGCCGATTTCCCGAAGCGCACTCAGTCTCACTCCGGCGACAGTGCCGCCGTGCTGAGGCACAAGGCGCAGGTTCATGCGCGCCTGCTGATCCACTTGGTAGCCACCCGCACGTTCCAGGTCCAGCAGGCGCGTCAAAAGGTTCCTCCCCACATTGAGAGGCACGACGCGGCCCATCACTCCGCCGACTTCAGGATCAAAGAAAGGCGCAACCAACTGCTTGACTAAAGCCGTGCCGGGAATGTAATCGGCGTCAAAAATGAGGATCACTTCGGTCTCGACCATCCCCATGGCGTCCTTCAAGGCAGCGGCCTTGCCTCCTTTGCCTCCCGTGCGGTGGAAGGGGCGGATGCGGCCGGGGTGGGCTTGGACGAATGTGTCGATAATTTCGCGTGTGCGGTCAGTCGAACGGTCGTTGACCGGCACGATCAGAAGCTTTTCTTCGGGGTAGCTGACCTTCATTAGCGCGGTCAGGATATGCGCGACGACTTTTTCCTCGTTGTGAGCTGCCACCAGCACGGTTACAGGGGGCCAGTCGGCAGTGTCGATATCAATGTAAGGATGGCGTTGAAATCCGAAGAGCCGGTTCAGGGTGAACAGATAGTGGCGCATCGTATAAATGCAGATAAGCAGGACGATGCCAAACAGTGGATAGATCATAATGTCCCGTCATAGCAAGCGCCGAACTCCCAGCAGGGTTCATTCGCTCCGCGTTTTGCACGATACCCGTCTACGATTTTACGAGTTCCGGATCCGTTTTCTCGCGGGCTGACCGGTCCATCTTCCGCCGCCGTGGATGCGGTCTCGGGGGAAGTTTGAATTCCCTGCCTGCTTCGAGTAGCGGGCTCTTTCCCTCGTGCCAGCGCAATATGGCTTCTACGATTCTCTCCGATGCTTTGCCATCGCCGTAAGGATTCTCTCCCTCCGACATATCCTGATATGCCTCGGTGTCGGTGAGGAGGCGGTCTGCTTCGTGGAAAATTCGTTCCCGGGACATGCCAATGATCTTGGCCATACCGAATTGCGAGGCTTCCGGACGCTCCGTGACCTTGCGCATGACCAGCACCGGCTTGGAGAAAGTCGGAGCCTCTTCCTGGATTCCGCCTGAATCGGTGAGAACCAGAAAACAACGGCGCAACAAACTCACAAAGGTGATGTAGTCGAGGGGGGCAGTCAGGTGGATTCGATCAACCCCTCCCAGAAGTGCATTCACCGTAACCTGCACGTTGGGATTTAGATGGACCGGATAGACCACGCGGATATCGGCATGGCGATGGACCAGGTCCCGTAACGCCAGGCACATGTTCTTCTGATCCTCTCCGAATGATTCCCGGCGATGAGATGTGACCAGCACCAATCGGCAGTTGTCAGTCGGGATGTCTGCCAGCGGTGTGTTCTCCCAAGAGTGCGGCAGTTGGCTGAGTCCGCGAAGCGCGTCCACAACCGTATTCCCGGTGACAACAATTTTTGAAGCTGGAATCCCTTCGGCCAGCAACGAATCACGCGACAATGCGGTGGGAGCAAAGTGAATTTCAGTTAGGACGGAAACCAATCGCCGGTTGCCCTCTTCCGGGAACGGATTGTAGAGATCATGGCTTCGCAGCCCAGCCTCGATATGTCCTATGGGAATCTTGCAGTAGTAGGCCGCCAAGGCCGACGCGAAGGCGGTCGTTGTGTCACCCTGCACCAATACCATATTGGGTTCAAAGCGGTGGCAGGCGTTCTCGACTGTATCAATCACGCGTCCGGTAAGCGAACTTAGGGTTTGATTGGGCCGCATTACATCCAAATCGAAATCGGGTTTGATCTTAAAGAGCTGAAGGGCGTGGTCCAGCATCGAGCGGTGCTGGCCCGTGTGCACTACCGCGGTCTGGAAATCAGCCGACCTGCGGCGAAGTTCATGAATGACCAGGGCTAGCTTAATAGCCTCCGGGCGGGTTCCCAGGACGGCAATAATCCGGCAGGTGCTCTTCAAGCGCACTCCCAGGGAGATACCGACCAAGTGAAGGAATGCCCCAATAATACGTGGCTCCTATATCCCCTATACCCATCTTGGCACAGTTGCAGGCGTCCTAGGCGTGTATGGCGCCAGACAGTCAACAGTGTCCCTTGAGCGCAGGCTCACCGTTCCATTTCGAATGCGCCGTGGTCCACTGCGGCTTCTTCCCCTTCCATCCGCCATTTCCAGTCTTAGGTTTCCGGGGTTTGTTGCAGAATGGAGGCCCTGCCGAAATCGATGGCGCCTTCCCCGATTCAGCCGCTCAATGTCTCGGTCGAAATGCTGCATGCCATCGATCGTCGGGTCCCGCGTGGCATCCAATCGATAACCGAAAGACACCGATGATCCGCTCGATTGGCATCGATCGTATGCAATGTTGAGAATACGAGGCCTGGTGAAAACGGATGAGGGAACCCGACTCCCGAGCGCTTCCTCCAAAGTCCCGTCGCATCAGAAGTAACTATGACAATACCTGGAAGCGTCTACCGGATCGACAGTTCTATTCACCAAGGCCTTTCAGTCCCCCGTCGGATGCTCTCCGTCGTGTACGATTTTGGCCAAGGCGAGCATATTCGCACTGATTTTCAGGCCGGCACGTTCTGCCGCAAGCAGGTTGACTTCAAAACGAAGCTTGTTTCCTTCGGGCGTCAAGTTGATGATTCCGCCCAGCACAGCAAATCCCTCGGCTTCGCCAACCGTCAGAGTGCTTGATCCCTTCAGGCCCCTCACAATCCTGGTGGCTTGGTCTTCTGCTGTGGCCGGGACAAATACCATGTGGCAGATGTTCAGGATGTCGCTTGGTTTCAGCGTGGTGACCTCAATCGGATGGTTCCCCGCGGTGCGAGTGCGCAGCGCCCCCTCAAGACGGGGGCCGAATGGATCATCACCGACGATGCATATGACCAGAGGCGCACTCGGGCTATGGTATGAATCAGGGGGCCACTCGACAAACTTAGTAAAATTATACAGAAAAGCCAGTTTGAGCGAGTATTCCACGGTCTCTGGATTCATCGAATAGGCTTGCGGAGAAGCATTCAAGAACAGGCAGCAGGCGAAAAGGAAGCTGAAAGCTCGAAGGGCTCGGCGCGAACCAGCTCTGGCCGCGATACACCCATCCCAATTCGATTTTCGGTCATTGTCTTTGTCTTTCCCTGGATGAATATTCATCACATTGGACTCTAGTGGAGGTATCCGATTTTGATTCTAAAATTTCGGCCATCCTGAACGAGAACGTCCTCCGCAAGACCGTTGCCGCCGGGGTCGGCATATTTCTCGTTGAAGACGTTATAGAGTCCGGCCGAGACTTCCCAGCCCTTAAGAATCTTCCGATTGAACAAGCTAACGTTGGTGACCGTGTAGGCTCCCGAATAATGGCCCGCGAGTGTTTCTCTATTACTGAGGTACTGAATATCCATGCTCGCGAAAACCTTTCGCTTCATGAGGGGAGCACTCAGGCTCGCCTGAATGAGATGTTTCGGAGAATTCGTGACGCCCATTCCAGTGGGAGGAATTACTGCATCCTGAAAAGTATAACTGACTGTCCCTTCGAGGCCATCCTGCAAGCTTCTGGATAAGCCAAAGTCCAGACCTCGCATGTCCAGCGATCCAGCATTGGCGAAAAAAGCGTTGCCGTTTGCTGGATCAATTTGCTCTCCGATCAGGCTGCGAATAGGGTAATAAAATCCCGAGACGGTCATCTGGAAATGGTTGGCGAAATATTGTTCCCATACCAGTTCCATGGTCTTAACTGTCTCGGGCCGGAGAGATGGGTTGGCTTCGTTTCCAGGTGCGTCGTAGAAAAGCTCAAACATATTGGGTGCACGAAAGGACTGACCGTAGAGAAACTTAAAGGTTGTTTGGGACCACGGATTATAAATGAGAGCGGCGCGCGGGTTCGTCGTGCCGCCAAAGGTCGAATAATGGTCATACCGAAGGCCCGCATTCAATACGAGATCCTTTCGAAGGTGAATTTCATCCTGGGCGTAAGCGGAAAATACGTTAGATGTCCGGCTGTCGGTAAAATACTGAACAAAGGGTTGCAGATCGTAGTTTCCCTGATTCTGCTGAAAGTTGTCCCGGTATTCGGAGCCGAGCGTCAATCGTTGCGTCTCGGAAACCTGCTTGGAGAGCGTTACCTCATCACCACACCATTTGCCGTGTGCGAAATTCTTGTTCGATACTCGGGAGGGTCCGCCCGACTCGGAGTAATCGTAGATATAATTGCCATCGTTATTGTACAGGTCGCAATACGTCCGGTTGGCTAGGTTCCACCGGCGGCCAAGCACGCGATCGTACCGCAGATCCAGATAGCCGCGCTCGTCGATGGTGCGGGTTCCGGTAACGTCGAAAACCGTTCCGAAGGAAGCGGTGGGAATTCCCTTGTCGCGGGATCCAAACACTCCTTGCAATGTGAAACGGCCCCACGAAGCATTCGCAAAAATTTGGTGAAACTCGTCGTCGTCAGCGTTCACCGCAATGCCGTTGTTGGTGGCGGGACTGTCGAATTCCTTGAAGAAAAGCTGGTCCTGCCCGTGAGAATCATAGAAAGAGGCGGAAAGAAGCAGTTCCAAGCCATCATCAAACTTATTGCCGTAGCTGACGCGGCCCTGGTAGGTGCCGTAACTGCCCGCCTCGCCGACTACACTCACCTTTTGCAAATCCCGTCCCCGTTTCGTGATGATGTTGATGACCCCCAGGAAGGCGCTCGCGACATACAGGGAGGAATTAGGCCCTCGGATGACTTCGACGCGGTCAATCAGGTCGACGTCAATCGGGAAATCCGTACCAAGCAGAAGCCCGTCGTAAATGTCATCGTTCAGCCGGTGGCCGTCAACCAACAACGTGATGGCATTGTTGTATTGCCCTGGAAGTCCGAAGCCTCGCACTCCCACGTAGCTATAATTTCGGTCGTAGCTGACATAGAACCCCCGTACGTCCCTCAAGATATCGGCAAGAGTCCGGTAGCCGTGTTTTTGAATTTCGTCGGATGATATGATGGTGACTGATGCGGGCGCTTCTGTAACCTTCTGCTTGAACCCGGAGGCGCCGTAGACGGAATCAATTTTGATGGACATCAAGTCCTCAAGACTTTTGTCCATCAGACTCGCGTCGGTGGGCTCATCCTGAGCGAGCACGCGCGCTGAGTTTACCGGCTGTAGAAGAGATAGTATGGCTAGGATCGCTGCTCGCTGAACCATCGGCCTGGCAGGAGGGTGCGATATGCTCGTGACGGCTTCCGAGAAGGACCGGAAGGACAGCATTACCACGGCAATAAAGGGCTTAACTAACGAGAGGAGATTCTGTTTCTTGTTCACTGGTCGCCTCGGGCAGTAGCCGCAGAATCCCGGTTGAATTCCTTTTCCAAGCGTGTCGGCGGGAGCCGCCTCTTCGTTGACTGTCACCCCGAAGTAGTGACACTTCTCACGTTAAGGGTATTTGGTCCGAGTCAGAGAGACATGTTCCGTACGCGACACTTTTCGCTCTCGTGGTAACTGATACGACATACTGTGAAATCCGGTCAAAGGCCGATACTGTTTGAGATTCGACGCGTGCTCGCATGGGACACGGCGATCGGGCGATGGAATTGCAGTGGCGACACGAGACAGGCTGCGAGCCGGATCAGTGGTACCGCCGATTGCTCGCTGTCTCCAGGACCTCGGCGCACGCCATGCGACAAAGGCAATTTCTGACCGACCTTGCCCCGCAGCCTGAAGAACCCCCGGTCGAGGCCAACTCCTTGGAAAGCGGCCGCGGGTTCATCGACAAGCGGCCAGCCACGGCAATGGAACGCTTACACGAATACGACCTAGCCGGCTGTACTTTCATTCGCCCGACGTTAGAGAATAGTCCGATCGATGCCAACGATGTTTCCTGTCAACTGCGTTCCTCTGAACTTCGCCCACGACGTGACGGCAAGCCTCCCGTGTTATTCGTGGGTCGCAGTCCCCTCAGTGAATGTTCCAGTCCCCCAGCCGAAACGCGGTGAGAAGCTGTCCATGCTTCTGCTGGTCCTGCAGGTCGGGATGCGCCAAAGGCTTCCGTCGGATCATCTGTTCGCGCATCGCCGGTTGTATGAATATGGTTTCCACAACGGCGATCTGCTTCAGGTCCCCGGGCGGCCGTCGCTCATGGGGATCCTATCGGAGTAGTGGGTGCATAGTTCACATGGGATCCCGGATGAACGAGATACCGGGAATGTCGACGGCATCCAACAAGTGGGTGGTCTGTGCCGCCGGTGTTCCGGTTGGTTCCGGTGATTACGCCGAGGTCCCTGCGGGGGGCTAGCCGTGGAGTACCCATCGCATCGCTACCATAACGTCGATCAGAGAGCATCTTTCGCAATCTGTTCGAGAGCGGAGACAACGAGGGCCATTTCGCGTTCGAGCACGGAAAACGCATCATCGACGCCTCCCATATTCCCGTGCCGTCCCATCGATTCTAATTTTTGCGCGGCTTCGACCGCAGCCCTTGCACCAAAAGTGCCAACCGAGCCTCGCAACGAATGCGAACCGCTCGCGATCGTATCGGGATTGCGAACAATCACCGCCGCTCGCAGTTCCGACATCCTTCCCGGATAGTCAGCGAGAAATATCGCAATCACCTCTTTCAGCAACTGCGCATCGTTATCCAAACTTTCGAGGAGCGTTTTCTTTTCCACGACGAGTGCGGTCATATGTGCTCCAGGACCTTCCCTTGCTCATTTCAGGAAGGACACAACGGCTGTTCATCTCGATCAGGCGAGCTGTCTCGTTTTGGAGCGGGCCAGCAGAGCTTTGACGCGAGCAGCGAGTCGACGGGGCTCAACGGGCTTCAGGATGTAGTCGTCGGCCCCCAGGGCTAGCGCCTGCGTCTCACTCTCCACACTCTCTTCGGAAGTCAGCATCAAAATCGAGATGTCACGCGTCAGCCCATCGGATCGAAGAGCCTTTACCATCGCCATCCCGTCCATGCCAGGCATGTTGACATCGGTCACGATAACCTGAGGAAGTAAGCGCTTTGCTGTCTCTAAACCAATTAACCCGTCCGTGGCAACGACCACTTCAAACCCTTCCAATTCCAGAAAATATTTCACGACGGAGGCGATGGTGCGATCGTCTTCCACGATGAGTATTCTAGCCTTCTCTTTCAACGCGATTGTTCCGGGGGCTTCCCGTACCGGTGGATGCATGTTTCTGATGGCCGCCGTTTGGTTGTTTGGCAATGAGACGTCTTTCCCGGCTTCCGCGTCCGCTGTCGGAATATCGTCCGGCGCCACAACTTTCAAAAGTGCTTCGAGGGTCGTCAAGCCCTGCGCGGCCTTGGCAATTCCGTCTTCGAGCAGGGTTCGCATGCCTCCTGCCCGAGCCATTCTTCGTATTTCGTGTTCTGGTGCGCGGCGAGTTATAAGTTCACGCAGGTCATCGTTCACTTGCAGCAGCTCGTGGATCGCCAATCGTCCCTTGAAACCTGACCGGGCACACTTTTCACAGCCACGTCCAGCTCGCCATTGGCCATTCGGGGGCAGATACTCGGGCCCGCCGATCTTCCTGACTGCCTCCGCATTCGGCATCTGAGGGGCCGCGCAAAAAGAACAGATCCTCCGGACCAGCCGTTGCGCAAGAATACCGATCAGGGAAGAAGCAACAAGAAAAGGCTCAATTCCCAAATCGAAAAGCCGGCTTATCGTCCCAGGGGCGTCGTTGGTATGCAGAGTGCTCAATAGCAAATGGCCTGTTTGAGCAGCTTCCAAAGCAATTCCAGCAGTCTCTTGATCGCGGATCTCTCCGACAAAAATGATATTCGGATCTTGGCGTAGAATGGAGCGCAAGCCTTTCGCAAACGTTACGCCAGCCTTCGAGTTAATTTGAACCTGGTTCACGCCATCGAGCTGATACTCGATTGGATCCTCGATGGTGATGATATTATTTGTCGCCGACTTAACCCAGTTGAGCGAAGTGTAGAGCGTGGAACTCTTCCCACTTCCCGTCGGGCCCGTAACGAGAATCATTCCCTGCGGACGGAGCAATAATCCCTGAAGGATTCGCAGGTTATCGGGAGTGAGGTCCATTTGGTCCATCGTCATCTGCGATCTTCTCTGATCAAGAAGACGGATGACGACCTTTTCCCCAAACTGCGTGGGCAATGTGGATACGCGGAGGTCGATTCGCTTGCCTTCGAAGCGCAACTGGCTCCTGCCATCTTGAGACCGCCGATGATCGGCAATATCCATCCCAGAGATAATCTTCAGCCGGGAGACAGTGGCATCTTGCAGGTGCTTGGGGACCTTGAAGACATCCTGAAGTAGCCCGTCGATACGTTGGCGAACTTGGAGATATTTTTCTTTGGGCTCGATGTGGATGTCGCTGGCCCCATCCTTCGCGGCACAGCTGAGGATCAGATTGACCAGACGTACCACGGGAGCAAGCTTGGTGTCATTTGCCAACCGAGCGGCATCGATCACGTCACCGGTTTCTGCCTCAGGCACAATTTCGCCTTCGGGCGTCATGCTTGTCAGCATCTCGTACGTCTTCTGACTCTCGAGCGCGTCGGAGGAAGGCTGGCCCAGTAATGCAAGGATCGCCGATTCGCTGGCGCACACGGCGATAATTTCTTTGCTGGTCCGGAACCTAACATCTTGGATGGTCGCGTAGTCCAACGGGTCAACCATGGCAACACGAAGTGAATTGCCCTTGAAGCCTAAGGGTACGACTAAGTGTTTGTGGCAGAAATCTGTTGGAAGAAGGCCCGCATCTGCGGGTAGAACCTCAGGCAGGTCCGCTCCAATGCAGTCCAGGCGCAATTCTCGTGCAATCCTCGCACAGACGGCGTTTTCGTCGGCCAGCCCTAAGTCGGCCAGTATCTTGCCGAGAGAGCCACCGTTTCTCGATTGAACCTCGAGAGCGCGCTCGAGCCCTGAAGAATCAATGAGTGCTGTCCGTACCAAAAGTTCGCCGATCGCACTAGACTTGTTCATATTTGTTTTCCGGATAATGTTGAGGTTCCGTCGCCCCGCAAGCTGGCGGGCGTGTTGAGAACGACGATCGGGGTTGTCCTTGGACAACGCCACATTCGCTTTTCATTTGGCTGGCTCGGCGAATCCAGGCTCACTTGCCGCAGAAGGCCGTCGCACTACTGAGATCTCTAAAATCGCGTCGTGATCGGCGGTCACCTTGCAGAGAGTAAAGGGTGATGGAGGGATTGGCGCCTCCTTGCTACCTCGTCGATGGTAACCACGGACATCATGCGGGGCGCATCGGATCGTTTGTCCGCGAACCGGGACGTGGTTGTCAATGCGAGGCTCGTGAGCGTCCGGATAGGCCAGTGTTTTATATTCTTGAACAAATTCGACTCACCTTCCACATCGTCCGCGAGACGCCTCTAGTGTAGATCGGCCACCTAAGACGGCATATCGCGCATGCTGTTTCCTTTCGAATACTCTGCAGTATCTGTACTATTGAGTCCGCCACGGTGGGTGTGACGTTGGAGAAGCTTCCTTCGCTTCCAAGGCTATTCGGTCGGCGATAGAGTATCTGTCTCTTTTGATACGAATTCTTATGAGTTACTCCTGGTGTATTTGCTTAGCGGGTCGAAGGAACAGCCGCTTGTGAAGGGTTTTTGCAAATTCCGCCTCGGCGGTGCGCGCTTTTCCTGGCCAGCCGTCTCTCCGAGTAGTGGGATTTCCCATGAAAAGCGGAGTTGGGGGGTCCAGAAACACGCTACACAACTACCTCCTGGTCGGCTGTCCCGGTGATTTCGCAAGCGGCGCTTGGCGGGCTGACAGTGCCATGGGAACACAACGCAGAAGGCAGTGTCTGGGCTAAATGGCCTCAACATGCTTCACTGAAATTCGCATCTGGATGGTGACGGCGCTCTAGAATTACTCAGGCGCTGGTCATCGACACCAATGAGACGATGCGTTTGTCAGTCGGTGATTCCTATCCAAGCTCCATTTGCCGCGGTGCACCAGTACGTCCAATACGCGCCGCAGACTTCGCACATACCGCTTCTCCGTCGCACTCGGTCTGCATTGTGCCTGCTTCAGGCTACCTCCCGCGTTACCTGTAAGACCAGTGTTCGCTATGGGACAGTCATCGTCCGCGCGCTCTGATAGAAATGAGTTCATCATCGAAGATGTCACCATGCGGCGCGAATAGGAAGATCGCCACGATGACGAAAGCAGCCCCAAGATTGTCTTGCTGGAGCTGGTTATCAGTACGCCCGAGTGTCTATTTGAACTTCTAAGCGGTTTCCAAGGTCCGCACTCAGTCGAGTTCTTGAACGCCCGCGGTCAGCAAGCGCATTCAATTCTCGATGCGACAGGTTGCCTGGCGGCGTCGAGGGAAACGATCAGTCCGCGCTCAGAACAACCATGTATAACTCATACCCCCGATGCGGCCGACCACACCAGCCTAAGGTTCGGCTTGAAGCAGCACACCCTGGCCAACATCCCGTATGACGAAGAACATTGGAAGGGAGGCTGACATGCGTTGGTACGCAAGGTTGTCGATCAAACATAAGCTCCAAGGTATTGTAGTAATTACGTCGGGCGTGGCTCTACTGGTCGCATCTGCTGTCTTCACGTTGTATGACCGCTCCACATTTGTGCACGCCACAACGCAGGACCTTACCGCTTTGGCAAGAATGTTTGGTTCCAACAGCACGGCCGCTTTAAGTTTCGGCGATGTGAAATCGGCGCGCGAGGTTCTCTCCGCTCTCCAAGCCAAGCAGAATGTGATCCATGCCTGCATTTACGACAAAGATGGCAGAGTCTTCGCGAAGTACAGCCGCAACGCGACACCAGGCGATTTCTCTCCTCCTCCGGCGCAGACTCAACAAGCTGCGATTGTCGGACGGAATATAGTGCTGTTCCAGCCGATCACCTTGAAGGGTGAATCCATCGGGACGATTTTTATCGAGGCAGATCTGACCGACCTCAGTGAGCGGACGACGCGGTTTATGGAAATCGCATTCCTTGTGTCGCTTGCTTGTTTGGGGATCGCTTTCGTGCTGTCTTCTCGATTGCAGCGTGTAATTTCCGGCCCGATTCGGGAGCTAGCGGATACGGCATCGCTGGTCTCCGCTCAAGAAGACTATTCTGTTCGCGCGACCAAAAGAGCAGATGACGAGATCGGTCTACTGTTCGACCAATTCAACAAGATGCTCGAGCGCATTCAGCAGCGTGATGTCGCGTTGCAGCAAGCGCACGACGGACTCGAAAAGAGGGTCGCTGAGCGAACCGCGTATCTTAACGCCCTGATTGAAAACAACCCGCTCGCCATTCTGGTATTAGATTCTGACCGGAAGGTTCAGTTCTGTAATCCGGCATTCGAGACACTTTTTCAATATTCGCGGCAGGAGGCCATCGGAACGGCCATCACGGTGCTGTTTGCTGACGGAGACCTCGCGGAAGCCCGTGTTGTCTCTCCGCTATCTTCCGAACGCATGCCAATCCATCTGGCGGCCCGTCGACAGCGGAAGGATGGGACCTATGTGGATGTTGAGGTTCACACCGTGGGCTTGATGGTGGGAGGGGAAATCGCTGGGTCTCTGGGCATCTATCAGGACATTTCCGTCCGGAAGCGCGCCGAAGAAGAGATGCAGAAATCCAAGGAAGCCGCTGAAGCGAACAGCCGTGCGAAAAGCGAGTTTCTGGCTAACATGAGTCATGAGATACGCACGCCAATGAATGGAATTCTCGGTATGACCGAACTCGTTCTGGACACAAAGTTAGATGGTGAACAACGCGACTACTTAAATATAGTCAAGATATCGGCTGATTCTTTGCTTTCCTTGATTAACGATATTCTTGATTATTCCAAGATTGAGGCAGGGAAACTTGAGATCGACGCAATCGACTTCAGCTTGAACGATAATCTTGGCGACACGTTGAAAACCCTGAGTCTTCGCGCCCACCAAAAGGGCCTTGAACTCGCTGTGGAAATTAAGCCCGACGTCCCGGACGCCCTGATCGGGGATCCGGGGCGCTTGAGACAAGTCGTTGTCAACCTGGTTGGCAATGCCATCAAATTCACCGAACAAGGTGAAGTGGTACTCTACGTAGCGAAGGAGGCGAGGACCAAGGACGGTATCGAGCTCCACTTCATCGTCGCTGACACGGGGATTGGCATTTCTCCCGACAAGCAAAGCTCGATTTTTGAAGCCTTTAAGCAAGCAGACGGTTCAATGACGCGCAAGTACGGAGGCACAGGCTTAGGTCTAACGATTTCGTCCAGGCTTCTGCAACTCATGGGTGGACGAATCTGGGTCGAAAGCGAGGTCGGTCAAGGCAGCCGTTTCCATTTTACCATTCCTTTTGTGATACAGAAGCTGTCCACAAGAACGATCGTGCCGAGGGATCCGATGACCTTGCGCGATATGCGGACGCTCATCGTAGACGACAATGCGACCAATCGACGGCTATTGATAAGGATGCTGGAAAACTGGCATATGCTGCCGACGGCAGCCGACAGCGGAGCAGAAGCGATCGTTATGCTCACAGAGGCCAAGCGCATAGGTAAAACGTACCCTCTTATTCTCCTCGACGCTCAGATGCCAGAGATGGATGGATTCGAGTTAGCGGAGGCCATTAAGCAAAACCCAGAGTGGGGAGTGTCCACTGTGATGATGCTCAGTTCCGCGGGACAACGAGGCGATGCTCTTCGCTGTCGCGAACTAGGGGTCGCTGCATATCTGACCAAACCTGTTCGGCAGGGCGAACTTTTGGATGCGATTCTGACTGCCCTTGGAACGCGCCCGGAAAGCAAAACGTCGCCTCCGCTAGTCACTCGCCATAAACTGCGGGAGAGTAAAAACCGCCTTCGTATTCTTTTGGTCGAGGACAATGCCATAAATCAATTGGTCGCACGCCGGCTACTGGAAAAATGTGGGCATACAGTGGCAGTGGCCGCAAACGGCAGGAGGGCACTGGAGGCGTTGGAGATGGAGTCATATGACCTCATCCTGATGGATGTGCAGATGCCCGAGATGAATGGTTGGGAGACTACACAAGCCATTCGGGAGAAGGAAAAGACAACTGGCGGGCACATCCCAATCGTCGCCATGACGGCTCATGCGATGAGGGGTGATGAACAACGGTGCTTAGAGGCTGGAATGGACGCATACCTAACCAAGCCGATCCGCACGCAGGAACTGTTTGCGATACTGGATGAAATCGGAACCGCAAGACCAGCCCCGGCGGTCCCGTCGACACATTCTTGAGGAGTTTTGATACAGAGGCCATCGCTTGATTATCTGCGCTGACGATGGCACTTGTCTTGCCCAGTTCAGGGATGGCCATACGTATTTGTTTAGCGTGTTCCTGGACCTCAAAACTCCGCTTTTCACGGGAAATCCCGCTACTCGGAGAGACGGTTGCCGAGAAAAACGCGCACCGCCGAGGCGGAATTTGCAAAAACCCTTTAAAAGTGGCTGTTCGACCCGCTAAACCGATACGGCCCCATACTTGAGGATAGCTGCTCGCCTGTGTAGGTGACGGTGAAAAAGTGGGCCACTTTGGCGGTGGTCTGGTCCTCTTCCGGTTGGAGCCTTTCCCTCTTGGGAAGAGAGGCTGTGGGACGGCCCGCAGCTGTCAAGGGCGCCCTGTTGTCGGGCGGCGAAGCGAACCCTTGACGGCGGGGACCGTTCTGAAATCTTCCCGCAGGAGGGGCGGGCACGTCGCGAGTGGACCGCCAAAGATGGCCACCCTTTCGCCGCCTCTGCCATCGCCTGCTGATGCGGCGCGGCCGGAGTTGGGGAAAAATGCAATTGCAGTGCGATGGATCAAAAGCTGGTCGGGAGATAGACGTGCACCTGGATCTAACCAGCCAACACGCACTTCTGATGGTGGAACACAGAGCTTTGCTGTCTACGAACCGACGATCGAGAATACTTCACGCGACAGGTGGGAGAGTTGTGGCCAAGGGAACTCACCACCACCGGTTACAATTCACGGCGAGACTGGTAGTGGTGGTCCTACTGGCTGGCGCGCCTCTGTCTTTTGGTCAGACGAATTCCCTTAGTGAGTATCAAATCAAGGCGGCCATTCTGTTCAACTTCGCCAAGTTTGTCGAATGGCCGGAAAGCGGCTTTCGGACTCCCCAGTCCTCCTTTACGATCTGCATGCTTGGCAAAGACCCTTTTGGTCACTTTCTAGACGATCTACTCTTGAACAAAACAATTGTGGATCGACCCATTGTAGTCGAACGCCTTAAAGATAAAAGCAACGCGCGGCATTGTCAGATGGTGTTCGTCAGTCCATCAGAACAAACCAATCTGTTGGCGATCATGGACAGCCTTCAGGGAGCGAATGTTCTGCTTGTTGGAGAGACGCATGACTTTGCTGCTTCGGGCGGAACGATTGAGCTTACCCTGGAAAACAACCATGTGCGGTTCACTATTAATCTGGATGCCGCCAATCGAGCCGGGCTGAGAATCGATTCAAGGCTCCTCGCACTCGCAACAATTGTCCACGATGAAGGGAAGGCGCTGCCCCATGAACCTCGTTAAAACCGAGCTCGACCTTGAAACCGCGAACGTCCCGTCGCGTTGCGGTTTTGCGGACGCTTGTGAAATGGCTGTGGCCTTGCGACTCTGGCGTAAGACGGTCATCGAAACGTGCAGTTTCGCATCGCGCTCTTGATTCAAACACTCCGTTCCGCCTGCGATAGGCAGCAATCCATCCGCGCTTCGAGCCCTGAGGTCAGGCGGAGGGGAAGCCCGTTCGTCTGAACCTTTGCTCGCAGGGGGCGCCCATGATCGGCTGGAGTCTTGCTATGAATGGATTCGCCAAAAGCGGCCTTTGATCTAGGCTTGTCACGCTTTTATGTACCAATAAGACACATATTAAGAATTGTCTACTACGGGACATCTGTTGTCGTGCACCAGACGTAACGTGCAAGCTAGGCGATATGTACGGTGGTTGGGAAGGACAATGACATACTTCTGGTCGGTCGCGATATTAAAAGTACGAGACAGACACTATGATGTTCTCACCGGAAACCTGTACGCCAGATTCAGGCGGCAATCCTTGCGTTCATACGACCACGCTGACTAAATTCCGTGGCACTCGACTATTGATGGTGTACCAAAAGATCGCTCACCCAACTGTCTTTGCCGTGGTGCGAGCAGGCCGGCATGTCAGGCGCGGTTCCGAGCGACAAAGAGGCACTCCGCCTTCTGCAAATAGGACCTCTCGATGCCGTCATCGCCGATCTAGACATGCACGAAGTCGCTGCTTGTCAGCTACCGACAAAGATGCGCTGCTTCCCCTATTGGCGCAATTCGGTGGAAAGTCCGCCGGACAGCGCACCAGGAATGTCCCCAGTACAGATCGATGCAGCCGCAGGGCGCTCTCGAGTAGTGGCGGAACAACAAGCAAAATCGAATGGGTGATCGTCAATGAACTCCACAAATTCTAAGGCCGCGGCTGTCGGCATCGTCAAACCACCCGAGACTCTATCGATGAATTTCCGCAAGATGGAGATCCGCGAGTGGTGGCTCTGGTCAACGGCGGTATCGGTCACACTACTACTGACTGCTGGACTCATTTCCTTTCTACTTCCCGGTTTGACGGGAAGTGAAAGCGACCTATCCAGTTTTCATTGGGTGCCACAGAGCGTGAGCGGGTTGCTAGGACTCGTTTTGCTATTCGACATCTACACCCTGTATCAGCAGATGCAAATACACCGTATTCGCCACAAACTAATCGAGCGTGAGGAGCTATTCAGGGTCATCAGCGAGAATGCAGCTGACTTAATCGCTGTTGTCGACATCCACGGTAACCGGGTGTACAACTCACTTTCCTACCAGAAAGTCCTTGGATACTCAGCGGAGGAATTAAGAAGCTCGTTTCCCTTCGAACAAATCCACCCCGAAGATAGAGAACTCGTGAAAGAGGCGGCTGAAGCGGCCCGGCGGACGGGGATGGGGCGGACGATAGAGTATCGAATCCGCCACAGGGACGGAACGTGGCGAGTGCTAGAATCTACAGCGAGCGTGATCCGGAATTCCTTAGGCGAACCCGAAAGATTAGTCATTGTCAACCGCGACGTCACAGAGCGGAAACGCGCGGCGGAGGCGCTCCGGCGATCGGAGGCCAGCTTTCTCTCGGTCGTCGGAGACGCGCCGTATGGGATTTTCAAGGCGAATTTGGACGGGAAGCTCCTCATGGTCAATCCTGCCCTCGAAAAGATGCTGGGTTATGACTCGTCGGACGAACTATTAGCGGTGAACCTCGCAAGTGGAATTTATCGTCATCCGGCGGAACATCATAAAATAAACGAAACCTTTCTGCGAGAGCAACATTTTAAGGATGTCGAGGTCGAATGGAAGCGAAAGGACGGCGCTTTCATTACGGTGCGGTGCAGCGGCTGGCGTGCGATGGACGAGAGCAGCACGTACATCGAAGTCTTTGCAGAAGACGTCACGGAGCGGCGAGTGCTGGAGCGACAGCTCCACATGGCGCAGAAGATGGAGGCGGTCGGTCGCCTGTCCGGAGGAATCGCCCACGATTTCAACAATCTTCTTGGCGTGATCCTTGGCTACATCCAGGTGATAAAACGAAACCTCGCTCCCGCAGATCCCTCCTATGAATACGCAGAGGAAATCGAGAAAGCCAGTCAGCGCGCCGTATTATTGACAAGGCAGCTTCTGGCTTTTAGTCGTCAACAAGTTCTGGAACCGGTCATTTTGAACCTGAACACGCTGGTGGCGGATATGGAAAAGCTGCTGTCCCGTCTGATCCGAGAAGACATTGAGCTGAGTCTGATTCTTGCCCCTGTGATCGGCCAGGTCAAGGCCGACCACGGACAAATCGAGCAGGTCGTGATGAACCTGGTTGTCAACGCGCGTGATGCGATGCCAGACGGGGGCCAACTGACCATCGAGACGGCGAACGTGGAACTCGACGCGGCGTTTGCCAGGGAACATCCAGGTTCTTTCCCGGGCCAGTATGTGATGTTGGCTGTGACGGATACGGGCACGGGGATGGACATGGACACGCAGACGCAAATATTCGAACCGTTCTTCACCACGAAGGGGCGAGACAAAGGAACCGGACTGGGTCTCGCCACTGTTTATGGCGTGGTGAAACAAAGCAGCGGCTACATCACTGTTGAATCCGAGAGCGGGAAAGGCGCTTCATTCAAGATTTACTTGCCGCGCATCGAACAGCCTGTTGCGGCCAAGTGCGAGAGCGGCCAGAGCCAACTACTGACCGTGCGCGGATCTGAGACGATCCTGTTGGTAGAAGATGCCGAGCCTCTGCGCAAACTAGCGCATATGTTTCTGCAAGACAACGGGTACCGGGTCTTGACAGCAGCGGATGGGTCTGAGGCCCAGCAAACGGCGGCGCAGAACCCCGGCCTTATCGACTTGCTGCTCACAGACGTAATAATGCCCGGAATAAATGGGCGCGTACTGGCAGAACGCCTTGCCCCGCTTCATCCAGCGATGAAGGTTCTCTACATGTCTGGTTACACTGACAGCTTTATCGCTGGTCATGGAGTCCTCGACAAGGGCATCCATTTACTCCACAAACCTTTCACAGAGGAAGTGCTGGTAGGGAAAGTCCGGGAGGTATTGGATACAAGCAACGAGCCGAAGGTAACAGACGGTGTGGCAGGCACGGAAGCCCCGATGGTCGCCGGCCTTGCCCGGCCGAGCAAGTAGGAGACAATCATACATGGCGAAACTACTGCTGGTCGATGATGAGGAGGCCATGCGGCGTCTTCTGCGAATACATCTCGCAGACCGCTACGAAATCATTGATACGGGAGACCCGGAACAGGCCCTTGCCCTGGCCATGCAGGAGAAACCAGACGCCATCTTGCTCGATCTAAGAATGCCGAAGTATTCCGGGTTCGAGCTTTGCCGTACATTGAGTTCCCTGACTTCCACGCAATTGATTCCTCTCATCATCGTTAGTGGGGAAGCGGGTGCAACAACGAAATCACTCTGTCGTGAGCTCGGCGCCAAAGCATACTTCGAGAAACCGGTCGACTTTGAAGCGCTGCGAGCCGGCCTAGTGAGCGTGCTGGACGCCGTTCGACCCGAGCGGAGAAGTGAAGTACGGGTTCGTCTCCGAGTCATACTGAAGCTGCAAGGAACTGATATCAATGGAAAGCCATTCGAAGAGTTAAGCACTACGGAGAACGTGAGTCACACGGGGTTCCTGTGTGGCTGTACGGCCCTGCTGAAAAACGATCTTACGATTGAGGTGTTTCTGGTTAGCGGAGGGGCGAAATTCGTTGGAAAGGCACGTGTAGTTAGGATTGAGGGAGCTCACACGCCTTATCCAAGGTATGCCTTTCGATTCATCCAGAAAGACGGCGATTGGATTCTGCAGTAGTGTTTTCTCGCGGTGCGTGAGATTTGCACCACGTGCTCAAGAGAACCCGTTGACGAATGTGCCTTAGACAAACTGTCTGCGCCAACTACTGCGTTCTCGAACATTCACCACCACTCAGTTCACCAATTCTCGTGGTCGGCCCTGGATCGCAGCCGCAGCTAGGTGCGTTACTCGCTCAATGACTCGAAGTTCGTCTGCTGTAGGACTTCGTGGATCGCAACAAAGTACTTCGAGAGTACCCAGTAGAGCGCCACTTTCCGACAGAATAGGGGCAGAACAAAAAGCATGCAGGCCGAAGGCATCAGGACTTTGGGTAAGCGCGTGAAAGTCGCGTGCGTCCCAATTCGAAGGCAAGACCAGTGATACGATGCCCCCTATCTGAATGTCAATCGCGGTGCACAGTGTATTTAGAATGGTGGAAGGCGGTGCGCCCAAGGACATTAGTTCCTGAACAAGCCTTTCCCATACCAATGGGCTCCCTGTTTCCGAGGCGCAGTCTTGATGTAACAACGACTTTTTTCCCGCCCCCTGGATACGAGAAGAATCCATCGCTCTCACCTCATCTCTGTGTTGCTCTCGTTGGTGGCCTAAATCCACTCACCGCCAAGCGCGATCGTTCCGTTGTTGTCTTGCGCGTTGTTCATGTTCCTTGGCACATTGCGTCGCCCTATCAGCACTTTTGATTCAGTGTTCTTGGCACCTTCACCGTTTGATGGGTGGGTGTTTAACGACAGGCAGCAACGGGCACTCGCCTTCGAGCAAACGTAGACGAATGTGCGCCGAATGGGGACTGTGTGAGGCCGCCTCCAGAAAGCAAACGGGAAACACCGGGCTTCGGCCATTCTTTCCCGGGCAGGAAGGAGATCCAGTGTCCCCCGTGGGCCTGCAGAGCCCCTATGCCACGGCATGATCTGATTCCCACGATCCATTCCGAATGGAACAGGACTGAGAGGCGCATCACGACGCGCGACAACACATCTTGGGAAAAGCGGATGTACATGTATGTGCTGGATTCTGCGCGGAAGCTTTCGACTATTGGAACGCGCTTGGAAGGGCGTGATTGACTGAAGTCGCCGTCGAATGAAAAGTTGCGTAGTCATGAAGTTACCGCACTCAAGAGCGAACGGTTGATGTGAAGTCCGTTACTGTAACTGATAAAACCTCGCTTCTTGAATCTGTTCATGAATACATTGACTCGGGTCCGCGTCGTGCCAACCATCTCCGCTAGAGTCTCCTGCGTTACTTGCGGAACAATTTCCTCCCTTTGATCGTCCTTCCGCGGTCGAGCGAGCAAGAGCAGCGTCCGGGCCAGTCGTTTCTCAGCGGAATTAAGGAGCTGGTCGACCAAGTCTTCCTCGACCCGGATATTCCTTGAAACAATGTATAGGACAAAACGGCGGACAAACTCATGCTCTTGGTGAAGTGCACGAATCATCTCGTCTCTTTCAATCACGAGCAGCGTGCTTGGCGCAATTGCAGTTGCCGTGCCTATTCGAACGGGCTGATCTGTCAGGCATCCCTCACCCAAGAAATCGTCGGGGCCCAAAATAGCCACGACAGCTTCCCCACCGGTTGCGCTAAAAACGGAAAGCTTGATGCGTCCCTCTTGGATGTAGATAACCGATCGTGCGGCGTCGCCCTGTGCGAAGATCGTTGCCTTTGTCTGAAACTCGACAAGCTTTCTTGCCGGACTAGCCGAGTGGAAGAACATCTGAGGACAAAGACGTTTCCGACGACTGGAGGCGTTATTGCTCACGATATTCTCCTTTCGTGTTTTAAGTGGCGGCTAACCCCAATGTGCAACGAAACACGGTAGTGAGCGCAGAGGTCTGCGCCCCTCCACCGGATGCAGCTGTTCTGACGCCTGTGTTCCTTGACAGTTGGCCACGACGAATGTCAGAGGGCTTTGACTTCAGATTTTCCGCGAACCAGTCAGATGTTCGAACGGAAACCGTTCTAACTGCGCGGTGTGCTCTCTCGACCTTCCGCGCGTAGCCTCTACCGTCTAGCATCGGCATCGTCACTAATAAAATGAGGACACGCAGGTGTGACCATCTTTGTGAAGGCCCTTCCTTAAGAAGGGCTCGCGAGCTCGCCACACACGGTGCCGTGAAAGTACAGGCGTCTGGGTTTGAGCCATTTTCCGGGAGTCAACCTCCCCTTCGTGGCTGGCTCCCGGAAATGTCGTGCTCCCACCACAAGGTATTTCAGAAGGGCGGCAGAAGATGCTCAATATCGTACACTCGTCCGAGCGTATTAACGTATACGACACCTCACACATACGTTTCTAAGCTGCTGGAATGGCCAGGATGGAACTGCCATCCGAGAAATATATATAGAGCGATGAAGCAAGGGGGCCGGGGGGAACGAGCGAAGCGAGAGCCAAAACGAGCCGAGAAGTCGCCAACCCCCCCGTTCGATGACCCAGTCTTCGCGCTTCGGTGGTTTGTACCAAAAGAGACGAATCTTGCCGTAAGAGGAATCGTGGCACATATTCACATCTCAGAGATGCTGCGATTGGCAGAATGCAACTCCATACTGCGCTGGCGTTTGGTCTGCTGCCTCAAGAAAAGAAAGCAAGTGAGGGTGTCGGATGGGCAAAGTCATACGCCCACGGGAGAATCGACTGGTGCACAAGAGTTGCTTCGCCCCTAGAGGGCAGCCCCCGACGGAATGGTGCTGCTCCAAGGCTAGGAAGCGCGCACAGTCAATAACAATGCTCATGTCGCTGCACACGTAAGCACAGAGAGTAGGCTAAGTTTTGGCCGCTTGGACCTCGTCGATACCTTGATGAGGGATATTCCGACCGGTATCTAGTACAACACAGACTCGTGTTGTTGTACTGTTCCGCACAGTCCTTGATCGCCTGCGGCCAGAAACTGTGACGAGCCGGACCGACGACCCCAGCGCGGGATGGTGGCAATCTAGCGGCAACAGGGGGGCGGTATGAAGCGAGGAACGGGCTTTACCTGATCGAAGTGATGTTTTCGATGTCGATTACGAGCATCGTGGCTGGCTCTGCGATCGGCGCCCTATTGCAGTGCCAGGACGTAATGCAAGGGGTAGGCTTACAGACACACGACAATCTGAGGAATCAAGTCTGTCTGTGTCCTGGCATTCCCATCGCCATCTTCCACGACCGCCGGAGTGCTTCCCGTTCCCCGAGAATTGAAGAGGCTGCCCTGAGAATTTGTAAAGGAGAGATCGTCGTGAGCACGAAGGAAACAACGCCAACCGCGAAGTGGCCTTTTACGGAGCCGAAGGAGGCATGGAGAAGATGACTGCCGACCTGGGCAACATTTTCACCGAGTACGGCTCTTTGACCGCGGCTAACATAGCGACGATTGTCGCGTCGGTGCCGACAATTCCGGGAGTCAGCTATGTGAATTCGCAGGGGCAATCGACCTACGCGATCAGCTATCCGGGTCAACCCGGAAGCCCGACAACTACGACGGGAACAATTCTGGCGCCCAGCCCGTATGCAGGTCTAAATGCCCTGGTGACCAACTACACGCTGACTGTAACGGCAGCCGGCACAACTTCGTCCGGCGAAGTGAAGCTGCAGAGGATCGTGCAGACATCCGACATTCCTATTTTCCAGTTCGGAATCTTCTCCAACGTGGATTTGATGTTCAACGCCGGCGACGACTTCATTTTTGGGGGCCGCGTTCATACAAACGGGAATCTCTGGCTCACCGCGGGCGCCGGTGACTGGCTCGAGCTTCCCAGCAAGGTGACGACGGCAAAGGAGATCGTCACGAGCACGTTGATGAATGGTGTATCCACTGCGGGCGGAGGCGCCGTGGATATCTCCAACGGATCCTCCTATCTCAACCTGGACACCCAAATCCCGAACCAAAGCATTAGTGGGACGACCTGGAACATCCAAACGCTAGCGGCAGCCGAGGCCAATAGCACCTACACATACAACGCGAGCTTCAGCGCTCTGGCAAGCGGCACGTATAACGGAAACATCGGAGTGAAAGAAACCGGCGTCACTCCACTGAACCTGAGCATCGTGACCTCAAGCTTGGGGGGCCAGTCGATTGACCTGATCCGCATGCCTGTGTCGGGCGAACAGAATTCCGCTCCTGCCAAACTGGGGCTGCGCTACTACAGTCTTGCGAGCATGCGAATTCTGCTTGCCGATTACGGCCCTTCGGGAACCTGCTCGGACAGCGACATCAGCCCCGGCAGTGCCAATCCTCTGCCTTATATATCTGC
>JBEKBP010000045.1:0-34005 GCA_050015335.1 Candidatus Acidiferrales bacterium | reverse complement strand
GCACGACCTATCCCACCAGTGCCAACGGCTATTGGGTACGGCAATATCAACCGGTGATAATCGGATGCATTAAGATCGACTACCAGAGCCAAACAAGTCCGGATTCGTTTACCGATGTGACCAAGACCATTCTAAATCTGGGATACACCGGGCAGCAGCTGGGTAATGCGACTGCCGCTTTCCCGGTCGAGCCTACGCTCACGTCCTCGTCAATGGCATTGTCAGGGTGCGCCGGCCTGGCACTGAGTCCTAATTCGGTAATTCGACTGGCGCGGCTGCGCGATAACCCCTCGGGAGCCGACTGCACGGCGACCGCAAACGGCGAGGACTACTGGCCCAACGTGCTATTCGATACGCGCGAAGGCATGTTGCGCGACGGCCAAACGCCCACCGGCATTACCCTGGCCGGCACGATGTATTACGTAGAGCTGGACATCGGGAATTTGGATCGATGCTTTAGCGGGGCAATTGCAACTTGCGCCACATTTAGCGGCAGCATCAATAATACGACCGGCTATTCGGTGTATTTCTCAGACCGTCGGGGAGATCGGCTGGATCCAAACCCGCCCGCCTCGGTTCCTCCGGTCACCGGAACAAGCGCAAAAACCGGCGCATTCGGGTACGAAGACTTTGTAAACGAGTCAAATGCCGCGACAGGATGCCCGAACGGCGTGCTGGAGCAGGGTGAAGACGTTGAATCCGACTACGACCAGTATGGCAACACCCTGAACACAACGTCCTATCTGCGCACCTACGGAGCGCAGCCGAGCTTATATACCTACCTCAACGGCAGCGGCAATCCGGCAATTACGTCCACCTGGACTAGCTGGGCTATGACCAATACTGCCACCTCAGCTGTTGCAACCGGCGTCCTTGCAAACAACTCGAACTGCACCGGCGCCGGGACCAACTGGCCTTTCGCAGTGGCATCGAACGCACAAGATTTGCGACAAAACCAGCCACTTGTTTTCCGCAGGGCGCTCAAGATCGTCAACGGCAAAACCATCTCGCTGGGAACCTGCAACGGGGTTGTGTGCGGATTAACGGTCGCCTCCGAGAATCCCTTGTACGTGCAGGGCGACTTCAATAATCCGGGCGCCCCGGCGACATGCACATCCTTTACGCAGTGCTTCCCCAATCCCGATACCGCCGGGGGAGGCGTTGCTGCCTCGGTCGCGGCCGATGCAGTGACGGTGCTATCAAACGCTTGGAACGACGTAAATTCCTTCCTCTCCCCGTACAACATTGGGGGCCGCACCGCCTCCACTCAAACCACCTACCGCATGGGTGTCGTCGCGGGGAAAAGCATCGGGTTTCCCAATCCATCGGGAACGACGGCTAATACTGGTCTCGACGGCGGAGTTCACAACTTCATCCGCTACATCGAGGACTGGGGCGCTTCGAACATCTGGTATACCGGGTCCTTTGTGGCCCTCTATTACAACCACCAAGCCGTGGGCACCTTTAAGTGCTGCAGCGCAAACGTCTATGGCATTCCGAACACCCGAAATGACCAGTTCGATAGCAGTTTCTCGACGCCAGCCGATCTGCCGCCACGCACGCCGATGCTCCGCAACGTGAACACCATCGGCTTCACGCAGGAGCTGATGCCGACACAGTAGAACGTGCTTTCGGCTTCGGGACGGGCTCTTGCTCGAAACCGCTAATGCCGCTGCAGCAGCGTTCGCAGAGCCGCTTCAAGATCCGCGAACTGGAAGCAATACCCGCTTTGCAGCAGACGCTCGGGAATTGCGCGCTGGCTCGCGAGCAGAAGCGCATCGGCCATTTCGCCGAGCGCAAGGCGAAGCAGAAAAGCCGGCCCGGGCAAAATTGCGGGACGATGAAGCAAGCGTCCCACAATTTCCGCGAATTCAGAATTCCGCACAGGTTCGGGCGCGACGGCATTGATGGTGCCGTTCCATTCGGGATGGGAGATCGAGGATTGAATGATACCGACTGCATCTTCCAGCGCAACCCACGACATCCATTGCCGCCCGCTTCCCAGACGCCCGCCTACGCCCAATTTGAACGGCCGCACCATCTCAGGCAACGCGCCACCTGCGGAAGAAAGAATCACGCCGAAGCGAAGTATTACCGTGCGTATTCCCGATTGGCCGGCCCGCATGGCTTCCCCCTCCCAGTCACGAGCCAAGTGGGAAAGGAAGTCATTCCCGGGCCCCGAGGATTCCGTCAAAATTTCATCGCCTCGGTTTCCGTAATACCCGACGGCAGAAGCGGAGACGAAGACCGGAGGTTTTTGCTGGAGGCGCGCGAGTGAATTTACCAGAACTCGTGTGGAATCAAGCCGGCTGCTTCGCAGAGCCTGCTTTCGCGCGGGCGTCCATCTCCTGTCGGAAATATTTGCCCCGCCAAGGTGAACGATGGCATCGGCGCCTTCCAGGGCAGCCACGTCGACCTGGCCAGAAGGCGGGTCCCATCGGATTTCCGCGGAAGAGACTTCCGGGGACCTTTGATTTCTTACCAGGTGCAGAACGGTGTGACCTTGGCCACCAAGAGCGGCCGTCAGCGCGGTACCGATCAGTCCCGATGCACCCGAAACAATGATTTTCATCGTCCTAGTTGATCGGTAGCGGTCGGAGGCAGGTGCATCGTCCCTAGCCTATGACGTGTAGGGGGAGGCGTCAATGGACCGCGACATTGAACCCCAGCGTCCGCATTCTTGTGGGGCAACTCCATTTGCTAATTGACGACGCCAACCTGGCTCGATCGGCGATAGCAGCGGCGAGTGGATTAAAATGAGGGTTTCAACTATGGAGCAGGGATGAAACTGTGGTTTCCATGGCACCCCGCGAAAGGGGCTCTTCTAATAACCGTGACCCTGGTTGTCGCCCTCTCGAGTGGATCTCAGGAAGTGGCGGGTATTCGAGGCTTCCGGGCGTCCCGCGTTGGGGCTGAGCGCCAGCTTGAGCAACGGCTGCAGGGCATACCCGATCCCTCCCAGGCAGAGAGTGACCTCCGCCATCTGACCAGCGAACCTCATATGGCGGGGACCGAGGCCAGCCACCGGGTAGCGGAGTGGCTGCGCGATCAGTATCGCGGCTTCGGATTTGATGCCGAAATTGTCTCCTACAGCGCCTGGCTGCCGCTTCCGCGCGAAGTGAAGCTCGAACTGACGGCTCCTGAACCAAGAACGCTCGCCGCGCCCGAGCAGCCTTTCGAACAAGATCCGGACACCTACGACCAGCGCGCCGTGGCCGGCTTCAACACCTATTCACCCTCCGGCGACGTGACGGCGCCGGTGGTCTATGTGAATTACGGCATGCAGGAGGATTACCGCCAGCTTGATTCCCTGGGCATCAGCGTCGAAGGGAAAATTGCGATTGCCCGGTACGGACAGGGATTTCGCGGCATTAAGGCGAAGCTCGCCGAAGAGCACAAAGCCGTGGGCTTGATCCTGTATTCCGACCCCCAGGATGATGGCTTTGTCGCCGGCGATCCTTTTCCGGGCGGCCCTTGGCGGCCGTCCACTGGAGTTCAGCGCGGGTCTATTCTCTACACTCAGATTTATCCGGGCGATCCGCTGACTCCTGGTGTTGGCTCATCTCCCCCAGCGAGCCATGTTTCGCCCGCCGATGCGCCAACTCTGCCTCATATCCCCACGATGCCTATCAGTGCCAAAGATGCCGCCGCGATTCTCGCTAGACTTGGCGGCCGGCACGTTCCCCGGGGATGGCAGGGGGGGTTGGCGTTCACCTATCACGTGGGGCCCGCCGCCGTGCGGGCTCACATGAAAATTGTGATGGATTACGCCGAGCGGCCCATCTACGACGTGATTGCCAAATTGCATGGCTCCGACGATGACGAATGGGTGATCCTGGGCAATCACCACGACGCCTGGGTTTTCGGCGCCGCTGACCCAGGCAGCGGCACTGCCTCCATGCTGGAGGCCGCACGCGCCCTCGGCGAGCTTGCGCGATCCGGCTGGAAACCGCGGCGAACGATCGTTATCTGCGCATGGGATGCGGAAGAGCCAGGGCTGATCGGTTCGACTGAGTGGGTGGCCGCCAATCGCGCCGAACTCCAGGCGAAGGCGCTGGCTTATATCAATACCGATGTCGGCGTTACAGGTCCAAACTTCAGCGCCGCCGCAACTCCCTCCCTGAAGGAATTCGTGCGCGACGCCACGCGGCAGGTGGTGGATCCCGCAAGCAAAGGCAGTGTGTATGACGCGTGGCGCGGGCACTCGGCACACTCCCTTGATGAAATCTCGGGCACGGCGCGGAAAACGCCGAAGTCCGAAAATACAAATGAAACACCGATTGGCGCGCTGGGCGCCGGCTCGGATTTCTCCCCCTTTCTCGATTACGCGGGAATTCCCTCGATCGATATCGGGTTCGGCGGGGATTACGGCGTCTATCACTCGCTCTATGACGATTTCTACTGGATGAAACATTTTGGCGATCCGACGTTTGCCTATCACGCCGCCCTCGCACGAATTCTCGGAACGCTGGCGCTTCGTCTGGACGAAGCGGACATCCTGCCCTTTGACTATTCCGCCTATGCCTCGGAAAT
Organism: Candidatus Acidiferrales bacterium; assembly: GCA_050015335.1. Lineage (GTDB taxonomy): Bacteria > Acidobacteriota > Terriglobia > Acidiferrales > UBA7541 > Palsa-295. The sequence continues at coordinate 29,472 of JBEKBP010000045.1, read as the reverse complement.
ATCCCGCGTGCAGAGTGATCTGGCGGCGCGTGCAGCGCAGCAAGGGAGCCAGCCGGCCAGTCTGAAGCCGGTTGCCGAAGCATCGTTGCAGCTCAGCGCTTCCGCCACGCGGGCGTCACTTTCCCTGCGGACTGGCGGCGCGGCATCGCTTGATCCCGCAAAAGCCAAGGAACTCAACCGGGCGCTCGTTTCCGTGGAGCAGGACCTGCTGGCCCAGGATGGGCTCACCGGGCGGCCGTGGTTCAAACACACGATTTATGCGCCGGGCAGCTATGCGGGGTACGCGGCGGAGACGATGCCCGGCGTGAGCGAGTCGCTTGACCGCAACGATCCGGCCACTTTGCGCATCGAGGCGAATTCTCTGGCGGCGGCCTTGCGCCGAGCCGCAACGCGGTTAGATGATGTTTCCCGGCTGGCACGGGGAGGGGAGCCTTCTCCGGCGGCAGGGCATTAGTCCTCCCGCGCGTGCCGTGGTTTAAACTGCTTCGATGGTTCCACAGCACGAACATCCCATTCGCAGAGTCTGCGTCTACTGCGCTTCCAGCGAAAAATCGGACGCAGCCTACCTCGATGCGGCCCGGAGAGTCGGTGAAATCCTTGCCGAGCATTCTATTGTCACCGTCTATGGCGGCGGCGCGATCGGCTCCATGGGGCGGCTGGCCGAAGGCGTCTTGGCGAAGGGCGGAAAGATTGTCGGAGTGATTCCGCGGTTCATGCAGGAACTGGAGTGGGATCACAAGGGGCTTACCGACCTGCAGATCGTGGAAAACATGCGCGAGCGAAAACACATCATGCTCACCGACAGCGATGCCGCTATCGCCCTCCCCGGCGGTTCTGGGACACTGGAAGAGTTGATGGAAGCGATCAGCTTGAAGCGCCTGGGCATTTATCTCAATCCGATTGTGATCGTGAACGTCCGGGGATTTTTTGACCCGCTGCTGACCTTGCTTCACCGGTGCATTGAAGAACGGTTCATGGATGAACGGCACGCCACGATGTGGCAAGTGGCGGACGGGCCGGACGACGTTTTAGGCGCCATTCGCTCGTCGGCGCCGTGGACGCACGATTCCCGCCGGTTTGCCACCATGCGGCCGAAAGAACGATAGTTGCCTTCGAGTCCCTTTCCCTCCGAGTGATTCAACCGAGTGGATGCGAACGATCCTGCCTGTTTGCCGGGGCAGCGTTTTTGTGCCCGTGGCGTACTACCGGCGCCCGTAGAAATCGCGGACTGAAGGCCTAGTACTTTTTGCCTCCCGGCGGGCTATTGGTTCGGTACTTCTGCGGGATTGGGCGCGACGCCCCCAGCCGCTAATTTAGTCGCATGAGAAGCGCGGCCCACGAAAAGAAAATTCTGGACAATATCCAGCGTGTTGCATTCTGCACCGAATGCCTCGAGGACTTCCTCGATTACTCGCTGATTCCATTCGGATCGTCGTGGAAATATCTGTGCTGGAAATGCTATCGCGACGCGGTGAAGAAGACGCGCGAAATCGACGCGGCCAAGAAGATCAAGAAGCCACTGTGGCCTAAGAGCGAGATTTAGATTTTCGCTGCTCCGATCGCCAGATCTACTTCGCATTGTTCGCCTTCATCGCGGCGTCAAGGGCTTGTTTCTCCCTTCCTGAAAGGGTGCGGCAGAAGCCTTTCGCCAGCTCACCCAGCGCGAGCGGTCCGATAGAAATGCGCACCAATCGCAGCACGCCGGTTCCCACGCTTTCCATCACGCGGCGAATCTGCCGGTTCTTGCCTTCCTCCAGTACGATTGTGAGCCACGTGTTCTGCATACCCCGGCGCAGAATCTCAATTTTTCCGACTCCCAGCACCTCGCCCTCTTTCGTTCGGACGCCCTTGCGAATCGCCTCCAGGAGATTCTCCCCGAAAACTCCCTGTACTTGCACGTGATAGGTCTTTTCCAGGTGAGTTTCGGGCGCGCTGATCCGGGCGGCCCATTCAGAATCGTTGGTCAGCAGCAGCAAGCCCTCGCTCGCCTTGTCGAGCCGCCCGACCGGTGCCACCCACGGCAGATCCGGAGGCAGACAGGCATAGACCGTTTCGCGTCCCTTTTCATCAGAAGCGGTTGTGACTACTCCTCGAGGCTTATTCAGGATCAGATACACCTTTGCTTCCGGCTGCACGGTTCCCTTGTCGACTTCCATGCGGTCCCTGCCGAGGCGAACCGGCGTTTCGGGATTTCGAGGTGTTGTGCCGTTTAGTCGGACGCGCCCTTCTTGAATCAGCTTGGCCGCCTGGGAGCGCGAGCAGTAGCCGAGCTTCGAGAGCGCCCGCGCCAATCCCACCTGCCTCGTTTTTTTGTTCGGCGCCACTGTTCCGGGGCCTCCGGCTCCTGGTTAATCTACCAAACCCTCGCGCAACTCTGAATCCAAACCCGATGTGAAGTAAACTAGCTTGCAGGAATATGAGCGCAGCTGCAACACGCCTCCCGCCGGGACCGAAGGGATTGCCTTTGCTTGGCCTGACCCTCGCCATCCGCAAAGATGCGCTGGGGACCCTTCGCCGCGTTGCGCGCGAATACGGCGACATCGCGCTCCTGCCCGTCGCGTTCCAGGACCGCATCTTTTTGAATCACCCGGATTTTGTCAAGCAGGTTCTGGTGATCCAGCAGGGGAAGTTTCACAAAAGCGACCTGACCAAGAAGATCGTCGGCGGACTTCTCGGGCAGGGGCTGCTCGTAAGCGAAGGCGAATTCTGGCGCCGCCAGCGCCGGCTCGCGCAGCCGGCCTTTCATCGCGGCCGCATCCAGGAGTATGCGGCGACGATGAGCGAGAGCATTCAGAGCCACATCCATGGTTGGCGAGATGCCGAGCAGCGCGACATGGCCGGCGAAATGATGGCGCTGACACTTGATGTGGCAGTACGCACTCTGTTCGGCACCACGCTATCCGCCGAGGCGCAGCAGGTGGGCCACTCCATGACGTTCCTCATGCGCTACCAGTTGAGCCGCCAGCGCTCCCCCGTCCGGCTTCCCGAATCCTGGCCCACGCCCCGGAACAAGCGCGCCCGCCGCGAACGGGAGTTCCTCGATTCGCTCGTTTACAGCTTTATCGAAGAGCACCGCTTGCGGGGGGACACCCATCCTCGCAGCGATTTGCTCTCCCTTCTTGTGAGCTCGCTCGATGAAGACGGCACGCAGATGACGCCTAAGCAGCTCCGCGACGAGACCATGACGCTTTTTCTTGCTGGGCACGAGACGACCGCTCAGATGCTCGCCTGGACGTGGTATCTGCTCGGTGAGAATCCCGCCGTCGAAGCGAAGCTGCACGAGGAATTGCGCGGCGTGCTCGGCGGGCGCGCGCCGGAAGCATCCGATTTCATGCGGCTGTCTTTTTTGCGCGCCGTGATGAGCGAAGTACTCAGGCTCTATCCCCCGGCATATATCACGGCGCGCACTTCCACGGAGCCCTGCCGCATCGGCGGCTACGATTTTGCCGCGGGTTCGACGATGCTGATGTCGCAGTGGGTGATGCATCGCGACCCGCGCTTCTACGATGATCCCGACGTCTTCCGGCCGGAGCGGTGGCTTGAGGGCCTGGAGGATCGCTTGCCTGCGGGCGCCTATTTTCCGTTTGGGGATGGCCCGCGACGGTGCATCGGGCAGGGATTCGCCTTGCTCGAGGCGGCGCTCGTCATCGGGGCGCTCGCGCAACGATTTCAGTTTCGCTTGCTTGGTGGCCACCCGGTTGTTCCCGAGCCGCTCATCACCCTTCGTCCGCGCAACGGCATTCGCATGACCTTGCACGCGCGGACGTAAATTCGATTACTTTCCGAATTCGGGTTGCTTGCCTTTTGCCCAAGGATCGTAGTTCAGCAGGAACCGCATTCGATCTGAGATGGGCGGGTGATCGTAGAACAGGAAAACGTTCACAGGATTTGGGTCCGGCTCGGCGAGCGATGATTCTCCCTCCACCTGGAACGAATCGGCGGCGGCCTGCGCCGCATCCGGAAGAATTCCATGCGTCACTTCGATCCCGTAGACATCTGCTTGATGTTCGGTGAAGCGACTGTAGGCGTTTGTAATCGGATCAGAGCAAAAGCTGAAAATGGAAAGCAGCAACAGCAAAACCGGGAGAGAAGCCCAGTCATCCAGGCCCCGAATGCCCCAGCGCGTTCCCCAGCGCCCCAAAACCCAGCCCACGCTGCGGTACCCCAGATAGAGCAGGGCCAGCATCACAACCAGACTGAAGATCAATCCCTTCCAGACATGCCCCAGTACGTAGTGCCCCATCTCGTGCCCCACGACCGAAACAATTTCCGGCAGGGTCTCCTTCTCCACGCTGGTATCCCATACCACGATTCGCTTCGACGCGCCTATGCCGCTCACGTAGGCATTCATCGTCGGGGTCTTGTCGCTTGCTTTCATCCAGAACATGCGGTCGGGGGGAATGTTCAGGCCGGCGCGCCCGACCACCCGCTCGAGCTGCGCCACCAGTGCGGGGTCCTTCTGGTCGAGCGGCGCAAACGTGAAAAACATGGGCTCGAGCACAAACGGCTCCACAAACGACAGAAAGACCAGGAGCGGCACCGAGATCAGCCAAAAGAAAAGCCACCAGTTGCGCGGGCTGCGGCGGATCACGCCGTAGAGAATCCAAACCAAAATGCTGCCGATCACGAAGAAAAGACAAATGCCCTTGGTCCAGTCCCACGCGAGCGCACTCCAGCCCTCCACCGACAGTCCATATCGCCGTGAAACAATGTGTTCATAGACGGCTGTCGGCGATTCCAGCACCGACACCGTTCCGAGCAACACCGCCGTAAACACAGATGCCTGAACGAAGCGGTTCGAAGAAACCCTTTCCGCCCAATCCCGGAATTTCGGCGCCAGCCGCAATTGCAGGACGAGCCCAAAGACCAAGAGCCCGTACACGAAGTTGACCAGATTGTTGACGAAACGAATCCGGCCAAGCGTCTTGGCTTTGTGGTAGAGATCGGGAGGCAGGGTGTAAGCGGTGACCTTGTGTTGCTCTTCGATCGGACGCATGTCTCCAGGCGGCGCACTCGTCGCAACAACCGCTTGTCCCTGGGCGACCAGCGACTCATGAGGCGAAGGCAGCTCCGCAGCGACACAGAAGTGAGGCAGCAGTCCGATCAGTACGGCCCCAAAGAGGGGCCATTTTCCAATCATAGTTCCGCTCAGCGGAAACCGGTTGGCGTTCCACCGCAAAAGCCGGTCGGTCCCTGACGCTTTTTGCGATCCGCCCGCGATTTCCAACGATTTGATTCTGGCATATTACTGTCCTGCCGGCCACAAGCCCGCGTAGCTTCAGAAGCCGCAGTTGTCCCGCTCCCGCTCGATCGATCACTTCGGCCGACCTTGGAGAATCTGGAGGAAAGAACCGTTGCGCAATTCGGAGAGGGAAAGGCCCGTCAGCGCGTGTGCTTCGGCCGGCGTAATCGCACCGCAATCGACCGCGCGCAGAAAATAGTTCAACAGCCCTTGTGCCATGGCCGCGTCGTCGAACACCTGGCCCACGCGCGTGGCCTGCGCCGCCTTTTCGATAAAGTTGCGCAGGCGCTCGGCGGCCGAATCGACGTTTTCGAGGAAGAAGGAAAACACCGCAGCGTAGCGGGGCGGCAGTTGCGCCGGATGCAGATCCCAGCCCTGATAAAAACCGTTTGAGAGGGAACGGCGGACGTTGTCGAAATGCAGTTTCCAGGCGTGATGGACGACGGCGCGATTTTCTTTGGCCTGCCGGTTGCTGAGCGGGGGGCCGTAGTTCTCCCGGCGATGGGGAGGAATCGGCATGATGTTGGTCGGTCCGTCGGCAAGGCTCACGCCCGTTCTTGTGAGCGCTACCTGCATCACCTCTCGAGCGAAATCAGAGGCAAAGTGTGACAGAAGCTGAGAGGACGCGGTAATGCCGCGCGACGCGGTGTAGTCGTAGGGACCAAAGTGCACGCTCCGGCAGCGGCCACACGCGGCATGAATCAGCGGAAGCAAATTGACTTCGCCGCGTTCGTTGAACAGGGCTTGCGTCGTTTCGATCATCAACTCAACACGGAGAAGGCCCGGTTCCAGGCCGAGGGCCGACTCCAGGCGCGAACAAATGTCCGCCAGGGCTGCAACCTCATCAGGCAGCACAACCTTCGGCAGCGTGATGCGGAATTGTTGGGGCAGCTCTCCGCGGATTTTGTCCACCAGGCCCGTGAGAAAGATATCCAGCGTGCGAATGCTGCGTGGGCGGAGCTCTTCGGTGAGGGGCTTGATGCGAATACCAATGAACGGGGGAAGACCGCCTGAGTTCATCGCCTGCGCGAGCTCGAAGGCGGCGGCAATGGCGTGACCATCTTCCTCCTCATCGGGACGGTTGCCGTAGCCGTCTTCGAAGTCGATTCGAAAATCCTCGACGGGCTCCCGCTGGAGCTTCTCGCGCACGCGCTGATACACGGTGCAGGCAAGCCAGGCCGCGCGCTTCTCGCGCCGCGCCGCTTCGGGATCGGATGCAATCGATTGGGCAAGCGCAGGAACTATCTCCGGAGCGTCCGCCAACTCTTCTGCGCCGGGCAAACCCAGCGCTTTTGCAAAGGCAACAAAATCCGGCGCGAATTCGTCGATCGACCGAAGCGCGAGTTCGCCCAGTTTACGCGCGGTGCCCGCCCGGAAAAGGTGCGCGCCGCCGTAGACGACGTGGATGGGACGGCGGTCTCTGCGGTCGCCCGGATAGCGGTTTTGAAACAACTGGTGGGCTTGCTTGAGACGTTGATCGATTTCTTGCAGTGCTTCGGGCGGTAGAGACTGCTTCATCGCGACCTCGCTGCGTGTGCCAGGAATGGAGCCCAAAGTATGAAGGAACAGAACGTGCCATATCGTATCGATTGAAAAGAACGGACAGCATACCACTCACTGGTCTTTTTTCTTCTCCGCGCGAACCAGCGGCGGAATTTCCATGGAACGAGAAGGGAGAGCGAAGGAGGAAATGACCCGTCCCGGGAGCAATCAGGACGAGCCCGGGGGGGGGTGCTGCCTGGGGTCGGGGTTGGGCGAGATAGCCGCAGCGAATGTGGCCCGTAGCGTCCACAGATTTGCGGACAGTCAGCTCGACCTTCCAAACGCCATGGTGACTGCGAAGGTCGCGTGGGGCTTAGGTGACAGCAGCAAAAGCCCCTATTCGCAAGAACTGGATCTTATGTCTTCTGCCTTGTCGAAGAAAGTGACGCGTCACTTGCGCTCAGACGCAAAGGTGTAATAGCCTACCTACCCTAAAGTGCATAAAAATGCGCACGCCCGGATAACCTACATGTTTGGAACGATGGTGAGGGGCAGGTCAAGGCAGAATAAAATCGCCACTGAAAAAAACGCCACACAGATATTTCGAAGATGAACATGTTCGCCTGGGAAATATGGAGGGTGCGGCAAGTTTGATCCATTCAGGGAAATAAAACCAAATCGGGCCGTGGCTGATTTCCGGAGTGAGAATTGGGTCAGTGAGTTTTCCCGTTTCGCTCACAATATTCTCTCTCGATGGATGCGATGTCGTCAAAATCCGTGCGGTCTCAATCACTTACACCGCGCGTCCTTTGGGCGCGATGTTGCATCTAACAGTCGAAGGATAGGTGAGGCATATGAAAGCAGGATTCGAGCGGTTACTGGCATTGGTCAAGGCCGCCACCAAAGAGGCGAAGATCAGGAAGCGCTTGGCAGTGGGCCTGCTGGTCCTGCTGGTACTACAGTTGTACTTCGTCCGCGAGTTGATTGCTGCCGAGATTCTTTTTGGCCTAGGGTTTCTGGTTCTGCTTACGCTGGGCGGAATCTTCTACCTTGTCGGCGCCATTGGCGAGCGAAGCCTTGATTGGATTGAAGCGGGTGCCCGTGCAGCTGCTCCGGTCGCACGCCGCGGATACGCGAGAATCGAAGAGATCAGTAAAAAACCATTCCGCCATCCACGTTCAGAGTCTGCCCGGTGATTGCGGTGGACTGATCGGAAACCAGAAACAGGGCAGCGGAGGCGATTTCCTCGGCTGTCTGCGGCCTTCCTTGCAGAATTCCCCCCAACATCCGGGCTGAGACTTCACCCGTGGTTGACCGCAAATACTGGGCGAGGTTCCGCCCCAGTTCCTGATACATCATCGTGTCGGAGACCGGGCCCGGGCTCAACGCGTTCACGCGAACGCCCTTGCGGGCCGACTCCGCCGCAAGCGTGTGCGTGAGTCCGATCAGGCCGGCTTTGGAAGTCGCATAAGGACCGTTCAGCTGGAAAGCAGATTTGGCGGCGACGCTGACAATATTGAGAATCGATCCGGCGCCCCGCTGGTACATTCCAGGGAGAACAAGTCTGGAAAGTAAGTACGGCCCGCGGAGGTTGACGGCAATCACCCGGTCCCATTCGCGCGGTTCCACCCGCTCGATGGGCTGAACGGGGCCCAGAACTCCGGCGTTATTCACCAGAATGTGGACAGCGCCGAAAATGCGGTGCGTTTCGCGAACGATTTTTTCGCATTCAGCTTCCCGCGATACGTCGGCCTGGATGGCCGCTGCTTTCCCACCGGAATTTTGGATCTCGGCAGTGACCCCCAGAATCTCGCTGTCGGTGCGGGCCGTCACGACGACGGCAGCGCCCTGCTCCGCAAATTTCCGCGCAATGGCCCGGCCGATTCCCCGCCCCCCGCCTGTGACAATCGCGACCTGTTCTTTTAGCAACATTTGATCGCTCTCCAGATCCCTAGGTAACGGTTGGGCACGAGCGCACTCCCCTATGCGGACCGCAGTCCTGCGACCGACGCCATCGCAGCATCGCCTATGATTTCGCCAAATCGCTTGCTATTTCGGCGATCACGTCCTTCATCTCGGAATGAATAAGCCCATTGGATGCGAGCATTTCTCGCGCGCCCGGTTGATAGGGCTGGCCGGAAAGGTCTGTAACCTTCCCACCCGCTTCGGTGACGAGCAGCATCCCCGCGGCGGTATCCCAAGAACTCAACCCGAACTCCCAAAATGCCTCGAAGCGACCGCAGGCGACCGCGCAAAGATCAAGGGCCGCGGAGCCGTCCCGGCGAACGCCGTGGGACCGCAACGTAAATTCCCAGTAGTAATTCATGTTTGCGCTGTTTCGCCGGTGCTTGGGCGGGAAACCGGTGCACACCAGGCTTTCTGCCAGCTTCTCAACCGGCGAAACATGGATGGGTTTTGTGTTGCAAAAGGCACCTTCTCCACGGATTGCTGTAAACAGCTCGTCGGCGTAGGGGTTAAAAACCGTCGCAACGATCGGCTCTCCCTGTTCCAATAAGCCGATCGACACGGCGAAGCACGGATAGCCGTGCGCGAAGTTTGTGGTTCCGTCGAGAGGGTCGACATGCCAGCAATACTTGGCGCCAGCTGCGGCTCCCGTGCCACCCTCTTCAGCCACAATTCCGTGATCCGGAAATTCCGTGCGCAGGCGGGAGACAATCAACGCCTCCGCGCGCCGGTCGGACTCGGTCACGATATCCACTTCGCCTTTATAAGATATTTCTTTGGGACGATCGAATTCGGTTCGTAGGATCGATCCGGCCTGGCGAGCCGCGTCAATAGCAACTTCGAGGAATTTTCTCATTAGGTCCGAGTGATTTATTCCGGCACGCCTGTAGTGAAATATTCCTTCCGGTAGCGGACGGTATCACCTGCTGCCACTTTAACTTGAACGTGCCGGTCACTGCCAGGGGGAGGAATGGGATTGGGGTAATATCCCAGCAAATATTGCGTACGGAGCTCCCGGTCGATGCGGTCGAACATCGTGCCCATCTGATCGAGCGTATCGAGAATGAAAACAGCGCCGCCGCTGCTGTCGGTGATAGTGATCAGGGCATGCTGGCCGGCAGTTTCGCGCCCGCTTTCGCTCTTGATGGGCCGGATGACGACGCTATAGAGCAGCGTTTCGGAGGAAATGGCGGCTCGTCGGGCGTCGTCAAATTTGGAGTAGCTGGTTGTTTCCCCGGCGTCGGTGACCAGCACGATCGCGCGGCGCCGCCCGGGGGGCCGCCTCTTCAGCTCATTGGCGCCCAAGACCACCGCGTCGTACAGGGAGGTTCCGTTGCCCGGCGCGACGCGGCGAACGGCCGCCTGCAATTGTGGCACGTCGCTCGAAAACCAGGCAAGTTCCGACACCCTCTCGGAAAATTCGAAGACGCCGAGAGCGTCTCCGGGCCGGACAATCTGGCGGATAAAATGGGCGGCGGCTTCGGTTTCGAATTTCATGTCTTTGAAGGTGCTCATGCTCGAGTCAACCATCAAGGCGAGATCGATCGGGCGGTTGGTCTCCGCTTCGAAGCGCTCGATTTTTTGCGGGACTCCTTCTTCGGCGAGCTGAAAGGCATCCTGGGTAAGATCGGGAACCGGTTCGCCATTGGCGTCAATCACGCTTACCAGAATGCTGACGAGATTGGTTTGCACGCGAATGACGCCCGATCGCCTTTGTTCCTGGGCAGCTGGGGGTCTCGCAAAGACCATACCTGCGCCGAGTGTCGCAATCGATCCCATCAGAATCGCGCATAAGGTAGAGGCCTTGGAGGTCATCTAGAACTAGATTCGTCGGCGGGGGAAATGGCTTCCTGGCGCGGTATTTCGCCGTCCGACCAAACGGCGCCCCCTGCGAAGTGCTCCTTTTTCCAGATGGGAACGGTGCGTTTGAGCGTGTCGATGGCATAGCGGCAGGCGTCGAACGCTGCGGCTCGGTGCGGCGAGCTGACCGCAATCAGCACACTGGTTTCGCCAATTTCCAGGCGGCCCAGGCGGTGGACGATGGCGAGCCGGTCAATCGGGAACTTTTTGCGCATTTGAGCGCCGATCTCGCGCATCTTCGCGTACGCCATCGACTCATACGCCTCATAAACCAGGTACTGCGTCGGCTGGCCTTCAAAGCTGTTGCGCACGAAGCCGTCAAAAACGACCAGCGCGCCGTCTTCCGGGGCCTTCAGGCGCTGGGCGATCTCGTGCGCATCGATGCGCGAGCGGACCAGCTGGAAAATACCGTCAGCGACAGTGGCTTCTTGTTGCCCTCCGCTGACCGGCGGCAGGAAAGCCACTTCGTCACCGGGAGACAGCGAGGCGCTCCAGCCAGCATACTCCTGGTTCACCGAAGCCGCGATGGATGGGCGAAATTCAGCCAGCTTCGGGAAGCGCCGGCCGTAGCGTTCAAAAAGATCTTCGACACGAGCCCCCTCGGAGAGTTCCGTGTCCTCTTGCGTGACACCCACAATGTCCTTGAGCTGCCCGAAGAACAGGACGCGTATGCGCACCAGGGTATTCTAGCGCGCCGTGTAACCAACGAGAAGGGCGCCGGGATGTGGTAGGATTCGGTCGCCCGAAAAGGGTGGAACGCAAACAAAGGAGATTTCGATGCGCGCAATCGGAATGAGTCTCGCTCTGTTATGGACGGTTATGGCGGCACAGGCCCAGCAAGCGCCGCCGGCCCCGCAAAGGGATATGACACCACATACCTTTACCTCCGCTTCAGATGTTACAGCGCTCATTGCCAAAGCCAAGAGCGAACGAAAAGAGGGCCAGGCGAACGTTACGGAACGAATCCTGATGCTGGCGCCCTACGGCGCCAATCTGGAATACCGCGCCTCGATAGGCCCCGCAGCCATCCACGAACATGATGCCGAGTTCATGTATGTGATTGATGGAAGTGCGACGATGGTGACGGGCGGCAAACTCGTCGACGAGAAGCGCACGAATCCAGCGAATTTGAGCGGCACCGGCATTGAAGGCGGCACATCGCAGCACGTTTCCAAAGGCGACTTCATCGTCGTCCCGGAAAACACCGCCCATTGGTTCAGCGCGATTGATGGAACACTCGTCCTGATGACGCTGCATGTGCCGAGGCCGGTTCCCGCCGCACAGTGATGGCTTCTGGGGGCAGGCAAGTCTGCCCCTGCAGCTTGGGCGGCGAGGGGAGTGCCTCACGGGTCTGCCGGGAGTCTATCGTGTTTCCCGCCCCGTTCCCCGGAGGGTGGGGCTGCCGTTGCTGAAGGCAGTCGAGGACGAGTTCGACCCGCGTGGAGACGCCGAGTTTGCCACATACCTGGATAGAGATAGCGGCCCATGGTGTGCGTGCTTGAGCCCGGTTGCTTGGAAACCTCCCGGTTTTTTTCAAAGGCACTGCTCGATCACATGCATGGGAAGGCCGACGCCGTCTTTCGCGGCATGCCGAGGGCCGGATCAGTAAAGTTCGACAAGTCTTTACTCACGCTGCTTTTGTTGGAGAGAAAATGCTTGCTCGAACGGACGGATCGAGACGACGGCCGGTCGCATGGATGGCGCCCCTCCCAGAGCCGTGGCGGCTCGCGAGCCGGCCTTAGACCGGCTAGGGCAGGCTGCTAAGAATAGTGCGCGGGCCCCGGCTGCGCCCGTGCGGCGTTGATTCCTTTTGGGCGTTGCCAAGCTGGACCAGCAGCTTCCTTAGTTTGGCACGCTCGTCGAGGTTGATATCGACGACCTCAAATGCGCGTGCCTGAGTGTTCGCGTCCCGGACGATCGTCTGCGCCTTGATGGCTTTCTGTCCGGCGTCTAATCTCAGGTCAACGACACTCCCTGGGTAGAGGCTTTGTTCGCAGATGGCAACGCCGCCGCCGAGTGTCATTTCGGGAATTTCGACGCGGCAATTTTCCCGCAGGTTTGTCGTGGTGGCGCACATGGGATGTTCCAGCCGCAGACGCGGATAGCGGCGCTGGCGAAGTGCCGAGGACGTCGGATCAGTCTCGAGGACCTCAATCGCAAATTCGGCAGCGCTTAGCCCGCTCTTGGGAATAAAGTTGCGCACCCAATCGGGATCGATTTTTTCCATAGCTTGCGCGGCCACCAGCCGTAGCTCGGACCCATGAGCCCATCGCCAAGCCTTCCTGGTTTCGGCCACTTTCCGCAATACCGCTTCGGCGCCCGGCGTGCGCAGCCGGCCCAGCGCCTCAATTGCTTTCAGACGGAGGTAATCTGTCGCATCCTTGGGCAAATTCCCCTCGGCAATGCGAAGCAGAAGTGTATCGGCCGACTGTTCCCCGGACATGCCGATTTCATCGATGACCAGTGGCCGAATGAGTGCGTCCAGATGGTCGAATAGGCCGAGCAGGAGGCGTCCGCGGCCCGGTGTGCCGCTTGCCGAAATCTGACGCACGATGCGATCGTGGGCGGTCCTCTTCCATTCTTTCATCCGCTCCGGCAGCACCCGTTCCAGGGTCTCCCGATCGAGGTGGGCGAGGATGCCCACCGTGCTTGTCGCATCGTGCGGATCGCCGTGCAATAGCTTCGTACGCAGGTGTTCCAACGCTTGCGGGCCGAGGGCCTGCATTGTGGAAACTAAAAGTTCGCAATCTTCGCGGAATCCGACGCGGCTAAAACGGCCCGCGATATGGTCTGCCGACGGTCCGGGCAGACGGCGAAGCAAATCCTTCAGGCCCGAGGCGACATGGCCGGTCCGCAGCGCTTCGTCGATGAATTCCGGCAAGCGGTTTTCGATGGCAATTCTGGGGCGCAAATTCCTTCCGACTCCCGGCCGCTCGGATTCGACGTAATCGACCAATTCGACCGAGCGCTGGATGGCACGGAGGGCGCGTTTGGAGGTGGCCTCCTGGGCCAAGCGGACGAAGGCCGCTCCCACCAGGCTTTGCAATTCGGAGTCGCGTTCTTGCGCCAGCTGCACGCCAGTCTGGCGAATCGTATCGAGGAAGAGCTTCTCATCGGCGTTTGCATAAAACGGCGCGAACTCCGCGAGCCCCGTGGCTGCTTGGCGCCGCACTTCCTTCGATTCCTTGTTGATTCCAGCAACGTAGTTGTGGAGAATTTTCTCCACAACTTCGTTTTCACCCCGCGCGACCAGCTTTTCAAGACACTCCCGCGCCTTGTAAGGAGGCACGCACCAGGCATCTTCTGATTCGAGCGCGGCTCTTTGCTGCTCCTCGGGTACGTGGGCCCAAAACTGTTGGGCCAGCATGTCGACATGAGATGGAACATCGACGCCGGCGCGGGTCATTTTTTCTTCGTATACGCCGAGGATTTTCCGCAGCCCGTCCAGCTCCGTGCTCATTTCCGCGAGCATTTGCCGCACCGTGTCCACCTGCGTATCGCCGCGCTTGTAGCTTTCGAGCGCGAACCGCACCGCGATGTGCTCGGCAAGCTTCAGCAGCGTAGGCTTATCCGGTGCGTCGGCAGGGGCTTGCGCCACCAGAGCCGACAACGCCTCGCTGACGGTAAAACGAGCCCGCCGGGGCAACGTCGAAAGACGAGATTGAAATGCGACCGGATCCAATCTGTCTTTGGAAGTTTCACCGCTTCGCGCGACCTGAGCGAGCAATTGAAGGATTCCCTGAAGTTCGTCTTCGTGAAGCGTCATGAGTCCGGTTTCAACCGTCACGGAACCCGGGCCACCACGGGCCGACCGGCTTGCGCGAATGCCGGTCGTCGCGCTGGCCCAGCGCCCGGGCACCTCCCCGCCTTCTCTCGGTGCGATTTCGCCGCCACCTTCGGTACCGGGCGCCGTGCCTGTTCTGCCTCCCGTGCCTTTGTTGCCCTCGGCTGCCACGATCAGTTGCAGAAGCCTTTCGGGGCTGTTGAAAAGAGCTTCCTGCTGTTCGGAACTCATACCGATTGTGCGCGCCGCCAACTGAGCTGCGACCGTCGACTTGGCCACAGCCGAGTCCGCAGGGACAAAACAAACCTCGTTGACGTGAATGCTGGTGTCGCCTTGAAGAGTGATTTTCAATTGCTCCGCGAGCTGCGCCTGCTTGGTGCTGGTGTTTGTCGGGAAGCCCTTTACAAAACGGGCCAAGCTGGCCTGCGAGACGCTGGGCGAAAAGTGGATACTAGCAATTCCGGCCGACGACAGCATTCGAGCAAAGCCCTTCTCGGCTGCCGCCGATTCCAGCGGCGTCCCATCGAGGAGAAGTTGCTCGCCTGAGACGCCCAAGAGCAGGCCTGCCTCGTTGTCTGAGCCAAGGGCTGTGCGCAATTCGCTCCAAGCCGTTTCGTACTGCTTGGCCGTGCGCGGATGCCCAAAGTCATACATACGCGCGAACTTGAGCAGGATATTGAGACTTCGCACGAAGGCGCGAGCCGATGCGTGCCGTGTGTTCACCGTACTAGACATGTCGGAAGGGGCCAAGCCACCTCTAGGAAATTCTGGGGGCTAGGGGTAAGCTCAGACAATGGTACCAGCGTCCTGTTTGTCTTGTTTACTACTAGAAGGCTCGGAGGCTCGCCTGCGATTGGGCCGGCCGGGTGCTAAAGCGAGTTTTCGAGCTTCGTAACGTCGGTCAGCACCGCTTGTGCGCCCAGCTTCTGCAGAAGGTCCCGGCGATGGCGGCGCGCCTCGCCTCTTCCAAAAGCGATGCCTATGAACGGTATTCCCGAGGACCGGGACGCCAGAGCGTCGTCGACGTTGTCTCCCACATACACGGCCGACCGTGGATCGCGCGCTTTCAGTATTTCCAACAAACCTTCGGGGTCCGGTTTCGGGCGCGAAACATCTTCCACGGTTACGATCCTCTTGAAAAACCGGCGGACGTGGCACCGTTCCAGGGTGTGGTCGAGTTCCTTTCGCGTCCGCCCGGTAAAGATCGCCAATTCAGCGCGTTTCGCCAGCCTTCGTAGTTGCGCTTTTGGCAGGAGCCATTTTTCGCGCTCCACGTTGCCCCTGCCTTGCGCACCCCAATAGATTTCGATGAATTTGGCCTTCACTTCTTCGTATTCGAATTTTCCACCGAGCGACTGAACCCAGGCCGTCGAAAGCTTCCAGTCGTCGTTGTAGCCCGATTGGTTCTTCCAATTGTGCAGCTCTGCGCGCGTAACCCGCTTGCCGGTGAAGAACTTCACTGTTTCAAGGGTCGTCCGGTGAAAGGAGCCACGCACGTCCACCAATACGCCGTCGACATCGAAGATAATCAGTTGGGGGTGCAATCGTGACGCCGGTTTAGGGGGTCTCAATGTTTGCGCATTGGTCGATCTGCCGGAGAGGTCAAGAGCTGGATTCATCCGCTCGGTCTAGACTGCCAGGATCATCCGCAACCGGATCAACGGCCGAGTGCGATAACGACGGCTCGGCATCAACGAGCGATTCGGGCGAGTCAGACGACCAAGCCTCGCCAGCTGTTATTGCCGGAGCAACCGCCTCGCTCAAAGATCCCGGCAAGGTCTGGGCGGCACTTCCCGGATTCTGGCTCGAAGCATCGGTTCGGACGGAGGCAGCATCGGCTGCCCCCGGCAGGGGAGCGGGCTCTCCCTGCAGGGCTGCGAGCCGCGTTTTCAGGATATCCGCAAGCAGATTCAGAATAAGCTTTGCTCCACGGCCATCGGAATCCTTGGCGGGGTTATACGCGGTAATCTCGATCGCTGCCAAATGCCTCTGGCGCGTGAAGACCTCGAGCGCAGCGCGCACATCGTCTAGCCCCAGCCCGGCCGAGCCTGGATTGTTTGTTGCCTGGAAATCCGCGATTGCGTCCACGTCGAGGTGCAGAACGAATTCAGAACGATCGCCATGAATACGGTCGACAGCGACCTGTGCGGCGGCGGCGGCTCCCATTCGCTGCACATCGATAGCCCGGTAATGGCGCAGGGTCGAATGGCTCAACAGTTCCTCTTCGGCACGGTCCAGACGGTCTATTCCGAACAGTGCCAAGTCGGGCTCGCGAACCAGCGGCGGCTCGGCCCAGAATCGCACCAACTCAGCGGCTCCGCGGCCCGTCAAGTGCGAAACCACCATTCCGTCCAGGCAGCCCGAACGCGTTGTCGCAGGCGTGTTCAAATCGGCGTCGCGGTCCACATATATGAGACCGACGTTTCGGAAGTACCGGCGGACGCCCGCAACGGTCGCAAGCGCGATGGAACAATCGCCCCCCAGAATTAAGGGCAGCGTGCCGAGCTTTACAGCATGTTCGACGCGGGGTCTGAGAGCGTCGATCGCGGCAATTACCCCGGACAGGTTTCTAGCCCGGGGGCTTTGCTCATCGGGCCTGGAGGTCTGAATGGGGTCGTCACCGAGGTCGACAACGTCGTAGCCGATGGCTTGAAGTCTTTCAACAAGGCCAGCGGCGCGCAGGGCGGCAGGCGCCGCTTCGTGACCGGAGGACAAGGCGGCCGCACTGGTGGGCGCGCCCAATAACGCGATCCGGCTTGGCTGGCGGACGATCTTGGCCGCCACTCATGCGCTCCTTGTGTTCGTTGCGCCGGCTTGTCCCACTTTACGACGCGGCCCGCCCTTCATTCTGCTTGGCCGCAAGCTCCGGCGGCAGAGTAAATCGGACGTCCTCCCGGATCAGGTCCAGATCGCGATGATTTGTAAAGCCAAACGTCGAAAGGCGCTGGCTCACCTGCTCCACGAGAATTTCCGGGGCGGATGCACCGGCGGTGAGTCCGAGCGTTTTAACACCCTCGACCCAGGAAGCATCGATATCATTTCCGTCTTCGATCAGGCGTGCCGGAACACCGGCACGATTCGCCACTTCGACGAGCCGATTCGAGTTCGAGCTGTTTGCCGAGCCCACGACCAGGATCAATTCCACTTCGCGCGTCAAGGCCTCAACGGCCTCCTGGCGGTTTTGCGTGGCATAGCAGATGTCGTCTGACGCCGGCCCCACGATGGATGGGAATCGCTGGCGCAGCCGGGCTACAATTTCCTGCGTGTCGTATAGGGAAAGGGTTGTCTGCGTCAAAAAGGCAAGCCGAGCCGGGTCGGGCACGATGAGTTGATCGACTTCCTCGACGCTCCCGACGACGATCGTCCGATCGGGCGCCTCGCCGGAAGTCCCGATAATCTCCTGGTGATCGCGGTGGCCGATCAAAATCAAAGTGCGCCCCTCACGGGCAAACTTAAGCGCCTCCAGGTGCACCTTCGTCACCAGAGGACAGGTCGCATCGATGACCCGCAGGTTGCGTTCGTGTGCTTCCGTCCGAACCCTGGGAGGCACCCCATGTGCGCTGAATACCAGAACCGCGCCGACCGGCACCTCTTCAATCGACTCGACGAAAATCGCTCCGCGCCGTCGCAACTGATCCACCACATAACGATTGTGGACGATCTCATGATGTACGTAGACAGGCCGGCCGTATGCTTCCAGGGCCAGTTCTACGATGTCCACTGCCCGCACCACGCCGGCGCAAAAGCCGCGCGGCCGGACACGAACTAAAGTCTTTGCACCATCCGTCATGCCTTGAATATGAGTTAGCATTCGATGTGTGATCCGTGAACCTCACGGTATTCTACCTGAAGCGGCGCCCCCCTGCCAGTATGAGAAGATTCCGGAGTAGACTTCCGGAGAGGCCGGTTTCAAAACCGGCCACCACCAAGACTTCCGGGCCTTCCGGGTGATTTAGTTACACCGGGCTGCGTCGATCCTAACCACCGGCCATCTGGTAGCGAGGGGGCGACAGCCGGTGGGCACGGCGAACGTGTTCTGCTATCCTGCTCACCGCCCGATTCCAATCCCAGCCAATGAGGTCAAAAAATGTCCGAAGAGATTCACGAGCTCCAGGAGAATGCTGAACATGGAGCGCACGAGCCAAGCCTCGCGCCGGTAACACTGACCATGGCGATTTTCGCCGTGCTGGTTGCGACAGTGTCGCTTCTGGGCCACCGCGCCGATACGGAACAGCTCTTGCTGCAGACCAAGGCCACCGATCAATGGGCCTATTATCAGGCCAAGGACATCCGCCGCCACAGCTATGAAGTGTTTCTGGATGAAATGTCCCTCATGACGCCTCCGAGCGCCGAGCTAGCAGCCAAAATCAAGGGCAAATACACCCAGGAAGTGGCTCGTTATGCAAAGGAACAAGGCGCCATTGAGTCCGAGGCCAAGGCTGCCGAAGATGAAGTGGCCATCGAGCAGCGGCGCGCTGATCGCTTCGATCTGGGCGAAGTGATGCTTGAGGGAGGGCTCGTGATTTGTTCCATTACGCTCATGACACGCAAGAGAATCTTTTGGCAGTCGGGGACGCTTCTCGGTTTGGTTGGGCTTGGTATCGCGGCGGCGGGACTTCTCATCCACTGACCGACGTGCCCGCTGCGCAGCGCGCCTGGCCTTCTTTTTTGCCGGTACATGGCAGTGTCGGCTTCGACCAGCAGATCCTGCAGAGAAACGGGCCTTGGTAGATCGAAGCGAGCCAGTCCCACGCTGAGCGAAAGCGAATTTAACGGGATCGCCCGGTGCTTGCGCTACGCCGATTTTCCCTTTCCAGAATCGATTCCCCCTGCGCAAAGGAAGCCTCGAATGCCAGGACACAAAACTCACGGCCTCCAAACCGCGCGAGAATATCGGAATTGCGAAACGTGTGCTTGAGCGCTTCGGCCGTGCGAACGATCGCCTGTTCTCCCTCCCGGTGTCTGAAGGAATCGCTGATCTTCTTTAGAATTGTTCAGGTCACAGGGAAAGAGCCAAAATTGCTGTCCGCTGCGATGGGCTTGCTGCAGCTGCCGCAAGAGCCAGGAATCCCGGCCGATTTTGAAGTCCCGTCAACTCGTCGGTTAGCGCCAACGAACAAAGTTCTTTATCGAGCAGGGATTGCCGGATGGCGCTGCGAACCGCGCGCAGCAGGAATGCGCTCAGATGTTGGATGTCTCGAGAGGCGTGCGATTTTGGTGCGTTCGAGATCTCATTCAACTCATCCAGCAAGCGGTCCAACTCGTTGTGCTTGGCTAGCAGTGCGGAAATTGGCTCGCGGGAGCCTGGCCTGAGGGCTTTGCCGGTTCATCGGAACTCTGAACGGGGGCTCTGTGGAACGGTCCATTTCCGTAATCGATAGCATCCCTCTGTTTTGTTAGACAGCAGCCAAGCCCCGGATGGAGATGGGGCGATTCCCCGAGTGTGTTGAAAAGCGAACGGGCGAACAAAAGGGGACAGTGAAGCCCTACTCGATAGATTGACTCCTCAGAGTTTGCCCACAGCGGGGGTGTGGGTCCCGACGTAATGGCGGATATAGGAGGCGAACGCCTTCTCGAGTTCAACCATTGCCGGCTTTTTCGCGGAGCCGACAACGCGGCCATTGACTTCCGTGACCGGAATGACGTTGCGGTTGGTCGACGAGATAAACACCTCTTCGGCACTGTAGAGGTCCTCGGGGAACAACGTGCGCTCTTCGACGGGTATTCCGATCGGCGGTCCGATTTCAAGCAGTACGCTGCGCGTGATCCCCGCCAGGCAGCCGGAGGCAAGCGGTGGGGTGACTACCCGCCCGCCGCGCACGCAGAAGATGTTCGCCGCAGTGCATTCAGAAACCTCTCCGCGTTCGTTTAACAGCAGCACCTCATCGAAGCCGGCTTGCTGCGCTTCATGCAGATTCCAGAGATTATTGAGCCATGAGGTCACCTTCACCCCCGCCAGGGGCGAGGCCGCATAGCGTCCGTGCTGGCGCAATCCCAGGCGCGCCCGGTCGCGATGGGAAGGAAGCTCGGCGGAGTACATCAGGAGGTCCGCCGGGGGAAAGCCTTCGTCGCTCTGCCAGATCCCGAACTGATTGTAGATCGCATACATTCGCGCGCAGCCTTCCTTCACATCATTGGCCCGCAACAATTCGCCCAACTGGGCTCGCACGGTCTGCTCTTGGAAAGGAAACGGGCAATGCGTCCTTTCGGCATCGCGCGCGAGGCGTTGCCAGTGGCGCTCGAATGCGAATGGAACGCCCTCAATAATGCGAATCGTGGTGAAGAGTCCCCAACCGCTCAGCAGACCCGCCTGCCCGGGCGACAGCCGCACCTGCTCGACAGACAGCAACCGGCCATTATGAAAAACAGTGCGATGAATCATTCTTCCTCCACGAGAGGCTTCCATTTTAGCCCACAACGCGGGCAGGCTGGCGAGGCCGTCGTTTTCGTTTTCCTCAGAAGATGCCTCGTAATCGATCTGACGCGGTAAGGCTAGGACGGGCCTGCGGCCGCCGTAAGCAATCCCTCCGCGTACAAGGCACCCTCGGCCGTCTCCTCGTGCTTGAAGTACACAAAAACGTCTCCCCGCTCCGCGCGATGCGAGACGGATTGAGCCAGTTCCTTGCGAGCTTTAACCGAGTAATCCTGTTTCCGCAGCCGCAGATAGGAAAAACTGGCCGTGGAAACCTTGGGTGTCTCGATCTTTTCGCTCTCGGCCTGGCAAAGAGCCGCGTCCGACTTGCGCAGCAGGTCGTATATCTCGTCAGCAAACCAGGAAGTATGCCGAAACTCAAATGCGGCCCGTACGTTGTGGGGCAGCCCCTCGAGAAATCCCTTTAGCAGCTCAGGATCGCATCTTAAAAACGGAGGCAATTGAAACAGCACCGGCCCCAGCTTTCCCGCCTCCCGCAAAGGTTCCAAGGCTCCCAGAAAATCCGCGGTGAAGGAGGAACTATCGCGCAGCCTCTTGATATGCGTGATCGTCTGATGTGCTTTGACGGCAAATTTGAAATCGGGAGGTGTGGCTTCCATCCAGCTGGTCAACAGTTTCTCGGTGGGAAAACGGCGAAACGTGTAGTTCAATTCCACCGAATTTAGCCGGCTTGCGTAATAGCCCAGGAATTTGGCCGCCGCGAGCTTCGCCGGATAAAATTCCGGCTTCCAGCTCGGATAGGCCCACCCCGATGTACCGGCATATACCTTGCTCACTGGCTCTCTCAGAACACGGTGGCGTTCAGACGTATTCTACCCTGTGCGACGCACGCTGGCTTCCGCCCGCTGCCCGCAGCAGCGGCGCCGCCAGAAGCGCCTTGTCCCCCTTCGCGGGTCGTCGCGATAGGCAGCGCCCTTTATCTTTACTACAATCGAGTCGACAGTGGAGGTCGCTTGTGCATATGAAATTGTTGAAACCCGCGATTTTAAGTTTGGCTCTTGCCGCTCTGGTCCAGGCCAGCATGCCCTGTTCATCCGCCGCACCGGCGGGAGACGACCCGGCAGCGCCGCCGAGCCTGGTTGCCCGGGTTCGCGATACCGGATTCCTGCAAATCAGCGCGGACGCCTTCGACGGCCTTTCGCAGGCCCAGAAGATGGACGCCTACTGGCTCTCCATGGCGGCGATTACCATCAATCCCATCGCGTACGACCAGAATTCCGTCTATGGTCTTCGGGAGAAGCATCTGCTTGAAGCCATCCTGACACACTCGAATGGCATTGACCCGGCCGTGCTTAAGAAGATCACCGAGTACACGATGCTCTTTTGGGGCAACCAGGGAAATCACAACGACTTCACCTCGCGCAAGTTCCTGCCTGATTTCACGCCCGCCGAGCTGAGCGCGGCCGCCGAGCAAGCCCGCAAGAACGGTGCTTCCCAGCTCGGTCCCGCGACGGCGCTGGGGAAAAACCTCGCGGAGCTTCAGAAGCCCATCTTCGATCCCGACTTCGAGCCCATGCTTACGGTCAAAAATCCTCCGAATGGAGAAGACCCGCTCGCAGCCAGTTCGGTCAATTTTTATTCCGATGTGACTCTGAAAGACCTGGCCGGTTTTACCGAGCGCTACGCGCTCAACTCACGGGTAACAAAGGGTGACGACGGCAAACCCGCCGAGGAGGTCTATCGCGCCGGTACGCAAGACGGGAAAGTTCTTCCCGGGCGTTACGCGCGCGAGCTCGGCCTGGCAATCCGGGATTTGCAGCAAGCCCTGCCGTATGCGCCCGATTCCCAGAAGAAGGTGATCAACGATTTGATCCGGTATTACCAGACCGGCGAGCGCCCCGATTGGATCGCCTGCGGCATCGACTGGGTTCGCGACAAGAGCAATCCCGATTTTTCGAATGGTTTCGTGGAGGTTTACAAGGATCCGCGTGGACAGAAAGGCGCGATTCAGGGTTTCGTGACGGTGGTCGATGAGCCAATGAACCGGCTGATGACGGGATTTGCTTCCAACGCCGCCTATTTTGAGCAGCGCGCTCCCTGGGAGGAGAAATACAAGAACCCCCATCCCAAACCCCCGATCGTCAATGCCACGGAGACCCTCATCGAAGCCGGATCTTTTGCTGTGGATACCATCGGCGACAATCTTCCCAACGAATCCGAAATCCACGAGAAATACGGCTCCAAGAGTTTCATTTTCACCGGTTCGATGCGCGCCTTGAACAGCGCCACCGGGGAAAAATCCACGCGGGAATTTGCCAGCTCGCCGGAGGAGATCGAACGCGCCCAGAAGTACGGGGATCTCGCCGAAGATTTGTTCACGGCGATGCATGAGGTTATCGGCCACGGCTCGGGAAAGCTCAGCCCCAAGCTCACCAAAGAGCCCGCCTCCTATATCAAGGAATATTATTCGACGCTCGAGGAATCGCGGGCGGACCTCATGGCCCTGTGGAATTTCTGGGATCCGAAACTCGTTGAAATGGGTGTGATGCCCAACGAGGATGTAGCGCGGGCGGCTTACGACGGCGAAGCACGCGCCGCGCTCACGCAGCTTCATGAGGTGCCTACCGGTGACACGATCGAAGAAGACCACCGCCGTGGGACACAGCTCATCGTCAACTACATCCGCGACAAGACCGGCGCCATCGAGCCCCTCGATCGCGACGGCAAGACGTATCTGGTGGTGACCGATTATCAGAAGATGCGCGAAGGAGTCGGCATGCTGCTCGCCGAACTGATGCGCATCAAGGCGGAAGGGGACTACGATGCGGCGAGGGCGCTGATCACCAAATACAGCGTAGGCTTCAATACGGCCTGGCGCGATCAGGTCGTGGCTCGCTACCAGACGCTCGATATCCCGAACTACTGGGTGGGCATCAACCCTGAACTCGAGCTCCGCAGAGGCGCCGGCAGCCAGGGCGGCACCGTCCAGATCCGTTATCCCCGAGACATCGTGGCGCAGCAGCTGCACTACGCAAAGATTGCCGGGGAATAATCCGCGGCGGCGATTTGTGTAACCAATTCGACTGAAATCGGCTTGCCCCAAAAGGGGAACGGGGGCATGCAATTGCCACAGACACGATGGCTTAGAAATGCGGTGGCAATTGTGCTGGTTAGCGCCGTTGAGACGATGGCGGCACGATGCCTTTGATTCGCATGTAGGTCACAAGATTCCCGTAATGCTCGTTATTGTGGGCGTGATTTTGAATCAGCAGGCTCATGCGGGGAACCTGCGCTGGCCTTCCGTTTTCCTGCGTGATGGGGATGACTTCAAGCCCGGAAGCGTCGGTCATGCCGGCATAGACGGGGTCGCAATAGCTGAACGCATCCTGCAGGGCTTTTACTAGCTCTGCTTTTGTGGTGATCTTCTCTAGATCGTTGCCCTCGTGGGGATTTTTTTCGCCCTTGGCTTGCGAGCACCACCGGTAATTGAAATTCGCCACATGCCCCACAATCTGTCCGTAGTTCCGAACCTCTTTTTGCGGCCCGGGGCGCATGCCGTAGAGCTCGTCCGGAAAGCTTTCGGCCGATTTGATCAGGTTATTTCGAGTATTCGTGTAGGCGTGGAGGAGCCAGCGGGAGAGCTCGTCTTTTGGCGCGGCCTGTTCACTTGTTTGTGCTGCGGCAGGAATTGTCAATAAGCAGGCCGACAGCACGGCAAGAATCAATGTCTTCATGCATCCTCCCGGTTGGCTCACGGGCGTGTGTGTGCGCGCGGATTTATCGCGTGGACGAATTATAGCCGCAGCGGGCGGGCGATCAAGTTGAATCGCCATCGCCCTGGAGTCCTGTTACCGGTAACGGGTCCAGGTCGCGCCGGGAAATCCTGGGTGACTCTTTACGCATTTCATATGCCGCCTCGCCTATCTTCTGGTTGGTAGGGCTTCCCTGGATAGGAAGCTTTTCATCGTATCTTCGGGCCCAGTTGGGCGAGGGGGGGATGGAACATGCTTCGAAAATCGATGTCCCTGGGTTTGGTGCGAGCCGGCATCCTGGCACTCGGCCTGACGCTGGCAGGCGCGCTGTTGGCGCAGTCGGAATCGCATCCGGTAACGCTGACCGGCTGGGTGAGCTGTTCCATCTGCGTTTTGCCGAACACATGCAAGGCTAAGACGCCAATGTCCTGCGTGTCGTGGTGGGTGAATCAGGGCGGTTCCTACGCCCTTGTGGTGGGCACGAAGAGCTATCGTCTCCTGGGTGCCGACCGAGAACTAGAACGATTGGCCGGCCGCATGGTGACGATTACCGGACAAGAGTTTCGGTCCGACGTCACGGTGGCGACCGTTGAACCCTCATCGCCAACCAAGTAAAGACCGCGTTCTTGCGGAAACCCAGGAAGCCCCGATGGCTCGCGGAAAACGTTGTTGCCACGCCGTTTCGAGCGCGCTCGCTCAGTTTTCAAGGCTCCAGAACTTTCCCCCGCGTCTCCGGCAGCAGAAATGCGGCCACCGCCATCGTCCCGTAGGCGAGTGCTGCGAATAATCCGATCGCCTGTCCCAGTGGAATTTTCGCGGAGAGAAAACCCACCAGCGTTGGAAATAGCGCGCCGGTCGCGCGGCCGGCGTTGTAGGCGAAGCCTTGGCCTACACCGCGCACGCGCGTGGGGAAATGTTCGGTGAAAAATGGGCCCATCGCGCTGAAGACGCCTGAGCCGAAGAAGCCCAGCGGAAAGCCCAGGACCAGCATGGCACTGTTGCTGAAGCGGAGCATCGTGTAGGTGATCGCGATCGTGCCAGCGCCCAGCGCGAAAACCAGAAACGTGAAGCGCCGTCCGATGCGGTCCGCCAAATACCCTGCGGACAAGTAACCAAAGAAAGCACCTGCGATCGAGACCGACAAATAGCCGGCGGAGTCGAGCACCGAAAGCTTGCGCTCGGTTCGCAGAAAGGTGGGCAGCCACGTCGTCACAGCGAAATAGCCGCCCTGCGCACCCGTCCCCATCAGGCTGCCGAGAACCGTGACCCGTAGAAGAGGCTTCCGGAAAATTTCAAAGAAGGACGGCTGGTCACCGCTCGCAGCAAGCTGCGCTCGCGATTGGAGATAAAGCGCCGGTTCCTCCACGTAACGCCGCACCCAGAAAACCAAAAAGGCCGGTGCCACACCCACCATGAACATGGCGCGCCAAGCCATCTGGGGCGGCAAGAAAGAAAAGAAGAAAGCGTAGAGCAGCGCGGCGATGCCCCATCCCACCGCCCAGCCGGCGTGCATGACTCCGAGGGCTTTCCCGCGATGCTGCGGCCGTATCACTTCTCCGAGCAGGACCGCGCCCGCAGCCCATTCGCCGCCGAAACCTAGTCCCAATAGCGAGCGAGCGGCGAACAGCTGCCCAAAATTCCGGGCCAATCCGGAAATAAATGTGAAGCCGGCAAACCACAAGATCGCGATCTGGAGGGTGCGGACCCGGCCGATGCGATCTGCGAACCATCCCGCCAACCATCCGCCGAAGGCCGAGACAATCAGTGCCGCAGTCCCCAGCAAGCCGGCCTGTCCTCGCGTGATGCCCCACGTGGCGATGAGCGCTGGAATCACAAAACTGTAGAGCTGCACATCCATCGCATCGAGGGTCCACCCACCCACACAAGCCCCCAGGGCGCGTCGTTCTGCCGGGACGAGGTCGGAGATCCAGACGAACTTTCCCTTTACGGCGGCCGGGGTGGCAACGGTTTCCAGCATTTCTTTCATCGGAGCGCCATGACAATTCCGCCAGAAAAAGCGGGGCGAGGATTTTGCGGCGGAATTGTAGCACGCCCGGCATTTTCGCATCCGGAACATATTCCCATGCGGCTTTCTACTAGGTAGAATGGTGCAACGCGATTCAGAGTCGGTTTCCAAAGCGTGCGGTTTCGATGAACCGTCGCAGGGTAGACGATCAGATCATGCGTTCAAAAATAGCGGCCATGGCCACGGCCATCGGCCTTCTGGTTCCACTGGGCATCTGTAAGGCGCAGGGCCTTCTGGATTTGCGCCATCCTTCCGGCAAGGAATGGCTAACGGTCGGCGGGGACTGGAGCAATTCGCGCTACTCGACGCTGGGGCAGATCACCCGCGCCAATGTGAAGGGCCTCAAGGGCGCGTGGGTGACGCATCTTGGTTCCGGGTTGGGCAGCAAATACTCTTTGGAAGGCACGCCTCTTGTGAAAGATGGCGTGATGTACGTCACCACCGGCAATGACGATGCGTTCGCATTGGATGCGAAGACCGGCGCGCTCATCTGGGAGCATCGATCGGGGATCGATCAGAACATCACGACGGTTTGCTGCGGCTGGGACAATCGCGGCGTAGCGCTGGGCGAAGGGAAGGTATTTCTTGGCTACCTGGACGGAACCTTCGTCGCACTGGAGGCCGAAACGGGAAGACTGCTGTGGCAGACACGCATCGGCCAGTGGCAAGAAGGCTATACCATCACGTCTGCGCCGCTTTATTACCATGGCGTCGTTTACACCGGGGTATCCGGCGGCGACATGGGCGCGCGCGGTAAGGTGACTGCGCTCGACGGTAAAACAGGGAAGGAACTCTGGCACTTCTGGACGGCGGCTGGCCGCGGCGAAATTGGCGGCGATACCTGGCCTGCTCCCACAAATGGCGAGTCGGTTCAGGCAAACGCCGCAACGCTCAAGGATACGCATCAAGACCGGCAAGGGGGAGCTAGCGTTTGGCAGGCACCCGCTATCGACCCGGAGCTGGGGCTGCTCTACTTCAGCACGGGCAATCCTGTTTTCGGCGAAGGTGCGCATCGCCCGGGCAACAATTTGTTCAGCGCCTCCATCATGGCGCTGCATCTTGACGGCACCTATGCATGGCACTACCAGGTGGTTCATCACGACCTCTGGGACTTCGATTGCCCGAGCCCCGTCATTCTGTTCGACCAGATTTACGGCGGCGTGAAGCGCAAAGGGATCGCCGAGGCTTGCAAGACCGGTTGGATCTACACGCTGGATCGTACCAACGGAAGCCCGCTGATCGGCATCGACGAGAAGCCCGTCGAGCAGGATGCGCGGGTGGCCACGTCGCCAACGCAGCCGTTTCCTCGGGGCGATGCTTTAATGCCGCAATGCCCGCAGCCGCTGGGGGCGTGGGTGACAAAGTGCATCTTCTCGCCCGTCTATGACAAGCCCGTTCTAATTTCGCCGGGTGGCAACGGCGGAGTGAACTGGGCTCCGATGGCATATAGTCCCCAAACCGGCTACTTCTACGCAACTGCCGCCGACCGGCCGTCGGCCCGGATGGGCAGCGGTACTGGCATGGCGGTGGGCCCGCCGATTGGCGCGCGATACGCGGGGACTTTCACAGCCATCGATTCGCGGACCAACAAGATTGTCTGGCAGAAGAAGATGCCTTACTCGGTGGGCCAGGGAAGCGGCGCCCTTGCGACCGCCGGCGGCCTTGTTTTTCACGGCGACCCCGACGGCAATTTCCAGGCATACGACGGCAAGACCGGGGAGTTGCTGTGGCAATGGCAGACCGGCGCTGGCGCGGATGCGCCGGCCATCACCTATGAGATCGACGGCACGCAATACGTCGCCATCGCCGCCGGCGGGGTTTCCACGCAGACCACGTCGGCCAATGGCGACATGATCTGGGCTTTTTCGCTCAACGGCTCTCCCGGCAACCGGCTTCATCCGTTCGAGCCGCCGCCGCCGCCGCGTACCGTCGTGGAAGTGACCGGGCCGATCGTTCCAACCAATGTGGTGACCTTGGTTGATTACTCGTTCACGCCGAACCGCATCACCGTGCCCGCCGGAACCAAGGTGATCTTCACAAATACCGGCAAGCAATTTCACAATGCAGCCTCGTCGGACAACGGTGGATGGGATACGGGACTGCTCGGCACGGGGAAGTCGGCTTCTGTAACCTTCAATCGGCCAGCAACCTATTCCTACGCCTGCCTGCCGCATGCTTTCATGATTGGGCAGATCATTGTTACCGGCGCGGCCATCGAGTCCGCTCCTGCTACGGTGGTGGAACGCAACGTAACGCCCCCGGCGAATGCGCCGCCGATACCGGACATGCCCGCTCACAACGCTCACCCCGAGTGAGGAAGGCACCCTCACGACGCCCTCTTCCCCTGCCTGCACGGGCACAGGCTTCTCCACCTATCGGTGCAAACTAGTGTTCTAGAACCGTACCGCAGGACAGGTGAAGCGGACCATTCCTCCCTGTAAGCTGATCGGGGGCGAGAAATCTCCGATGAGTATCAAGGCATACATAGATTCAAAGCGCAGCATCTGCTCTGGAGTTCCTTGTGCGGTGGCCTGGACGCTCGCTCTGTGGGGGTGTACCGGCTTGGTTTCTCAGACCCAGTCGAGTGCGTCGGTCCCCACGATCACGACCCAACCAGCCACTCAAACTGTGAGTGCAGGGCAGACGGCCACCTTTTCGGTGACGGCGACTGGAGCCGCGCCGCTTGGTTACCAGTGGCAAGAGAACGGGGCGAATATCAGCGGCGCGACCTCAGCGAGCTATGCGACGCCGGCGACCTCTGCGAGCGACAGCGGCGCGACCTTTCGCGTGGTGGTCGCCGATTCCGCCGGGAGCGTGACGAGTAATGCGGCCACTCTGACCGTGGTAACCGCCCCTGTGGGATCGCTGGGAACCGACGTAACCACCTATCACAACGACGTCGCGCGCACCGGGCAGAACCTGACGGAGACGACGCTGACAACCGCAAACGTCAACCAGCAGACCTTCGGGCTGCTGCGAAGCCTTTCG
>JBEKBP010000044.1:0-41795 GCA_050015335.1 Candidatus Acidiferrales bacterium | reverse complement strand
ACAAGAGGGTAGGTCTACACTACATGCCGATTTTCACAGGGGATCCTTGCAGACGCAGAACTTGCCCTCCCTTCGAGGTTCAAAATAGCTCAAAATCGCCCAGCCGCGACGAACTTCGGCTAAGGGCTTCAAGCTGCTTCAGGCGGCGCAAGCACGGTTGCTTGTCCCGAGCTTCGATGGCATGAGCGGCGACGTGGACTTTTCCCGCCGCAGTCGCTTCGTTTTATGCCCCTGTTGGGTTTATGGCCTATGGCGGAAGACCGCTGGCTGTAAGGCGAATCGAATCAACGTCCGGCACTCCGGTTGCCGCCGGGGACTCTATGCTGAAGGATTGCCTCCGGGATTTGCGCAGCGTTCCAAGCAAATCAGCTTCGATTTAACCTCTGCTGTGTTGCCGTGAGCCCCTCTTGAGCTGCTTCCAATATCCTCACCGACGAAGCCACTCCATTGCGCTCAAACCGTGCTGATATGGCTTTCCCGATTTCATGGAATCGGTCCGTGGCGAGGGCAATCACGCTCGGTCCGGCGCCGCTCAGCGCAACGCCTAAAAGACCCGGCATCCTCGGCAGGCTCAGTACATCCCCGAGGCCGGGAATCAGCGACTGTCGCGCGCTTTGGTGCAACCGGTCTTCCATGGCGTCCCACAGCAAGTCAAAACGCCGCTCCTCGATGGCCGCCACAAACAGAGCCGTGCGCTGCAGGTTATGCACGGCGTCGGATCGCGGCACCGTCTGTGCCAGCACGGCGCGCGATTTCTTGGTCTCCAACCCAACCGTGGGCGTGACCACAATGAGCCGGACCATTTTGGGCCAGCTCTTCCGCACCCCCACCACGCTCCCGTCGCCGCGCGTGAACGTGACGACGAATCCCCCCAACAGCGCTGCGCCAACATTGTCCGCGTGGCCTTCCATCTCTGTCGCGTATCGCAGGGCGGTTTCCTTCGGGATGGACTTCTCATTGACCGCGAAACCAAGCGCCACTCCTGCAACGGCGGCGGCCGCGCTGCTCCCAAGCCCGCCCGCGACCGGTATTTCGTTCTGCACCGCGAGGCGAACCGTTGGCAGGCTCAATCCCTCGCGATCTGCGGTTAGTTTCATGGCGCGCAGGATCAAATTCTGATCCGCCGATTTGGGCAATGCCGACGATCCCCGGACTCCCATGCTCCGCGCCCGGCTGTTGGTCCCGCGGCCCGGCACAACCGTCGCGCGCACGCTGAGGTAGAGCTCGAGCGCAAGTCCCAGGCAATCGAATCCCGCTCCCAGATTCGCGGTCGAAGCCGGGACACGGACCTCGTACACATTTTCTCGCGGCGCGCTCATTGCCTTAGGTAGTCGAAACTCGCAGGAAGGTGTCGCTTAGCCGGTCGCTTGCATCGCCCACCGGTAGGCCTCAACTTCGTTGTTCTAAGCTTTTCAAGACAGCGGCTTTGCTTGCGGCCACGCGCCGCGGCACATTCCGAAACGAACCGTGGATTGGCTGCGGCCCCCCGCCGGAATCCATAGACAGGGTCCCGCGATGGTACTGGTTCACGTAATCTGGATCTTTCAGTACATGCCCGGTCAGTACCGCAAAAACCTCTTCTTCCGGGTGAATGTGACCCGCTGCAACCAATTTGCGGATACCGGCCACCGTCGTCGCCGAAGCTGGCTCGCATCCAATTCCGTCGCGCCCGATCAGTGCCTTGGCGTCGGCGATTTCCTGCTCACTCACACTGATCACTTGTCCACCCGAGCGCAACACGGCCCTCAAGCTTTTCCTCCAGGAAACAGGCTCGCCGATCTTGATGGCCGTCGCGAGCGTGCGGGGTTGTTTCACCGGCGTCATCGTCTCCGGAAGTCTCCTATCCTGGGCCGACGGGTTTGGACCGAGACTCGCAAACAGGCCTGCCAGGGGCGCAGCACCTTCGGCTTGCACGACGCTGAGCTTCGGCAACCGGTCGATCAAGCCCAGCTGCAGCATCTCCTCGAAACCCTTGCCGAGCGCCGTGCTGTTTCCGAGGTTACCCCCGGGAACCACTATATGATCCGGCACTTTCCAGTTGCACTGCTGCATCAACTCGAAGGCGACGGTCTTTTGGCCCTCGATGCGGAACGGGTTAATGGAGTTCGCCACGTAGATCGAAGGATCCTCACCCAGTTCCCGAATCAGCCGCATGCAATCGTCAAAATTTCCATCGAGTTCCAGCACTGCGGCGCCGTAGTCCATACTCTGAGCCAACTTCGCCGCGCTGATCTGCCCGTGTGGCACCAGGATCGCTGCCTGCAAGCCGGCTCTTGCGGCATAGGCGCCCAAGCTTGCCGCCGTGTTTCCGGTGCTCGCGCAAACGGCCGTGTGCGCTCCGAGCACCACGGCTTGCGTGATCGCCGCCGTCATCCCCGTGTCCTTAAAAGAGCCAGTGGGATTACATCCCTGGTGTTTCAGCCGCAGCCCTACCAGTCCGCAATATTCCGCGCACTGCGGCGCATCGTAGAATGGTGTATTGCCCTCCAATAGGGTCACAAAGGGTGCCGCATCGTCAAAAGGTAGCAATTCGCGATAGCGCCACACTCCACTCATGTCGCGTGTGTCGCGCGATCCCGCCCGGACCGCCCACAGTTTGCATAGCCCCGCCCGCTCGCTCGCCGGAGGCAGGCGCAACTCAATCTCGAGAGGTCCGCCGCACTTCGGGCACACATAGATCCGCTCGCAAATTCCGTATATCGCGCCGCATCCTGGAAGAATGCAGCGTTGCGAGGCCCTCTCTTGGGGCGTTTTTTTGGCCTCGCGCAATATCTGCTGTGCCATTATGAGGAGACCTGTACCGGTTGCGCGCGCGCAACCGTCGCACCCAGCCCGAATTCCCGGTGCGTAGCAACTAGCGCTGCCTTCATGTCCTGCTCCGCTACGACAAATGAAATATTCGATTCCGATGATCCCTGTGCGATCGCAATGATGTTTACATTCTCCTGTCCCAGCGCGATGAAGACGCGCCCCGCCACGCCTGGCGTACCGCGCATATTTTCTCCCACCACCGCGACGATCGCGATATTCGGATCGACCGTAATGTGTTCCACCTTTTCGTGCACTACGTCCTGCGCGAATTCCTTCCGCAGCGCATCCACGGTGCGCTTTGCATCCGTCGAGGCGACGATGAAGCAGATATCGTTTTGCGACGACGACTGCGAAATCAACAGTACACTCGCGTGAACTTCCGCTGTCGTCGAGAACGTGCGTCCAACGACATCCGGTACCCCCACGATGCCCGGGCCACCCAAGCTGATGAGCGTCACATCCTTGATAGCCGTAAGCGCTTTCACCCCGCCGCCATTGCTGCGCCCCGTGGGCGTGATTTTCGTGCCGCTTTTTCCCGGCGAGAAACTGTTCCTGATCCACACGGGAATTCCCTGCCGCACCACCGCGCGAAGCGTCTTGGGGTGCAGGACCTTGGCGCCGAAATAAGCCAGTTCGGTGGCTTCGCGATAGGAGATTTCAGGAATCGTGCGTGCCTCCGCCACCAGCCGCGGATCGGCGGTCAGCACACCGTCCACATCGGTCCAAATAATAATCTCATCGGCGCCCATCGCTGCGCCCAGAATGGTCGCCGAATAGTCTGAACCCCCGCGGCCCAGCGTCGTCAGCACTCCATCGATCGTCGCACCGATGAATCCGGTCACCACCGGCACGACGCCTTCCTGCAAGAGCGGACGCAGGCGGGCCTCACAGCGCTCCCGCGTCCGGTCCATGATCGGATCGGCTCCGTCATGGTAAGGATCGGTCACAATCAATTCCGTAGCCTCGACGGATTCACTTCGTACTCCCAGCTCCTCCAGCGCTCCCGCCACCATTGGTGCAGAGAGCCTCTCACCGAGGCTCGAAACGGCGTCGAGCGTTCGCGGCGTAAGCTCGCGCAGCAACGCCGTGCCTCTGCAAAGCCGCTCGCCTTCATCAAAAATCGCTTCCACGCATGCCACCAGCTGACTGCGGCGCTCCTTGCACTGAATCAAAGCCTCCAGGGCCGCATCGTGCTGTTTCCGCAGCGCATCAAATACCGCCGACGCCGGATCGCGTTCGCCGTTTTCCGATTTCCTCGCCGCATCGATCAGCCGATTCGTGACGCCACTCATCGCGGAAACCACTACCACCACCGGACCTTCTCGCGACGCATCCTTCACGATCTGCGCCACGCGCGCGATGCACAACGCGTCGCCCACCGACGTGCCGCCAAATTTCATCACCCGCAATGGTCTGTTCATTCTTCCAGTTCAAGCTCAGAACGAATTCCCCGAATTTCACACACATTGGCACTGCGATTTGAAGCGGCCTCAGCGAAGTTGTAAGCCTGCTTTCAGGATACTAGCGCCTTAAAAACTATACACCAGCCCGCAATTTTTGAAACCTCGCCAGTTTTCCAACGCGCCCTTCTCGTAATCCCCGGTAGACGCAGCAGGATTGGGGTGACTGCAGCTTCGCAGATGTTTGACGTCACCAAAAAAAAGGGCCGCGCGAACGCGGCCCTTTCTGTTTAGGGTTCGACCCGCTCTAGAACACGTACTTCAGAGCAAACTGAATCAACCGCGGGTTCACCGATGAGCTGTTGATCAGGCCGAAGCTTGAGTTGTTGACATCGTTGCTCACTGGGGTGTTGAACTGCTCGTGGTTGAACGCGTTGAAGAACTCTGAGCGGAATACCAGAGTCGCGTTCTCATTGATCCCGCCCACCTTGGTAGTCTTAATCAGACTGATATCCCAGTTAAACTGCCCCGGGCCAAGAACGCTGCTGTAGCCGGAGTCCCCGTACGGAGTGGCAGCCCCAGTCGTTACGAATTTCGTGAATGCCGCTGGATTGAACCAACCCACGCCACCGTTGACACCGCCCAGTCGCTGCTTGTCGTCTCCGGTTGAAGGTACGTTCGCAGCGCCCATTCCGGGAGCATACTGGGCCGTCGAGGTCGTGACGAGTCCGTAGATTGTTCCGCCCTTGCTGTCGATGATGGTCTGGGGCAGCCCGTCCTGCACCACCGTCACGCCCGTCACCGTCCAGCCGTTGGTCAACTTGCCCAGAACACCCTCATATTTTCCGAAAGGCAGATCGTAACTGTAGTTGACCGAAAACCTTTGCGGACGAATGTAGGGCATCAATCCATACACGAGCGGCAGAGCCGTGTTGTTGTACTGAATCCAGCTGCCGGTCGTAAACCCGCGGGACCACGTATAGGCCGCCTCCATCGAAAGCCCGCGCGAGAAAGTCTTCCGCACGGTCGCCTGCAAGCTATTGTTTTTGTAGTCCGAAATCGTTTGATCCACCTCGACACCAGCAGGAGCAAACCCGAGATACGGCACGCGTAAGGCGGCGTTTCCTGAGGTGTTGGTCGTAATACAGCCAGTGGGAGCTCCGCAGTCAAGGCCATTGCTCGCGCTTGCCAACAGCGGCTGGTTGAGCTGATGTTCAAGGTTCGCGTTGAGCGTTGCATCCGGAATCTGATGAACGCCGCGGCTGCCCACGTAGCCCAGCTCCAGAACCCATTGGTTTGCGAATTCATACTGAACGTTCGCGTTCCATAGATAGGTCACGGGCACGAGGTAAACGGGGCTCTCCGAAAGCTCGGATATATTGGAACCCAAGCCTGTCGCCTGGTTAAAGAACCGCGGTTGCCATCCAAGCGCCGCCACGGTGCACGGAACCGACGCCGTGGAGGCAACGCAATAAGGCTGCGCCAAGCTGCTGTAATAATTTGCCGAGGCGCTCGTCTGCCCGATCGTAATGGAATACGGCTGAGCCTGGTCGGCGGCCTTCTGGTAAATCGTGTTGCCTACGCGATCGTAGAAAGTCCCAAAGCCGCTGCGAAGCACAAGCCGGTCGCTCGACAGTGGCTTCCAGGCAACGCCGATGCGCGGGCCAAAATTGCTAATCGGCGGAGTATTCTCGGTGGGGATCTTCTTATTATTGATGAAAAGACCGCCCACCGGTGGCGGTGGAAATCTCGAAAAGATGAAGTTGGACGGAAGTACGAAGCCTTGCAGCGTCCCCGTCGCGGCTGTCGCTCCCAACGACGTTACTGGAACCGGCGATGTTGCCGGGTTAAACCCGACACCGGTGCCGAGCAAGGATACCCACATGTTAGTGTTCTCCCCGTTGGTGGCATAGTTCTGCCCGGCAAATTCCCATCGCACGCCCAGATTTAGCGTCAGATTGCTGCGCACCTTGAAGTCGTCCTGCAGGAAGGCGCTGGCGTAGGGGGCCCGGAAATTGTAGTCTTCGCCACCAGGAGGGGTGATCGAAGCCGAGGAGCCCGAATTGGAGATATTGCTGAAGGCGCTGCCGTTGGTGGTGCCTGCTGTGGCCGTGGCGGCGCACTGGGCCGTGCTAAGGGAAGGGGCGCAACCCGGCAGGCCGATCAGGAAATCCTGGAAAGTCGGGAACGTCAAGCTGCCAATCGCCAAACCAATGAAGTGCCAGTTCTGCCGGTCACGCTCGTATTCAAAGCCGGTGCGAATGGTGTGTTTCCCGTGCGACCACGAGACCGTGTCCGCCACTTCCTGTGACGTAATGTACTTATCCGTGGCCAGGTTGAGAAAAGCGCCGAATTTGAACAAGCCGGTTACGGTTGTCCCATCCAGGTAGTTGACGCTAGGAATGATCGGCGTGATGCCCACCTGCGTGTTGGTGAAAGGCACCAGGTTCTGGGGATCTCCTACGTAGCGCTGCACCGAAAGTCGGGCTTCGTTCACAACGTTGCTGCTGACGCTCGTTGTAAGCTTTCCAGTGACGTAGCTGACCGGCAACAGCAACGATCCGGGTCCGCCCGGGAGGCATTGGGAAATTGCCGTGCCCGTCGGGGCGCAGCCCATCACAACGTTGGTTACGGCGTGGGTAAAGTTGTATCGCCCCGAGAGCGTGTTCCTCTCATTAATCACGTAATCGGCGTTGCCCACCAGCTGGTACTCCTTGTAGGTGGCGGGGTCGCTGATAAAATCGGTGTAATTGACGCCCGTGGGAGAGCTAGGAATGTAATAGCTCCCATCCGGATTCTTCAGATTGAGAAGATTGAGGGCCACCGGGTTGATGTTTGAGCCGTTACAGGCAACCTGCGTGCCGCCGTTCTGGGTCTTCGACGTGCCCCCCACCGTTGCACTGCCGCCTGGGCAAAAGGCCGCTCCCAGGGCCGCCTGGAAAGCAGGCGTGTTACGGGCGCCGGTCGGAATCCCGGGCAGGACAGGGTCGGCAGCGCCCGCCGCCGCAAGCCCGTTTTTCTG
This sequence comes from Candidatus Acidiferrales bacterium, assembly GCA_050015335.1. Taxonomy (GTDB): domain Bacteria; phylum Acidobacteriota; class Terriglobia; order Acidiferrales; family UBA7541; genus Palsa-295. The sequence continues at coordinate 34,562 of JBEKBP010000044.1, read as the reverse complement.
CCAAGTACCCTGATACGCAAAGAAGAAGAATATTTTGTCCTTCTTGATCGGTCCTCCGATTACCCCGCCATACTGGTTCTGGTTGAGCACCGGCCGCCCGTTTTGAGCGACGCCGCCGATGGGAAGATTTTCCTTACGAAAATAGTCGTTGGCATTGAGCACGGTGTTGCGGAAAAACTCAAACGCCGAGCCGTGAAACTGGTTCGTGCCGGACTTGGTGACCACATTCACGCTGGCTCCCGGTTTGCGCCCGAAGCCGGCGTCAAACAGGGACGTCTGAATCTTGAATTCCTCGATCGCGTCCGGGTTGACAAGCAATTCCTGGAGAGCCGCCCGAATCCGAGGCGTAACCGTTCCCGGTCCAGGCCACGATGCTCGCGCCGTCCTGCTGGAAATTGTTCTGCGACTGCTGGGCGCCGTTCACCGCGAACTCCTGCGTGCCCTTGCCGATGTTGCTTGCGTTAAACACGCTAGCATTGGCCCCGGCCGAGAGCCCTAGCAGGACGGTGTAGTTGCGCGAAGTCAAAGGCATGGAAGCCATCACCTGAGAATTAACCACCGAGCCCACGGTGGTGGATTCGGTCTGTACCACTTCGGTCTGAGCGCGAACCTCCACCTGCTGCGTCTGCGCGCCAACCTGCAGGGTTTGATCGAGAACGGCCGTCTCGGTAACCGTGATCGTCACCGACGGCACCTCTGTGGCGTTGAACCCGGCGGCCTCAAACTTGAGGCTGTAATTGCCCGGCGGCAGCAATCCAAACTTGTAAGCGCCTTCTGCGCTGGTCGTGGTGGTGCGCACCTGCGCCGTGTCGAGGCTCGTGAGCGTAACCGTTGCGTTCGGCACCACCGCGCCGGAGGAATCCTTGAGTGCGCCCGCCAACGCGCCTGTCGAAGCCGACTGGCTCAACAGCGCTGGAGCCAGCATCATTGAGCAAAGCACCAAAACCAAGCAGCCCACCACGAAAACGCGACCATTCAAGCGCTTACAAATCTCGTTGAGCATCAAACTACCCCCATGTTGGGATTCTTACTCTAATCTTTGAGATCGTTGTTGCTATTGAGCGATCCTTGAATTTGGCTTAGGATCGCCACCCCAGAACAAGACACAACAGTGTCTCTCGCTGAAATCCTTATTTGCACGCATTATGCCATCTATAGATTATTTCGATCAAGATAAATGTTGTTGGAGATAAGACACTTAGCACACAAATTGGGTCTGTCAAACCAACGCAGGGAGGCGAATTATCCAGTTTCTGAGATCAAATCAAGCTGTTTTGTATGTTTTTTGGAAGAATTCAAAGCCGGCGCGATTGCCCCCAACGCAGGCGAAATCGGCCAATAGGCAGCACGTACCTAAGCAGAACAGCTTCCCTGTTCCTGGTCGATACTACGCCGCGAGAGGGCCCTGGGTGGGCGGTGGTTCAGTCAGACCGCCCACACAACGATCAGAACTACTGGATGGTGCCGACCCACTTCCAGCCATCGGATGGCCGGACAATACTATGCAGCCGGAGCCTGTGCTCGCTCGCGTCGCGCCCCGGGTTGCCGCTGACGATCACGCGGTCGCCAGCTTTTAGCGTATCCCTGGAAACACCATCCCGGCTCAACTGCGCGCCACCGCCCCACTCGACTGTCCAAGTCTGCGTCTGTCCCGCATCGTCGGGCGCTTCGACCTTCACGAAGGAATGCGGATTGCGATACATAAACTCAACCAATTTGCCGTCGACCTTTATTTCCTTGTCGACGATATAAGTCGCTGCGAAAGAATGGTGAGCGTTAGCTCTTCCCACCATAACCACACAGGCAGCCAACACCAGAATCAGCAGCTTCCTTCTCATGGGGAACCTCCTCCAGAGGCACATTATCACTTCTTGGTTGCAACCGAGTATTAGATATATTATACGCCGGACGAAGCCAAATAGTTTCGCGGCCGTCAGAAACGTTCCGAAGTCGCAGCTTCGGCAGCGACCGGCAGGCTGAAGAGATTGGCGACAGATGTGTTGTTCTGGCGGGCCCCGTGTGGCGATTGCCACCGACGTTTGGACCCCAGGAAGCAAGGAGGAGAGCGCTATGGTGAAAACCAGGAGGCCTATCTGGGCGGCCATGATAACTGCGGGGGGTGGCATCTTACTCGCGGTCTGTAATCCATTACCCCATCGGGCCAAGGCGGCTGCCGGGCCAACGCCCGCGATTCCTAAGTATGAGGTCGATCCTTACTGGCCCAAGCCTCTTCCCAACAGGTGGGTAACCGGGGACGTCGGAGGCGTATGCGTGGACGCCAAGGACCATGTGTTTATCGTGAACCGGCAAAATCTGGAGGAAAAAGAAACCGAAACAGCCGTTTCGGCTCCTCCCGTAATCGAGTTTGATCCTGACGGCAACGTGGTCAATACGTGGGGAGATCCCAAAGTCCTGCCGAAAATGCTTCACGGATGCTACGTCGATTACGAGAACAATATCTGGATCGCGGGCAGCGGCGACGGCATCATTCAGAAATATACGCACGATGGAAACAAGCTTCTAATGCAGATCGGGACAAAAGGCGTCATGGACAGCTCGGACGGCACTGCCGACGGCAGGGCTTTGAATGCAAGCCACACGGGATTTTTCAAGCCTTCCGGGGTTGCCGTGGACCCGGGAAACGGCGACATCTACGTGGCCGACGGCTATGGCAACACGCGCATCGCCGTGTTCGATCGCAATGGCCAATTTCTCCGCCAGTGGGGGCGTCAGGGAAACGCGGCTGAAACCGAGGCCGCCGTAGGCGGCATTTTCATAAAGGTCGTTCATTGCGTGGTTTTCGACAATGCCGGGCTGGTCTACGTCTGCGACAAGCAGGGCGACCGCGTGCAGGTGTTCGACAAGATGGGAAATTTCAAAAGAAACTTTCTGGTCAATCCGAGGCCGCACTATCCCAATAACCGTTCCCCCGAGTTGGGCGCAAATTCCTGGATCGGCTTTTCTCCCGATGCGGAGCAAAAATTCATGTTCGCGGTCGATGAGTGGCGCGATCAGGTGGATATTTTCGATCATGCGACCGGAGAAATTCTCGGGACTTTTAGCCGCCCGGGCCACCAGTTAGGTGAATTGACCCACGGCCACACCTTGGCGGTGGACTCCAAAGGCAACATCTACATCGGTGAAACGCGCGGCGGAAGAAGGGTGCAGAAGTTCCGTATGGCAACCACCCCGTAGGCGGCATCGCATTGGTCCCGCGCTCGCGCATGAAACTCACCGACGTGGCCCACATCCGGAAGGGTTTGGCGACAGTCGTCACCCGGGGGGGGGGGGGGCGCTTGTCCGACGTCATCGAAAACCTTAAGTCCCGGACGGTAAGCCCTTCCCCGCGGACGAAATCCGAGACCACTCTGTGGTCGGCGGCAAAGCGCAGAAGTGGGGGCCGAGTGAGGCGATCACCATTCTGGCATTACTTCGTGAAGGTTCGACAGCCCTGAGGCTTGTTCACTGCTGAATCCCAGTCAGCAACCGGGTTCGCGATGTTCGCGCGCGGACCCGGCCTTGCATGCAAACCCGAGATACTTCAAGGTTTTCCTGCCGAATTGCGGATTACTGCGCGTCCCGGACCGGTCCAGCGCCCTGGCCCAGCTTGGCGCGGAGTGACATAGGCCACAACGGGCGACAGGGCGTGGGATCCCACTTGGAGCTATCCGGCTCACGCTTGAACTGAGTACTCAGCAGGAAGGGCTCTCGCAGATAGGTGGGGTCTTCGATCACTGAAGTCAGGATCAGGTAACCCGCGGCGCCGTGCAGATCGATTACGGTGAAGTGTTCGTTTAGAACCGCATTTCCGCTGTAGGGCACACCATTCTTCTCAAGGTACCCGGGCTTCATATGCGTGGTGACCACGTGCAGGTTGCCACCTTTCCCGGGCTGTGGGCCGTCAAACGGGGTTCCGGCTCGCCTTTGCACCTGTTTCTCCCAGGTGGCCACGGAATCTCCTTGCAGCTGGGGATCCCCGCCCTGCCATTTCGATCCATCGAAATGGAATAGCCGCTTCTGGGTCCCGGCGTCGATATCCATCTCGAGCGTGTTATCGCCGACCCAGAAGATATGCAGGCGTTCCGGCATGCGCATAATGCCGCCCGCCCCGTAAGCCTTGCATTGATTCCCGTCGGCTTCATCCTTCGCCGGGTCCCAAGCATCGGTCACGCGTCTGCCCTCGGCATTGAGCGGAGCGCTCGTATAGTCGCCTTTGGCGGGCGTCATCATCCGCCAGACCCAATCTTCGTCCACGATGGATACCCAATACCCGGTCACATCAATTACCGCACCCGCCTTCGCGGAGGCCGGAGCTGTTCTACCCGGTGCGCCTTCACGCTGCGCAGCCCTGGCGCCGCCCATCGCAGCGAACACAAGCAACAATCCGCCCATGGCAGCTGCATAATACCCCGCGCGACGTTTAAAAAACTGGTGCGTCATCATCAAATCTTTCCTGTTCGGGCTATTTCGGCCCTGACTGTTTCATGTCCTTGGCGAGTTCGTGATAGACGGTCTCGGTGAATTTGCGACCGCCATCGGCCCCATAAATGCCGTCGTAATCCAGAGTCGGCTTGGCCGCCTTCACCTGCTCAAGCGTCATGCCGCTTTTCACCATGTCCTCAATCCGGCCCCGGATGATCGTCACCATATCCCGGTAATTCACGACATCCGCGCGATCCGATAGGTGCCCGTGGCCCGGGATCACGTAGGTGCCACCTTCCTCGCCATACTTGGGCACCAGGATTTCGATCAGGTCATTCAAGGCGTCGATAAATCCTGCAACGCTGCCGCCGTTCTCGGTCTCAATCACCGGGTAGCTCACGGTCGTAAAAACGTCCCCCGCGCTTACCACGTCCGATGCGCGGAAAAAGACGACCGAGTCCCCATCGGAATGGCCCTTCGGCATCTGGTAGAAAACCACGCCCTCATTGTTGTACAGCTTGAAGCCTTCGTCGCCGAAGCCGATCGCAGTCGTCTTTCCGGCCTGCTCTTCGGTGCGGTTTACAGCGTTAAGACTCGCGACGATCGTGGCTCCCGGCAGCAGCTTCAACCGAGTGCTGTCTTTTTCTTCTTCCCGGGCAAACCCCTGCGTCGCATTGGGCAGGGCTCCTCCGGCCAGAAAAAACTTGCCATTCCCTCCAGTATGGTCCGCGTCGGAACTCGTATTTCCAAGAAACATGATCGGCAGGTTCGACATCCTGCGGATCGTGGCAATGGCCTCATCGGCAAATTGCGGAAGCCCGGTGTCCACCACGACCACATACTGCTGGCCCACCTGCACGGTCATGTTGCAGCCCGCGCCCACCAGCATGTACACGTTGCCGCGCACATGTAGTACATGAATGTTCTTGGAATCGAAATTCGGTTCTTGCAGATCGGCATTGCGAGCCCCTGCCATCCCCGCCGTGGCAAAAAAGATCATGCCCGCGAATGCCAAAACCCATCGCAACGCGCCCGCCGTGCTCGGCCGGTTCCAATTCATCTGCCCTTCTCCGGTGCGTCGCTTTGCAGCGGGGGCGGCGCAGGCATGGTCGCCAGCTTCTTCTGATATTCCGGATACATCGTTTCCGCCCCGCCCCGCACCGCTTCGTACGGCACGCCCGTCCGTTGCGAATATTCGTTCAGCCAAGGATTGTGCCCCGGCAGGTGGTAAGCCACCCACCCTTTCGGGTGATCAATTTCCACGCTCGAAATGCAGAAATTGGGCGAGAGCTGGCGGCCGATATCCTGCACCCAATCCGACGTAATGATGAAAGGCTCAGTCAAATAGACAGGATCTTCCACGATGGTCACAAGCGTGAGCGTCGTCGGGTATCGGATGAAGTATTCGGTGACGGTCGCTTTTTCACTGCGCGCGAGGCCATTGCGCCGGAAATAGCCCTCTTTCAAGTGGGTCGTCGTTACTTTCAACATGTCGCCCACCCACTCTCCGGTCGAAAAACCCTGCCAGGTGTGCGCTGCCCATTCCGGCGGGTGCGGCCGCCCGTCCATGTAGATGGTCCGCTCGGGAAGCATGTAACTGATGATCGTGTGCCAGGCGAGAACGCCCTGCGTCAACGGATCGATGTCTGACCAGATGCGCATCTGCGAGGGGCCGCGGGGCGCATAATCGAGCGGATGGGCATGGCACAGATGCTCGACCATCGTCCATTGTTCGGCGTCCCAGGTGTCAGCCCTCATGCGCGTCGCGTCATTGATGGGCACGCTTAGATAATCGCCAATCGCGACGTCCCCTCGCTCCGGCATATCTTCGTGCAAATTTTCAGTCCACTCACCCGCTAAATCCACCTGGGCGCGCAAGGGCGCGCACGTGAATGCAGCGATCAACGCCAGCGCGACGGGCAGACAGGCAGTTGGACAGAAACGGCGGCCGAGCGAGCTCATCAGATACCCCTTTCCTTCTTTGGTCATACGGGAAATCCTGTTGGGGGAACTTCCGTCGGCGTTTCCACCCATTTATTTTACGGCCGAAGTGCATCCCGGTGCATCATCATAAACCCGCTCAGGATGAGCGGGCAAGGCGTGGCGCAGCCTGCGGGAGCTTGCAGTGCACTGGGCATTTTGGAAGCCATCGCGCCCCGAAGCCGTAGTGTTTTTGCCCTCTCGGAATGATTGGACGCGCCACGTCCGCGATTGGTTTCAGAGCACACACGCTGGTGTGGCAACCCCCGGCTGCCGCAAGATAAGTGACTCTTCTACTTGCCGGCAGACTCAGATGCCGCCGGTCTTGCCGGCCAGATAGAAGTAGCCCACTTTGTTGTTCGGGTTGGTGCCATACCACATCCGCCCTTGGACATCGCGGAAGAATTCCCGCATGGCGATCTCCGAGTGCGGGACCGGGTATTCGACCACGCTGCCGGTCTTGGTATCGAATCGCCCGAGCACGTCCATGTCGTGCGAGTCATACCAGAGGTAGCCTTCCGTATCGAAGCCTAGGCTGTAGGGAGAACCGTCCTGCCCCGGCAGCGCATACTCGGTAAAGGTTTCGGTCGCGGGATCGAACCGGGCAATTTTCCCCGCGTTGAATTCGCCCACCCAAATCATTCCGTCCGGACCGATTTCCATCCTCCGGGCGTAGCACTTGGGCGTGGGAACGGTCCACAGAGAAACCTTCATTGTCTTCCCGTCGACTTTGCCGATCTTGTTCGCCCCCGGTTCGGTAAACCAAACGTCGCCGCTCTTGTCCGGTTTTACGTCGTAGGCAATCTTGACTTCATCGAAACGGGTGAACTTTCTCGTTTCCGGGTCGAATTTCGTCAGGGGCTGCCCGCTGCCCCACACATTCCCGCGGGGATCGAGCCGCACCGTGTGCTTGTTTCCGCCTTCGCCCATCCCGTCGAACCCGGGAAGAAATGCGTCCTGAAACTCGGTAATCTGCTTCGTACTGGGATCCCACCGTCCGATTTTGTTCGTCCCTTGCTCGGCGAGCCACACCGAACCGTCCGGCGCAGGCACAGCCGAGTGAATCGCAGCCGCGCCCACGTTGGGGACTTTGTAATCCTGCATCTCGCCCGTCTTAGGATCGAGCCGGGTAATCATATTGTCGACGCCGAAACCCGGAATCCACACGTAGCCGTCTTGGGCTGGCGCCGCGCTAAACGGCATGCGGTTTGGCCCCGGCATCTCGTATTCCACGTACACAATGTTGGTCGCGTCGCCGCCGCTCAGCGGCCGCAGCGTATCTTTATATCCAGGCATGTCCGCGGGAGATTTCGGCAGCACCGAATCCGGTCCGAACACCTTGGCCAGATACGATGCGATATCGTCGGCGTCCTGATCGGTGATTTTGTCCAGGAAGAAATGCAGCACGGTACGCATATAGTCGACGCGGTCTCGCCAGCCTTCCTGGTCGCGCGTCATCGAAGCCATCCGCGTTTGCATCAGGTGGCAGGTCGAGCAGTGCGCAACGATCAGGTCCTTTCCTTTCGCGGGGGGCAGCAGCTGCTTGAGCTGGTAAAATGAAAGATCGTTCCAGCCGACCAGTCCCTTTTGCAGCGCAAAGTCGTAGGACGCCTTCTGGTCCGCCGACAGATCCACGCCTGTCTTCGGATCCGTGCGGAAGCCGACGGCCCGGATCGTCAAGCGATAATCGCCCGCAGGCAGTTTCGGGATTTGGTATTGCCCGAGGCTGTCGGAGAGCACGATCGTAGTGATCCGCGACTTCGTATTCTGCGCCTCGACAAACGCCCCCGAAAACGGTGCCCCACCGACACCCTTCACCGTTCCGGTAATTGTCGCCCCGGAGCACACCCCGGAAAACAGAGCCATCGAGCCTGCCAAACCTAGAGCCTTCCACGGAGACCGCATCATCTGTCGCTTATGCTCCCGGCGTCTTACAGCGATTCGCTTCCGACTTCTACCGCGCCGCGTAAGTCTTGCTGAACATATTCCGCTGATTGGTAACCGTGAAGGTCCCGTCTGCCTGCGCAGACACCTTAATATAATAAGCCTTCCCGTCATGCGTGGGCAGTCCGGGGGTACCTGGCGCAGGCTGTGGCGCCGGATCGATCGGCATCGCTGTAATCGGGTCGTCCATGGTATTCGCTATGAACAATCCCGGCACCGTGTATTGCTGCCCGCTCAAGATCGAGAAATGAATCTCCCACAAATCCTCGAGTCCGGGAGACGTAAACAGCGTCTGCATGGTGGAAGGCGGGCCGCCCTTGCGTGGCCCATCATTCATGATCGCAACCCGCGGGCGGATCGCATGCACCAGTTGAGGCGAGTCCGAGAGCGCCAGCCCGTGATGTGACACGATCCATACATCCAGCGTCCCAATGCGGTTGATCGGGCACATCAGATCGTGTTCCTTGTTCCACGTGAGATCGCCCAGATGCGCCATCCGAAACTTCCCGAAGGTAATAACGCTTCCCACCGACTGCGTGTTCTCGACTCCGCCGTCATCACCGGCAGCCTTGGGAACAAAGCTCGCGCAGGCGGGGTTGGGCGCGCCGGCGCCGGGCAGCGGCGTCTTAATCACTTCTCCCGCCGCGCTCACGATGGTCCAGTCGAGGCCTCTCATCGGGATCTTGTCGCCGGGTTTCACCACCGTGTGCTTTGCCTCGGCATAGAGCCCCGGGTAGGTCTTGTTCATGAATTCGTCGGTGCGGGCATTCTGCGGCTGAATGTTTGGCCCGTGGTCGACGAAATCGCGCACTGGAATGCGCGAAGCGACGTCGGCCATGCCGCCAAAATGATCGCCATGCCAGTGCGTGGTAATCAGATGATCGATATGGTTGAGCCCGGCATCGCTAACGGCGGCCATAATGCGGTTGCCGTCCCTGTTATTCGGTCCACCGCTTCCGGTGTCGATCAGCGTTGAATCCCCGGAAGGCGCCACAAACAGTGTGGAGTTGCCGCCCTCCACGTCAATCACATAAATATCAAAAGTCTTCCCCTCCGGCGTCTGCGCCACCGCCACCACGCAAAGCGCAAAAGTTAACAGAAAAGCAGTTGCCGCCGCGCGCATGAAGGCCTCCCCCGCAAAACAAAACGTCCGAGCCAAGGCAGTCATCCTATGAGCCGCTCCAGGTCGTGTCAACCTCTGATTTGTGACGTGCGCTAGGCTTTCGCACATCCTCTGTGGCGCCGGCGTCTGGCCGGCCCTTATGTTCTTTCGCGACCACGCCGCAGCTGGTGCCGGTCGGCTTGGATTGGCCCCGCTACTGATCACCAGCTGTCGCCATCCCGGAACAACTTGAATTGGCCACCCACTCCGCGTACGATGCCGTTGCTTTTGCTTTGGAATGGCCTGTTAAAAGAGGTTCCTAGCAGGCCTGGGGAAACTCATGACGTTGGCGCGGACAGCATGTCAGTTTCTGGCAGTGTCGGCGATGGCTGCGGCCGCCCTTTCCTCAGGCGCCGCGCCGCAGGCAGGACCGGCGCGCGCCTTCAGTTCCGCGCAAGTCAACATGGGCCGCGTTTTGTATCAGCAGAAATGCGCCTCCTGCCACCTGCCCGACCTTCGCGGCGGCGTGGAAGCTCCTCCGCTCGCGGGCGACAATTTCCTCAACGCGTGGCGAAAGCGCACTACGAGCGATCTGTTCGCTGTCATCGGCAAGACGATGCCGGCCAATAGTCCCGGATCGCTGAGCAACCAGCAGTCGCTGAGCCTGATCGCGTTTATTCTCCAATCGAACGGCGCTGCGGCCGGCGCGGACGACCTCGCCGCGGACGCGGCTGTCATGATTGGCGACCTCACCACCGGAGCGCCTGCTTCGGCGCCGTCCGGGCCGCCCGGCGCCCCAGGCACTCCGCGAGCAGCGGAAGCGCCTGTCGGCCTCACGGTCAAAGGCGAAGTCAAGAATTACGTTCCCGTCACCACCGACATGCTCCTGCATCCCAACCCGGCCGACTGGCTGGTTGTGCGCGGGAACTATCAATCCTGGAACCACAGCTCGCTTTCGCAAATCACTCCCCAGAACGTCGGCGATCTCCGCCTCGCGTGGGTGTGGTCGATGAATGAGGGCTACGCCAACCAGCCGCAGCCGCTCGTGCACAACGGCATCATGTATCTGTTCAACACCGACAACATCGTGCAGGCCCTCGATGCGCGTACCGGCGACCTCATCTGGGAAAATCACATACGCCCCACCGGCCTGCAAGGCGGCGGAACCGGCGCCATACGCAATCTGGCGATCTATAACGACAAGGTGTTTGTACCCACCACCGACGCGCACCTGGCCGCCCTCGACGCGCGCACCGGCAAGACCGTGTGGGACATCGCAATGGGCGACTACACCAAAGGACTTGGCAACTCGAGCGGCCCGATTGTGATTCACGGAAAAGTGCTGCAAGGCATCACCGGATGCGACCGCTACAAGGCAAATCCCGACGAGCAGGGGTGCTTCATCAGTGCCTACGATCCGGATACCGGAGGGCTCCTTTGGAGATTCAACACCATCGCGAAATCCGGTGAGCCCGGCGGCGATACCTGGGGCAAGCTCCCGAACATGCTGCGCGCCGGCGGGGAAACCTGGATTACCGGAAGCTACGACCCCGAGCTGAATCTCACCTATTGGGGCGTCGCTCAACCCAAACCCTGGATGCAGGTGGCTCGCGGATCAAGCGCGGCCGACCGGGACCTGTTCACAAGCTGCACGCTGGCGCTTCGTCCCGATGACGGATCGCTCGTCTGGTATTTCCAGCACGTCGCCGGTGAGACGCTCGACCTCGACGAAGTCTACGAACGCGTCTTGGTGGACATTGGCGACCTCAAGGCTGCCTTCACCATCGGCAAGGCCGGCATCCTGTGGAAGCTTGACCGCCAGACCGGGAAATTCCTCGCCGAGCACGAAACGATCTATCAGAATGTTTTCAGCGGCGTCGACGCAAAGACCGGGAAGCTTACCTACCGGCCCGACATCATCGAGCAAAAGCTCGGCGAGGGCGTGCAGGTGTGCCCCGGCATGCAGGGCGGCCACGGCTGGCAATCGATGAGCTACTATCCGCAGGGCGGGCTGCTGATTATTCCTCTCGCTCAAAGCTGCATGGAAATGACCAGCCGAAAAGTGGAGTTCGAAGACGGTTCAGGCGGCGGCGCAGCGACCGAGAAGCACTTCCAGATGCCTGGAACTCACGGCAACATCGGCAAGCTCGCGGCCTACGATGTGAAGACGTTAAAACAGGTGTGGACCGTTGAACAGCACTCCACATTTCAAACCGCCGTGCTCACCACCGACACAGGCCTTGCGTGGGTCGGCGATCTCGACCGCTATTTCCGCGCTCTCGATGCCAATACCGGCGCGACAATCTGGCAAACACGGCTGGGAAATTCGGTGCAGGGATTCCCGGTGACCTACAGCGTTGACGGCAAGCAATACATCGCCGTCAGCACCGGCGTGCACCACGTCCCCGTCTTGCCGGACGTTCACCAGCCGCCGCACGGCAACACCCTCTACGTGTTCGCGCTGCCGGATAAAAAGTAGCGAGTGAAAATCAAAAAACAGCGCTTCGACCATGTCCGCAATAGCAGCACTGGATGGTCGCAAGCAGCCAGCCCCGTGTGAATGCCGGCGTCACAACGAGATTTGCCAGCTCAGCGGTAGCGATAGAGCGTCGCGCGCTGAATGGGGGTCGCACTCTTTCGTTGCCGCGACGAAGGCGCCCAGCTACCAGGCGGCCATCGCAGCATCAGTCCGTCGCCCTCGGAGGTGTCGTCGCCCGCCAGCCGGCGCCCCGGCACCCAGCGCCCATTTACAAAAACCCCTTCTTCCACGCTGGCCAGTCCGGCGAGCGGAGGGCCGGGAGTATTCGGCGAAAAACTGATCATCAACCCGTTACCAGCGGCGACAAATTCGTCAGGCCCGGTCGCAACCACGATCGCCGCACCATAGGTGAGTGGCGGAATTTCGGTCGGCAGCGCCATGGGGACAGGCGGCGGACGCAGGAATGCCGCCTCCACTGTGTAATTCCCAACCCGCCTCTTCTGCGGCGGGTCGTCTGGGCCGAGCAGAAATGCAGACATGGTGCCATTGCCTGCGTGCTTTGCGATAAGGGGCGCCAATTCGTCGATTAACTCATAGCTGCCAATCAAATCGGCGTCAGGGTCGGGCGACCTCTCGACGGCTCCCATGGCCGAGAAGCCCACTGCATCGTGGCGTCCGAAGGCGTAGAGCACTCGGGTTGCGCCAATCGGTCCGCCAACCGTCTCGGGGATAAACAGCGGATTGCCCGACCGGTCGTAGTGAGCGGTCCATTCCACGAAATCGTTATAGGCATCGGGTGAGAGCATGTCGATTGGGGGCGCGCCGGCTCGCCAGATGTCCATCAGGTCATCCATCGGTCCACCGAGTGCGAAGTACCGTGTCCGCAGATCTCTTCTCTGTTCGGTCAGCGTTTTCGCGGGATCGCGTTTCTTCACGGCGTTGCCCACGGCGACGTTCAGGAACATGGGAATCGGATATTGAGCCTTGCCCGCTTCCGATACGCGGCCGACATAGCGGGCAAAATGCCAGGCCATGAAGATCTCATCGGCCGCTACGCCGTGCCCGAATACTTCTTGCCAGGTGCCCGACGTTTTGGCGCCGGCTGCTTCCCACAGCTGGCGAAACTCGGGAACCAAGGTTTCCTTGTTCTGCTGGAGGGAATCCATCAATTCCTTTGGGACGGGTGCTTCGAATGCTTCGTTGGCCAACCGCGAGCGGTCCCGGGAGTCGCCTTGGAATCCGATTTCATTCTCGACTTGGATCATGATGACGGTGTGTTGCCGCCCGTCGGTTTCCTTCACATGCCGCATCAATGCCGCAAAGGCGCGAGCGTCGGCGTCGCGGTTCGCATCGCTTAACGGCGTGAGCAACTCGATCGATCTTCCCGCCTGGATCTGCGCGCGCGGGAAGCGTTCGAAATCCTTCTTTACCCAATCGGGCGGATAGCTCGAGAGGCCATTCTTCCAGCTGGCAAACCACAGTAGCGCCAGATGTAGGTTGCGGGCCCGCGCCTGGCGGATCAGGCCATCGAGGAGGCTGAAATCAAACTTCCCTTCCTGCGGCTCGATCTGCGCCCAGGAAACCGGCGTGAGGACCGTATTGAGCTTGGCCTGGACGAGCTTCGGCCATACCGATTTCATATAGTCGAGGCTGCTCGGGCTGTCGTTGTTCAATTCTCCTGCCAAAACCAGGAAAGGCTTGCCGTCGACAATGAGCTGGCTGGCAGTGCCCTGCTTGCGCAGATGAGGAATTTCAGACGCCGCCGCATTCCGAACGGCGGCACTCTTGGCTGCCGGTTGGGAAGCGCTCTGGCTCGAAACTTGTGCAGACAATACGGCTCCGGAGAAAAACAGGGCGGCGCAGCTCGATGCGAAAATACGGCCCCGCCCGCGGGCGGGGCTGGTTGTCTTCACGCGGCGATTCACTTGGCGAGAGGATCGGGCCGCAACTGGAAATGCACGGCGTAAGGCCGTGTGCCCCAGCCGCCTTCGGTGTGCCACACCACGCGGCTCTCGACCGCCGACCACAATCCGCGGCCCTTCCATCCGGCTTGGGGATCGTCGATGCGGCCATCCAGGCTGCGAGTGAAAAATCCCATCGGATATGGCACTCGCAGGGTGATCCACTTTTTCGCAGAAGGCAGGTAGGCGATCAGCGAATCGGAACCTGTTCCGGTCACAACCGGAACATCGTTGCCCAAGCCAAGGGTATTCGCGCGGTCCACCCAATCGTTGTAGAAATAATCGGCGGCCACGTTGCTCCCCTTGAACTGCGGGCCAGGCACAGGATAGAGAGTCCAGCCTTCCGGACAGTGCTGGCCGGTCGCCGTCGGGCCGTTCTTGACCTTGCACTTTCGCCGGTCAAAGCTCGCCAGCTGCCCGCTGCCGGTGAGTCCCACCCACACCACACCATGGGAATCAACGTCGATTCCTTGCGGCCCATAGCCGTCCTGATTATTCACGCTGAACGGAGGTTCGTAGACCTCCGCCATGCAGGTCTCCGGCGGATGCGCTCCCACCTCCATGCGGACGATCCTTCCGGGGATAAGGTCGGTTGTGTGAAACCATACGCTTCCGTCGGTTGGACTGACCGCGATGATGTAGCCGGTCGGGCCGGGGATCATGCGGTCGAGCTTCGGGTCGGGCGGCTGATCGGCCGTGGTCCAGGGTTTTGTGATCTTTCCGTCGCCGTTGTAGTCAAGGATGGCCGGGCACCAGCCTTGTGACTTTTCCGGATCGTGGGTCTCATCCCAGACGCGCGCCTTCACCCAACTGATTCCGTAAACGCCCCGCGCGCTCATGTAGAAGGTCTCGTCTTTGTCGTATCCGAAGGCCGTGTGAGAGCCGCCCGTGCACGTGTCGATTACGGTGAACTGGCTGGTCTTGGGATCGTAATAGGCGACGCCTTCGTTGCGCTGGCGGCGCTGCTTCAGCGGATAGTATTGGGCGAACCGATTGTCGGAGCCCGCCTGACAATAAGAAGGAACGTCCAACCGGGACTGCACGTTGAACCAGGTGCGGCCCTGGCTGTCCATCATGCCGGGCCCGGCATTGACAGGATCCAGCCGGACCTGTTTCAGCTCCTTGCCCCAATACGGAGATGGATACTCCGGCATCACGTCCGGTTCGCCACTTTTGAACTGCTTGCGCCACTCTTCATTGCGCAACGGGACTCGGGCAATCTGGTCGGTGTTTTCCACTGGATCGATGATGCTAACCGCGCCTTCCGCCCAATCTACGATGTAGAGGTGACCGTTACCGTTCACCGTGGGCTTGCGCTTATCGGTGCTGATCAAATCGTGGGGAAAAGCAGTGCGCGTGGCAAAATCCCACATCGTGAGAACCAAGTTCCGCTCGACGCCCTGCGGGCGCGGCGGAACCGGCGGCAACGCACCCTTGGCGATTTGCTCCATCCAAGTGGTCCACAGCGCCATCGCCGTGGGATTGCTAAGCCCCAGAGCGGGGGTTGTGTGCAGCAACCGGCCGCCCTGGCCGACTTCGAGCTTGCGCTCCCATCCTTCCCGAATGGTTGGGAAGGTGCCAATTTCCGGCTCGACCACGCGGGTAGCCTTGGTGCCCATCTGATGGCAGACTTCACAGCCTCTGCGCAATCCCCATATATAGTCCGCCTGCGTCTGGATCGTGCGACCGGTGTGTAACTCAAGAAACGAGCCCTCGCCGGGAACGGTCATGGGAAAAGCAGCCTTGGGCGGAATCTGCAACATGGAATACCAATAATTCGGCGGATAGTACTGGGCTGCATCGGCGGGAGTGGGCGCCACTACAGCGGCGAGAGCCAACGTTTGCCCCGGCTTTGCGTCGACCGGCTGCGAATCGACAAGCCCATAACCGCGCACCCAGATCTTGTAATTGGCTTTAGGAAGCTCGGGAATCAGGTAGCGGCCGCCCTCATCGGTGACGACGATCTTGCGGAACTTGGTCTGGAAATCGGTGGTTTCGGCGATCACCCAGACGCCTGCTTCCGGACCGTTGGCGCTCGTGACGACTCCGCCGAGGTTATCTGCATCGACCGACACACCGCTTGCTTGCGACTGCGGCCGCGCGATCGCCCCGCCCGGCCGTGGACGAGCCTCTACACCGACGAGCGCTATCCCCGCCATAACTCCCCACGCGGCCAAAATGATTCCGGCCGACCTCCCCGTCCTAACGTTCATGATGAGCCTCCCCAGTTGGGCCCATCCTACCCCTTCTATCGCGCCGGACACAACCGGTTTACGCCTGCGCAGTCGTTTTCCAAATGATTGCCTACCGAACTGCCGCCTACCTTCCCGGGCCATTGCTCGTCATTCACCGATTTTGCGGATAGGGACAGGTGCTATACTCCGCCCATTGCCGAAATGAATTTTCCAAAGAAACAGTTTCGACGGCTCGCGACGCTCAAAAAAGCGTGCTTCCCAAAAACCTCCGCCGCTCTTTTTATATCTCTGGCGCTCGTCAGCGGCGTCGGTGCTAACGCGGCTCCGCGCGGAAACAGTTATTTCGTCTACGTGGGTACCTACACGCACCATGCGAGCAAAGGCATCTACCTCTATCGCTTTTCGCCGTCCACTGGAGAAGTTCGTCCGCTCGGGCTGGCCGCCGAAACTGCCAGCCCCGCGTGGCTGATCGTGCATCCCAGCCACCGCTTTTTATACGCAGCGAATGAGTATGGCGGACAAGGCGAGGCGGGCAATACAATCACCGCGTATGCCAGCAACGCACAGACCGGCAGGCTCACGTTTCTAAACAAGGTCTCATCGAAAGGAGTGGGACCGTGCCATCTCGCCATCGACAAGACGGGAGCAATCCTTGTGGCGGCCAATTTCGGCAGCGGGAGCGTGGCGGCATTTCCGATTCATCGTGACGGAACCCTGGGCGAGGCGTCGGGCTTCGACCAGCACCATGGGTCGAGCGTTGATCCGCTACGCCAAGCCGGTCCGCACGCGCACTGCGTGGTGATCTCGCCCGACAACCGCTTTGTCCTGGCCGCCGACATTGGCCTCGATCGAATCTTTGTCTATCGCCTCAACGTTGCGCGTGGTTCGCTTGAGCCCAGCAACACACCCTTCGTGGCACTGCATCCTGGCTGGGGACCGCGACATTTGGCGTTCCATCCGAATGGGAAAGTTCTGTATTTGATCAGTGAAATGGGGTCGAAGCTGACGACCTTTGATTACGACACCGCCGAGGGCACGCTGAAGGAGATTCAGACGATTTCGACTTTGCCGGAAGGCTTCTCCGGCAAGAGCACGGCTGCCGAGATTCAGGCCGATCGCGCCGGAAGATTCGTTTACGACTCCAATCGCGGGGACGATAGCGTCGGCGTGTTTGCGATAGATGGAAACAACGGAAGACTTTCGCCGGTTCAATTTATTTCCACCGAAGGGAAAACGCCGCGCAGCTTCGCACTCGATCCCACGGGCGAATACTTGTTTGCGGCCAACCAAAATTCCGCCAGCATCGTACTGTTCCGCGTCGATCCGGCAACCGGCAGATTGACGCCCGCGGGTACGGTTCTCAAAGACGCGCCGGAGCCCAGTAGTGTTGTCTTTGTGGCCGGCCCCACTAGGTAACAGCAATCTCGCGAACGCAGTAGCACACCCTCCCGCTGGGCCTTCCATGCGTTGATCTCCCGCTCATAGCAATGCCTTTTCAGGTGTCCTGCTAGGAAACTGCCGTATGGCCGGAACCGGCGCCAGCGTCTATGTTCTGCGTATAGGAGGGCGTTGAGGGGTTCAGCCCGTGGACAACCAGATTCCCAGGTGCTTGCTCCATCCCCCGTCGAGGGTCCAATCCGCCGAGCAGAGCTTCCAGCAATCGGTTTATTATCCCTCGCCGCCGCGGTCCGGGGAAACATGGCAGTCGCCGCCATCCACATCATCGCGGCCGACGGCCACCGGACGGCTGGAAGCAGTGGTCGATCGCGATGCCGATAAAGACGCAGCGGGCATCGGCGCAAACTCCGTGCCCAACGTATTTGCGGCGACCACAAACCTGCGCGTCCAGAAGGGAAACTTAGCCGAAGCGTCCCTGTCGCCAGCCGCGACGAAGTCCCCTCAGCCTCCCGCAACCTACTGGGCGGCCCAGGATGTAGCGGCCTCGCAGCAACGGTGAAACTGTTCCATCTCCACGCGGCTCCCGATGACAAGCGGAGTCCGCTGATGAATGCCCGTGGGCTGAATGTTTACGATGCGGCGCTTGCCGTCGGTGGCAATGCCACCAGCCTGTTCAGCGATGAAGGCGAGCGGATTGGCCTCATAGAGTAGCCGCAGCTTACCCTGCGGATGGCTTTCGGTGGGCGGATAGAGAAATACGCCGCCCTTGAGCAGGGTGCGGTGAAAATCGGCTACCAGTGAGCCGATGTAGCGCGAGCCGTACTCCCTGCCCAAGCCTCCGCGCCGCAATAGGTCGAGATAGCCCTGATATTCGGAAGGAAAACTTCGCACGTTGGCTTCATTCACCGAATAGTATTTGCCCTGGTCGGGCATGCGCATGTTTTCGTGGCTGAGAACGAAAGCGCCTACATTGGGATCGAGAGTGAATCCAAAAACTCCGCGCCCGGCGGTGTATACAAATACCGTGGAAGACCCGTAGACGACATATCCCGCCGCAACCTGCTGCGAGCCGGGCTGCAGCACCGCGTCGTGGAGACTGATGGGGGCGCTTTCGGGGCGGCGAAAAATCGAAAAGATGGTGCCGACGTTTACGTTCACGTCGATGTTCGAGGAGCCGTCCAGCGGGTCGAAGATAACGATGTACTTGCCGGTTTCGGGGGCGCGGTCAAAGGTGACGGGCTGTTCGTTTTCCTCCGAGACCAGGATGGCGACGGCGTCGCGAACACCCAGACAGTGCAAGAGCGCCTGATTGGCATACACGTCGAGCTTCTGCTGTACTTCCCCTTGCACGTTTGTCTCTCCAGCCGAGCCGGTAGCATCAAGCAGCCCGGCTTGGCGAACGCGGGCCTGGATCATCTTTGTGGCTAGGGTGATTCCGGACAGAAGCCAGGAGAAGGTTCCGCGAGAGCTCGGGCTAACCGCTTCCTGCTCCTGAACGATGTGTTGTTGGACGGTAACAATCATATGGGCTGCAAGCTCCTGGCGAGGGCGATTCGGGCGGTGGGCTACACAAAAACGATAGCCGACAATGGCTGCTCTTACAAGCCGCTGCCGGCAACCCCTCGAGCGGGGTGTTCCCAATACGGCACCCACGATGGCAAGCCATGGTGACACAGGTTGCTTACCCGACACTGCCCGGCCTGGGAAAAAGCATTGATTCGAACCGGGATTGCTGGGTTAGGATGGCGCACACTCCCGGGAGGCTATATGCCATCGCGACGAAATTTTCTGGCTGGAGCAACAATGGCCGGAGCCGCAGCGCTCCTCCGGCCGATCACGGCTGCCTTTGCCACTGCGTCGCAGCCCCGTACGCCGGTGGATTTCGACGTGCCCGCGGGTGCGTGCGACTGCCACATTCATATTATCGGAGACGCCGGGCGATTTCCCTTTGCCGCATCGCGCGCTTACACGCCTGAAACCGCCTCCGTGGCAGAGTTGCGCTCCCTGCACCGCGCCCTGCACATGGATCGCGTCGTCGTGGTGCAGCCCACAGTCTATGGCTCGGACAATTCCTGTGCGCTTGATGCGATCAAACAAATCGGGCCCAGCGCGCGGGGCATCGCCGTGCTCGGCGGCGCGACTTCCAAGGCGGAACTCGATGAGATGCACCGTGGAGGGATCCGGGGAATCAGGATCCACTTTGAGAATGCGGGCCCCTTTGACCCGGCTGCGGTGCGGCACCATTTCCAGGCCGCCCTGGAGCAAATCAAGGGGCGGGGCTGGCATTTGGAGATTGTGGCCAGCTGGCGGGAGGTTGAAGCGCTTCAAGAGGAAGTCGCTGCGGCCGAGGCGCCCGTTTCATTTGACCTGGGGGTGCTAACACTCGCGGGCGTGGATCAGGCGGGATTCAAAGCCCTCGTGAGTCTACTGCAGGGAGGCAGGACCTATGTCAACATCGCGGGCCCCTATGACACCCCCGACTATACCCAAATAGCCAAACCGCTCATCGCGGCGAATCCGCGGAGAATTACGTGGGGCAGCAATTGGCCGCATGTGGCGCGGATTCCGGGGCGCCAGATTACCGACATCACTCCGTTCGCTCGGGCCGACGATGGCCGCGACCTCAATCGGCTCCACGCGTGGACATCAGGCGCCGCTGCACGGAAACTTATCCTGGTGGAGAATCCGGCGCGGCTCTACGGCTTTTGAGCCGGTTCACGCGAAACCTTGCGCGCCTCTCTGTCGCAAAGACGGGTCAGTCTGCTTGCTGCGGGGTTACCTCCAGAGGGCGGGAGCGTTTTCTTTGCTGCCACCAGACGCTGAAGCGGTCCATGTAGAGATAGACGACCGGAGTCGTGAAGAGCGTCAGCATCTGGCTGAAAATCAAGCCGCCGATGATCGTAACGCCCAACGGGACGCGCAATTCCGAACCGATTCCCGTGGCTAGAGCCAGAGGCAGCGCCCCGAGCAGGGCTGCCATCGTGGTCATGAGAATGGGGCGAAAACGCAGCAGACACGCTTCATGAATGGCGCTCTTGGCGTCGCGATGTTCATTGCGCTGCACGGCCAGGGCAAAGTCGATCATCAGGATGGCATTTTTCTTCACCAGGCCGATCAGCAAGATGATTCCCACGACCCCGATCACGTTGAGATCCATGTGAAAGATCATCAAGGCCAGCACCGCACCCACTCCCGCCGAAGGCAACGTCGAGAGAATCGTAACGGGGTGAATGTAGCTCTCATAGAGCATTCCGAGCACGATATAAACCGCGAGAAGAGCCGTGATGATCAGGTATGGCTCTGTCGACAGCGAGGCCTGAAAGGCCTGCATGGATCCTGAGAACATGCTCCGAATCGAGGGCGGCATGCCGATATTCTGCTCCGCCTGGCTGATGGCCTGCACCGCGTCGCTCAGGGCGACTCCAGGGGCCAGGTTAAAAGAGATCGTCACAGACGGGAACTGGCCGTCGTGGTTGACCGCCAGGGGAGCAATTCTGTTCTGGAAATGAGCCACGGCACTGAGTGGAACCACCTTGCCGGTGCTCGAGTGGAGGTAAACGTAGTTGAGCGCCTGCGGATCCTGCCAGAACTGCGGGGCCACTTCCATCACCACGTGATACTGGTTAAGTGAGGTGTACATCGTGGAAACCTGGGATTGGCCAAAGGCGCTGTACAAAGTCGTATCCATCAACTGCGGCGTGATTCCCAAGCGCGCGGCCGTCTGGCGGTCGTAGACCAAGCGCGCTTCCAGACCGCTATTCTGCTGGTCGGAGTCTAGGTCGGTGAGCTCGCGCAGCTTCCTCATTTGAGCAAGGACAACCGGCCCCCATTGGACCAGGTCGTCGACGCTATCGGAGCGAAGCGTGTATTGATATTGCGCGTTGGTGGCCCTGCCGCCAATTCGCAAACTCTGGCCAGCCGACAAGATGCCGCGCGCCCCAGGCACGCTATTGAGCTTGGAACGGAGACGGTCGATCACCTGACTCGCACTGAGCTTCCGCTGCTCGATGGGCGTCAGCGTAACGTTGAGATTTCCCGTGTTCAGAGGACCGTTGCCGCCGGTAAAAACGACAGAGGTGGCCACCGCGGGATCGGTCTTGATGAGGACGGAAAAGCGGGAAGCGATCTGCCGCATGGCCTGAAACGAAATATCCTGGGAAGCCCGGATGCCGCCCCGGAGATGGCCTGTATCGCCCAACGGGAAAAATCCTTTGGGCACGATCACCAGAAGATAGATGTTTACGGCGATGGTGATCAGCAGGACTCCCATCGTGAATGCTTCGTTCCTGAAAACCCATTGGAGGCCGCGATCGTATAAGCGCACCAGGGAATTGAAGAAATTTTCATTCAGGCGATACATCCGCCCGTGCCTCCGGCCGTGCTCCCGCCGCAAAAGGCGGGCGCACATCATGGGCGTCATGCTGAGGGAAACGAGCAGGGAAACCAGAATCGACACCGAAAGCGTGATGGCGAACTCGCGGAAGAGGCGGCCCACGATGCCCCCCATTAGCAGAATCGGAATGAATACCGCGACCAGCGACAACGTCATCGAAAGAACCGTAAAGCCAATTTCCTTGGCGCCATGCAACGCGGCTTCCATGGGCCGCAGTCCCTGCTCGACATGCCGCGTAATGTTTTCGATCACGACAATGGCGTCATCGACGACAAATCCCGTGCAGATCGTTACCGCCATCAAAGAGAGGTTGTCGATGCTATAGCCGAGCAGATACATCACGCCGAAGGTGCCTAGTAGCGATACGGGAACAGCCACGCTCGGAATCAGGGTGACGCGAGGGCTTCGCAGAAAGGCAAAGACCACCAGAATGACCAGGCTGATCGAAACCAGAAGAGAACGCTCGACTTCATGGACCGAAGAACGAATGGTCGCCGTGCGGTCAAAGGTGATGGCCACATCCATCCCGGTCGGAATGGACGCTTGCAAGGACGGAAGCGCCTGATGGACCCGATCGACCGTGTTGATGATGTTGGCGCCTGGTTGCCGGAAGATCTGCAGCGTAACGCACGGCCGGCCGTCGAAAAACCCAGCGGCGCGAATGTTTTCGACCGAATCCTGGACATCGGCGATATCGGACAGTTTTATCGCCGCGCCGTCGTGGTAGCCGACGATCAGGGGCCGGTAATAGGCTGCTTTCAGAATCTGATCGTTTGCAAGAATATCGGCGGTGGTGCTGCCGTTCCAGATTTGGCCTTTCGGGACATTCGAATTCTGCTGGCTGAGCATATTCTTCACGTCCTGGAGGCCCAGACCGTAGCTGTTTAATTGCGTGGGATTGATATCGATGCGGACCGCCGGCAGCGAACTACCCCCGACAAACACCTGCCCTACGCCGGAGATTTGGGAAAGCTTCTGCTGCATGACTGTCGACGCGGCATCATACATATGCCCGACATCGTAGTTCTTGGAAGTAAGAGCAAGCTGAAAAATGGGGATGTCAGCCGGATTTACCTTCTCGTATCCGGGATTGGTCGGGAGATTCGACGGCAAATAGCTGCGTGCGGCGTTGATGGCGGCTTGCACATCCCGGGCGGCTCCATCGATATTGCGGCCCAGGTCAAACTGCAAGGTGATCGAGGTAGTTCCGAGATAGCTTGACGAGGTCATTTCCGTAACCCCGGCAATGCGTCCGAATTGGCGCTCGAGCGGCGTGGCAACCGAGGAAGCCATGATTTCCGGGCTGGCTCCCGGCAAGTTGGCCTGCACGTTGATGGTGGGGTAATCGATCTCGGGCAGCTCGCCCACCGGCAGCATCACGAATGCAAGTATTCCGGCAAGCGCGATGGCAGCGGTGAGCAGGGTGGTTGCCACAGGGCGATGGATAAAGGGTGTCGAGAGATTCATTGCTTATTGTTGCTGTGCCGGAACGAGCCCGTTGGCGCATCCAGGGCGAATGAAACGATCCAAAACAAGACGCCCAGCGGCGCACAATGGTTACGATCCGTGCAGATGCTTCCAGATGGCAGACCGAGGGGCTCTCGTGTGGATGGCCTTTGGCTCCCCGGCGGTTTCCCACCCGAGCGGCGTGGACATTGACGGTTTGACCGAGTTGTTTGCGCAGAACGGGCCGGAAAATCACGCATGGTCTGAAACATTGCGTTCCAGCCAGTTTTCGATCACCTCGAATACCTGTTTGCGATTTGTCTCCAGCATCATGAAGTGGCCGTTCCCGGTTACGCCCGAATCCTTCAGCTGCAGGTCGTAGGCCGTGCAGCCGGCCTGGTTCAAAAATGCAACTACCTCCGGGCCCTGCATGTGTCCTGATCTTTCAGAAGTGACATAGGCAATGGGAATACCCTCGAGATTGTTGAGCTTGTGGACACGGCCCTCGGCCTGGAGCTTGTATGCGGGTAAGCCATTGCTGGCAGCAACATCCCGCGTTTCAAGTTGCGACGGGTCGGAAACGGGCGGATCGAGGGCGAGCGGGATATCCGTGAGCCCCCAAGGAGTCTGAGGACTAAACGGAGCGCCCCCCGCTTCCACGTTCACGATCGCTCTCACCAGGTGCGGGCGCTCGTTTGCAACGAGCCAGCCAAACGGGCCCCCGGCGGAGTGGACTTGCACGATCGCCGGACCGATCTTATCGAGCAGTTCGGCGCCGTGGCTCGCCCAGAAGCGATGCGCCATCACGTTGTCCTGGGGCGCGGCGTTCTGGCTGGCCATCAGCTGGTCAACCGACGGGTCACCGATTTTCCCGCTGCCAACCCATCGATGAGAGCGCAGCAGGTCGGGAACGATGATGTCGTAGGTGGGCTGCGGGCCAATGGGGCCAAGCGCGTCGGGGTGATACGGTGTGCGCCCGTGACCGGGACGATCCAAAAGATATACGCGATATCCTGCCTGTACGTAGTAATGCGCCCATCCTGCCTGCCCATCGCCCATGCCCATGTAGTGAAGCATTTGGCCCGTTCCGCCGTGAACCAAAACGATCGGATAACGATGGTGCACCTGCGCGGGAACAAGGTATTGCACATACATCTGGCCGGTGAGAATCGTGCCGTAGGGCATCTTCTTGTGTTCGGCGCCCACCCAGAAGAAACTTTGATCGGCCAGTTCCAGAGCCGATTCGCTCAATCGAGGTCCCGGAATTACGCTGTCCTTCTCCACATTTTTCGCGATCCAATCGAGAATCGGCTGGAGAACCTCCCGGTTATTTTTCTCAACCATCATCATGTGGCCGTTGCCGTGAATTCCGTGATCGACGAGACGTAATTCTTCGGCCGCGCAACCGGCCTGTTTGAAAAATGCAACCGCACCGGGATTTCCCGGCGCGGCGAAGGAGCCCTCCGAAGTAACCATCACAATCGGGATGCCTTGCAGGTTTACAAGCTTGCGAGCGGGCTCTGCCTGAATCCTGTAATCGGCCACCCCCGTCTCCGGCGAATCCACACGGACCGTTTTGAGTTCGGAGGCATCGAGGACCGGGGGATCGTAGGTAACCGGAATCGTCGACATGCCCCAGACATTGGCTCCGGCGAACGGCTGGCCGCCGCCTTCGATGGCGATAATTGCCTTTACCAGATTGGGACGCGCTTCGGCCACCAGCCAGCCGAACGGACCGCCCGCGGAGTGAGTGACGATGATTGCGGGACCGATCTTGTCAAGCATCAGCGCGCCGCGCTCCCGCCAAACCTGATGTGCGATGGACTGCACGGCTCCGGCGGACGCGCCGGGGGGAGAAACGTAGGAGCCGCCCTGCGAGGCCGCAAATTGGTCGAGATCGGGCGAGCCCACATCTCCCTTGCCAGGCCACTGATTATGAAGATGCTGAAAGGGCAGCGGCTTATTGGAGGAAGTGGGATTGGGCGGCGTGAAACGCCCGGAAATTCCCTCAAGGGTGGGTGCCTGCGCGGGAAACGGTCCGTGCAGATCGGGATGAAAGGGAGGACGTCCGTGCCCCGGGCGGTCCACCACATACACTGCGTAGCCCTCCTGCACGAGGTAGGTGGCCCATCCTGGCCGGCCATCAGGAGTGCCCATCCAGTCGGTGCCTTGACCGCCCCCACCGTGAATCAGCACGATCGGATAGGGATGCTTGACCGCCTTCGGAATCATGTATTCGACATACATCTGCTTGCCGTTCACCACGATTCCGCGAGCCAGTTCGGCGCGCTCGACGCCGACCCAGAAATAGCTCCACTCGGCTAGGTCGAGCGCGGCTTTCCCGCCGGCTTCACTCGATGCTGCGCTGCCTCTAAGACGCCGTGCCGCACCGTAGAAGGGACTCTCCAGCAAGGCGGCAGACAAGCCGGCGGCACCCCAAGCCGCAAATTCGCGCCGGGTCAGGCCGTTTTTCCTGTGGTGGGAGGCTTCGGTATTGCTACCGTCCAGGGGTGCGTCAGTTGGAGCGAGGGTCTGCATCGATATGCTCAACGAGGCTGGTTGGCTCGGCACAGCGTGGGATCCCAGCCGGCGGCAGAGGAGAGTTTCTTGAAGTGAGTGCTGGTGATGAAAGGCTGAGTCAGATACTCAGGATCGGTAACGATGGAGGTGACAACAAGCCAAACGTCGCCGTTGTGTTCTTGGAAGCTGTCAAAATATTCTTCCAGGACCGCGTTGGCGCTATACGGAACGCCGTTCTTCCGCAAGTATCCCGGCTTCATGCGAGTGGTCATCACCTTTAGATACCCTTCCGGGGCGTTGGCCCGGGGATCATCTTGAATCAAGGAAGTTCGCGAAACCGCAGGACGCATCCCTTCCCAGGAAGCAAGGGAATATCCCTGCCATTGCGGCGCCGCCAGCAATTGCGACGAAAGGACGCCAAAATGAAGCAAGCGCGTCTGCGTGCCCGAATCGGTGTCTACTCTCAGCGTACTGTCGTTTTCCCAAAAGATGTGCAGGCGCCCGGGAATTCGGAGCAACCCTGCCGCTCCATAGGAGCGGCACTGACTGCCGTCGGCCTGGTCCTTGGCGGGATCCCAAGAGTCGGCGACTTTGCGGCCGTCCGGGGTGAGCGGAACGCTTGAATAATCGCCCTTGTCGGGCACGATCATCCGGAAGCGCCAGTCTTCGGTGACCACCGAAACCCAGTAGCCTGTAAGGTCGAGCGGCGCCAGGGAGCGGGGCGTGCGAGCCTGTGAAGCTTGGCCCCCCCCGGCTGCCTGCCGAGACAGCCAGGGGTGTGCAGGCGCATGCAGAGCGGTTGCCAGCGCAACCGTGGCCAAGCCGATGGCCGGAAGAATCCTGCGAGTCACTGGGCCACCTTCTCGTGCTCATCTTTTTCAGGGTGATCCTTGAGGTTCTGATAGATCGCAGCAACAAACTTATCGGGTGTCCACTGGCCTTTCAGAGACGCATACAAGGGATCATAGTCTCGTGTGGGCTTGGCTTGCTGCACTTGCTCGATGGTCATGCCTTTGTCGATCATGTTTTGAATGCGATCGCGAACGATGATCAGCATTTCCTGGTAATAGACCAGGTCCGCTTGATCGCAGATCCTGCCGTGGCCGGGAATCACCATCGTGCCGCCTTCTTGTTTTGCCGCGGGAATCGTGATCTGGTAGATCAAACGGTTGAATCCGCCTATGATTCCCTGAATCGTTCCGCCCCTTTCCGTGTCGATGATGGGATAGCCCGCCATCGTCACGATGTCACCCGTGCTGACGACATCGGAGCGACGGAAGAAAACCATGCTGTCGCCGTCGGTGTGCGCGAAGGGCTGGTGGATTATTTCAATCGCTTCGCCGTTGAAGAATAGTTTCTTCTCCGCGTCGGTGTAGGTGTCAGTCGGCCACGCTTTTTGCGGGGATTTGTCTTTGCTGTCGGGCGCGCTCATCCGGTCGAGTATGGTCTGGAAAGCGATGATGGTGGCTCCTTCCGCTGCACTCGCCCCGATGTTGCCCACAACATTGCCGCCTGTAATCGTGCTGCCTTGCCGGGCGATTACCTCATTGCCACCCACATGGTCCGGATGGATGTGAGTATTGATAATGTAGTGGATCGGCTTAGCGGAGATCGTGCGGATGGCCGCCAGTACCCTGTCGCTCGCTGAGACCAGGCCGGTGTCGACCAGCAATACTCCATCGTCGCCCGCCTGCACGGTGATGTTTCCACCGGCGCCCGCGATCACATAGACGTTTCCCTGTACGTGAGCGACCTCGAGCGGGGCAGCTGCGACTGTTGCCAAGGGAGAGTTTGCTTGAGCGGCTCGACCCGCAGCATGGCCGGGGCTTTCTTGCCCATAAACGGTCCCGGCAAACGCAACCGTCAGCCCCCCCACGGCTAGAAGAACTCTCGCAAAGCCGCTCTGCGGCGTGTTCTGAGCTCGCATCATCGATCCGTATGCTTTCCCTGAGGCCGAGGCAGTTTCTTCATGCCTTTCATCTTCGCGATGTATTCCGGGTACATCGTTTCCGCTCCGCCTCTGGCCGCTTCCGGGGGAATCCCATAGTTGGCCGGAAATTCCGTGAGAAAGGTGTTGGTTCCTGGCAGATGGGCCGGAACGACACCTGGGGGCCGGTCTGTCTCATTTACAGATTCACAAGGATATGGCTCCATGCGTTGCTGCGGATTATAGGCAAAATCGGTGGTGCGAATGAAGGGCTCCGTGAGATATGCGGGATCGTAGATGACTACCGCAACCGTTAGATAATTGCCGTGGCGCATGATATGCGTGCTCACGGTAGCTTTGTCGCTGCGGGGGACGCCGTTCCGCCTGATCCAGCCCTCCTTCAGATGATCCGTGGTGATCGCCAGAATGTCCCCTTCCCAATTTCCCGTGGAGAAGCCCTGCCACGTGTGGGGCGCGAAATCAGGAGGATGCGGCCGACCGTCCATCCAGATGGTTTGTTCAGGGGCCTGCCACGAAATGTGCGTGTGGTAGGCGATAGGTTGCTGCGTGGACGGGTCGGTGTCCTTCCAGATTCGCAGGAGGGCAGGACCTCGCCAGGCATAGTCGGAAGGGTGAGGCCGGCACTGGTTTTCGGGAAGCTCCAGAAGAGTGGCCGTCCAGGTGTCGGCGCGAAGGCGCGCGGCGTCGTTGATCGGAATTCCCAGGTAATCTCCGATTTCCGGCCCGGGTATGCGCTCCGGCTCGTCTTCGTGAAAGCGGTTATCCCATTCACCGCTAGGGTCCAGTTGTGCGCTCGATCGAGGGCAAAGGAACGCGAGCAACAGAAGCGGGCCGCTGAGATATCCAATGAGCTTTCGATACCGCATGCGTTAGGCTCCAGGTTCGCCGCAAGCCTGGTAAAGACGGGCTATGTCGCCGTGGTCCGTGTATCACGGCGCGCGCCGGACTGTCAACGACGCAGTCGGGGCACGGCGCAGTCTGACAGGGACGTGCGACTCTAGAGGGAGAAGGCGCTACTATCCTTGTGAGGCGCGCGGTCTGCTTACGCAAATGCTTGAGCTGGCCCATATGTTTCCTCCAAGGCTTTTCGCCTGCCTTCGCATGGACTGCCAGTTTGTCCTTCACCGCTTGCGTTACAAACCCACGGAGCGCAATACCGCGCTCGGCCGCCGCCGACTTGGCTCGGCAAAATGATAGGTTCTGGAATCTCCAGCCTGGCTTTCATGAAGCCATGCTCCCACATCTTGGGGAGCAATCCACAAAAGCGGCCGCCATCAACTGATCGAGTGATCTAGCTGTTTGTTGGGCTGTTTGTTGGGGGGGTCTTGGGGTGTTTCTTGCACACCGAGCCGGTGCCGAGGGTGTGACGCCCACCGAGGATAACGCCGGTCCGACAGGCTTCCCATGGAGGCGTAAAAATGCGAACATCTGGTCGGTTCGAAGCGGTCCGACGGTTTGATGGTCGCTCGTAGCGGAGATCAGGAATGGCCAATCGCCTCAGGGCCTTTGTAATTTTGTTGCAGTGGCTGCTCTCTGCTTCCTGTTTGACGGCTCAGTCCGCCGCGCCCGCGAAAGCAGGAACGGGAATGCAGCGCGACCTGTCAGGCGTGTGGAGGCCCGGCCCAAGCGACCAATCCCCGGCTGCACCAATGACGCCGACCGCGCAAGCCCAGTTCGTTTCCAACACGCAAGAGCTCAAGCAAGGCCGCCCCATCACGACCGATCCAGCCTACAGCTGCCATCCGCCGGGTTTGCCGCGCATCTACACCTATGGCATGAATCCCCTCGAGATCGTCCAGACGCCGCAGCGGATTCTCATCTTCTACGAATCGGCTCACATGTGGCGGGAGATATGGATGGATGGGCGAGAGATGCCCAAGGATTCCGATCCGCTGTGGATGGGTTACTCCATCGGACATTGGGAGGCAGACGACCTGGTGGTCGACACCGCGAACTTCAATGATAAGACCTGGGTCGATGGCCGCGGCGATCCGCATAGCGACGCTCTAAAGGTTACCGAGCGGTTTCATCGCCCGGATCGCGACCACCTGCGAATCTTCATCACGATCGACGATCCGAAGTCCTACACGGCCAAGTGGACCACCATGCGCGACTACGGTTTGAAGCCGCACTGGGAAATCGGCGAGGCGTACTGCATACCAGAAGACGAGGCTCTCTGGTTCAAGAAAAACGTTCCCTGACCATGCCCCCCAACCCGGGCGAGACGGGACCTTACAGCGACCCTGCCCAACAACTATTATTAATTATTATTAATACATCCGATCGGCGCACCCGTGCGTACTCAGGCTGTGGCACCATTCCACGGTGCCGGCGGGCCGGGAAGCTGCGAAACTTTAGCTGGCCGGTTGAATCCAATCGGCGTAACTTGGGGGGGGGTGGTCAACCCCCGGTTCCGGGCGGCCGGGCCATTTAGAGATTCTACGTCCTTTGAGTGGCTTGTAAGCCATGGCCGGTCTTCTGGCAGGTGCTTTACCTGACGTAAACGCAGTTAATCTCATTGAGGAGGATAGTGGGGAAAATGACAAAGTCGAATAAGTTTCTACTGACGGGTGCGGCTCTTGCGGGTTTGCTCGCCGGAAGCGCCAGCATCCAGGCTTCCAACCTGGTTACCAACGGCTTGGCTTCGCCTGGCGCCCAAGCCACCGACGATTCCAGCAAGGCGGCCAAGGAAAAGCACGCTTGTAAAGGCCAAAACTCTTGCAAAGGCAAGGGCGGCTGCAAGTCGAGCGACAATGGCTGCAAGGGCAAGAATTCCTGCAAGGGCAAGGGCGGCTGCGCAACCGATGGCAGCCCAATGCCCAAGGGATAACACCGATCCAACAGCACTCTGCCATTGGGAGGGCTGGTCGTGTTACGGGCCCTCCTACGGCTCTGCTGCCGGGTACTGGAAAATGCCTGCGAATCAATTCAACGGATTTACCGACTATGGCATCGGCATCGGGCTGCGCGCCCCGCACTACCACCACATTCTGACCCGCAAGCCGGTGTGCGATTGGTTTGAAATTATCTCCGAGAACTTTATGATCGACGGCGGGCGGCCGCTCAAGATCCTGGACAGTATCCTCGACCAGTACAAGGTAGTGCAGCACGGCGTCTCCATGTATTTTGGCTCGGCTGAGAGGCCCAACCGCGAGCACCTGCGCCGTCTCAAGGATCTGGTCAAGCGCACGAAAACGCCTTGGGTTTCCGACCACCTTTGCTGGGGAAGCGTCGACGGGCGCTATACGCACGATTTGCTGCCCATGCCTTACACGTTTGAAGCAGCGAAGATTACGGCGCAAAAAGTGCGGGAAGTCCGCGATTTTCTGGAAGTTCCCATAGCGGTGGAAAACGTGAGCAGCTACGCCGAGTACCACGTATCGGAAATGACCGAGTGGGAGTTTTTAAACGAAGTAGTCGAGCGAGCCGACTGCGGGATCCTGCTGGATGTAAACAATATTTATGTCTCGGCGCAGAACCACAACTTCGATCCGCTGACCTATGTCCATAGCGTTCCGGCCGAACGCGTGGCCCAGATCCACATCGCCGGCCACTCCAAGTACCGCAAATATATTCTAGACACCCACGACCACCCGGTCATCGATCCGGTCTGGAAACTTTACGAGCGCGCCATTGAGCGCGCGGGACACACGGCCACGCTGCTTGAATGGGACGACAGCATCCCTTCCTTCGACGAAGTTCACCACGAAGCGCTCAAGGCCGATCGATTTCTTTCCTCTACACTGCTTGCGAAGGTGGTATGAAACTCCTGCAACTCCAGCGGATGATGGCCCGCGCCCTGATGCAGCCGCTCACTGCGTCCGAGCGCATGCAGCGAAAGGCTCCCGACGGCAAATCCATGCGCGCCTACGCGGGGCGGTTTATCAAGCCGAACGACCGGCTGACTTCCTTCGAGCGCCTGGAAATCTATAACCGGCAATACTGGCTGCGCCTGCTCTCCAGCATGACCGAGGATTTTCCGGGATTGCGGTCGGTGCTGGGCAGCCGGCGTTTCGAAGCGATGTGCAAGGTCTATCTGGTGGATTGCCCTTCACGGTCGTTCACGTTGCGCAATCTGGGGTCGCGACTGCAATCCTGGCTGCGCCGGCATTCGAACTGGGCGGGCGACAAGCAGGCACTGGCCCTGGACGTCGTCGGTCTGGAATGGGCTGAGATCGAAGCCTTTGATGGGCCAGCCGAGCCCGCGCTGCGTCCCGACGATTTAAATACCGGCGAGATTTCGAGTCTTCATTTGAAACTGCAGCCCTATCTCCGGCTTCTCAGCCTCCGCTACCCGGTCGACGACCTGCTGCTCGAAGTACGCAAGGATGACCCGGGCACCGATTTTGCGAGCAACGCTTTTCAGCAGCGGCGGAAGCGCAAGAAGGTGCAAGCCATAGCCAAACTCAGGCCAAATGCTATCTTTTTGGCTGTCCACCGGTTCGATGATTCGGTTTACTTCCGGCGCATCGAAGCCGAAGAATTCGCGATTCTGAGCGCACTCCGCAAGGGCAAGGCTCTCGATCGGGCCCTCGAGATGGCTGTTGGAAAAACGTTGATCCCGCTCGAACAAAGGCCGGCGTCCGTGCAGCGCTGGTTTCAGAACTGGGCCGCCCTGGGATGGTTTTGCCAGCCGGAGAAAAAAACGGCGATTTCTTGAAGCTCTACAGAGACCACTGATCGATCGCTCTTTATGAAAAACTTCCTACTGCAGGTTACTCGCCTCTACGACAAGTTCTTCGGCTTGGTATCGGCTTTGCAGTGTCCGTTCCTGCTGTTCGTCCGGCTCTACTGGGGTTGGCAGCTCATCGAAAGCGGCTGGGGCAAACTCCATCACCTGCCGAACGTGATCGATTTTTTCTCGAGTCTTGGCCTGCCGTTTCCAGGACCGACCGCCTTGTTTATTTCCTGCCTGGAATTCTTTGGAGGCATATTCCTGGCCGCCGGACTGCTCACGCGTCTTACGGCACTGGCGCTTACCATCAACATGATCATGGCCTACATCACGGCGGATCGCGAGGCGCTGTTCTCAATCTTCTCCGATCCCGATAAGTTTTATGCGGCGGCGCCTTATACGTTTTTAGTCGCTGCGCTGATCGTTTTGATCTTCGGCCCCGGTAAAATCGCTCTCGACACGCTTCTACGGCGACTGGTCGGCGCCCCCGCAAGGGGGAAGTCGCGGCCCCCGGCTGGCTGAGTTGGCCGCTTCTGGTCATCCACGATTCCGGTCAACAGCGATCTTGTCATGACGCGCATCGGATTTCTGTTCGCATCTCGAAGCGATCTAGCGCTGTGCGCGATTGCGATTTCCTTTGTCTGTTTTCCGGCCAGAGCCGACGATATGACTTCCACACTCGTAATCGGCAGCTCGAAAATCGACGTGACGATCGAATCCGGGAGTCGGAAGATTTCGCAAGCGGACTTGATCCACTGGGTGCAATCGGCTGCCGACGCTGTCTCAACCTATTACGGGCGCTATCCGGTTCCTCACGTTGACATTCGGATTATCCCTGTTGATCGCAGCGGCGTCCGGCACGGGCAAACGTTCCCATTCCACGGCGGATTGATCAAGATCCGGGTGGGCAGCGAAACTCCCGCTTCCGAGCTGAACCAGGACTGGATGCTCACGCACGAGATGGTGCATCTTTCTTTCCCTTCCATGCCGGATGAGCAGCACTGGATCGAAGAGGGCATCGCGGTATATGTGGAGCCGATTGCGCGCATCCAGGCGGGGCAATTGAGCGCTTCCCGGATGTGGTCCGACCTCGTTCGCGACATGCCCAAAGGCGTGCCGCAGCCTGAAGACAAAGGGCTCGATCATACGCACACGTGGGCGAGTACGTACTGGGGCGGAGCGTTGTACTGTTTCCTCGCTGACGTCGAAATCCGCAAGCAAACGCACAACAAGAAAGGTCTGCAGGATGCGCTCCGGGGAGTCCTCAATGCCGGAGGCGACATTCGCCAGGATTGGAAACTGGAAGACGCAATTCAGGCCGGAGACCGCGCCACCGGCGTCCCGGTGATGGCAGAGCTCTACGCGAAGATGAAAGATCAGCCAATGGGAGTAGATCTTGCCGGCCTGTGGAAGCAGCTGGGAATCGAGAGCGACGGCCAGACAGTTCGTTTGATAGACGATGCGCCGCTGGCCGCAATTCGCCGTGCGATTACAGACCCTGCGACGGCCAAACTGTCTCAGCCCACCGGCATCTTGCAGCCCCGGGCGGTGTTTGCCGGCCGCGCGGTCGGTTCATCCCGGCAGTCTGACGAGCCTTGACCGCCCCGCCGCACACCACCCATCGCCTTGTGAGACGAAGTTCTATCGGCATGCTCGCGGGCGGAGCCGCCAGTTTGATTTTAGTGACTACCTTGGGCCAGCCGGTTGTGAGCGTGATGCTCGGGATCGTCGTTGGGATTGCCTACGCAGCTGCGCTTGATCCCACACGGGGTACCTTCGTCGACAGCTTGATGGGCGGGTGACCAAGTTGCATATCCATCGGCGCCGGGCGGCGCCGGGCCGCGCCGGGCGCCTATATGTCCGTAGCAAGTTAAAAGGTCCGCTTTTTAGAGCACACGATATGTCCGGTTTGAGGTTGAGAGAGTACCGCCGTCGTGACTGTGGAAGAGTGGGAATCCCGCGGTTTGGGCGGGATTCCCAAGCGAGGTGGGAAAGTCCGAAGGACTTTTCCACGGAGCGTCTCTTCCACAGTCTTCCCCTGCCTGTTTTGCTTCGCCTCTGGCAGGCTGGGCCATCCCTGCGCGTTGTAGCGACCCACT
>JBEKBP010000043.1:0-35489 GCA_050015335.1 Candidatus Acidiferrales bacterium | reverse complement strand
CACTCTGCAGGGCATCGCAACCTGCCTTGCTTGTAAGATTCTGGCGACGCAATCTGAGGGTCCCTACACGATCGGCGGTTTTTGTGTGGGTGGCATCCTCGCCTACGAAATCGCATCCCAACTGCAGGCTGCTGGACACGAGGTGTCACTCCTTGTGCTGGTGGACGCGCCGAACCCTGCATACTTAGAGTTGTGTGACTCGCTGGCGCGTAAGGTGAGTTACTTACGCTATGCCCTGAAGAGGGCTGCTCGGCTCGGCCTAAGGATGAGCTTAGTCTACCTTGGTGAGCGTCTGCGCAAACGTTTCGCCCGCACAAGATCCGCCAGAACAGAGATGAGAGTAGCTCAAGAGATGAGCGAAGCTGCGGCCTTTGCATACCAGCCTGAGAGGTATGAAGGGAAGGTGCTTCTGCTACTGGCTTCTGAGCGCCCTCCTCATGTGAACTTCCTTCCCGGATGGCAGGCCGTCGTTCCCCGTAACTTGCACACACAGTATTTGGATGGGCATCACCGCGATTTACTAAAGGCAGAAAACGTCCCGAGTATTGGGCACGCCATCGTGTCCCACCTCATGCCTGCAACCTACGAAAAGTCCTTATCTTGTTGCGCCAACACTCCCGGATCGAGGGGCTCTGGTGCAAACGGAGAAAGCGACAAGGGTATGAGTTTCGATAAGACCGAGGGCGACGGAAGATGGCGAAGTAACCTCGACGCCGTTGACTCAATGAGTGAAGAAGAAACCAAAACGCATTCTGGATAGACCTGGATAGACAATGATGCAGATTTCCCGCGCGGATGCGGTTACAGAGGTGAACAACGAGAGGCTCAGCCTCCTCCGGCTGCTCAATCCAGAGGTGTTAGCTGACCCTTATGCATTTTACCGTTCCTTGCGTGAGCAGGATCCAGTGCACTGGGACCCATACACGCACGCTTGGGTGGTGACCGGCTACCCGGAAGTCATTACGACGCTTATGGATTATTCGGCAGACCGCGCTCCCGCGTCGGATTACCTAGACAGGCTCGGACTTTCATTCATGAAGCCATTTGCCGACATGATGCGGCGGCAGATGCTATTCAGGGATGCACCTGTGCACACCCGCCTGCGCAGCATTTGCTCTACGGCATTTACGCCGCGCCGGATAGAGGGGCTGCGGGCAGTCATCGGGACCGTAGCCGATGAACTCATTGACAACGTCATCTCGGCTGGACGCATGGATATGATCGCTGACTTCGCCACCCCTTTCCCTGCGATTGTTACCGCGAAGATGCTGGGTGTGCCGGTCGAAGATCATCGACAACTAGGAGCCTGGGTTATCGATCTAGCTGAAGTACTCGGCAATTTTCAGCACCATCCTGATCGTGTAGCAGAGATCGTACAAAGTCTTGACGAGTTTAAGAGCTATGTTGCCGCGCGGATGGTGGAGGAGCGCAGACACCCAACGAACGGACTGATCTACGCGCTCATGACGGCAGAGGTTGACGGCCACCGGCTTTCCGATGATGAGGTAATTGCCAATACCATCATCACCTTTATCGGGGGACATGAGACCACTACGAACCTAATCGCCAGTGGTTTTCTGACGCTCCTTCGCAACCTTGCGTCTCTCGAGTATTTGCGTAGCAACCCCGAGATCATTGCCTCTGCGGTTGAGGAACTACTTCGCTTCGAGTCACCCGTGCAACACACCGCACGAATTGCGCCTGCTGACATGCAGCTTGGTGGAAAGACCATCCGGAAAGGTTCACGCGTTGTCGCGGGTCTAGCTGCCGCGAACCGGGATCCAAACCGATTTCCCGATCCAGACCGTCTGGACTTACTTCGGCCCGACAACCGGCATCTGGCGTTTGGTTGGGCGACACACTTCTGTTTCGGCGCACCCCTGGCTCGCATGGAAGGCCAAATCGCTTTCAATGCGCTTCTGCGCCGGCTTTCGAGACCTGCTTTGCTTGAAACTGCATTGGATTGGCGGGATAATGCCGGACTGCGTGGGCTGACAAGGCTGAACATCAGCTTCGATCCTGGCCTCCCCACAAAATATCTGGAATAGCGCTCTGTTTTGAGTTCAGATTTCGCAAGAAACTGTCCCACCGCGCAAGGTGTTGTAAAGACAATGTCCGACGTTTTTCGGATCCCATCGAATTCTCCCGCTTCCGAGCGCCGTGTCCACCCGCGCCAGCGCGTTTTGCTTTCCTGTATGCAATTGGAGAACCGCAATGGCGGCATTATTCTTGATATCAGCGAACACGGATTAGCGATGCAAGCCGTCATGAGCCTGGTAAATCAATCGCCAACGATGCGTTTTCAATTGTCGCAATCCGATGCCTGGATCGAAACGCAAGGGCGGATTGCCTGGATCAGCGACTCGAGAAGAACAGCAGGCGTGGAATTTGTCGGCCTGCCCGTGGAAGCACGCGATCAAATTAGGCAGTGGATTTCTTTGACAGTTCATCCGAGCGGATCTGCGGAAGGAAATCTCCTTGGTGAACAAATTCAACCGGTGACAGAGGTACTGCCGGCACATGGGCCGGAGAGCCTGGTGTCGGTCCCCGAACCGACGAGGCTCGTCGCCGAGAATCAGGGCGAACACCCGATTGCCGAATATCCGGCGGGAGTTCCGCCCAGCTCCGACAGAGGAGATACCGAACATGTCGCACAGAATTGCGTGTTGAATAGTGCGACTCTGGCCTCTCCCGAGAATGTTAAGGTTGCTGCAGGTCCTCCATTCAGGCTGTCTTACCAAGGAACAATGTTTGAACGCGAGATCAGAGACGATGAGCCAACGCTGGGCGGATTCACCGGACTGACCTTTGCCGCTGTGCTTTTGGTTTCGGCCTTTTTCTTCCTGGGCCGCCAGTTCCACAGGATCGTGAACATTCATCTTGGCCAGAAAGTCATTGCCCCAGCTAAAGTCTCTGTCTTGCCCGCCGATAGCCCTCTAAATTCCACGACGTTGTCGGTCGCGTCCGATCTGTTGGACGAGCAAGGTTTCGTGCTCCAGGTTGGCGCGATGAATCGTGAGGAAAATGCAGACGCGCTCGCGGAATCCTTACACCAGAAGAACTTTCCAGCATTCGTTGCCTGGCGCGAGACCGATCGTTTCTATCGCGTGGTCGTTGGACCGTACAATGACGTTGATTCCACGCTCAGGGTCAAGGAACAACTACAAAAGCAGGGTTTTGATGTCTTCCGCACGCCGTGGAATCCCTCTGCGAAACCAAACCCCACGCCGGTCGCGTCCTCAGTTTCAGCACAAGCAAACCATACGCGACGCAATGTGTTGCCGACGCACCGCGCTCGGGCTCTAACGCGGGTGCCGACTGAGTTGAAGACAGAAGGCGGGCTAAGTAGATCGAAGCAACTCGCCAATGGCGACATGAACCATGCTGCCGGCATGTCCATGGGAAGGCCATCCGAGCAATCGACCGATCAACCTGAGTCTAGGCTTCGCCTAGATGCACCAATCCCCCCGCTGGCACTTGAAGGAGTCACCCTGGGAGCAGGTGAAACCCTCGGGACCATTTCCCTGATCTCAAACCCACCCGGAGCGGAGGTCTACGTTGATGATTCCTTCGTGGGACAAGCTCCGGCGACATTGAGCCTCACGCCAGGGAAACATTCCATTCGCGCATTTGCAAGCGATTATAAGAATTGGTCTCAATGGATCACGGTGGAGGGCGGCTCCCAAACACAAATGACAGCCACATTGGAAAAGCAGTTGAATTAGAGACTGCCTCCATTTGACTCCCCTCGGCAATTAGGGCAGCGACGCTGCGATGCGGGGCGGCGTAGAGCAACGAAGAGGGGCCGCACACCGCGGAATCCCGCATCGCAGTAAGTTGCACCCCCTCTAAATTCACGCAACTGGCTCCTCGTAGACCCACTGAAGCAGATTACCTCCGACACCTCTGTCGCTTTCCCCGTTAGGTGCCGCTCCACCTCCCGCCCCGAAGTCTGTGTCGTAATCGTCCTGTTTTGAGCGTGTTTTCGTGTTTTCAAAGTGTGAGTCGTTGAAGCATAAGCGTCCGGGATTCGGCTGGGGTACTGGCTCGAGCTGATACGGGAGCGCTCTTGTCGACGCGAAACTCTGCCACTAGAAAATCGAAAGACGGCCACGGCTGACGCGGACGCAGTGAGTGATACGAGACGCGGTTTTGCGGACACGACCAAAGACGTTGCCATCGGCACCGCTGGCATCGACGTCGTCAGGCCGTTGCCCCTAGCAGCAGGGACGCGGGTGCAAGCCGATTCCCTGCCCCGTTGGTTCGGGGAATCCGCACCGCTAATTTGAAATGGTGGCAAGGCAAGCAGTCGGCACATGAACGCAGATCACCGCGATGCTCTCATCCTGCTTGCCCGGGTATTTGCTGGAATTGAGGCTCAGGAAGCAACGATGACTTCATTGGACCGTCCGAGGTGTCACGTACGCTTGAAAACCCAAGATGGCATGCGTCGAGCCCGGATCGCACTCCTGCGGGAAGCGAGCACTCCGGCAGCGGCAAGAGAGGTTCTGGTCGAGATGACGGAGCAGGCGCGGCGAGAGTGAGCGTGAAAGAAGCGCAAATGCGAGGCTAGCGCACTAATCGATGAACGACGTTTCGTTGCATCGCCAAGGATCGGATTTTCAAATAACCATCGTTATAATTCCGCCCCGGATGGGCGCCGCTTCACCACGGATCAGCCTCCCCGGTTGGGCCGCCCCCCGGAGGGGCGGAACCAGCCGTCTCACATCTGCCATAGGTCTACGAGGCACCGCCCGGAAGGATAGCTGTAACACACGTGCCTTTGGCGTCGCTTTCCACTCGAAGCTGTCCGCCAATCTGTTCGAGTCGTTGTTTCATCCCACCCAGTCCCACTCCGATACCAGCTCCGGTTTGGAGAAAGCACTCAAGCTTCTCAGAAGGAATTCCTCTTCCATGATCTTGTATCGACAGAATGATCTTGTTGCCATCTGAGTTCAATCCTACCTTCACAGCCTTACTCCCAGAATGCCTCAAAACATTCGTCAAACCTTCCTGTAAAACGCGAAAAAGTACGAGCGCATCTTCTTTACCCAATGGAGGAATGTCGGTTAGCTCCAAGCTCGAACTAATTCCACTTCGTTTCCCAAATCCGTCTACGTACCATTGTGCTGCCGAAGCCAAACCGAGCTCGTCCAACAAAGGGGGATGTAACAGATACGAGGTGCTGCGAACCTCTTGGACGGCCTGGTCGGCGAGGGCTTGCAGGTCACACAGCAACCCGGCAGCCTTCGGGACCCCTTCTACTACGGGAACGAACGAAGCTAATATCATTTTCAAAACCGTGAGGGTCTGCCCGGTGCTGTCGTGCAAGTCACGCGCGATACGACGGCGCTCTTCATCTTGAAGACGAAGCACACGAGCGGACAGTTCCCTTAACTGCTGTTCTGTCATCGTACGTTTCTCTATCTCTGTCCTTAAGGCCGCAACCGTCTCGGCCAACCTCCTGGTACGCTCATCGACTCGCTGTTCCAGTTCAGTGTGGGACTTTCGAAGAGTTTCTTCGGCCTGCTTGCGTTCAGTGATATCAAGCACGATTCCGAGCATACGCGAGCATGATCCATCCGTCCGATGCTCAGGCTGCCCGGTAAACTCTACCCAGCGACATGCACCATCTTTGTGGTGAATGCGGCCTTGAAAGAACAGGGACGCTCCAGTTTCGCGACTGTGCGACAACGCTCTTTCGAATGAAGGCAAATCCTCGGGATGACAGACCCTCGCTCGGAACTCCGCTGCTGTGATCGGCCCATCCTCGGCGGTACGCCCGAAAATTTCATAAGGCCGATCGTTTTCCCAGTTAACCACGTCCTCATCGAGACGCCAGTGCCAGATACCAAGTGCCGCCGCATCCGTCGCCAACCTTAGCCGTTGCTCCGACGCAGCGATTGCTTCGCGAGCCTCTACTAAGCGGGAGATATCTCGAAAATAGCAGACAACTCCGTGTCCACCCTCCGGAAGTGTGATCCGGTTTATCTGCCACTCATAAATCTCACGAACTCCACGGTCGAGGCGCTCCTCGATCCGCTCGGGAACAAAATACGGTTCTCCGGTTGCGAGAGTGTGTCGAAATCTTTCTACGATTTCATTCGCATACGCCTCTGGCCAGATGATGTGAATCAGATCGTCAAAATCACGGCCGACCAGGTTGCGAATATTTCCGAAGGCCCTGGTCGCGAGTGGATTGACGGCCCGAATCCGTAAGTCCCCATCTACCAAGTAAACGGCAAGCGGTGCCTCGTTTAGAAGGGTCTCGAACTGCTCCGTTCTCCGGCGCAGCGCGTCTTCAGCCTCTTGACGTATACGTGCCATCGCCAGATGCGTTTGCACCCGCGCCAGAAGTTCGCGAGCGCTGAACGGCTTGATCAAATAATCGTCGGCACCCTGTTGCATTCCTTCCACGCGAGATTCCTCTCCCGCACGGGCCGAAAGCAGAATGATTGGAATGGTTCTCGTTTTAGGATCCGATCGTAACTCGCGCAATAGGGCGAAACCGTCGAGGTTGGGCATCATCACGTCGGTCAGCACTAGATCGGGACGCCGCTGCCTCACTGCAGCTAAAGCAAGTTGTCCGTCTGCTACCGTTTGGACCTCGTAACGTTCTTCCATCAAGCGGAGCAGATACTGACGCATGTCCGAGTTATCATCGGCAACTAGAATGAGAGGGCGTTTGCCGAATGCGCTATTGCCACTCGGAAATGGAGGACACGGAATTGGAATGAATTCATCGCCAGGAAAAACTTCCACCTCGGTCTCGGCAGTCGACGTTTCCGGAAGCCAACGCAGAGCCTCCTCGACAAAGGGCGCTGCGCCCACTGCGGTAGAACTTAACGTGCGTATTCCGCCAATCCTGCCGGAGGGTAAATGCGCACTTCCTAGAGGCACACTCACAATGAACGTGCTGCCTGTCCCTACAACACTCTGGACTCGCAACGACCCACCGTGAAGTTTGACGAGTTCCTGCACCAGCGCTAGGCCTATACCGCTGCCTTCGTGTGTCCTGCTTCGTGTGTTCTCGACACGATAAAAGCGGTCGAAAAGGCGGGGAATCTCCCGTTCGGGAATGCCTACGCCGGTGTCAGAAACTCGTAATTCGACGTTATTCCCAGCTATTGCTAACGCAATTTTTATTGCGCCCTCAAATGTAAATTTGAAAGCATTTGAGATCAGGTTGAGAACAATTTTTTCCCACATGTCGGGGTCTACAAATACTGGCTCTCCAAGTTTGGGGCAATCCAGCTCAAGTTGCAGGCCAGCTTTATCCGTGGCTGAGCGAAATACGCTGGCTAGCTCTACCGTGAACGCTGAAAGGTCTGTCGGTTGATAAACAGCCTGCATCCGTCCAGCCTCAATACGGGAGAAATCAAGCAATGTGTTGACCAGGCGAAGCAAGCGTGAGCCATTACGGCTCACCAGTTCGAGCTGGCTCTTGGTAGCGGGAGAAAGATTTGTATGACTCTTGGCAAGCAAATCGTCAACGGGTCCTAACATGAGAGTCAGCGGAGTCCGAAATTCATGGCTGACGTTGCTGAAGAAAGCAGTCTTGGCACGATCGATCTCGGCCAGAGCCTCAGCACGCTTGCGCTCCTCCTCAAAGGCTCGGGCGTTAGCGATAGCGGTAGCGATTTGCGTCGCCACTAACTCGAAAAAGCTTCTATATTGATCGTCTAAGGCCAGTCGGGAACTTACGCCAGCGATCAAAAAACCTACAAATTCGTGCGCCTTGTTAGAACGAATCGGCAGCACGACTGCCGTGTGGGGTGGATCCGACCAGGGGCCACGCGGCACTGCGCTGAAGCGCCTGCCAATGTTTTCGACAATAACCATTTGTTCGGTGCGCAATGCCTCGTTGAGAGGCCAGGCGCAACGTTTCTCCACCGTATCCTGAAGTTCCACAATCAAAGGAGTGGCGGACTGACCCGCAATCGCGCCGGCCGTGCCTTGAAGACGAGCTTCTTTTTGGCTTGGATCGAGCAGGTACATGAGTGCGAACGGTATGTCTTTTGAGTTCGCGGCGAGAATCTCTGCCGAGACGACGCAAGACTCCTCCGCTGTCTTAGCCTCCATCGCCCGCCCACTCAGATCACGAAGAATCGCAACACGACGTGCGCTGACGATCTGACCTGTTATTTCGTGTACCGTCGCGAGGACACCCCCGATACCCCCAGGGGCAGTCTCATCCGGTACGCGACTGTAAGCCACGGTGAAGTGTGTTTCTTCCATGAAGCTGGACCGCAGCATTTCTAGTTCAAGGTCTTCGCTCCAAGTCGCTGGGCCTCCATTGAATGGAGTATCAATCAGAGGCTGGAGAATGTGCCATATCTCCCGCCAACATTCGCATGCGCGTTGACCGAGCGATCTTGGATGCTTCGCTCCAGGAATCGCCCGATAGGAGTCGTTATAGATTTGAATGTACTTAGGACCCCACCAAAGGAGCAATGGGAAACGATTGGCCAGCATGAAGCTGACCATCATTCGCAGCGAGGGCGACCATTGCTCCACCGGTCCGATAGGGGTCTCCGACCAGTTTTTAGCGCGAATCAGGCGAATCATTTCGCTATCGCCCGTCAGCCAGTCCAACCCTAAAGCTTTTTGCTGGGCGTGCCGAGATGCATTTATTACTTGCAACATCGTTCCTCACAACCGTCTAAAGCCTGGTAGGTTGGACACCCAGGTTGCCTGA
This sequence comes from Candidatus Acidiferrales bacterium, assembly GCA_050015335.1. GTDB lineage: Bacteria > Acidobacteriota > Terriglobia > Acidiferrales > UBA7541 > Palsa-295. The sequence continues at coordinate 26,791 of JBEKBP010000043.1, read as the reverse complement.
ATACGAGGACCAGTAACAATACAGTAAAGACAGTATAGGTTGTGGAAAGTGAAATCGGCACTCGCCTAGCGAGATGCAGGTGGATGTTGCCTTCTTGCTGGTAGGCAGAAATTATCAGAGCCGCGTAATAAATTACAAGACTAAGACAGCCTTTGGCGAAACTCGATGCTCAGCAAGCCAGCTCTAATTTATTGAATAGGTGACAATTGGCCGCTGCCTCGGTCGTTTGGTTCCGCGTTTGCCCCAAGTCTTCTTGCAAGGAAACCACACGGAGGACACGAGCATGAGCGACGAACCACGTGATGCGATCGTAGAAGAGGCGGCTGCGCCGCGATGGATGGGACTGGTCGTAGTGGTCCTAGCGATCATATCGCTAGCGGGCTTGGCTGTCGGTTGGACGGCATCGAATCGCGAAAAGGCGTTCGAGCAAAGTTTGGGAATGCAATCCCAGCAGTTCAAACAGACTAGCGACGTATTCAGCCAACGCCTGGCGAAGTCTGAAGATACGAACGCCCAACTTCAAGGCGAGCTTAGTGTCGTAACTGACAAAATGAAGTTGACCGAGAGTGAGCTCACCAGAGCACGCGTTCAGGCAAAGAGGATCAAAGATGAAGACGACAAGCAGTTGGCCGATCTCCAAAATAACGTCAGCGGCGAGCTGGCGACGAAGGCGAACGTCGACGACGTTACTAAACTTGGCACCGACGTCGACGGCGTGAAAACGGATCTTGACAGCACAAAAAGTAGCCTCAACTTGGCCCGCGGCGAATTCGGCACGCTAATCGCCAAAAATCATGACGACATCGAAGAGCTGCAGCGGTTGGGTGAACGCGATTATTATGAGTTCACGATCGACAAGAAGGGCCAGCGCGCAAAAGTAGGCGGCGTGATGGTTGAACTCCACAGCGCGAACCCAAAGAAGAACCTCTACACTGTCGCCCTGTACGTGGATGACGCGCGATACGACAAAAAGAATCGCTCCGTCAACGAGCCGATCTACTTCTTCACCGCTGGCAGCAAGGCACCGGTCGAGTTCGTCGTGAATCAGGTCGGTAAAGACAAGATTACCGGTTATCTGAGCGCGCCGAAGGTTAGCTCGACGCATGCACCGGCATCCGGCAACTGAACTAGCAAGGTAGACGTTCCCCTAACGGGGCGGAATCTACGGATTACTTTAGGAGGTGTGACATGACAGACAAGATCCTTTCCAAAGTAGGTTATATGGCCGTAGGACTTGGTGTTGGATCATTAATCAGTATCCTGTTTACGCCACAATCCGGGGAAGATACTCGCGAATACCTCACGGACAAGGCAAAAGGGGCGAGTGGATACGCCCAGAAGCAAGCGCGAGACTGTAGGGGGCGTGCGGGAGACTTAATCAAGCACGCCAAAGAAGTGGTTTCGCAGAAGAAAGAACAGATCGTGACGGCAGTCAATGTTGGCCGGGAAGTCTATCACCAAGAGCAGTTGGTCGGCAGAAGTGGAACGCGCAACTCGCTCGCATCAAGACCTGGCTTCTAGAGGTGGATTTGTGGGTGTTATACAGGCAGCCGCAGGCGTAAATCAACCGTCACGAACGAATACAGCGGTAACTGAATGGAGGTGCACGATGAAACGAAAGTATCTGTGGCTTCTTATTGTGATCTCGCTTGCCATGTTCTTCATGGCGACTCCGATGAATGCACAGAACCAAATTTTGGGAGAGGTCGCCTTTTCCGCTGCAACGAAGGCGGCAAAAACCTCAGGTGTTTGGGTTGACGGCCAATATGTCGGTTATTTGAAGGAACTGAAGGGCGCGAAAAAAGTTATGCTGCTTCCGGGTGACCACGAACTTTCTGTTCGGCAGTCTGGCTACACCGACTTCACTCAGAAGATCACTGTCGAGCCAGGGCAAACGCAGATAGTTCGCGTCACAATGCAGAAAAATCAAACAGCGACCTGGCCGACGGTCACTTCGACGGTGAAACTCGATGTGCAGCCTGATCGAGCTGCCGTTTTCCTGGACGACGCGTTCGTAGGACATGCCGGCGAATTCGGAGGAGCCTTTCACTCCATGCTGGTCAGTCCGGGGACACACCGGATTAAAGTCGAGCTGCCGGGATATCAGACATTTGAGACGGAAGTGAATTTGCGCGTGGGCCAAAAGACCGAAGTTAAAACGCAATTGGTACCGGGCAGCATCGAACAGGCCGGTCCGCTGATCAAAGAGCCCAACGTGGAAAGCCCTCAACCCCATGAATAACTGACAGGCGTTGTTTTGGGTAAGGATTCAAGCCAAGGAGGTAAACTGCCATGAATGTTGTAAACCCGATGTTTGAACCTGCGGAGAACAAGTGGGAGGTTCCGCCAGAGGGAACAGCCAACCCGGAGTATCGGCGTAGGTCCAATTCGACTGGGGTGTTTGTCCTTGCCCTGGCTGTTGCATTGGTTGGATTGGCCTGCCTCGGCTATTTCACTATGAAGAAAACAAGTATTCGAATCACCCAGTTGGTCGGCAACCAAGCGGCGCTTAATACGATCGGCCAACGCGTGGACACCGCCGAGGGGAGATTACGTGACCTGACAGGTGGATGGGAGGGCGTAGCGCAGCGAGTAACGGCGCTTGAAGGTTTTCGAGACAGGGTCGGTCGCGAATTCCAGCAAACCCGGAAGTATGCCGAAAGCTTGACCGAGCGGTTGCACCAGCAAGTGAGCGCTGAGCTAGAGTCGCGCACGTCCGATCTCGATGTTCGCCTGCGTCAAGTTGAATCCGATGAGGCAGCTCAGCGTTCGCAACTAGCGCGGGTCGAAGGCGACCTCCGGCAAGAGATTACCTCGGCCCGAGAGGAAACTGGCCGTAATCTCTCCGGCGTTCACCAGCAGGTTGAAAGCAATGCTCGTAACCTCGATTCTCTATCTCAACGGCTTGATCGGGAAAGGGTGGATTTCGAAGTGGCAAAGGGCCGGACCACGGAGCTCGTTCCCGGAGTCTCGCTTCAAATCAGCGGTACGAACAACCAATATCAACGCTTTCGTGGTTCGTTGTGGCTTCTGCAAGACCGTCGAACTTTGTGGTTGCGGGACGAGGGTGTACACCAACCCGTACGCTTCTATCACAAGGACGGCGGGGAGCCATATGAACTGGTCGTCACTGATGTGACCAAGCAGCATTCCGTAGTCGGGTATCTGTTAGTTCCCAAGGGGCAGCAAGCCGCTGTCAGCGCGTTATCTGATAACGGCGAGGCACCAACCAGCGCATCCGGGAATGATTGAAGGAAGGCAAAAAGGATGTGCTGTGGCCCAGCGAGCTTCTAAGCCGGTTATCGACAGGCACGAGTATTGTGGCTTCACAACGAAGTGGCGAGGCCGCGATCGACACAACTGCTTATCGAGACACTAACTCAACACAGCACCAAGAGGGGTTAATGCCCCAGCCGGGGCGTTCTATAGACGCCCAGGGGGAGACAAATTGAGCGAAGGGGGAATCATGCCAAAACCTGCTGAGCAATTTGTCCACGTCATGCTCTTTGAGTGCCCCGACTGCACGTTAGCCATTTCCTTCGCGCTGACAACAGACAAACGCAATTTCGAGGATGTCGACAGGGATTCGTACACACTTCAGTGTTCATGCGGTTGGTTAGGAAGTTCGTTGGGGGCGCTTGCTAGAAAGCATTGGGTCGAAAGTTGGGAGCCTAGGACCAGCATTTGTTCGGGACCAGAACCGCCTCCCGACGAAGTCAAGAACGATCGTTCAGATCACGTTCGAGAGTAACTTTTTCTCGGAGTTAAACGATCGGCAAACTGATTTTCCAGCGTCTAAAAAATGACGCGCGCCTGGCGGGGGGCCTGACGCGCGTCAAAGTCTCGCCTTTACCGGAGCGAGACTGTTAAGCTGCTGATGTGACGGCCGGGTGACAAAATCGGTTTCGTCGGCGCGCCCTTTTGAAGTAGGTTCTGAGCGCTGGCCTCAATCCCTTAGCGCCGATCTGAGAGGCGGCTTCGATGATGCCCTGTTCAGATTTCGGAATATTTACCGTGGGCGGAATAATGGGGCGGTGAGAATCGACTACACCGTGATCGAGAGGGTTCACTCTGATTTCAAGCGCACCCGACCTTGGGAAATATCCTTAAACCAAAAAGCTTTGCTGGATTATTTGGAGCCACACCGTCGATCGCGCTGGCGACACTTGCCTTAACGATAGCCACTGAAGGTTCCTGGTACGCGGCTCTTGAAGCGCGGGAGAGCACCTGCATTGGAGCAGCCGATTCCCTTCCGGCGATTCCATGATGGTCGGTCGCGCGAAGCTCCGGGGTGAACCCCGTAGCGAGACCATTTGGAATTGGCACACAGGCACAACAATCTGGAATTGCCAGACTTGCTGTTCGCTGAAATCTTATCGAGCTGGATACCCGTCCATTCTCACTTTTCGTCTGGTGCCTCATACACACGTACACACAAGTACATTACTTGCGGGTAAGCCGTGGAGTGTGCGAGTACTAAGAATTAGTCACTTGCGCTGGCAACCGTGACGGGGATTCAGAACAGATGCTCTCAGGACAGTCCCAAAATCTGGCGACGCGTATCCCGTCCATCGCATTGCGCGATCGCTGACCACGGCGGAAGCGCTCATCGGACAACTCTACCCCGCCATTCGTCGGGATGGCATTGCAAGCGCGGTTTGATGCGGCACTCAAGGAAACCTGGGCCAACAAAAAAAGCTGGGTGCAGGAATCGGAGACCAAAGGCCATGACATCAAGCAGTCTTATCAAAGACAATATGCTGACCAATCCTTCGATGCAGAAGGAAATCATCAGAAGAGCCGTAGACGGGAATCTTGGAGACAACCCCAAGCAGGCCGTTCATTCTCTCGGCACTCTTGAGATGCCTGATGGTAAAGAGGTCGCGGCACATCTCAGGCATGCGGTGGATGCCGTTATTGTCGACAATTTCGGTCACGTCATTCTCATCACCCGCAAGCATAACCCCGGCGCTGGCCTCAGGGCATTGCCCGGCGGTTTTATGGACCCGGTTCAGGCAAGCGGCGGGGCAATCGTTGCTGAAAAGGCCGCAACTGCCGCGCTGCGTGAAGCGATAGAAGAGACGGGAGTAGGCAAGCAACTTCTGGAAGGGGCCCCGGTCATTCCCCTCGGCCATCGGTCCTACAATCGACCTTTCGACATTCGTGTGGCGTGGGGCGATCTGCCGGGCACCGATATTAAGAAGGGCGACTTCTTTTTGGTATCGACCCAAGGCTTTTGCGTTAAAACAACACAAGATCTATCCAAAGTGTCCCTGAATGCCGGTGACGACGCCAAGGGGGTTTTTGTTGCTATGATATCGAGTTTGACTCCCAACGAATTTGGAGTTGCAGACCATCTGCCGATGATCCAGAGCGCTCAAGTTGTTGCGCATGACGGTGGGTAAAAATCCGGGCGAAGCCCCTGGAGACGATTGGATAGCAGCCTCCAAAACACTTTCTCGGTCATCGAAACCTGTGTGCTTCGTTCGGCGTCCTTTTCAGAGAGAAGGTTGCCGTGGGCGAGTCACGGCTCTCTGCAGGTTAACCCATGAATCTCTCGACGCCCTTTATCCACCGACCCGTGGCCACTACGCTGCTGACGCTAGCCATAGCGATCGCAGGCGTGATCGCGTTCCTGGTGCTGCCTATTGCAGCGCTGCCTCAAATCGATTATCCAACGATCGAGGTGCAGGCGACCTTGCCGGGGGCAAGTCCGGAAATTATGGCCTCCTCGGTTGCCACACCCCTCGAACGCCAATTCGGACGCATCGCGGGCATTACAGAGATAAGCTCGTCGAGCTACCTGGGCAACACCTCCATTGCCTTGCAGTTCGACTTGAACCGCAACATCGATGGCGCCGCCCGAGATGTGCAGGCAGCCATCAACGCCGCACGCAGCTATCTGCCGGCGAACCTTCCGAGTAATCCCACCTATCAAAAGGTGAATCCGGCCGATTCGCCGATTGTTGTAATTGTTCTCACGTCCAAGATCTACGATCGCGGGCGGCTCTATGACGCCGCATCCACGATCATGCAGCAAAAGCTGTCTCAGATCCCGGGTGTCGGGCAGGTGAATCTCGGTGGTAGTTCACTCCCGGCGGTTCGCGTCGACATCAATCCCACCCAATTGAACAGTTATGGGCTCGGCCTACAGGATGTAAAGAATATGCTGAGCCAGCAAAATGCGAATGAGCCGAAGGGCCAGATCTGGGATGGCCACACGACCGCGGACATCCTTGCCAACGACCAACTCTTGAAGGCCGATTATTACAAACCGCTGATCGTCGGCTACCACAATGGGGCCGCCATCAAATTGGCCGATATCGCGGACGTCCAGGATTCGGTCGAAAACATTCGCAACGCGGGGTTTGTCGACGGCAAACCATGTGTGATGATGCGCATCTTTCGGCAGCCCAACGCCAATATCATCGACACCAACTACCGGATCCGTCAGGCGCTTCCGTCGTTGAAGGCTTCGATTCCCGCGGGAATCAACGTGGCCCTCATATTTGACCGCAAGACGAGTATCCTTCCCTCGGTCCGGGACGCCGAGCGGTCTCTGCTTGTTTCCATCGGGCTCGTCATTCTGGTCGTGTTTGTCTTTTTGCGAAGCCCTCGCGCAACCCTGATCCCGAGTGTGGCGGTTCCGGTTTCGCTTCTCGGCACGTTCGGTGTGATGTATTTGTTCGGCTACAGCATCGACAACATTTCCTTGATGGCGCTAACGATTTGCACAGGATTTGTCGTGGATGACGCGATCATCGTGATCGAGAACATCACGCGGTATGTCGAGCAGGGGATGCACCCCTTGGAAGCCGCCTTGCAGGGAGCGCAGGAAATCGGCTTCACCGTTCTTTCCATGACGACGTCGCTGGTTGCCGTATTCATTCCGATCCTGTTGATGGCCGGGATCGTGGGCCGCCTGTTCCGCGAGTTCGCTGTCACACTCTCCGTGTCGATCCTGGTCTCTTTGCTGGTCTCCCTGACAATGACTCCGATGATGTGTTCCCGCCTTTTGAGGCGGGAACATGGGCAAGCGCACAAGAGAATTTATCGTATCAATGAAAATGTTTTTGATTCTATCGTCCGCGTGTACGATCGCGGCCTGAAGTGGGTGCTGGGGCATGAGGCGTTCACGCTCGGGATCCTGCTGATAACTATTGCGGTGAATGTTTATCTTCTCTTGATCGTACCCAAAGGATTTTTCCCCTTGGGGGACACCGGCAATCTGAGTGGCGGCATCCGCGCTTCCCAGGACATTTCGTTTCAGGCAATGGAGCAGCTGACTTCCCGGTTCGTCAATATTATCAAGTCGGATCCCGCGGTGGCGTCGGCCGTGCTCTTTACTGGCGGCAGCGGCTCTGTTAACACCGCGCAAGGCTTCGTGACATTGAAGCCTTTCGAAGAGCGGAAGCTGACCGCCAGCCAGGTGATCGATCGTCTGCGTGCCAAGCTCAACAGCGTTCCCGGAGCACGTGGGATTTTGCAGGCTGTTCAGAATTTGAAAATCGGTGCGAAGTCATCCAACGCACAATATCAGTACACCCTCCAATCGGACAGCGTCGACGACCTGGTGCAATGGGGCCCGATCGTCTTTGACCAAATGAGGAAACTGCCCGAACTCAGGGACTTGGACTCAGACCAGCAGAATAGCGGCCTGGAGGCCCGGCTGGTGTATGACCGCCAGACGGCAGCGCGGCTAGGAATCACAACCCAATTGATCGATGCGACTCTCTATAGCGCCTTCGGGCAGTCCCAGGTCTCGACTATGTACACCTCGCTCAACCAATACCACGTGGTGATGGAAGTAGCGCCACAGTTCTGGCAGGACCCGCAGGCCCTCAACTACGTTTACATTCATTCCAATACCGGCGGGATCGTTCCCGTCAGTGCGGTAGCCCATTTCGAAAAAAGGATTGCTCCTTTGGCCGTGAACCACGACGGGCAGTTCCCCGCAGTGACGATTTCTTTCAATCTAGCTCCGGGGGTGGCCCTGAGCGATGCGGTTCAAGCGATTGGCCAGGCGGAGCAGAAAATCGGCATGCCGGCCTCGATTCGGAGCATGTTTTCCGGGTCGATGCGGGCCTTCCAGGATTCGCTTTCCACCGAACCCTTCCTGATCGTTACGGCTTTGCTGACGGTGTATATCGTGCTGGGGATGCTCTATGAAAGTTACATCCATCCCATCACGATTCTTTCCACGTTGCCGTCGGCCGGAGTGGGAGCGGTTCTAGCCTTGATGATCTTTCACATGGACCTCGACGTGATCTCCCTCGTTGGAATCGTGCTACTGATCGGGCTGGTCACGAAGAACGCGATCCTGATGATCGACTTTGCCCTGGCCGCGCAGCGAAACGAACATCGGGATGCAAAGAGCGCCATTCATGAGGCCTGTCTACTGCGTTTTCGGCCTATCCTGATGACGACGATGGCAGCCCTGCTGGGAGCGCTACCTCTTGCTCTGGCCAAGGGAATCGGCTCGGAATTGCGTGTCCCGTTGGGAATTACGATCATGGGCGGCTTGCTCTTCAGCCAGATGTTGACACTTTTTACGACTCCAGTCGTGTACCTCTATATGGATCGTTTCGGCGTCTGGTTGCAGCGGAAACGCTCTCGCCATTTGCACGTCGCCCCGCAGGAAGCAGACTGACGTTTTTAGAATCGGCAGAGAGAACTACCGAATGGCTTTCGGAGTCGGGTCGCGAGTATCTTGGGCGTGGAATTCTGGATAGCGCATTTGCCGGTGGGCAAGCACGCAGCGCCAGATACCAAAGACGGCCCCCGAGCCGGAGCGGATTACTCGACGAAGTCTGGTACCGGTTCAATGCACTGAAGGCTCCCCAAAAGTTCAAAGACATAGCTCCGATTGAGATGCGGACATCGCATGCCGCGCTCGTCAGCGTTCAACTTTCGCACGACGCTAACGAGTGAGCTGTCCAGTGAAGTCTGGAAGCTTGAATCGTTCCTAACGCTTTGGACTGAAACGGCGTTGGAAACTTTAACTCTGTCCCTGGAATAACGAATTCGGGCATTCTCGTTTATTGGGAGTACGCCCAAAGTAAGAGAACAGGCTTCTTACCGTATCGAGCAAGTTCATTGACGGTTCCTCCCAGTCCGTCGTCGCCGTTTGAACTCTACGGGACTCGACCCGACATGACGGCAAATCTCCGGAATGATTCCGCCCCGCATGTCGCCTCGATTCTTTCATGGCGCATTTATGCTGTGGTTCGCGGTCTTCAGCCGGATGGCCGGGCTACCGGCTTGGGTGAGGTCGAAATCAGTGAGGATGGCGCGCGTTACCCGCTCGTCGATTTCCATCGCTTGGCGTAGCGCTACAGGGTAGCGCACCAGCGCCTCCAGTCCCGACGAAGTGAACTGGAGTTGCACAGTGGGCTGTAGGCCCGGCCCAGGACTGCCTTCGAAAGCATCTTCGATGGCCGAGTGTTGCTTGGTGATTTCGTCCTTGAAATCGGCGAGGCCTGCCTCGACAGCCTTCATCAGCCGCTCGCGGGCGGTCGAGAAATTCATGTCGGCGGGCAGCGTCAAAGTGATCTCGTGCCATGCAAAACTCGTGCCGGGAATCTGTTTGAAGAGGCCCGGCGTCGCCTGAAAGACGATGGAATTCGAGAACGCCACGACGCGGCCAGTGGGCGTGTCCGCGCCCGCGCCGCCCATCTCCATCAGGTGAATGCGCACCAGGCCCAGATCGATGACCTCGCCGGAGACCCCGCCGATCATGACGCGATCGCCCGCGCGAATCCCGTATTTGCCGATCAAGAAGAAGTAGCCCACGATCGACTGAATCACGTTTTGCAGCGACACGGCCACGCCCGCGGTGATCAGTCCGGCGAACGTGGCCATCGAAGCAATCTGGCTCACCAGCGAGAATGTGACGATCGTGGCGATCGCGCCCCAAACCACAAACTTGCGCACCCAGTGCAGTTGCCAGCGGCGCCGAGTGTCGCGCACGTACCTGTAAATCGCGCGGCGCCACAGCTCCGATGCGACCACCACCAGCGCGATAATCACGCCGAGGAAAATCAACCGCGCGGCAAAGCCCCGCGACTGCGTCCAAAACTCACTCACCACGCTGGCGTGCCAGTTCGCGAGGTTCTTCTGGTAAAGACCCAGCAGGATTCCCGCCTGCGCCAAGGGGATCGCGGAACCGGTGAGTTGCTTGAATTGTTCCGTCACCGCGTCGAGCTGCTGTCTTTCCTGCTCGAGCGTGGCGGTGTTGGCTGTATCCGCCTGGTGCGCCAACTCGTCGCCACGCTGCGTGAGTTCCCTGAGATCGGCCACCTGGGGATCGCGAATATCCCGCGCGCTCCGCGCCAGCTCTTGAGTTTGCTGCACAGCGCTGTTGATGCTTCGCAGCTTGCCCCAGGTGGAGAAGAGGCTGGTCGCGCTCTCCCACAGCCCAGAACCGGAGGCGACGTTTGCGATCGCAGCCGGCGGCGTGGCGGGCGCGGCCTGCTGCTGAGAGCCAGGGGCGCTCGTTCCGCCGCCGGAGCTTCCATTCGCGCTCCCGCTCCTGGCGGCCTCGCTCAGGTCCGGCGGCAGCGTGCTCTCGAGCGCGTCGATCTGCGCGCTCAGCCCGGTGGCCCCAGTGTCGGCGCCGCTCAGGAACCGAGCCATGTTGCGTAGCGCGTCCACGCGGGCTTTCGCCAAATCTACTTCCGCTTGCGTCTCGGCCAGGTGGGCTTCCAGCGCTTGCTTCTGTTTCCCTGACGCTGTGGCAATCTTCTTTTGCAAGTCGTCGACTTCGCCGACAACTTGATTCTCGTCCTTCCGCGCCTCGCCCTCCTGCTGCATCAGCGTTTGATACATGGACGGGGCAGCGCCCTGCCCGGATGCCGCTTGATCGGAGGCCTGAGCGGAAGCGGCTGTCGGTTGTGCACCTTCCGCCTGGGTCCGCGCGAATCGAAACGCCAGGCGCACTACCTCGTTGGCCATCTGATGATCGGCGCTGACATACACGGCGTCATTTGCGTCGGAGACGAGTTGCTGTTGCGCACCGAGCTGGTGATACCAGGCAATCGTCTGATCGAGGAACTGCACCACGCGCGCAGCGTCGACTGAGGCGGCGATCGCGGTGGTCTGGGCCGGCGCAGCGTTCTTGGCAGGCGACTGCGCAGGCGTTTGAGCGGGCCTTGGCGCGGGGGTTTGTGCGGACGTCTGCGCGAAAGCGTCCGGGCCGGCCATGCACACCATCGCGACCGAGAAAAACGCTATAACGCGGAGCCCAGGCCGCGGGCGGGCAACGAACCGATGGGAGACGAACAGCAAGCTCCGGACAGGCGACAGAAAGCTCACCCACCGGCGAACACGCCACGGCGTAACTAAACGCCTCACGCTAAGGTTACCTCTTGCAGCGAATTTCTCGGGCACGCCCCATCGTAACGGCGGACCGCCCGGGGAGGCAAGGCAAGGTTGGTGGTATGGAGTGACGTCTCTGCCGCATAAGTGCGACAGCTTCTCAGGACACGCATGAGATTACATCCTCTAGCGTTACGTCCCGAAGGCCTGATCCGAGGCCCCAAGTTCGCTAGGACTTACGTTCGGCCAGAGGCCACTTCGCCTAGCGAGGTCGCACGCAGTCTACCACCAATACAAAGAAGGAAATGCGATTCCTCTGCCGCTTGAAAGCGGCAGTACCCTCGTATAAAAATTTATGGGAAAAGACTAATGACCTGGGGGCCACAGGGGAGAAGAAGTGGATTTCACACAACACTTGGCGCGGCTAGGCCGCTAATCTCGGCCCCTCCCGTGCCGTGCCTTGCCGCGATCCCACCGCGCCGCTGTAGCAGCCAGGTGCCGGTCACCGTCGGAAGATCCGACGTTAGAATCTTTGGCGGATGATGAGCATGCGGCCTAACTCAGAATTCGTCACTAAATGTTAGTCCTGTTCTTAAATTGACGGTTGCCAAGAGAAAAATCGAGGATGAGTCAGGAGAGGCCCGTCGCAGACCAATGCCCCCGGGTGATCTGCGGCGGCCCAGAAGGTGATGATTTGCCATTCGGAGCCGATCCCCCGCAAGAATCTCGCCGGCTGCCCCGGCGTCAGCGTTACATCGAAGCTATTCAATTGAATCTGTAAGCCTTGCCCCTGAGCCTTGATATATGCCTCTTTGCGCGTCCATGCGAGGAAGAAGCCTTCGGCCCTCGAATCGGTAGGCAGAGCAAGCAATTCTTCGACTTCGTGCCGGGAGAAGAATCGCCTGGCAATTTCTTCGCCAGGGAACTCGGAATCAACCGACTCGAGATCAATCCCGAGACGGCGCCCGCGTGCGAAGGCATAAACGGCAAGCCCTTTCTTGTGCGATAGGTTGAAACTGAGGGAGTGACTGTTTTCATCAGTTTTCAGCTCAGGCTTTCCTTGTGGCCCGTATCGAAAGGCGAGATCTGCCGGATCGCGATTGAGGTATGCTCCGAGCAGCGCCCGCAAAATCCCGCGCCCCGCGATGAAACGAGCGCGGTCGTGAGAGAAATGGAAGCGATTCGCACGCACTTGTTCGTCTGGGGAAAGTGTGGCTTCCAATTCCCGGGGAACCGCGAGGTCAAAATCGAGAGCCGCACGCCAAATTACCACCTCATTCTCTGCTAATTTGAATTCGACAGGCGCCGCCGACCATGCTGTTGCTATGATTTCCACGGAACCAGGAGTGTACCAATCCCAACGCCGTGGAAGCACCGAGAAATAATTTGACCGGTACCAGAGAATCCAGCACGCTCGATCACCGGCAGCTGGCTAACCCTTGCGAGCTCTGCCTCCTGCCCCGTTCCACTTCCCGTTTGGAGACTTTCGGCAACTCCCTCGCCTTGCCGAAGTCCTTCCCTTAACCGACCATAGATTAAAAACCGCGGTCGTTTGCGCAGACTGTCTGGTCAAACCAATTCCGGCTCGGCCGATATTTCGCGGCAAGCCCAGTCCCTGCGACAGAGATGACGAATTAAGCAGCTCGCGCCGTTTGATCGAAACGTCTTTTCATGAACGGACGATTTTCCCGGATTCGCAAATGGTGTGAAAGGGAGCTAAGAAAACTTTCCAAACGGCGTCTCCCGTAATTGCCTACGTTAATCGGACACTGGGAGAAATGTTCAATGTCTGGATCATACGATACTAGGTTCTCGACACAGATCGAATAGATCGAATCCCTATTCTTGCGTTCGCCGCGTCGGAGGGCGATAATTGACGGGTGCTTACGGTAACAGTGGGTAGGTTTATGAAGAGCCGGTTAACCAGAACTAGCCTTCAATCCGCAACGGTCGTGCTGCTGCTGTTCGCGGTCACGGGATTGTCGACTCTCGCGAAAAACAGCCAGTATTTTCCCAACTCTAATCCTGCGCATTACATCAATATTTCAAACAAAATGAAGAGTGCTCCGGCTCCAGTTCTCTTGGACCCAGCGCCGCTCTATCCGATCGCGAAGGTTGTTCCACCACAACCATGCACTCCGCTGAATCATGGCGTCGAGGAGATTTCGCTTCCCTCACCGTCGATCGGAGTCACGGTCTCGATTCAGCATCGCTCTCCCCCTCCCTCGCGGTCCTAACAACAGTACGTTTCCAAAATCGCTCCTTCGTTTAATTATTTGAATTAACCGGGTCCTTGCACTTTTCGAATTTTTCGCGGCCTTTTGCCGCCATAGGCCGCAGTGAATTCGGGTCTTTGGGTGGCGGAGCTGCATGGCCATTGGCATATGAGGGCCTCTTCAATTCTCAGCAAAATGATTTCTGCGGGTCATGAGGTGAACGGATGTGCAAGAAAAACAGGCGCGCGTACGTCGCACTGCTCATTTCTACCGGATTCCTGGCGATGTTAGTCCCCGGCTGCGGGAACGGCCGCCAGACCGACACAGAAGATGCGGCGCATGCGCCCACAGCTCCCGTGGTGAAGGTAGTCCGCCATAACCTTTCGAATACTCTCGAAATCGCTTCGGAATTCCAGCCTTTGCAGGAAATCGAGGTGTACGCAAAAGTGTCCGGCTATATCAAAAAGCTCTATGTAGATTGGGGAACACACGTCAAACAGGGGCAACTCCTCGCCGAGTTGGAAATCCCCGAGTTGCAGCAGCAATTGCAACAAGATGAAGCGAGCGCTCGCCGCAGCGATCAAGACCTTTCGCGCGCCCGCGAAGAACTCAACAGCGCGCAGTCCGCTTACACCGTCGCGCACCTCACGTACTCGCGGCTAGCGGACGTACAAAAGGCGCGGCCCGAACTGGTGGCCCAGGAAGAGATCGATACCGCGCAAGGCAAGGATCAGGAAGCCAGCGCGGACGTTTCGTCCGCGAAGGACGCCGTAGCGGCTGCTGAGCAGGGAGTACTCGCCGCGAGGGCCGCGCTCGGGAAGGACCAGGCGATGTTCGGATACGCACGCATCACGGCTCCTTTTGACGGTGTCGTTACTCAAATATACGCGTACACCGGCGCTCTGCTTCCCGCTGGAACTTCTTCGAACAAGGGTGATCTGGCTTTGTGCCAGCTTTCGCAGAACGATATCTTGCGGCTCGTAATTCCGGTGCCGGAAAGAGCCGTCGCCGATATTCACGTGGGAGACAGCGTGGATATCGAGGTCTCTGGTGCGAACAAGTCGTTCACCGGAAAAATCGCGAGGTTCTCCGATCAGATCGATACACAAACTCGCACGATGCATACCGAAGTCCAGGTCGCCAATGCGAATTATCTTCTCGTCCCTGGAATGTATGCCTCCGTGAAGATTCCTCTGCGCTCGGCTTCGAACGTTTTAAGTGTCCCCGTGCAGGCCGTGGAATCCTCGGGCAGCGGTTCCGGCACGGTGCTTTTGGTAAACGCCGCGAATCGCGTGGAACAGCGCGAGGTGAAGCTGGGAATTCAGACCGCGACAGCAGCGGAAGTGCTGTCCGGTTTGCAAGAAAACGACACCGTCATCTTCGGGGAACAGAACCAATTCAAGGTAGGCGAACTTGTCTCCCCTCGGACAGTCGCTGTTCCGGGAATGGAGTAAAACCTGGATGCCTACATTCTCCATACGACATCCTTACTTCATCATCGTCCTTTGTCTCTTGGTCTGCGTCCTCGGTCTGACGGCCTTGTTGCAAATGCCCGTGGATATGTTTCCGCCCATCAATATTCCCGTGGTGCTGGTGGCCACGTTTTATAACGGAATGCCGCCCGAGCAAATTGAAGCCGATATCACCGACACGTTCGAGCGATTTTTCACTCTGGGCAGCGGGATCGATCACATGGAATCCCGTTCCATGGCCGGCGTAAGTTTAATCAAAATTTATTTCCAGCCTGGCTCCGATGCCAATGCGGACGTTACGCAAATTTCCAACCTGGCCATGGCGGATTTGCGGCGCCTTCCGCAGGGCACGCTGCCCCCCGTGGTGATGAAAGTGGACGCCTCCAGTCTTCCCGTGTGCCTATTGACAGTGGATGGCCAAGGCTTGAGCGAAACGCAGCTTCACGATTATTTGCAGTTCAGCATTCGCAATCAGATTGCAGGCGTTCCTGGCGCTACTGTCCCTCCGCCCTACGGCGGACGTTACCGGCAGATCATGGTGGATGTGGATCCGCTGAAATTGCAGGCGCACGAACTCAGCCCCATGGACGTCGTGCGCGCCATTGACCAGTCCAACCTGATCCTGCCCGCTGGCGACGTGCGCATCGGCCCGATGGACTACAACATTTACACGAACGCACAGGTCGCGAATGCGGATGTTATCAACGGTATCCCCCTGAAAACCGAAGGTGAGAAATCCGTGTTCGTCTCTGACATCGGAAAAGCCGTGGATAGCTCGTTTCTGCAGTACAACATCGTGCGCGTGAATGGACAGAAATCCGTCTACGTGCCCATTCTCAAGCAGGGCGGCGACACCAACACCATCGCAGTGGTGAACGGCATCCGCAAAGCCATCACCACCCTTCGCGATATTCCCGCGCAGCTGAAAACACACGTCGTTTTTGACCAATCTGTTTTCGTCAAGGGCGCCATCGGCACGGTATTGCGCGAAGGCGGAATCGGTGTGTTGCTCACAGCCATCATGATCTGGGTCTTCTTGGGAAGCTTTCGTGCGACGGCCGCGGTCTTCCTCTCGATTCCACTTTCCGTGATGATCACTTTTTTCGTCCTTCATTCTGCCGACAAGACGATTAACAGCATGGTCCTCAGCGGCTTGGCCCTGGCTTTCTCGCGCTTGATTGACGATTCCGTCGTGGTTTTGGAGAACATTTACCGGCATATCGAACAGGGCGAAGATCCCAAGACGGCGGCGATCAACGGCGCGAACGAAGTGGCGTTGCCGGTGCTGGCCATCATGCTCGTAGCGGTCGTGGTGTTTTTCCCGGTCACTTTCCTTTTCGGTGTAAGCAAATACCTGTTCTCGGCACTCGCTCTAGCCGTGGTAATCGCATTATTCGCTTCCTATTTCGACGCCGTAACCGTCGTGCCTCTTTTCTGCGCTCATTTTTTGAAGGCCGTCCACAACTTAGGGAAAGAATCGGCGCATGCGACTAAATCGTGGAGTCAGCGGTTTCACGCGGGTTTTAATGCTCGCTTCGACCGGATGCTGGATGTGTATGAGCGCTGTGTGCGCAAGGCTCTCGAACGTCCTCGCGAAGTTGTGTGGGGTTTCGTGATTTTCTTTGTCTTCTGCTTTGCGCTCACGCCTTTGATCGGCGTCGCCTTCTTTCCGCGCAGCGATGCCGGTCAATTCGTCATCAACGTCAAAGCGCCCACCGGCACGCGCATCGAAGTGACCAACGATTACATCAAACAGGTCGAAGAAACCATCCGCAAAACCGTCAAGCCGTCGGACCTCGACACTATCGTCTCCAACATCGGCGTTTTCCCCGACCTTTCCGCTCTGTTCACGCCGAACTCCGGAATGCACACGGCCACCGTGAATGTGGGCCTCACCGAGGACCACAGCGTCAGCAGTTTTGTTTACATGCAGCAGGTGCGCGAGCAACTTGCCAAGCGGTTGCCGCAGTTGCGCACGTATTTTCAATCGGGCGGTTTGGTGGATGCCGTGCTAAATCAGGGCATGCCCGCTCCGATCGACGTCCAGGTTAGCGGAATGGATCTGAAAACCGGCGAGGCCATTGCCCAGAATCTGGCGAGCCAAATCAAGAAAGTCCCCGGCGTGTCGGACGTCTATATTCCGCAAGATATGGACTATCCGGCGTTGAAGCTGGAAGTAAATCGGGAACGCGCCAGCCAGCTCGGACTCAGCCCAAAGGAAATCGTAGACAACGTGATTACCTCGCTCACCTCGGACGTCATGATCGCGCCCAGTTATTGGGTTGATCCCAAGACCGGCAACAATTATTTCGTCAGCGTGCAGTATCCGGAAAATCAGGTGAAGTCCATTGAAGACTTGAAGGCCATGCCGCTGCACTCTCCGGATCTGAAAATGCCGACCTTCCTTAGCCAGGTCGCCGACGTCATCCAGATTCAAACTCCCACCGAAGTAGACCACTATCAATTGCAGCGCACCTTCGACATCTACGTGGCGTCCACAGGCGAAGACATCGGCGGTCCAGCCAAAGCAATTTCCAAAATCATCGCCAGCACCCAAGTTCCGCCGAACACCCGCATCGATGTACGCGGCCTGGTGGTCACCATGGAATCCTCGTTCCGCAGTTTCGCGCTCGGACTCTTGCTGGCAATTCTCCTCGTATATTTGATTCTGGTCGCGCAATTTGCCTCGTTCAGCGATCCGTTCCTGATCGTGCTGGCCATTCCTACCGGCCTGGTCGGCGTGATCTTCACTCTCGCCTGCACCGGAACCACTCTGAACATTCAATCGCTCATGGGCATCGTCATGCTGCAGGGCATGGTCGTTTCCAATAGCATTCTCATCGTGGATTTTGCGAATGTGCTGCGCAGCCAGGGCCGCACGTTAATCGAAGCGGTGGCGCAATCCTGCCGCATTCGGCTTCGTCCCATCCTTATGACTTCACTCGCCACCGTCGTCGGCCTGCTGCCCATGGCTTTCAAATTGGAAACCGGCAGCGAAGCCTATGCGCCGCTGGCACGCGTCATCATCGGCGGACTGATTTCCTCCATCATTCTCACGATCTTCGTCGTTCCAGCAGCATACCTTTTGATTTATCAGCGGCGTCCGGCTCAGAGTTTGCAGGTTTTGCCAGAGGAGGCGCATTAATGTCCCCGCGTCATTTGATTTCATATTGTTTCTTCTTCGCGCTGGCCGCGATCCCGTGCGTGGCGCAAAATGCGCAGACGTTGTCTCTGGGCAATGCCGAGAAAATCGCCATCGACAATCATCCCCAGATTCAAGCGGCCGGTTACCTGGCCGCTGCCGCGAGGGCTCAGGTGACGCAAGCGCGCTCTGCGTACTACCCGCAAGCCTTCGGCAGTCTTACCGGCGCGGAGGCGGAACACGACAGCCGCATTGCCGCCGGCGCCCTGAATAACCCGACCATCTACGACCGCTATTCGAATGGCGTCACCGTCGGACAGCTCGTCACCGACTTCGGCCGCACTCACGAACTGGTAAAGAGCGCCAGCCTGCACGCGCAAGCGCAGCAGGAAAATGTCACCACCTCGCGGGCGGACGTGTTGCTCAGTGTTGACCGCGCGTACTACGGAGTGTTGCGCGCCGAAGCCGTGCTGAAAGTTGCCGAGGAAACCGTAAGAAACCGCCAGCTCATCTCCGATCAAATCACGGCACTCAAGCAAAATAAGCTGCGATCGGGCCTGGACGTGAGTTTTGCCAATGTGGATTTGGCTCAGGCCCAACTTCTGCTCATTGAGGCGCAAAACGGAGTACAAGCGTCGTACGCGGATCTTTCCACGGCCTTGGGTTACGAACAGGAAAGAACATTCACCCTAGCGGAGGAGGCGGTGCCGCCGGCTCCTTCACCCAATATTTCGGATCTGATCGCGCAAGCATTGCAAAACCGACCGGAATTGATCAGCGAGCGTCTGAGCGTTCGTTCGGCGCAAAGCTACGCAACCGCTGAGCGGGATCTGTGGTTCCCGACAATCTCCGCGGTAGGCACCGCGGGCTTGACCCCCGTTCGCGAAGAGCCGCTGGGAAGCCGGTATGCTGCGGCGGGCTTCAACGTAAATATTCCGCTATTCAACGGCCATCAATTCAGCGCCCTGCGCGCCGAAGCCAATGCCGAAGCTCAGGCCCAGCAGCAGTATCTTCGCGACGTGCAGAACGGCGTGGTCCGCGACGTTCGGAAGGCGTGGCTCGACGCCAACGCGGAATTCCAGCGCCTTGCCGTAACCGATCAACTCTTGAGTCAAGCCACCCAGGCCCTCGATCTCGCGCAGCAGCGCTACAAGCTCGGCCTCAGTTCCATCATCGAGCTGAGCCAGGCCCAGCTGAATATGACCCAAGCTGAAATCACGCAAGCCAGCGCCAAGTACGACTACGAGACCGCGATTTCGGCGCTGAACTACCAAATCGGCGTTACCCATTGATGAGCAGTCGCCAAGCCGTGGTTCTAAGTCCCGATGACCGAAGGGCATATCAGCGAGTGGCACGGTTATGCGTCAGGTGGAAACACCGTCGCCATCTTGTGGAGTGCGGCAGGCGAGATTAGAGAAACTGACATGCCGAAGCAAAGGCCTCGAAGATACGCTGAATTCTCGCTTTGAGGTGTGGGCCTTCGAGAGCTCACCGCCGTCGTTCAGCGGCTTCTCCTGTTCCTTCCTGCTCACGACCGAGCCGAATGTTGTGGTGTGCCGCTAGATCATGTTTTTGAAATATAATCGCTCGTGAGTTCAAAACCTCACCTAAGCCACAAAGCGGCACCGCGAAGAGACGGCCTTGGGTCATTTCTCATTGGCGGCTTACGGCGCACGACGAACTTCGGCTAAGCTGCAGACACGCACTTGATCACCTCGGGCAGGTCATTTCAGATAAGTACGGACAATCTCGATGAGATCGTCGGCTGCCTCTTCCGAAGACTTTGTTTTGCGAGGCATGTGATTGCGAATATGGTCTTCCATGAGTTCGCCCATGAGGCTATTGATTGCTCCCCGGGCTGCAGCTAGGCGCTGAAGCACGTCAGTGCAGGTTAAGTCGTCGTTCAATGCACGCAGCACGGATTCGAGCTGGCCGATGACTTTCTTCGTTCGGTTGAGGAGACCCAATTTCTCTCGCGATAAGTGTGACATTTTTCTTGACTACCCTCTAGGGGTATGGTATCAGCCTTGTAGGCTGAAAACAAAAGCCGAGAAAAATAGATCAAATGGAGACCCTGATTCAAGAGCCAGAACCTCCAGGCAATAGCCGCCTGGAACTCCGTGATCGGCGAGCCTAGCACAACGCACCCCTGAATTCCCGCTCGCTCTCGCGGAACAAGCAAACCCGGGCGAGTGGGAATCTTTAGGGTCGAAGTAAAGATCCCCACCTAGAAACTGATTCTAACCTCGCGAGGCCTTTTCCTGAGCGCGATGATGGCAGATCTGTCTCCTAGGAGGAGGGGTCTATGCACAATTTTACAAACAATTGCCAGAACTTCGCGACACGTCCGAGCCCGTACTGCGTCTGGGTGCCGCTGCACGACGACGGAAGGGCTCCACTCGTTTCGATCTGGATTGATCCCACGATGACAGCTTTCGAGTGTCAGCAAGGCCACGAAGACACCGGACTCTACGGCGTCAGCGACTGCGCAATCGCCGACGAGATTGAAGATCCGAAGAGACGTATCGCCCGGCTTGCAATCGGTGTTGATGAAGCTGCTGAAACCGTTCCGTGAGTGGAATGCAAGACAGTACGAGCATGCCCACGATCATGAAAATAACAGTAAGGTGAGACTTCACCGGATTAGGATGAGAGAATCATGACGCTCGGCCTGAAGAACAAGATTGTAGTGATATCTCTGCGGGGGTTTTTCTCCCAGGTGAATTTGGCTGACTGCGTTGGCCATGCCCTCCAAGGGGTGAGACAGCCCGGACTCGGGAGCGTTGCGTTTCGTTGTTTTGCCAAACATGTGCGCTGGGCTTTTTTTGTAGGTCTTCTGCTGCGCCCGGCGCTGGCGTCGGCGCAGGGCACTGCGGCACAAACTGCCGAAAGCGATGTTGCCACCGATCAAACCACTATTTTCCCAAACTCCGATACATCGCGTTGGGGGATTCCCGCCCAAGCAAATGTTGTTTTTCAATGGCACCCGGCATTTCCTGCAGAATACGGGCCGAACAGCTTAACGCCGCAAGCCCAGAGGGCAACGACGCGCATCTTTACGCTCTACAACGGTTCCCCTGGCTGGGGCCGCGCGACTCTCGCTGCCGGTTCCGATCCAACCACCGACGCAACTTCGTCGGCGGCGCCGGATGCAGTGGCAATTCCAGCGACGCAAACGACATCAAGTGCCACAGAGGGGGCCAAGGGGCCAGACCAGATTTGGAATTTCCACGTTCAAAACACCGATCTCGTCCAGGGTTATCCCGGTGTCTCCGCGCGGTATTCCGGGCCACAAAGCCTGCCCACCGGCAGTGAAGCGCGCGAAACCGTTTCGCTGGATTTGATGGCCGGGTTTCGCTTATGGAGTGGGGCTGAAGTGTACATTGACGGCCTCATGTGGCAGGGATTTGGCCTTAACAATGTGCTCGGGATAGAAGGCTTTCCCAGCGGGGAAGCGTACCGCATTGGCACTGCGGTCCCCAACGGTACCATCGCGCGCCTATTCATTCGGCAAACCATCGACTTGGGCGGCGAGCGAGAGGACACGCCCAACGACCAGCTCTCACTGGCTGGAGAACAGGATATTTCACGACTGACGTTCACACTTGGACGGTTCGCGGCCACCGACATTTTCGACACCAACGCTTACGCAGGTGATCCGCGCGCGCAATTCATGAATTGGGGGTTGGTTACCAACCTGGCGTGGGACTATCCGGCGGATGTCATCGGATTCGACACCGGACTTGCCGTGGAATTGAATCAGCCGAAATGGACTTTGCGCTACGGATTTTTCCAAGTGCCGAGTAGGCAGAATAGTTTTACCGAAGACGACCAAATTCTCACATGGCCACATAACAGTTCGGGACACGATGGCCCGTTTTTCCGTGCCTGGGCAATGGTGACGGAATTTGAGCGCCGTTACGGCATCAACACTCGTCCGGGGGCGATTCGGTTTCTTGCCTATGGCAATCGAGCGGATATGTACAGCTACTCGGGGGCCATTTCCATTCTGAGAGCCCAAGGTGCGGGAGCGGACGTTTCGGCGGCGAGCGCCTACCGTTTCAAATACGGCTTCGGGTTGAACTGGGAACAGGAATTTGCGAAAAACATCGGCGTGTTTTCGCGCCTGGGCTGGAGTGACGGTCACGAAGAAGCGTGGATGTTCACCGATGTGGATTACACGGCGTCACTGGGTTTGAGCTTTAAAGGACAATCCTGGCATCGGCCTGGGGACACCTTTGGTCTGGCGGGTCTGGCGAACGGCATCACGCGCGTGGAGCAGGAGTTTCTAGAGGTCGGCGGATTGGGGATTCTGGCGGGCGACGGCAATTTGAACTATGGCTGGGAGAAAATTCTGGAAACCTACTACGATGCCGCCGTCTGGAAAACTGTCCATGTGGCCGTGGACTACCAGTTCATCGACGACCCGGCCTTCAACCGTGACCGTGGTCCAGTGTCAGTCTTCGGGCTAAGACTCCACTGGCAATTCTAAGAATTATGCCAACCGATCAGCCCAAGTCTTGATACCCTGTTGAATTTGCCGCCGGATCGAAATAATTGCTTGGGCAAGTTCTATGTTGGAAGAAAGCGTGGCACCTTGGAGCATTACTGGTTGTGGGGGAGCCAGCGTCAGACGGATAGCTCTCTTTCGGAGGCTATAAGCGTTTTGAGGGTATCACGGGAAAACCACTTATTGCGGCGTTAGCCGCGAGCGCCTTAGTTCGACGGCGTTCCCACATCCTTGCGTACTTCCGGCTCGGTCCCAGCGCCGTGCTTCATCGAAGTCAGATGACTCTCTCAGCGGGATGGACGGTGCTTACAGAACGTCGCCCGCGAGCCCAATACCATTCTCCGCCCCTGGCGCGATCTGCGTTTCATTCTTATCAAGATCAAGCGCGGCATCGAGTTGCGCCTGATAGTCGGCGAGAGTTTTCTCCAGACGCGCGCCGCGCTCCTGTTCCTGCTCCGCGAGCTTGTCGAGCGAGCGTAGCGCATATTCGATGCTTTGCATGGTGCCGAGGGGATTCTCGGCGTTGAGGTGTGTCTGACGGAATTCCCGCGCGAAGCGGTACCTTCTGCATCAGTCGGATGGCGTTGGTATTCACGTTCGTCAAATCAGCGTTCCAATTGCTTCAATGCAGCAATGCGGGCCGCCTATGGAGCGGCCTTGGCGCCTTCTGCGGCCGGGGGCGCAGGAGGAGCATCCGGTTTTGGAACCATTATCCGGAGAACGCTTTTGTTCTGATCATATTTTGTATGGGCGCTTGTCGGGCTCTCCAGGAGCCAAAACCAACGCCATGCGTTCTGTGCCGGGCGATTCTGCACTGTCACGTATTCCCCGTTCGTGCCCGGTACGTCTTGCTCCAGATCAGGAACCTTCCAGGTAAGCAGATCGTCCGGGTCGCTCCAGGCAACAATTTGCGGTGTAGGTTGATGAGCATTCCGGCGAGCATCGGCCCAGGTCTTTAGATGCTCAAGTAGATTTCCGTTCTTGGTGTCATCCAAGTTTGCGAGTTCTAGGAGCCTAACTTGGTTGGCCATGAAGTAGGCCTGCGAGGTCTTGCCGAGAAGTCTCTCGAAGTCAGTTTTCCATTCCGGGTGGTTCGCCTCCTGCGGGTCGTCTTGCAGATCAAGCTCGGAAAACATCAGGTAACTGCCCAAGCTGTGCGAGACAACGACGAACTCCGGCTTCTTCTCTGGGTTCTTCTCCTGGTTCTGCTCCGCCTGCCTAAGCGACTCTAGAACGACTTCTCGAATGCCCTCGATAAGGTATCGGCGCATCGGTCCGACGGCTAGAATCGCGTCGGCAAAGCCCCAATCGAGTATGTTCTGTTTTAGCGACCGATTGATTACCGCCGGCTCGGGCCAAGACGGGTCGTGCTTTTGGTCGTCTGTTATCCACGCAAACGATTTATATCTGTGTTGGTGATTTGGATCCGGATCGTTTGGCCCCTCCTCAACGGTCTTCGCAGTGCAGGTCGCAACATGTTTCTTGTCGCGATCGACGAGGGCTATCTCGGCGTCGACAATCAAACGGCATTTCGCGGACATAATCAGCGGCCACCAATTGATTTCGTCGACGTAGATAAACGTGCCATCTCTGCGGACAAGCTTATAGTGATCGACAAATGGCGCTGCGGCGTGCCACTCGTCGTTAGTGGCGCTCTCTTGCCACAGATCTTTGCCGAGATACAACAGCGGGGGCGGCCCCGCGGCGGGGCCGAAATCGGCTTGGTCGGCGTAGTACCTTCCCAGAAACTCGCCCCCCTTAACCTGGCCCGCCGTTTTCCGGCAGTGGATCGCATTGCAGAAGTTTGTTCGGAATTCTTGCGACACTTCGAAGTCTTGCGGGCCGTTGCTGTGCTTCGGCGTGTCAATTCCCATGCCATGGACGTAGAGGATGTGGAGCTGAGTAGTTCCTCGAGATGCTCGTTGCAATGGACCGGTGAGGGAGGGGGCCTCTTGCGCTTGGAAAGCGGCGGCGGTTTGACCCCATGAGGGCCGAGAGAAGCAGACGAGAATAATTACCACAAGCGCGGCTTGACAGTGGCGCCGCCCTTTAAGAAATGAGCCAATCTTTGCCACGTACGTTACATATCTCATCCGTAAGCTCCGAAACGTGGATGAGGATAACACGACAAGCCGATTTAAGTATTCGAGGCCCCGGCAACCGATCACGTCGGATGAATGGCGTTGAGAATCTGGCTCGATGTTCGCTGGACGTATTCCAAGCTCTCGCTCAACAGCTTCGCGTCGCCGCCGTACGAGCCAACATAATCCTGAGCGGCGGTGCCGGTGTCGAGTCCGATCGCAATGCATACGACAAAGCTGACCGCCTCGGCTTCGGTCCCCGAGCGAAGCAGTTCACCCAAGGAGCCATCCGCATCAATCGGCCCAATCTCAGGCACGAGGCGAAGCTCCGTATTGTTATCCTCGACCGCCGGCGCGAGTTTTATCTGGATCGAGGCGTTGCCGCCGATGAGCTTTTCGGCCTGTTGTTTCCCGAATACCTTGACGCACCCCCACCGCTCATAATGAAGCTGAACGACCGCCAGGCTCGCCGAATCAACGGGGGTTAGCGTGGCGTTTTCGATGGCTATGCGGTCACGCAGCGATCATCTTTATCCAATTCGGAACTCAGCAGCTCGGTCATATTTCGCTGAAGGTCAGAGAGGTCTGCGGCGAGTTCCAGCTTGAGGATGTTGAGACCGCGGTCCTTTGCAACCATCGTAATCAGCGCGGAGGCTTCAATACTGACCTGCTGATCTTTGATTAAGGCAGAACGCGGGCCTGAACAGGATTAGGTGAGAGCCGAACCATGGCACTTACTTGCGCGGCCGTCATCAGCCGGGCAACTCGGATTGGCCTGGCGGGCGCGGTGATGCGCTCATGTGCGTCAATGGCGATAGTCGTCGGCCCTCATTTCGTGTGATGGATGCGGATGCTCACGCCGGCGGCGTGGGCTTTCTTGGGTCGCCCGCCGAGCTTGCCGTTTGCCCGTACCGGCGCAGTTTTAGCTAGGCAATCTGAATTAGAACCGCGCTGAGGGCAGGAACATAGCAGGTGAGCTGGGAGGCACTAGGTTCGAGGGTGTAGGCGGCTGCGGGAGAAAACGTGCCGTCCGGATTGACGCTAGCACCCTGGATGGTGACGCCCGAGGTGGCTGAAAGATCCGGCGTCGTGGCTCCGCTCGTGAGCTGGGTCATGGCGAGGAGCGTGGCGGAGTTGGTGCTCTGGGGAAGTTGCGTCGTGAGCTGGAGATTCTGGGTAAGATTCTTGTTGACGACGATCAGGTTTAAGTCGCCTGAAGATTCCTTGACCGCGTAGGCAGTGACGTTGAGCGACCCGGCGGAGAGCTGCGTTGTGTAAAGGGCACCCTGGCCGGCTAGGGTGAACAGCAGAATGCCGTAAAACTCGGGGCGAGCGCCGACGACGCTGCCAGCGTTGTCAGCGATCAGCGTGTATCCCGGACCATTGCCACCACCGTGGAAATTCACACCAGAGGCTCCGCCTTGGGCGCAGTTGAAGAGGTAGTCGATGACCCAGAGCGACGATGCGTAGGAATCACTGACGCCGCTCGCGCCTCCGTTGTAAAAGGAGTTGCATTCGGACATCCGGTACGGGATACCGATGCTTTCGGCGCCGGGCTCAAGGATCGCAAGATCTGCGATCAGCGTCGGGTCCGGCGTGATGAGATACGCCGCGGTAGAAGTGGCCAGCTCACCGTTGGCACGATAGTAGTGCTGGGTGAGCAGCGTAATCTCCCTCTTGGTTACAGCCTGGCCGAACGGAACGGTCCACGTCGACTCGTTGCCTGCGTCGGCCGGACCGGTGATCGGTACGCTGGGCGTACTGGCAAGAATCGCCGCGCGGAATTGGCTCCAGAGAGTAAGGAACTGTGAGAGTGACCAGTTGCCCGCGAAGTAGCTTCCCGCATCCCCGTACAGATCGCACTCATTGCCGATCTCGATGCCGAGCAGGGACGAGCCGAACTGCTGGGCGGCGTAGGCAACCTCGCCCGCAGCTAGCCGCTATTTCTCACACCTTGGCAAAAAAGCGATGAAGTTTATTTAGGTCGGGAGCTGCGGGATTGTTTCGCGGGGGACGGTTAGGTAGCTGGCCCGTTTTTTGTTTTGAGGGAAGGT
>JBEKBP010000042.1:0-36109 GCA_050015335.1 Candidatus Acidiferrales bacterium | reverse complement strand
GGCAATTCAGGCGCGAGACAGACGCCTCCAAGTGGAATCCGACGCCCTGCCGCCCTCTGTGGCCGCGCATGACGCTCATGGCCCAGGGCGACAGGCTGCTCAATTAGGCTAGGAGTGGGCCGCAGCGATGGGACGGCTTATCCGGCCGTCGGCGCGGCTCCATTGCGGAATTCGAGGTAACTCCGTCTGATAGAATGGAGCCGTGCCGATACCCCTGGATGACCGCAAGAAACCGGCAAGCGTGAAAGTAAATGTCACGACGGGTGAAGGCATCGAAGTCACCTGGGCGGACGGTCACGCCAGCCGCTACACCTTCCCCTACCTGCGGGACAATTGTCCCTGCGCGATGTGCAACGACGAGCGCGAGAGAAAGGCCAAGACAGGCCATCGCGCGGACCTGCTCCCCATGTTCAAGCCGCGCGTCACGGCGAAATCTGCAAAACCCGTCGGCAATTATGCGGTGCAAATCGACTATTCCGACGGGCATGCGACAGGAATCTACAGCTTCGGCCATCTGCGCGAGATTTGTCCCTGCGAGCAATGCCAGCGGGAATTCGGCGCGACCGTGAAGACCTCCCTTTAGCAGCCGGTTCCTGCTGCCGAATTCCGGTTGACCAGCTTTCCTTACGCGCGCAGCTCGGAGGTGCAGTTCGGGCAGCGCGAAGCCTTGAGCGCGATTTGCGAGACGCAGTACGGGCACTCTTTTGTCGTGGGCGCCACGACGGGAGCAGGTTTGTTCCAGCGATTGACCTGCCGGACCATCAGGAAAATCACCAATGCGACGATCACGAAATCGATGACGGTGTTGAGAAACGAACCATAATTGATCGTGGAGGCGTTTGCCGCTTTGGCGGCAGCCAACGTTGCATAGGACGTGCCGGAGATATTGATGAAAAGGCTTGAGAAGTCGACCTTCCCCACTGCCAGGCCGATGGGCGGCATGATGATGTCGTTGACGAGCGACGTGACGATGCGCCCGAAGGCCGTGCCGATAATGATGCCGACGGCCATGTCGAGAACATTTCCCCGCATTGCGAATTCCTTGAATTCCTTTAGCATCACGTCCTCCTGAAGGTGTGGTTGCGAGCGTTTAGGTTGGGAGCAGCGCCAGCAGAGGCTGGCCGGGGCTAGTCTATTTCCTCATGGCTGGCTGGAGATTAGCGGGAACCGGGCAAGCTGGCAAGCCCAAAAGGGCCCAGAAGGGCAGCGACGGCGGCGGCGAGAACCTCCGCGCCGTGTTCTGGATATCGCGAGTTTTCAAACAGCGTAGAAATCGTTGTCAGGCTCTTGGAAAGGACAACAATGCGCTCGCGATTCCCCGCAACACCAGCACTCCGCCGGCAATTCCCAGCAGCAGATTCGCATGGTGCAAAGGCAGCAGCGGAATTCCCAGCACGAGCAACCCTACCAGAACAAGTGAGCCGGCGCGGAGGTGCGTTGGCGCGTGAGTCGAGCCGGATTCGCGGCGCATCCACGCGCGGATGCCCCAGTAGAGGAACAGCACCCCCAGGAGGATCAAAGCAGCAGGCCGCGCGGGAAGCCCAACCCGACCCGTAAGAGCGAGAAGGATTAAAAGCGCGCCCAGCAGCAGGAGGATGAATTCGCTCAACAGCCGGAAGAGGCCCCCAGGAGAAGCGATCAGGCGGGTTTGACCGGACGCCATTGCCACAATCATCGCTCAGCGCTTGCTTCGACGCAAATGTTTGAGGATGGGTGGGGATGCCCCTGAAGGCCCTCGTTACCCATCAGAACAGAAGGCTGTAAACGCTTGGAGCACGTCTGATCGAGGACAGGTAATACCGTCGTTTAACTGAGATGTTACAATGACATTCTCTGAGCGCTGCGTCGTGGAGCACGCGGTAGTCATCCAATCGTCGAGGAGAAGCGGGTGCATAAAGTCATTATTATCGGCAGCGGGTGTGCGGGATTGACGGCGGCCATCTACACCGCGCGGGCGGACTTAAAACCTGTCGTGCTCGATGGATACGAGCCCGGCGGACAGCTTGCGCTCACCACGCTCGTGGAGAATTTCCCCGGCTTCCCGGACGGGATCCTGGGCCCTGAGTTTATCGAACTGGTTCGAAAGCAGGCTCAGCGTTTTGGCACCGAGTTCCGGTCAGGGGCGGTGTCTTCGGTTGATTTAAGCAATCGGCCTTTCCAGATCATCGCCGGAAAAGAAACCTACCAGAGCGAGGCGCTGATCGTCGCGGCGGGCGCGTCGGCTCGGATGCTCGGGATCGAATCGGAGAAGCACTTGCTGGGGCACGGAGTTTCCACCTGCGCGACATGCGACGGATACTTTTTCCGCGACCGCGAGATCATGGTTGTCGGCGGTGGCGACACGGCCATGGAGGAGGCGACTTTCCTGACGAAGTTTGCCAAGCGCGTGACCATCGTTCACCGCCGCAATGATTTTCGCGCCACCCGAATCATGCTCGACCGCGCGCGCGGCAATGAAAAAATCAAGTTCATGACGCCCTACGTGGTCGAGGAGGTGCACAACGTGGCCAACAAGTCGGTCGACGCCGTTCAGTTGCGCAATGTGGAAACCAACGTCGTTTCAAGAATTGAGGTCGAAGGCTTGTTCGTGGCCATCGGCCATGATCCCAACACCAAAGTGTTCAAGGGGCAGCTTGCCATGGATGATGCCGGGTACCTCGTCACCCATGACGGGCCGAAAACGAGCGTCGAAGGTGTGTTCGCGGCCGGCGACGTACAGGATCATCACTACCGTCAGGCCATCACGGCCGCAGGTTCTGGCTGCATGGCGGCCATGGATGCCGAGAAATTCCTCGCCGAACACACGTTATGACGACAGGGAATTGGCAATAGGGAAAGCCTCGCGAAGCGTCTGTCAACCGCCCGCGGCCGGCGATGAAGCGGCGCGATTGCTGGAAGATCGCGTTCCCAGAATCGCGTGGATGGCTTGCTCGAATCTCTGGCGCGACTGTTCGGCGGTGAAATGCACGGCGATCCGCCCGTCCCGCCCGTAGAAAATTGTTTCCGGCATGCTGCCCTCCCAGTTCGGATTCACGCCGTGGTAGAACTCGTCGACGTCGATTTGCGGATCCTGGCGGTAGTTGAGAAAGACCGGTCGAAAATCGGCCAGGAAATGCCGGACCACGTGCATGTCCGCGTTGGCGTCGAGGCTGACGCCAAAGACCGAAAGACCTTGCGGAGCGTACTGTTTCGCCAGTTCCACCACCATGGGAAACTCATCGCGGCAGGGCTCGCACCAGGTGGCCCAGAAGGTAACTAGGAGCGGTTTCCCTCGATATTTCGCCAGCAGCTTGTTATATCCCGCAAGGTCGATGAGAGCAGGGTCAACCACCGCTCCACGGGGAGCTCGGGCGGCCGGAGGGGCCTGGGCGCGCAGCCCGGTTGGTGTGGTCATGCAAAGCAATCCAAGCAGCGCCCAGCCGGATAAACAGAAACGCATCGTTGCCTCCACCTTCCAATATCCCCCGGTTATTCTATCGGTTCGACGGGTGCTAGCGGAAACAAAATGGAAAGCCCCGTAGCGCCCTAATTGGGATTCTCTGCGTCGCATTGGCTATAGACGGGTAGAGCTCTCGCGTCGTCGGTTTCCATGTTTTGATTTCTACCTTTTCTCCGCCTGCGAGCTTCCGCTGCATGCGCATATTTTCGTCGGCACAGGCTCTATGGAGGCAATTCTCGGCGCACAAGCGGAAGGCTGCAGCAGGAGAACTGTAACTTCCCGCCTTGCTAGACGCTAGGGCCGCAACCGTTCCGGAGTTCAGAAACCTTGCGCCGCAGAAGAAAGCCAAGAAACTCGGGCCCCCCAACTAGCCAGGGGCGAAGCGAAGGGCCGGATCATGCCGCTGCGTTTCCCGGTGGAGGATTTGAAAGCATTGGAAGCGGCGGCGAAATCCAGCGGGCAGATTCTATCTGGACGGATTCGGAGCACTTTGAATGCCGCCGTCGGGGCCCAAGAAATTCAGATGGGGACACGACCGAAGGTCTCGCGATCGCAGTAAGGCTCGGCCGGGATTTCGCGATCACCGCGCCGTTTGTGTCGGGTCATAATTGGGGGTGTACAAAATCGCTTCTGAGCAATACGATAGAATCGCAGATCAGGCCTTCATACAGCCCTTTTGCGAGGAGATCGTTCGATGGCGTACGTGATTGCCGAGCCGTGCATAGGAACCAAGGACACTGCCTGCGTGGATGTGTGTCCGGTAGATTGCATTCATCCTCGGAAGGATGAGCCAGAATACGAAGCCGAAAAGCAGCTCTACATTAATCCCGACGAATGCATCGACTGCGGAGCCTGCGTGCCCGTGTGTCCGGTGACCGCAATTTTCGCGCTGGAAGACCTTCCGGAGAAGTGGACGAGCTTCACCCCCATCAACGCGGACTGGTATAAGAAAAAGTAGCGCGGGCGCGTCCCGCGGACCCAGCGCGAATTGTCTGTGAAGCGCGGCAGGTGAAAATCTGCGGCGCTTTCTTTTTGTGTGCCGAACATGTTCTCCAGCCGGGAGGTGCAAGTCCTGTTCGCGAGCCGATGGGGTGAAGTGATAGCGGAGCGCAAGGGCCGCGCTGCGAAGTGACGTGGGATAAGAAGCGCGGAGCACAGGCGCAAGCCGATGAACAAGAACTGGATAGCAGGCAGGCCGTGTTCGCGCGCGCTGGCTGATGGCCGCCTAGAACCACACACCTGGCGAACACTCCAGCGCTGCACATTGCTCTATCGAACGCAGAAAGATTGAAATGACCGCCGCCAATGACCAGTTTAGCCCGTCCGCGGTCCATGTGAAGGTCGGCGAAGCCGTCGAGATCCGCGTGACGGCGGACGACAAAGAGCTTGGCATCCCCATCACGACGCTCCCGCCCGGGGGCGGCCAAAGGAGATCCACCCGGGCTGGAAATCGCCCCGGGTGGGGACTGCGTCAAGTTCAAGAACGAAACGCCGGACGATCGCGTCTATGGCGCGAGTCCCGAGTACCTATGAGTTTGTTTGCTGCAAACTTTGCGGTTTTGAACACGGCAAATTGAAGGGTGAGAGTGCAATTGCTTTCTGGCTTGCCGCCACTGCGCGTGTTTGCTCTGACGTATGGCGTCACAATCGCCCCCCCCTTTCATGTGCACTTTGAGCAGATCGGGAAAGTAAGGCCAGAAGACGAAAGCGATGGAAATTCGGGTAGAACTGCCGGGAATCAAGCTAGGAGCAATCGAAGCGGACGGAGTGCGGGTCCGTGTTGTGGAGGAAGCCCTCGCACGATTGATGCAGGACGTTTGTGAGCAAAAGCGCGGCGAGTTCACCGTGGAAGGTTTGGCGAAGGCGCAACCGGTTCGCGCGGTTCGCGCGATGTTTCGCGCCTGGGATATGGACCCCGGCAAGTATCGCCCGTCGTCGGAGGCCCTCCTGCGAAGAGTGGTCCAGGGCAAGGGCCTCTACCGGGTGTCCAACGTGGTCGATATGGGAAATCTCGGTTCGATTGAAACCGGCTGGCCTTATGGGTGCTACGACCGTGGCAAAATCAAGCCGCCGATTGTGTTTAGGCATGGTTCCGCAGGGGAGCGATACGAAGGCATCGGAAAGCGCACGTGGCATCTGGAGGGTCGGCCGGTGCTCGCCGACGCGGAGGGACCATTTGGCAGCCCGATCAGCGATTCAACGCGTACCATGATCACCGAGGCGGCAAAGGAAATTCTGATCGTAGTGTATGCCCCATCGAGCGCCGACGATGTCTCTGTCTCGGCCGCCATGCAACGGCTGGTGGAGCGTCTTTCGCAGTTTGCAACAGCAACGGAGACTCGAACGCATATTGGCGTCTGACGCAAGGACGCGTTCTGTTGTGTTGGTGACTCATCGGCTCTCGGGTTATTCTGTAGCGCTGCGGTGAGGTCCCCGGTGCCCAAATTCCAGCTGGTTCTTCTGATCCACGCGCATCAACCCATAGGAAATTTCGACGACGTATTCGAGCGGTCATACGCAAGTTCGTATTTGCCCTTCATGGACGTCCTGGAGCGGCATCCTGCCATCGGCGCCGGTCTGCACTATTCCGGGCCGCTGCTTGAATGGATCGAGCGGGCTCACCCGGAATATTTCGGGCGGCTCGCCTCGATGGTGAAAAGCGGTCAGGTGGAAATGGTCGGAGGCGGCTTCTACGAGCCGGTTCTGATTTCCATTCCGCCGCAGGATCGTCTGGAACAAATCACCCGCCTGGCGGATTACATCGAGAGGCATTTCACGGCGCGACCGCGCGGCGCGTGGCTCACGGAGCGGGTGTGGGAGCCGCACATTCCATCGTCTCTGGCGCCGGCGGGGGTCGAATACACGCTGCTCGACGACAATCATTTTCTCGGGGCCGGCTTCGAACCCGGTCAGATGCATGGGTACTACACGGCGGAAGACCTTGGCCACACCGTCAAAGTGATGCCTGGCCTGAGAACATTGCGGTACCTGATTCCTTTCCGTGAGATTGGCGAAACGATTGATTTCCTGCGCGCGGCGTCAAGGGAGCACCCAGGCGGATTTGCCGCGATGGGCGACGACCTTGAGAAGTTCGGTGTATGGCCGGGAACCTACGATCTCTGCTATTGCCATGGCTGGCTCGAGAGATTTTTTCAGGCACTCGAACGATGTAGCGATTGGCTGGAAGTCTCCACTCCCGGGAATGCTGTTGCCTCTCACGCGCCGCTTGGCCGCGCGGACCTGCCCACCGCGTCCTATACCGAAATGATGGAATGGGCCCTTCCGACTGCCGCGCGCCGACGCTTTCATAGGCTGGTGGAAGAATTTGCATCGCGGCCGGACGCTGTGCCGTTCCTGCGTGGAGGCGTGTGGCGCAACTTCTTCAGCAAATATTCCGAATCGAACTTAATGCACAAGAAAATGCTGCATGTTTCGGAGAAAGTGAAGAAGCTGGCGCACAGCCGCCGGCGCGAGAAAGGCTTCGCGGAGGAGCGCGAGGAGGCCGCGAACCTTCTGTTGCGCGCGCAATGCAACGATGCGTATTGGCACGGCGTTTTTGGCGGTCTCTATTCCCCGCACCTGCGCACGGCGGTGTGGCGTCCCTTGGTTCAGGCGGAAGCAATTGCCGACCGCCTGGAGCAGCGGAAGCATGATTATGCCGAGGCGGCGGCCTTCGACTTCGATGGCGATGGCCGCGACGAGGTTTATTTTATCTCCGACAAGTACGCGGCACTGGTGGCGCCCGGCGACGGCGGCACGATCAGCGCGCTCGATTTCAGACCGTCCGGCGCGACATTGATCAATTCCCTCATGCGGCGGCCGGAAGCCTATCACGATGCCCTGAAAAACTTGGCGCAGAATGATTCGGCCGGCGTGCAGTCCATCCACGATCAGCGGCGTGTAAAAGAGGAGGGATTGGAGCGCTGGCTGTATTACGATCGCTGGCCCCGCCACTGTTTTCGCTTGCTCGTTTTCGGCCCCAACAAGACCTACCAGGATTGCGCCTCGATCCAATTGGGCGAAGATGCGGCTGTGGCCGGCGGCCGATACATGGTGAAGAATATCTCCGATAAACAGTTGACGCTTGCTGCCGAGAGTCCGGAATGGCTAGCGGAGAAAATTGTGTCATTCCTCCCGACCGAAAAAGGTTTCGACGTCGAGTGCGGTATGGTCCTCCGGCGGAGCGGCCCGGGCACCGTATCGATCAACGTAGGCGTCGAGGTCGTCATCAACCTTCTCGCGCCCTCTGCGCCGGACCGCTACTTTCAGTCAGGGGGCAAGCAGTTCCCCTTGCGATGGGGCGCCGCAGTGCCTGCTGTTGACTTGAGCGTTGTCGATCGATGGCAGCAAATCAGCGCGCAGATCGAGGCTCCCGGCGCGCACACCTTCTGGATCGCTCCCATCGAGACCGTGTCGGAATCAGAGGAGGGTTTCGAGCGGATCTACCAAGGTTCTCAGGTGATCGCGGTATGGCCCATCGAACTCGCGGCTGGTGCGGAGTGGAAAGCGCAAGTCGCGCTGCGCCTCGAGCATCTGTCAAACCAGCCTGAGCGCAGCGAAGCGATCCGCGTGACCGGATGGTGACCACCGGCTCCGTTCCGGGCGAATAACGCTTTCTCGTAACAGGGGTTGCGAAGGGTCGAAGATTGCTCGTAGTATGACCGCATCGTCATCCACAACGCGATTGCCCGAGCGGCGGCGGGACATGCAAAAATAACGATCGGAATCTGCGAAGGCACGGAGGATAGGGTGG
Source organism: Candidatus Acidiferrales bacterium (assembly GCA_050015335.1). Classification (GTDB taxonomy): domain Bacteria; phylum Acidobacteriota; class Terriglobia; order Acidiferrales; family UBA7541; genus Palsa-295. The sequence goes on along the minus strand of JBEKBP010000042.1, from coordinate 27,917 downwards.
CTGTTTCGAAGGAATTGCTCGATATTCTGGTTTGTCCCTTGTGCAAGACTCCCGTCAAGCTGACCGGTGACGAACAAGGCTTGAAGTGCGGCGGCTGCCGCCGTGTTTACCCCATTCGGGGCGACATCCCGATCATGCTGGTCGACGAAGCGCGCATTGAAGCCCAGTGAACCATCCTCCCTGCTCCCGCATCTGCCGCGGGGTGCCGAGGTTCTCATTGCGCGGCTGCGATCGTTAGGCGACATCGTTCTGGAAACGCCGGCCATTGCCGCCTTGCACGTCTGGAGGCCCGACCTCCGGATCTGTATGCTGATCGAACCCCGCTTCGCGGCGGCGCTCGATGGCAATCCCGCTGTTGCGGACGTTCTTTTTTCGGTTGGTTTCGCCTCCACCGTGGCTGCCGCACGCCGGCGGCGATTTCCCATTGTATTCAACCAGCATGGCGGGCCGCGCAGCGCGCTCTTGACGGCGGCGTCAGGCTCTGCGTTGCGCGTGGGCTGGAAGGGCTTTCAGTTTTCCTTTGTATATAACGTTCAGGTGCCGGATGCGCGTGACTTTTATGGAACGCCCATCGTGCACACCGTAGAGCACCGTCTATCGCAATTCTATTGGACGGGCTTGCCGCGTGGGCCGATTCCACGCGCGCAGATTTTTCCTCAGGCAGACGCCGCCGAAAGCGTCGCCGGCTTGCTCGAGCAGAACGGCATTCCGCCCGGCGCCTCCTATGCGGTGTTGCAGCCGGGCGCTCGCCTGACGACGATGCGCTGGCCCGCTGCGAAATTCGCCGCGATTGCCCGGTGGCTGCGCGACACGCGGGGCATCGCGAGTGTGGTGAATCTGGGGGGGCAGGAAGAGGAACTTGCGTCCGAGGTGCGGAATGAGATGCGCGGTTGCGCCCTTGTTCCCGCGGGCCTTGGCCTGCGCGAACTGATTGCGCTGGTCGCGGGTGCGGTCCTTTTTGTGGGCAACGATTCGGGTCCCTCGCACTTGGCGGCCGCCGCGGGAAGGCCGAGCGTTGTCATTTACGGTTCGACGAATCCCGCGCAGTGGCGGCCTTGGGGCACCGAGCACCGTGTCGTCGAAACCGGTGCTAGGTTCCGCGCAGTTCGCGGAGACAAGACCATGGAGGTCGGCGGATCTCGCTCGATTGCCGCGATCGAAGTGGACGAAGTGCGAGCCGCGTGTGAGGATCTGTTGTCGGCAAGCGAGTGATTGCTTGGGCGCCTCGGAACCAATCACGGAGCGGCCGCCGAAAGGTATCTATGAGTAAGACGGGTAGACACCTCGATCGAGAGTCCCCCGCTTCCACCAATGACTGGCTGGCGGCGATCCGGCGCGACTGGGATACGCGCGCCCGCGAGAATCCGCGCGCCTACATCAACTGGCCCGACATTCCCAACGAGGAAGGCGCATTCTTTGCCTCCGGCCGATGCGACTATGAGCGGTTCGTGAAACCATTCTTGAAGAAAATGGAGTTTGATCCGCGCGATAAAGCCGCTCTTGAGATCGGGTGTGGAATTGGGCGAATTGCGCGATGGATGGCCGCCGACTTCGACAACTACATCGGCGTCGACGTTTCCCCCGAGATGGTCCGCAAGGCGACACTCTATGGCTTTCCGCGGGCCACCTTCCAGGCCGTTTCCGGCGCGGACTTGAGAGGCATTCCCACTGGAAGCATCGACTTCGTCTTCTCTTTCGCGGTGTTCCAGCACGTGCCGGACAAAGCCTCGATCTTTGGCTACTTTGCGGAATCCGCGCGCGTCCTGCGCCACGGAGGAATTTTCCGGCTGCACATGAAAGGGCTCTGGTCGGCAAGCCTGGGAAGGCTCGCTCTGGAAGCCGGATTTTCAAGCCAGCCCCGGCTCCTGAAGGCTGGCCTCACGCGGATTCCAATCCTCCGCCTGCGCTATATGGACACGTGGCAGGGGCGGTCCATTCGTCCCACCGAAGCGGTGGAAAAATGCGATTCGCTGGGCCTCGAAGTGCAGGACCTCGAGGGCCCCGGGACGACCATGATGTGGGTTGGCGGTCGGAAGAAGTGACCTCTCCCCTCAATAGGGCGGGAAGCTAATGGACTGGTCGTTGAACTGCACCCAGAGTGTCACGTCCTTGGTCTTGCTTTGCTTGGCCACATCATCGTCGTCAGGGAAAGGCCGGTAGGGGCTGAGGTGGATTTTGATTTCAACACCCGAGCCTCCTCGCAGGTGTTCGGTCTTCGCAACGCGGAAGCTCTGGATGGGGCCATAGTAGCCATCCGGCCCCCAATCGTCGATAAAATCCTTCAGAGAGTAGGATGGCGACGGCTTCCAGATGTCATAACCCTGCTGCATGTTGCCGGCGATAATGGCGTTCATGAAATGAAGAATCGTGACGCGTTCTCGGTGATAACGCAGCACCCACCACAGGCCGAGGACGGTAAAAACAACCAGGACGATCGCCAGAATCACTCGTCGCCGGCTTTTTGCGTGTGGATGTTCCTCTATTGGATCGAAGAGAACCACGAAAGCTCCTTGCGGGTCATATCTGCCGCTTGAACAGCGCGATGCTGCCTGCGATCATGACGGCCGCGAAGCACGATAAAATTATCACGTCCTGATAAATGCCTTCAATGCCGGTATTCTTAACGGTGAGGTTGCGCAAGGCGTGCACGGTGTAGGTGAACGGGTCGACGATCGAGAGAAAACGAAGCCAGTGCGGAAAGCCTTCGATCGGAGAAATCGCGCCGGAGGGGAAGAAGAGCAGCGTGTTCAGCACGCCGAAAATCGCGCGAGGGACCAGGGGATCGTCCACCCGCACCATCGCGAGAAACATGAGGCTGATCATGGCCAGCGAGGCGACCAACACCACGAGCGTCAGATAGAAAAGCCGCACCGGGTCCCACAGCCGCGGGATGCCCACGAGCAGGCCGCCGATGATTGTGAGTGCCATCCCTGCGAGTACTCCTTTGAAAGCGCCCGCGCCGATGAGGCCCAGAACCAGCTCCGTCTTGTGGATCGGCGTCAGAAGATAGCCTTCGTGCAGGCCTCGGGATTTGTCGTCGATGAAGGTAATCCCGCCGCCGATCATGGCGACGATAAAGATGGCCATCGCCGCCGAACCCGCCAGAAGATATTTGGCGTATTCGATGTAGGGATACACCTCGACCACGTTGAGCTGTACCTGGGAATCGAGGCGAGGCACTACGGCAGCCGTGTTCAATTCGGTGACCATCTGTTGAATGCGCTCCAGCAGCGCGCTGGCCATCACCTGGTCGGTGTTGTCTTCGGTGAAGGCGATCCGCGGGCGATCGTGCTGGTAATAGCGGCGCGAAAAATCGACGGGAACGTTGACCACGCCGCGCACGAATCCGGCGCGAAGATCGTCCACGGCGCGAGGCAGGGAATCGTAATCCACCATGCGGAATGTCTGCGGTCCGGCTTCGATGCCCACGAACATCTCCCGGACGCGGCGCGACTCGACCGAGTGATCCTCGTCCACGAAGGCAAGGGTGGCGCCCTTGATTTTTCCGCCGAAAGCATAGCCCAGAACGATGAGCTGAACCAGCGGGAATACCATCGAAGCCATCATGAGCGCGGGGCTGCGGAAGAATTTTCGCAGGTCGCGTTCAATCAGTGCCCAGATGCGATAGAACTTCATTCCCGTTGGCCCTCCATCCTGGATGAATATCGCGCCGTCCCCCGGGGGCTATTTATACAGATGGCTGATGTCATATCCTGCTCCTTGCGCGGCGGCGTCCCGCAATTCACGGCCGGTGTAGTGCAGGAATACGTCGTCGAGCGTGGTCCCCTGCACGGTCACTTTTTTCACGGTGACCCTGTGACTGCGCGCAAGGTCCATGAGCGCCGCCACCGTGGAAGGCCCGTCATGCGAGCTGATGTGCACCACCTCGTCGCGCTGCGTAACCGACGCCACCTGGGCCATCGTACGCAACTGATCGAGCCAGTCCGTCGGGGCGTTGACGAATTCCGCTTCGACCACGTCGGTGCCGGGGATGCTGTCTTTCAGGCGTTCGGGGGTGTCGAGTGCAGCCAGCTTGCCATGATCGACGATCGCGATGCGGTCGCAGAGTTTATCCGCTTCGTCCATGTAGTGTGTGGTGATCAGGATTGTGAGCTCGGATTTGGAGCGCAATGTGCGAATCATTTCCCACACGTTCGTTCGTGAAACCGGATCGAGCCCCGTGGTCGGCTCGTCGAGGAATAAAATTTCGGGCGAATGCACCAGCCCGCGCGCGATTTCCAACCTCCGGCGCATGCCGCCTGAAAAAGTACGCACCAGCGAATCTGCGAATTTGAGAAGGTCCACCGATTCGAGAAGCTCGTTGATGAGAGCGGCGCGCTTATCCGACGGGACGCCATAAAGCTTTGCGTGAATCAGCATATTTTCGCGCGCGGTCAGTTCGGGATCGGACGTAAAGGCCTGGGGAATCACGCCCAGCACGTGGCGGACGCCGTCTGCATCCTTTACGATGTCATGTCCGCCGATTCGCGCGGTCCCGGAAGTAGGCGGCGTGAGCGTGGTCATCATGCGAATCAGCGTGGTCTTGCCCGCCCCATTGGGGCCCAGCAGTCCGAAGATTTCTCCTCGCGCCACGGTGAAGTTGATATCGTTCACCGCGGTAAGATTGCCGAACTTTTTTACGAGATGGTCGACTTCAATCGCATCCATGCTGGGAATTCCTGAACCGATCTAGAATCGCGCGAACCAGCTTCGCTTGTCGTGTGTCGAGGGGAACAGCACGGTTGCCGTCATCCCTGTGAACAAGCGGCGGTCTGCATTCGGGAGCGACACCTTGATCGCGAAAGTCTTGATATCGCGCTTGGTGCGGCTCACGTCGCGCTGCGTCGCGAAGTCGCCCTCCACGCCCTTGAAGAAGACCTGGCCCTCGCGGACTTCTCCGGAAGGAAGCAGCACGCGAAGCGTTTGCCCAAATTGGATTGCATCGATGTAGCTCTCCTCCACGTCGGCGCGAACCCAGAGATTATCCATGTCTACCAGAACGACAATGGGCGAGCCTGGCGCGACCACCTCGCCCTGCTTGGCGACGCGCACCGATACGATTCCGTTGATTGGCGCGTAAATGTCCGTGTACCCCAGCTGCGTGGACACCTGGGCTTCGGTGGCGCGGGCCTGCTGCAGTTGGGCCAGAGTGGTGGAGATTTCGCTCTGGCGGACGGCCACCTGCTTGCGGTTTGCCTGGGCGACGTCTAGACCCGCGGCTTCCCCCTTGGCGGACTCCTCGAGTGCATCGACGTTGGCCTGCGACATTTTGACGGTGGCCTCGGCATGATCGCGGTCCTGCGCCGACACTTCTCCCTTGTCGAAGAGCTTTTGCATGCGCACCAGGTCGTCTTTGTCGCGGGCGAGCGCCACGCGAGCCTGTTCGAGTTGCGCGGTGCTCGACGTTACGTGCGCACGTGCCTGGTCGATGGATGCGCCAGTCTGGTCGTTCACCCAGGAATAATTGTGATCGGCCTCTTTGACCTGCGCTTCCAGACTCGTCACGTTGGCTCTCGCCGCCGCGAGGTTGGCCTGAAGTTCCCGGGGATCGAGTTCCGCGATCAAATCGCCCTTCTTCACTTCCGAGCCTTCATCGACTTTCAGCTCGATCATGCGGCCGGTGATCTGCGGGCTTACGATGACTTCGTTGCCGTCGACGATTCCGATCAAAGGGATGCTGTTGCCTTTGGGCGTCGAAACGATGTAGACCACCAGAGCAATCAAAAAAAGCATCCCGATGATCATCAGGAATTTACGCCCGGTCATCGCGGCCTCTCTCTCCTATACGGGGAATGCAAACCGTGATCGAGAAAATCCATGAGCGCGTGTTTGCGCTCCTTCACAGACTGGGGCGCAAGAAGATTGCGTCCCACCACTTCGCTCATGATGGGCGCCGCCGCGAAGTAGGACGTGGTCATGCCTAGTATGCTTAAGGCGGTGTGGTCGGGATCGACGGCGCGGAATTCCCCCGAGGCAATTCCTTCTTCAATGGTCTTCACGAGCCGATTGTGAAAAGGCCTCAGGTAGCGCCGCACGATCCATCCGAAATTGTGGCTCGATTCCATCGCTTCCCGCTGAACCAGGCGTGGATAATTGGGATGCGTCGCCAGAAAATCGAAATATCCCGACACGAAGGCTCGCAGGCGTTCAATCGGTGGCCCTTCGCTTGCCAGCGACGAAGCGGATTTGCCGTGAAGTTGGCGAAACAGGTTCTCGAGGACCGCTCTGTGAAGGCGGCGCTTGTTCCCAAAGTAATAGTAGAGCATGGCTTTGTTCGCGTGGGCGGCCGCGGCGATTTCCTCTGTGCGGGCTCCCGCCATTCCCTCGGCGGCGAAGTGCTGCTCGGCGGCCGCCAGGATACGGCTGGCCGTGGCGGGGTTCTCCGCTTTCTTGCGTCCTCGTGGCATGGGTTGATTGCTCAGATTCCTACGCGCTTCATGTGGACCTCGGGATAGCGCTGGCCCGCTGCAGCTCCTCGGGGAGCGAGTGCACCGATCTTCCCGGAGTCTGCCGGTGTGAGGTTCACGTTCAGCGCCGCGAGGTCCTCGTCGAGATACAGCCGCCGCTTCGTGCCGGGAAGGGGCACGATATCTTTTCCTTGCGCGAGCAACCAGGCCAGCGCAAGCTGCGCGGGAGTGCAGCCCTTTTCCGCCGCCAGCTTCTCGAACTGTTCAAGGAGTCGAAGATTCTTGTCGAAATTGTCGCCCTGGAAGCGCGGCGAGATACGCCGGAAATCACCCTCGCCAAACTCATTCTTCTTGATCCGGCCGGCAAGGAATCCCCGGCCGAGCGGGCTGTAGGCGACGAAACCGATTCCGAGCTGGCGGCACGCGGCGAGAATTTCCTCTTCGGGGTCGCGCGACCACAGCGAATATTCGGTTTGAAGCGCCGCAATGGGATGCACCGCATGGGCGCGACGGATCGTCTTCACGCCGGCTTCCGACATTCCGAGATATCGCACCTTGCCTTGCTCTACCAGACGGGACATCGCGCCGATGGTGTCTTCAATCGGCACATCCGGATCGACGCGGTGCTGGTAGTACAGATCGATTGAAGGAATGCGCAGACGCCGCAGGCTGGCTTCGCATGCCTGCCGCACGTACGCGGGGCGTCCGTTGACGCTCAACGAGCCGTCCGGCTGGCGGACGTGGGCGAATTTCGTCGCCAGGATTATTTCGTCGCGCCGTTTCGCGATCGCCCGGCCTACCAGTTCTTCGTTCTGTCCGGCGCCATACATATCGGCGGTATCGAGAAGAGTAACGCCTTGGTCGATCGCGCGCTGGATTGTGGCAATGGATTCCCCCTCGTCGGCCGGGCCGTAGGATTGCGACATGCCCATGCAGCCGAGCCCCATCGCGGAAACAACAAGGGAGCTGTTTCCCAGGCGGCGGTATTCCACTCATCGCTCCTTTTAATATTTCAACTAACTAGTTAGTGTAGGAGAGGATTGTGTGTATGTCAAAGACGGCGTCGATGGGTCGATGGGATTCGGTCCCTCACGTCTTGCGCCGCACGGCCTTCCCCTCGAGTTTCTTGTAGTCCAGAAAAAACGCCGGACCATCGCCAGCTTGTGCGGCGGCAATTCACTCACTTCCCAATAATGGTCGAACTCCGGATCGCCGGCGGCGATGGCGATAATCTTGTGGTCCTCTGCCCTGGAATCGATCATTGTCATCATGCCCATGGCCCGCGCGTGCTCGATCGTCAGGGGCGCCACCGATTCCTGGGACAGCACCAGCGCGTCGAGCGGATCGCGTTGGCTGCGCCCAGCGTCTGCGGAGTGAAACCGTAGCGGGCCGGGTAATACACCACCTGCCCGGACTCAGGTCATGCCACAGATGAATCATCCATCGCTCCCAACGGCTGGGATCAGCGAGCAGTTCATCTTAACCGAGGGTAACTGCCCAGCCAGCGCCAACGCGCGAGCTCACCCTCCCCTTTTTTGCGAAAATTGGACGAAACAGCCCCCGCTGAGGGCAAAATTTCACCAGGTTTGCGCCAATTTGCGCGGCTTGCTTTGATGGAACTCGACTTCCTGCTATTGGTTAGCCGCGCCGCATTGCGCGGTTACTTGTGAGCCGATGGCATCGTCGAGCAGGAGACCTTTGCGCGATTTCGCGGAGCACACTTGATTGGCGCCAAAACCCACGGCGCCTCGAAAATCGGCGCCATCCAGAAGCGCGCCAGTGAGATCGGCTCCGGTCAACACGGTTCCGGGAAGCTGCGCCCAGCGCAGATCGGCGCCGCGCAAATCCGCATCGACGAAAATGGCTGTGCCGAGCTGGGCGTTGTTCAAATGCGCTCCTGGCAGCTTGGCCGACCACAGATAGGCTCCCTGCATGTTCACGTGCTCGAGATTTGCGTTGTCCAGATGCGATTCGCGCAGGTCGGCCTTTTCGAAGTTGGTGCGAATCAGGGTGGCCGACAACAGCTTCGCGCCGTAGAGCGTCGCCCCGTCTGCACGGGCGTCCACAAGGGCCGCGCCGGCAAGGGATGCGTAAGAGAGATTCGCGGCGCGCAAATCCGAGCGTGAGAGATTGGCTCCGTCGAGGATGGCGCGATCGAGATTGGCATGGTTCATCTGCGCCTGATCGAGAATGGCGTAGCGCAGGTCACCCTGCCCGAGGTCTGCGCCGCGCAAGTCCGCCTGGGACAGGAATGCACCCTGCAACTTCGCATGCAGCAAATGGGCGTTTGCCAGAAAAACCCGGTAGGCCTGCGCGTAACGGAAGTTGGAATCGTTCAAGCGCGCGCCTTGCACGAGGGATACCTGATCATCCGAGCCATTCCAATTGGCCGGTTTGGTGGATATGACGGCCTCGGTCAGATCGGCGTAGGGATCGATTCCGAGCGACCACAACACCGTCGGAGCCCAGCGGCGAATGCTGCCCGCCGAGAACTGCGGAGCGCGCTCCTTGCCGTGGGGGACACCGGCCATCGTCCCCACCGAGACGAACGTGAGCACGCCCAGCAAGATCAAGGCGGTCGTCACCGGGTTGATGTCCCCCAGCTTGCCGAAGGCGCGATCGACGATATTTTCTTCGAGAATCCATCTGGCCGCGGGCCTGCCTACTTTTGTGGTGGAGTAGAGCGCGGCTCCGGCCGCGCCGCCGACGACCATCTCCTGCAAAATCGTTCCATGAATTTCCTGCAGGGTGAGGTAGCGCAGCCAGTAGAGAAGCAGAGTGGCCGGCACGATCCAATACGCCATGAGGAGCGAGAGGGCCTTCTCAATCACGCGAGTCGAAGGGGGATCCTGATTCATCCAGCGAAAATGGGCGCGCAGCAGGCCCACGACGATGCGGGGTTCGTTTTCACCGAGCGCGCGGCCATCGGGGAAAACGGCGGGGAGTTCGAGCACGGTGTCCCACAAGTGCTGCAAGTGAAAATGAAACACGAGGTAGACGATGAACAGCGCGAAGGGCGCGGTCAAATAGAATTGCACGGTCGGAAGCGCGTTGGCCGCCGCGGGAGAGTGCAGGAACGGAAGAACAGCGGCGTTCGCGATGAGCTGAAAGTCTTTGGTCATCCAGACGATCAGCCACGACAAGACGCTCAGCGACATCATGGCGACGAAGTAACCATACACGGTGCGCGATGCGCGCTTGAACTCCGAGAGCGCCTCGAATTGCAGGATGTGAGACGGAAGGGCGGCCTCATGCAGGTTCGCGCCGGCCAGCTGGTGGGGCACCAGACCCATGGATGTGTCAAGCGATGCACCTTCCAGATTCGCGGCTTCCAGATTGGTTCCGACCAGGCAGGCATCGCGGAAATTCACCCGCACCAGACACGCATCGCGCAGGTCCGCCATCAGCAGGTCGGCCGACCGGAGATTCGCATCGTGCAAATCCATGTACCGGAGGCTGGCTCCGATCAGGTCGTTGCCTTCAAGATCGGCGGCGACGAAATCGACGCGCTCGCCGGCCGCGCCCTTGGACTCGATCCACTCGTGATGGCTTGCGAGCTTGTCTTCAAACGACCAGTCCCGTGAAGCAACAGCGGCAGGCGGCGCAGCGCTCACCGGCAAATCCTGCGCCGGGGCGTCTTGCGGCGGAACGAAGGCGGCCGAAGCGACCGCACCGCTGGGGACCGGCGATTCCGCGTCGCCGGGGACATCGACCGAAGGCACTACATAGCCCAGGACCGAGTCGTCCGGCCCCGCATCGCGGGGAATGCCCAGAATGACATTGAGATCGGCCTTTTCGACCGGAGGTTCCTGCACAGACTCCGCGGGGGCTGATTCTACCGTGCCGGCGCGAGCCGGATCGGTGAGATTCGCATACCGCTCAATCGCCGAGGCGATGGCGTAGTCATCGTCGCTTGTATCGACGAGTTCGCGCTCATCTTCGAATACCGGTTTGGTCTGCGAGCTATCTCGGGACGTCGAGTGGTCTTCGACTGGAACTTCGCTCCGAGGCTCGAGCGACGATGTGCCGTCACCACTTAGCGGCGAACAGACCGGTGGAATTTCCATTCGACCGGTGCCTGAAATTGCGGCCTGGGAGCAATAGCCCGCAAAAGCAGAAGGCTCATGGGCTTGCGTGGCCTGCTCTTCGATAAGGAAGGCTCGATTGGCGGATCGATCCTCGGGCGGCAATGGCTCTGCTTGAGCCCGCGCGTCAACAGCTTCAGCAGTGGCCGCGACCTCTGAGCCTGAGACGCCTGCCTTTGATTCACCCGCAAACGACCTGACCATGCGGTTGAGCCAACCCCTGGTCAGGGCAGCCAATCCCGAGAGCGCCGGCGTCTTGTGGCGGCTGCCGATTTTGGCCTGCTCGACAATCGGAGGGGAAGGGTCTGGTTCCGGAGAAACCGAATGTTCCTCGGCGCTCTGCGAGGCGTCCGAAATCGCTTCACCGGCGACCGGCGACCGGCCGGGGATGACGGCCTCGCTCGGGATACTGACGGGATTTTCCCGGACCTCGCCCTTTGGCAGCGCCGCGTCAGCAGCAGCGGTGGCCACAGCAGAAAAGTGCTCACCTGCCTGCGACTCATGCGGCGCGATAAACGTATCGGGGACGGTGGCAGCGGGAGAATCCTCCGTCACAACGGAGGACAATTCAAGGGCGGCTTGAACCCGCAAATCTTGCGCAGAATCTCCCTCCGGCGGAAACAGCTTCGCCAGCATATCGGCAGCCGACGGCAACTGATCCGCCGGCGTCAGGCTCTCGCGAATCCTTCCCAGAACCGCCTCCAACGGCTCGCCTTCCACAGGCAAACTGAAGTCCTCGGCTTCCGGCTGCAAAGATGGAGTTGGAGATACGGTTGACATGGGTTGTTTCTTTTTCCTCATATCGGCCTGGAAATGCCCCCCCATGGGGCGCCCGTAATTTTTTGCAATCCGGATCCTGCGTCAAGCCGCCAAGGGCGCACCTGATTCCCAGTCAGGCCTCGCAGCGACCGGCACATCTGTCGGCCAGCGCGACGCCTGCAGGACGCCGCCTGTTTCCCTATGTCTCACGCTCGGGGAGCATAGCGCGAACAAACGTCAAATTGCCCTGTACACAAGTGCAAAGGGTGTACAGGTGTTCCTAGGCGCGTCCAGGCTGGATCCCCTGGGAAAGCGTATCAGGAGGGCCAAACGAGCGAAATAGTACTCTGGAGGGAGCAAACGGGGGTTCACCGCACCAGGAGGCTAAAGCTCGAAGGGGCCTAGGGGAACTCTCTGGGAGGCGATATGCAGCGTCCCGCGGAACGAAAAATCGCACGTGCGGCGGTTCAGACCCTCTTCGGCGGATATCTGAGCCAATGACGGGTTATTGTTTTGCTCAGACAGGTGCGCGAGGATCAAATGACGCGCCCGTCCGTCAAAAGATTCCGCATCAGCAAGATACTCACTGACAACATGGTTAGAAAGGTGTCCATTGCGACTCATGACGCGCTGTTTGACATGCCAAGGATAAGGACCCAACTTGAGTGTGTCGACGTCGTGATTGGATTCAAGGATCAGCAAATCGGCTTCGCGCAGGTGCTGCTTAACGAGCTCGGGCATGTATCCCAGATCGGTCGCGATGGCCACTTTCGTTCCATCGGTGCGGAAAGCATATCCGACTGGATCGGCAGCATCATGCGGGATCACAAAAGGGTGGATTTCGATGTCGCCGATCTCGAAGCGCTCGCCTGCGTGAATGTGCTCGACGCGTTCCATTTTCTGCACGGGCCCTTCGGGATACATCCTCAGGATTTCTGAATGCGTGGGCTCGGTGAGATAAGCCGGGCAATCGAACAGGCGCGCCAACTGCGCGATGCCGCTCGAATGGTCGGAGTGTTCGTGGGTGACCAGGATCGCATCGACGCGCGCGGGCTGCCGCCGGCCCAGCGCCTCCAGGCGGCGCAGTAATTCCTTCTTGCCAAGGCCCGCGTCAATAAGGATGGTGGTATGTTCGGTTTCGAGCAACGTGCAGTTGCCCGTGCTGCCGGAAGCCAGAATGGAGATCCGGAACGAAATGCGTGTTCCCTCAGGGTAATGCCGGCGCGCTAACTGCTGGCGCCGAAGCATCGCGAAGGATCATGGCAAAACGGATCCACCGCGTCAAACAAAAACGGGCAAAACCGGACAAAACCGCGAAAAAACTGGGGCAATCGCCTCTTTTTTGGTGGAAGGCATACCGCCGCTACCTTCCAGGCCGGTCGATTGGGACTTTCGGGAATCCGTGCCCGCCCCCTGGCGCGAAGCGATGAGGAAATCAGAAAGCGAGCTGGGATGGATTGAGTTCGAAGCCGTTCAGCGCGCCCACTACGGAAGCAGCTAGGCGGCCGGGCTGGAAAAATTCCCGCGCGATCTGCTGCACTTCTTCGGCGGTGACGCTTTCGAGCATCGCGATCAGCTCCTGCGCAGTGAAGTGCCGGTTGAAGTACATGTGGTAGCGCGCCAAGCTGTTCATGCGCGAGCCCGTGCCTTCCAGAGCGAGCAGCGTGGCGCCCTTCAAATGATCTTTGGCACGCTGCAATTCCTCGCCGGTGAGCGGCTCGTCCTTGAGCTGGCGGAACTCATCGAGCACGCAGCGGATGAGCTTCTGGGCCGTTTCAAGCGACGTGCCGGCGTACACCGAAAGCATGCCCGCATCGCGGTAGGAATTCATCTCGCTGAAAATGGCGTAGGCCAGTCCGAGGCGCTCGCGGATATTCTGAAAAAGGCGCGAGGACATGCCTCCTCCGAGAACGTTGTTGAGCACGGAAACGGCAAAGCGCCGGCGGTCGGTGAGGGGAAGCGCCGGGACGCCGATGCAGATATGCACCTGCTCGAGCTCATGCTTGGTGCGCAGGGTGATGTGCGGCGCGGGCGTGGGGGCAGGACCGGCATGGCCGTTCGGGGAGGCTTCCAAGTGCGCGAAGCGCTCGGCGACCAGATCGACAAGCTGGGCGTGGGTCAAATGGCCCGCCGCGGTAATCACGAGGTTGTTGGGCGCGTAGCAGTCGTGGAACCAGCTGCACAACGTATCGCGCGTCAGCGCGGAAACCGTTTCGGGAGTGCCGAGTATGGGTTTGGCCAGCGCATGGGGACTCCAGAAATTCTGGGTGAAAAGTTCGTGAACGAGGTCTTCGGGATTGTCCTGCGTCATGCGGATTTCTTCGAGCACCACGGACTTCTCGCGGTCGATATCCTCGTCGGCGAATCGGGGCTCGAGAACGATGTCCGCCAGCACGTCAAAAGCCTTGGTCAGGTGCTCGGCAAGGACGCGCGTGTTAAAGCAGACCATTTCCTTGGCGGTGAAGGCGTCAAGCATTCCTCCGGCGCGATCGACTTCCCGCGCGATGTCTTGCGCGCTGCGCCGGTGAGTACCCTTGAACACCATATGCTCGATGAAATGCGAGATCCCGTTGATCTCGGCCGGCTCGCGGCGCGATCCGTTGCGCAGCCAAACGCCTACCGATACGGAGTGAAAGTATTCCATGGGCTCGGTGATCACCACGAGGCCGTTCGGCAGCGTCTCTTGGTAGACTCCGTTTGTTGGGTTGATTGTTGGCACTGTCATGGGCACCGTTATTTTGGCATGTGCTGGCGGTAAATGCCATGTGGGTGGAGGTGTTTGCCTTTACTCTCTCTCTTGCCGGAGCGGACGAAGCGGGGCATGGGCCGCGTCGGAGGTCGATGCGGGGCGGGAATCGCGCTCCGCGAGCGTGCTATGATCGCCTGCAAGATGCCTTTGGCAGCCTCCCATCGCGTTGCGAACCTTCTCGGGAAATCTGCTGAACAGCTGCGCGGATGGATGGCTTCGCTCGGCCAACCCGCGTATCGCGGGACACAGATTTACCACGCGCTGTATGCGGAGCAGCGGTTCGAGGTTGCCGACATGACGAATCTGCCCGCCGCCTTGCGCGAGCGCCTGGGGCGGGAAGCGGTGATCGCCCTGCCGGAGATGGTCCGGCGGCACCGGTCGGCGGATGGGTCGGTTCGCTACGTTCTCGGGCTGCAAGGGGACCAGGCCGGGTCCGGCGCCCCGAAGCCTGTCACCGTCGAGACTGTTTTTATGCCTGCGGAAAATCGGCAAACGGTCTGCATCTCGACGCAGGCGGGCTGCGCCGTGGATTGCCGGTTCTGCCTCACGGCGACGCTCGGCTTGATTGGCAACCTATCGGCTGGTGAAATTCTGGGGCAGATCCTGGTCGCGCTGGAAGACCATCGGGCCGCGCTCAAGCCGCAAACCAATATCGTGCTCATGGGGCAGGGCGAACCTTTGCTGAATTTCGAAGCGGTTATGGCCGCGCTGCGCATCGTGCTCGATCCCCACGCCCTGGCAATTTCCCCGAAGCACGTGACGCTTTCCACCAGCGGCATCGTGCCAGGCATCGAACGGCTCGCCAAGGAAAAGGTAAGGCCGAAGCTGGCGATTTCGCTGAATGCGTCGTCTAACGAGCAGCGCGATCAGGTGATGCCGATCAACCGCAAATATCCTCTGGAACAACTGCTCGCAGCCTGTAGAGGCTATCCCTTGCGGCCGTGGGAGCACCTTACCTTCGAGTATGTTCTGCTCGGAGGATTCAACGATTCACCCGAGGACGCGCGACGCGTGGTGAGGCTGCTGGCGGGTTTGCGCGCCAAGGTGAATCTGATTCCGTGGAATCCCGGCGAACTGCCGTACGAAAGGCCGAACGCGGAATGCGTGGAAGCGTTTCGAAGGGCGCTTGCCGATAAGGGCGTGCCGGTTTTCGTGCGCGATTCGCGCGGGCAGGACGTCATGGCCGCTTGCGGCCAGCTCGCGCTGATGGAGTCAGCCTCCCGCCAGGGAGCGCAAGACGCTGGTTGGGTGCGCTGAAATCCCCTGCACTCGATCCGCAAGCAGATGCCCCGGGGCTGCCGTCAGCGAACGCCGATGACCGCCATCAGGCGCCCGGTCGTGCGCTCGCGGCGGTAGCTGAAAAAAAGATCGGTGCGGCAGCCGGTGCAGAAGCCGGATGCAGAAATTTGCCCAGCCGGTACGCCCGCCTTGGTGAGGATCGCCCGGTTCGCGGCAAGTAAGTCCAACAGCACAGTCGGGGGCCGAGGGGGATGTCCGGGAGGCCTCATCGTTAGCCACGGAAGCCAATTCGGATCGTTTTCTCCGGCTGCCAGGCCGTCGAAAGGTCCGTCGAACCATTCACGCGCCTCGGGAAACTGCGATTCGAACTCTTTGGCCACTTCCGAGCCGACCGGGTAGCAACAGCCGCCGATTCCGGGGCCGATTGCGGCGATCAAGTCGGCGGGTTCGGTTCCAAAGTCCATTTGCATTCGGCCAATCGTCTTTTCCGCGATGCGCCGAAGCGTGCCGCGCCAACCGGAGTGGATCGCCGCCACGGCACGATTTTTCGTGTCCGCCAGCAGTAGGGGAATACAATCGGCGGTCTGCACGGCGAGCAGAACGCCACGCTCACGCGTGACGAGCGCATCCGCCTGGGGCGGTTCTTGCTGGGAGATAGCCGACCCATCCACGGAATGAACGATGTCAGAATGGATCTGGCGCAAGGTCACCAGGCGCATCTTGTCCGCGCCGAGTGCGTGGAGGAATTTCTTGCGGTTCGCTGACACGGTCTCGCGCGAGTCCCAATCCGTAAACCCAAGATTGAGCGACTTCTTTGTCGCCTTTCGCCCGTCGCGAGGAGCCGGAAGCTCGCTGGCCCCGCCGGGACGGGTACTGAAGCCGTGCACCAGCCAACTCTGACGCTCGAGCGGCACGGCCTGGAGAACCTGAAGGGCTCCGGCACGGCGGAGCTTCCAGCTCTGGACATTTTTGGATGGCCACCGCTTTAGAGCGAGGTTCTTCGCGGCAGGTTTTCTCTTTGTGGTGGTCGGCGTCATGGCGTTCGATGATTCCCGGCTCCGAATCGCGGCGCGTACCGATTATAGGTATAATTGCGCCGCGGCGCAGTAGGCACTCGCAGAGACTTGGAGCCATGAGCCCATGATTGTCGGCTTGGGATTGGACATCGCCGAAATCGATCGGATTGAGGGTGTGATGACCCGGCACGGCACTGCTTTTATCGAGCGGATTTACACTCCCCGCGAAGCGGCCTATTGCGAAAAGCACAAGAACAAGTACGAACGCTACGCCGCGCGTTTCGCCGCCAAGGAAGCGGCCATGAAGGCTTTGGGTACAGGTTGGCGGCTGGGGGTGCGCTGGCGGGATATCGAGGTGACGAATGCGCCCAGCGGGAAGCCCGCGCTAAATCTCACAGGCGTCGCCCGGCAATTGGCCGACGGCCTCGGCGTTCAGGATATTTCCCTCTCCATTACCCACAGCGGCAACCTCGCTCTCGCCCAAGTGATTTTTGAAGGCTGAACCGCTTCCTGCAGGATAGGCCAGGTTCTGTTCACTAGAAATGCGGATTTCGTGCCATTGGTTCGCCGGGTGCCGGCCCGCGATGCGCACCTTCAGATAATTGGGCGTCAAGGCCTCGGTCCATCCATCTGTGTTGCGGGCAAGCGTAAGAGCGCGCACCGGGCGACCCACCTGGCCTGCTCGGAAGGCTGCGCCCTTCTGGGTCGAGAGAGCCCGTAAGGCACGGGCACGCTCACCAATCGCCAGGGGGGGCACACATGCGCCGAGCTTTTCCGCCTCGGTTCCCGGTCGCGTCGAGAAAGAGAACACGTGCAAATAAGTGAAAGGCAGGCGGCCGACGAAGTCGAAGGTAGCCCTGAAATCGTCGTCGGTTTCGCCAGGGAAGCCCACGATCAGGTCGCCACCGATTGCAGCATCGGGCAGCAAACGCCGGATAACGCCTACGCGCTCGGCATAAAGTTCACTGCGATACCAGCGATGCATGGCTTTGAGAGTGCGATCTGAGCCAGATTGCAGCGGAACGTGGAAATGAGGCGCCAGGCGCGCCGAGGAAGCGACCAGGGCAACGAAATCCTCGGTAACATCCTGCGGCTCGATGGAGCTGAAGCGCAGGTGATCAAGCGAGGTTTCTTCAAGGATCCTTCGCACCACGGCGGCCAGATCAGCGCGCGGTGTGAGGTCGCGGCCATAGCTGCCGAGATTGATGCCGCTTAAAACGATTTCCTTCGCGCCTGCCGCTACCAGTTCCCGGACTTCCAGGACGACGGTATCGGGTGAAAGGCTGCGGCTGCGTCCCCGGACGAACGGAATCACACAGTACGCGCAACGATTGTTGCAGCCATCCTGAATCTTCAGAATAGGGCGCGTACAGCCTCCCGCCATGAGCCTCGCGGGAGCCAGCTGGACTCTCGCTTGCGCAGAAATGTCGCCGGTGAGCACTTTGGCGGGACCCTGGGCGAAAGACAGCGTGGCATCTTCCAGACCGACTTCCGACGGGCGTGCCAGCTGCTTGACGGGTACAAAATCGCGGGGCCCGTTTTCTCCTGACAGCCTGGCGGTTCTGCACTCTCGGTCGATGAGGGCGGGAATTTCGCTTTGCCGCGCATTCCCTATCACATAAGCGACGCCGTCAAGCGATCGGAGTTCATCGGGCGCACGCTGGGCGTAACAACCGGTAACGACAATGCGAGCTGCGGGGTTGGCCCGATGGATCTTCCGCACGGCTTCGCGCGCCTGCGAATCGGCCGCCGCCGTAACCGTACAGGTGTTCAGAACGACGACATCCGCCTGGGCGGGATGTGCGGAATGCGCCAGTCCCTTTGCCAGAAGCCCACCGCGAAGGGCGGCGGCGTCTGCTTCGGTGGCACGGCAACCAAAGTTTTCGACGAAGAAAGTCTTCGCGGGCGACACTTGGTTCTGCGCTCCTTTTCCAACGGGCTGTCTGGAGGGGATTCAAAATCAAGCAGCATCAGGAATTATAGCAGTGAAGGAGCCTGAAAATCAGGAACCGCCCCTTCTTTTCCCGGCTGGAAACGATCCTGCAGAAACCGCCTCGCTCCAAACTCGAAGCATCACCGCGAGCGAATCCGCCAGTAGCGGCGCAAAGGCTGTACCCATCGCGACATCGTTGGCATCCTTCACGAACGCGCCCGACCCCGCGCGGCAATCAGCAACCGCCCCCCTCATCGAGCCTGGCATCTGTAGGGACAATCTCCTGGGAACTCCCTGACACAGCGACTTCCCTTTCCATGGATGTCGGCGTCGATACACGGACGCGGCGGGATCCGCAAAGCAACTGGTGATGATGCTGCGCGGCTTCTACCAATATTTCGGATTGCATCACTGCAAGCCGAAACTTGACGGGGTCCGGCGCGAGGTAGAACGGCAATGGGGTTGATACGGCTGGCGTCTGCGACGGGATTTGAACCCGTGTTACCGCCGTAAAAGAAAGATCCGGGCGGGTGGTGAAACTTGCGGGGCGCAAACGGCTCAGGCGAGGTTTCTGCGTTGGTAGCACAGTAGAATCAGGTCTGCCCGGCGGCGCACGCCGAATTTTGCCAATAGATTCGACACATGGAACTTGACGGTGCGCTCGGAGATGTTCAGTCGGCTGGCGACTTCCTTATTCGCGAGGTTTTCAAGGAGGCTGCTTAAGACCTCCTGTTCCCGGCGGCTGAGTTCGCTCGGGGCGTCGGTACGGAGGCGCCGGCCCTGAGTGGTGCTCAGGATGGAATCCACGAAGCGCGAGAGCGTTTCACGGGGAACCCAAAAGCCCCCTGCCGCCACAAGGGGCAGAGCTCGCACGAGCTGCTCGCGGGCGTCGACGTAGGTCAGTATGCCTTTCACTCCCTGGCGCAGCAGGGCGTGGCTGTCGGTCTCCTTCAACTTGTCACCGACAACGATCAAGCGCGCGTTTTCGTTGCGCTCCAGGATGTTTCCTATAAGGGCGCCCGTGGCTTGTCGTGCGGCGTGCGCGTCGACGACGTAAACCGCTGCTTTGGGAATCTCCAGGTGGCGAAGATCGGGAGCTAGCATCGATTCGAGTAATTTGGCAAAGATCTGGAATCCCGACTTCTCGAGCAGGCGCTTGAACTCGTCGAGCACCATCGGATGGGGCGACAGGAGGCAGACTTTCAGGTGCGACCCATTCGATTTTTCGGAAGCTTTTCCCATTGTGAAATCAGGCTAACGGAATCCACCGAGGGGGGCAAGCCGGTCAGCGAGCGATATTGCCTACCAGATACTAGGCCAAGCCGTAGTGGAAGCTAGGCAAAGCGCGGGTCAATCCCCGACTGGCGAAGATTGCGAATTCTTCGGTTCCGCTTCGACCTTTCGCCGGGGACGCTTGGCCGGAAGGCCAGCTTGGCGAACCTTATAGAGCAGAGCGCGGTAGCTGATCTTGAGCACCTGGGCGGCTTTGCGCCGATTCCAGTGGTTCTCCTGAAGTACCTTCAGGATCACATCGTGCTCCATGCGCCGGGTCACCTGCTGAGCGATGCGCTTGAGGGGAATGTTTCCGTCAGCCGTCCGCTCATAGGTGAAGCTGAAGGGCTTCTTTTCCACCCGATCGGCGTAGAGAGCCTCTTCTGAGCCCAAAACTACATATCGTGCCACGCAATTTTCAAGTTCCCGCACGTTGCCCGGCCAGTCCCGGTGCTGCAATGTGTGGACCGCCTCTTTCGAAAGCCGGGGAACCTCTCGCTGGAACCGGTGGTTGAACATCTGACGCAGGTATTCGATTAAGTACGGAATATCGTCCCGGCGCTCGCGCAGCGATGGAAGCGTGACCGTGATTACATTGATCCGATAAAAGAGATCCGAACGGAATCCCCCGTTTTCGATTTCCTGTTTCAGGATGCGATTGGTGGCGCAAATCACGCGGGCATCCATGCGCTTTTCTTCCTGATCGCCTATCCGAGTGAAGTGCCCGTCCTGAAGCACGTGAAGTAATTTTGCCTGCAAGCTCCCATCGAGTTCGGCGATTTCGTCAAGAAACAGCGTGCCGCCCTCGGCGAGTTCGATGCGGCCGGGCTTTGCGGCCGTGGCGCCGGTGAAGGCACCTTTTTCGAAGCCGAAAAGTTCGCTTTCAAGCAACGTTCCGGGAATCGCGGGGCAGTTTACTTTGACAAACGGACCATTGCTCCAAGGAGATCGGTTGTGGATAAATCGAGCGAGCACTTCCTTGCCAGTCCCGCTCTCGCCAAGAATGAGTATGGGAACATTGAGTGCCGCGGCGCGGTCCACCCGCTGTCGCACTGCCTGCATCGCTCCGGAGGGACCGAAGAAAATGTGGTCAGGCGGCAAGGCGCCGGGGTGCGTTGCCGGCAGTTCAGGTTTTAGTTGTGCGGCAGATACCATAATTTTCAGTGGACCAGACTACACCTTGGTTCCATTGCACCTGGAACGCCAAAAACATCGCCGGTTGGCGGCAGTCATTTAAGCCTATTGTTTACAGTATTGTCCAGGGCTGGCGATCGAAAGTCCGAGAGGATGGCGGCGCGCCATCTGCACCGCTCCTCCAACGGACGACTAGAAAATGCTGGGCACTTTCGGGAAGACTGTTTCCCGCCTGAAGATCGCGAGGAGCAGTTCCAATTGACAGGGCAGAGAGGAAATAAAGTGTCACCGAAAAAGCGGAGACAGAATACCGGGGTGGGCCTGCGTCGGATCGCAGGCCAGCAGGCTTTGCAGAATTGCTAGGCGCGAGAATGCTCGCCGCGAATGATGTCGTATCGTTCGATGACCGCGGCGACCCCGACGTCAGGTCCATCTTCATCCTCTCGCTTGTCGACGCGGACGACGCGTCCATGAGCGCGAACGAAGACCTCGGTGCCGCGGGTGATTTCGGCCGGCAATGTGAGCGTAAAGTCGAGCTCGGTACCCGGAGACAGGTCTCGTTGCATTCTAAAATACACGCCGCGTGTTGAGATATCCCGGGTCTGGCCGTTGTGCGAGCCAGGCTCTCGGCTAATCGGCAGGCGAATGCTTACCGGCAGCGACAGATCGTACCGGCGAGCCAATCGACGTTCGGTCATCCCCACTGCTCCTCCTGGAGTTGAATGAAGCTCATAGCACCCCCACGGAAGAATCAGCAATCCCTATACCAAACGCACTAGGGCATTTGCCGCTCAGCCTTGGATCGGATGGAGCGCATCCACCTCGGTCAAGTAGACCACGCAACACGTGAAAAAATCAAAAAAAAGCCATTTTTGAGTCTGCGGCAGCTCAATCTGAAACGGGCAGCCCTGAAATTGATTTCTGCCCGACGCCCTTCGGAGCGAAATACTAGAACAACACGCAAGCGATGGGTAGAGATATTTCGCCCCTATGTGCTCTACTCATGCAACTTTTTAGAGGACTAGGCGTACCGAGAAAGCCTCGCTTGCAAGAAGCAGCAAAGGCCGGGACTCCAGAGGGTCAGTAGGCGCGTAAGCCCAGTACGCCCTCGATACCGGCGCGTGCATGTCGGTAGAGCGATACTACTCACCCCGGAGAGCCGGAACCACGGGCGATTCAGCCTTGGCCAATTCCTTCTCCGCAAGCTTGGCCGCCTTCGCGCGAGAGCCACGCCCTGAATCGAGATTGAACTGCCGCATCTTGTAGAGCAGCGCCTTGTAGCTGATGCCGAGCATGCGGGCCGCGTCCTTGCGGCACCAGTTGGTTTTTTCAAGCGCGTCGGCAATCGCTTCCATCTCCGCTTCGTCTTTCAAGCCTCGCACAAGCGCTTTGAGCCCCTGCTCTTTCGGCGCAGGGGGTTCGTCGCGCGGCGCGGTGCGCTGCTGCTGGCCGGTCATTTCCAAAAGCTCGCGGAAGCTGCCTTCATCATCTTCGAGAATTACGTACCGCTTGACGAAGTTCTCGAGTTCGCGCAAGTTTCCAGGCCAGGAGTAGCGAAGAGCCGCTTCCATCAGGTGCTTGGACGGGTCCGGAGCAATCTTCTGATACTTCTCGCTGTACTTCACCAGGAAGTGCCGGAAGAGCAGCGGGATTTCCGTGGTGCGCTCGCGAAGAGGCGGGATATGGATCGAAAGCACGTTCAGACGGTAGTAAAGGTCTTCGCGGAAGCGCCCCGAACGCATCGCTTCCCGCACTTCCATGTTGGTCGCGGCCAGCACGCGCACATCTACGTTCACAACGGCACGCGCACCCAGGCGCGAAAACTGGCCGTCCTGCAACACGTGCAGCAGCTTTGCTTGCAGATGCGGGCTCATTTCCGCGATTTCGTCGAGGAAAATGGTGCCTTTGTTGGCGAGCTCGAACTTGCCGGGTTTTGAGCGGACCGCCCCCGTAAAGGCGCCCTGATCGTAGCCGAACAATTCGGATTCGAGGAGTTCCCCTGGCAGCGCGGCGCAGTTCACCTTGACGAAAGCCTGCTGCCGGCGCGTGGACCGGAGATGAATCATACGCGCCACGACTTCCTTGCCTACGCCGCTTTCCCCGCTGATAAATACAGGCACGTCCACGGGCGCGATCTGTAGGATCTGCTGGCGTATTTTCAGCATCTGCGGGCTGGCGGCCAGGAAGGAGATGTCCTCGGTCAGCGCTTCGCAGTATTCGCGGAGGGCCTGGTTTTCGGAGCGAAGCTGCTGTTTCTGCCGGCATTTTAGGAATGCCGCGTCGAGCTCGGGCTTCTCGAACGGCTTGGTCAGGTAGTCCAGAGCACCCAGCCGAATGGCCTCGACGACGGTTGTGACCTCATTCGAGCACGAAAGCATGATCACGTTGAGCCCGCGGTCGACCTGCATCAGCTGGCGGAGGGTTTCAAGACCATCCATCTCGGGCATCAGAACGTCGAGAATGATAAATTCAGGACGTTCGTTTTTTCCGACGTATTCAAGGGCATCCTTCCCATTGGACACCGTTTCCACGTCAAAGCCGTCGACTTCGAGAAGTGTCTGGAGGTACTTGCGAATGCTCGGTTCATCGTCCACAACGAGAATTTTGTCTTTGTGAGCCATCGTTAATGTCCTGTCGAATTTCCTGCCCAATGTGCTATCGAGCCTTAATCATCTCCGTCACTCGGTATCTTTGGGTAGAAGGAAAGAAAACGAGCTTCCCCGACCCAGTTCGCTGTCGACCCAGACTTTCCCGCGATGCGCCTGAATCAGCCGCTTCGTAATTGCCAGTCCTAGACCCATGCCCGAGGATGAAGGATCCACCCGCACGAACTCCTCGAAAATCTCCTGATGAAACTCGGCGGCTATGCCGCTGCCGTTATCAGCCACCGAAATGAGTATGCTGTTCATAAAGGGCTTGCTCTCCCGGCGCCTTTCCTGGGTAGAACTCAGCTGCGAACTGCGTCGCTCCCAGAAGTGCGGCTGTGCGGACAGCGTCACCACGCCGCCCGCCGGAGTGTGCTTGAGCGCATTGTCGAGCAGATTGGCCATGCACTGCTGCACCTTTTGGTAATCGAATTTAAACAAGGGCAAAGTCGGATAGATCTTTACCTCGAGCTTGACGTTGGCACGCTGAAAAGCCTCTTGCCAGCGGCACGTCAGGTCATTGACGCAATCCCGGAGGTCGTTCTCGCGCAACTGCAGAACCAGCTTGCCGCTCTCCAATGCGGAATAGTTCAGGAACATCGAGACAAGCCGCACCAGGCGATCGCAGCTCTCCTTGGATTCCTGCAAGATCTCCCGCTGGCGCTCGGCAAGCTTGCCCAGCGAACCAGAGAGCAGCAGGTCGTAATAGCCTTTCATCACGGCGAGGGGAGTTTTCAGCTCATGGGCCGCCGAGGCCAGAAACACGGTCTTCTGCCGGTTGACTTCCTGCAGCCGCAGATACGCTGCCAACAGATTGCGGTAGGTGATTTCCCGCTCTTGCATCAGATCCTGAACGGTCTGACGCATGTCTACCTCGTCGGAGGGGGCTTCGGAAAGGGAAGGCTCGATGTGGACCACAAACCAATCCGGCTCGGGCAGCCAGCGCACGCGGGCCCGGTTTCGGCCCGCTGAAGATTCAACGAGCAGATTGACTTCCTGTTCGCCGCCCTCCAACTGGCCGAGAACACCGGCGCGGTCGGTATTCAAAATGTCGGAAAAAAGATTGAACTCGAGCGCAGCAAACCCACGCGCTTTCAGGAAATCCTGGGCATGCAGATTCGTAAAGAGCACGCGCCCGCTCCGGTCGGAAACCAGCAACGGCCGGTCCAGGGCATCGAGCAGGCTCGCAACCAACTGAAAAGCCGCCTGCCCGCTCGCAGATTGCTCGACGGTCGCGCTCCTGGTCACTGCCCCTCCCCCTGTAGATTTACCCGCGTCAAAGACACCCGCCCCATGTTTCGAGGCCTGCCCTGTGAGCGGTATGCTCGCAAAGGGGGCAAATCGTGTCAATGGTAAAAGAGTTCTACTTTGCACAAACGTGGAAATCCATTGCATTTATTCGAACCGGGCGTGGTCCATAAGCGCCTAGTGTCTTTTATTACACAGTGCAACCTACTGATTATATGGCAAATAAAATGCACGAAAACATGCGTCACTTGCCCTTGGATTGCTACGAATATAGAAGTACTGCTACCAGGGTACCAATGCGCAAGGAAGACATTTTCCCTCAACCCACCGCGGTGCTTCCCTTTGAAAACGAAGGGCGGCGTGCGACCCGGCTCAACCTGCAGGTGCCCTTGTTCATTCGCGCAAGGGACGCGCAAGGGGAGCCGTTCCTCGAATTGGCAAAAACGCTCGACATCAGCGCGACAGGGGCACGCATTGCGTGTCCAAGACCCCTCGATACCGATTCGGTCCTCACGATCACCGTTCCCGCCCCGTCGATTAACTCGTCTGCGCTGGTTCCGGCAGGAATGCCTCCGATTCAGTGCAAGGTAACCCGTCAACAAGAGGCTGGAGATGCCTACGTGATAGCCGTCGAGTTTGCCCAACCGATCGGCTGAGAGTTATCCACAGTTCCACGGGTGGATTCGCATCGCAGTTGGGTATAAAGTGGAACTGCTTTTCATAATTGCCGGGACGGAAACAGAAGTTGCTCCAGCGAGTTTCCTCTGTGACTAGCTTAAGTGTCTTACTTCCAGTTGATTACCGACATTCGCAAGTATTGCTTATTCCATCGGGAGTGGGCGATCCCGTGCAAGCTGTTGAGCAGCCCCGTGTGCGCTCCTCTCGCGTGTGAGGGGAGGCTAACGCAATGCGGACTATAAATTGATGCTCCAGCCCGGTGAAGCCTCCCGGCCGCAGTCGTCGGCCGAAGATTCCTTTCTGGATTTGCTCGTCGAGACCCTGCAAGGTCTGGAGGATTCGGTCCGCGGGCAGTTCCTGCGACAGTTCTTCCGCACGACCGCGCAAATCGACCTTTCTGAAGCCAAGAGCAACGAATACTGGGAACAGATTCTGCAGCGGCGCCGCGAGCTAAACGAGAGCCTCGGAAAGCGCGTTTCGCTGAAGACCGCGATGGTCGACGTGCTCTCCTCGATGAATTTCCTGCGCGTTCCTATTTTGATGGAGTACGACGAGTTCAAGAAACTTCAGATCAACGCGGCTACCGATGCGCTGACCGGCCTCTACAATCGGCGACTCTTCGACGAATACTGCGAGAAAGAGCTCAATCGCGCCAAACGATACAGCCACAGCCTCGCGATCGTAATCCTGGATTTGCACAAGCTGAAGGATGTGAACGACCGTCACGGACACTTGCAGGGCGACCAGGTAATTCAACTCGCCGCCAGCACGCTGCGCAAGACGCTGCGCGCCTCCGATTTCGCGTTTCGCATAGGCGGCGACGAGTTCTGCCTGCTATTACCGCAGACCGATCCTGAGCAGGCCGTGACTCTCTGCCGGCGCGTCCGCGCGCAATATGAACTCGAGGTGCAGCCGCTCAAGGTCGGAGTGGGAGTCACGCTCGATTTCGGGGTCGCGGTTTATCCGGAAGATGGCGAGCAGAAGGGCGAGCTCATGGGGCTTGCCGACAAACGGCTCTACGAATTGAAGCATGCCGGCGGCAGTTCCCCGCGTGTGATTCAGCTCGAGACGCAATCACAGCGCGAAACCCCCGCAGCACCTTTGCCAACTCCGGCACCGGCGCCTTCGCCGAGGGCTTCTGCCTCGGGGCCGGCGGCCAGCGCCGCTCCACGCCCGCAGGTTCACACAGATCAGCGCAAATGGGAACGAGTCTCGCTCACAGGTACGAAGGCTCACGCGGTCCTTTCTGACTTCGGCCAAAAGACAGCGAAGGTGATTGACTTGAGCTACGGAGGCGTCGCGCTGCTGCTTGAAAAGTCAGAAGAAATTCCGAATCAATTCAATGCGGTCTTGCATGTGCCCATTTTGCCGCCCGTGCGGGTGATCCTGCGCAAGGCCTACTCCCAGCGCCTCGACGACGGGCGCGTCCGTCTGGGGTGCTCCTTTGTTTCCTAGACGCAGCAAAACAGGGCGCCCGACAAGAGAAAATATGTTGAGACACCTCGCCCAAAGGTGAAAATTAAGTGCCTTCACGCCGGCATTGAAAGTGCCTAACTGTTTTATTTTCAGTGCTTCCGCGCCGGACCTTGGCGTGCACTCTTTGCAAACGCTATCTGCCGGCTGATAGAGGCTCAGATGATCGTTAGAATTGCCCTTGCGATTGGAATTTTCCTGGTGGTGGTACTATGTCTTCCCTCGCTCATTGCCACCTGCACTCTGCTGATCAAAAGCATTGGCGACCTGGGCCAAAAGCGCCAGAGGCGCACTGCCCCTTACCGCCGCTAGCTAGCCAGACGCTTTGCTTCCAACCAGAGTCCTCTCCCCAACGCTGCTAGTAATCCTTCGGGGTCAAATTACGCTGGGCCACCGACAGACGGCTTTAGAATCCGTTAGAATGCCGCGATCAGGGAATTGGCCAAACCCCGTCGGCCCCCCCGATTCGTGTTGCTATTTCTCACGGCATTCCTTGCGGCTTCCCGGGAAGCCCAAAACCAAGGTGGAATGCCTCTCCTGCACCTGCCGTGCATGCGCGAAGACAATCGAACCGCCGTCCCCAGACAGTGAAATCCGGGTTCGTGTGAATGAAGTGGTCGCACCGGTAAGGGTAACCGACAAGATGGGAGAAGTCGTTCTGGTCTTTCGCAGAGGGATTTTCACGCGTTCGACAACGGTGTCGAACAAACGGTCGTTCATTGGGATGGGGGGGATCTTGCTCGCCGTAGCGTTTGTCATCCATTAGGATGGCGCCGATCATTCGCAGGATTGGAGGTATCTTCACCGAAACCGTGATGGCCCTCAACGGTGAGGCTGCCGTGATCACCTAGGACACCACCGTCGAAGTCGCCCAGCCGTTAACTCAGGAGCACGAAGCGGTGGAGGAAACAATCGCAAAAGACTCAATTTCGGGACCCGACAGGAGGCGGTAGGACGTCCTCACTTCGACGTTTCTACACCCGCACGGTGGCTGCTTGCACGCCCAGTGCATTCAGGGCTGGATTCCCACCAGCAACGGCCCACCGGGATTTCACAAAATTGAAGTGACCGTATCACGCCCCCATCTCACTTGCTCCGAGCAAACCGGGCTACTTCCCACCCTCGCCGTAGGAGCAGGAGTGAGTAGGAGGAGTAGGAGGCAGTGATTCCGTAAGGTAGGAACGGCGGCGGCTTCAGTACGTTTGTTTACAGGGGTTTTTGCTCCGATTCAGTTTGGCGGCATTCTTGCAAATCTTCGCGGGGACTTGACTTCGTATTG
>JBEKBP010000041.1:0-45804 GCA_050015335.1 Candidatus Acidiferrales bacterium | reverse complement strand
TGCCGGGTACATAGTGGACTACACGCAAGACGTTGAAGTTAGGAACTCATATTTCCACGGATGGTCCCACGCCGGGGGTGCTGCCGACAATTTCTTCGCCTTCAGCGCCACTACTTGTTGCACCCCTCCCTATTCGGTAGTCGGAAGCATGTTTCACGACAACGTCGTGGACGGCTCTGACACTAGTAAGGACATGATGAATGGCGTCTTCCTTGGTGCTGATCAGGTCTACAATAACTATTTCCAGTATGTAGTCTCGGCCTTGTTGGGCAGTTTCAACAGTATCCACGATAATCTAGTGCAGTACCCCGTCATATCATTCGCCGGGGACCACGCCAACGGTATTTTCAACTTCGGCCCTCAAAGCGGAAACCATATACTCATGTACAACAACGTCGTCCGGCACACGACGGCGTGCAGCGGATGCGTGAACTTTTGGTTGGACGGCAATAACGGCCCCAACCCCAGCACCGTCGCTTATATGTTTGGGAATGTTCTCTATGATCTGAACCCTTCCAACGTCATTAATATTCCGGCCCACACGGCTTCTAACTATGGCACTTTCTACGTCTTCAATAACACAGTGCAGGGAGGCAATGATAGCGATTATGGCGCTCCGGTAGGACAGAACTCGGAAGGTCAGACCTACACAGTCTATGACTATAACAATCATTGGCTCACGACCATTTCGTCGCCCTCGGCCTTCCCATTCTGCAACTCGGGGGGGACATGCAACGGCGGCACACAGCCGCCGGACTTGTTTCAGAACCTCTCGGCGGCAAACGGACAAGGATACAGCGAGGCCGAGGTTGCCGTTTTTTCTCCTGCAAGTGGCTGTACCTCGTCAACATGCGCCACGGTGGGGAGTGGGGTAAATTTGCAGTCCTACTGTAGCGCAATCTCTGGTATTAATGCGGCGGCCGGAACCGCCTGCCAGAACAGTGCCACGGACGGCGTGGGGTACAACACGACAACTCATACGGTGATTTACCCAGGCCTAGCAACCGTTGCGAGGCCTACCAGCGCGGCATGGGATAGAGGGGCGTATCAGTATTCGGGCGCGCAGGCTGCGCAAACTCCGCAAGCCCCGACGAGTTTACAGGCCACCGTGCAGTAGGCTATAGGTCGGTTTCATCTTCAGCGGACCTATCTCCAAACTAGTCACGCTCTTGATATGCGCGGGCCGATTCCGTATCCTAGAACAGTGCGGGCGCAGCCGACGTTGATGTAAACCAATAGAGGGGCCGGACCCATGGATGAACACTATGCATTTGGAGGCGGCGCCAGTGCAACGCAGCTGCATCCGCTAGTCGCGGTGTGGATGCTGATTGCCATCGTGCTGATCCTGACGCTTCCCCGCCAAAAGGCCATTATTCCTTTTCTTCTGGCGTTTTTCACGATTCCGCTCGCACAAGTGATCGTCGTCGGGGGCTTGCACTTTCCGGTCGTGCGCGTCCTGATTTTGGTCGGTCTGATTCGAATGGTCGTTCGCGGGAAGGCCGCATCGGGAGACAAGTTCCCGGGTGGATTCAACTCCATCGACGGGACGGTCGTTCTCTGGGCCCTGTCGGCTTTTGCCATCGCTTCCCTGCAATGGATGGAGCTGCAGGGGTTCGTCAAGTTCGCGGGTGATTTTTTGGACGCACTAGGTGGCTACTTGGTGGTGAGATTTCTGATTCCCGACGGCGAGGCGGTCCGGCGCACGGTGAAGGTGCTAGCCGTGATTTGCGTGATCCAGGGCATCTTCATGCTTAGCGAACAGTTCACTCATCAAAACGCGCTCAGCTTTCTCGGAGCACCTTGGCCCGAGACCAGGGTCGGCCACGTTCGGTCCGCAGGAGTGATGGGCGCTCTATTTGGCGGCACGTTTGCCGGTGTTTTGATTCCTCTGTTTATATGGCTGTGGACAGCAGGAAGGTCCCGGATGGCAGCGGTTGCGGGACTCATCGGGGCCACGGTGATGGTTTTCGCGTCCTATTCGAGCACGTCATGGGTGGCTTATGGCGCGGGGTTGGTGGGGCTGTGCTTCTGGCCCTTGCGCAAGTTGATGCAGCCAATCCGATGGGGGATAGTCGCCGCTTTGGTGGGGTTACACCTCGTGATGCATGGGCCAGTTTGGTCATTGATTGAGAAAGTCGACATCACCGGTGGCTCATCCAACTACCATCGTTATATGTTGGTGGACAATTGCATCCGGCATTTCAGCGACTGGTGGCTTCTCGGATATAGGCATCCCGGCAATTGGGGATTTGTCATGTGGGACCTCTGCAACCAGTTTGTAGCTGTGGCATTGACAGGGGGCCTGTTAAGTCTGATCTTCTACATCGCGATTTTCAGCAGGGGCTTTGGAGCTCTTGGAAACGCCAGGAAGCGGGTGAACGGCGACCGCCATCAGGAATGGCTTCTCTGGTGCCTGGGCTCCGTCCTTTTTGCTAACGTGGTCGCATCTTTCGGAATCAACTATATGGTACAGCTACTGTTGCTCTTGTTCCCCGTGCTGTCCTGCATTTCCGTGGCAACCTCCGAGGCAAGGCAGGCCGCGGTGGAGGAAACCGAAATCCCCAGCCGCTCTCAACTCCCGTCCATTTCTATCACGGTCGCAAGGGAACGCGGCTGGGCGTTTTACAAGAACACTGAAGTCCAGAAACGAAATGCGGATCTGCTCATCGAAGGTTATAGACGGTGACAAAAGATCGTGACCTCCGGCAGAGCTTCCGACCTCGAATAGTATTCTTGCGGCAGCAATGTTCTGATTGTTTGGTGGTACAGACAACCGGTTGAGGTTGGTTGCTTGCATCGTCAATTGAACCGTCGCTTCCGGGATGCAGGTGTTGCTGCCTCTTAGTGTGGACTCCGTTGGACCTTGAGTTTTCATCTGTTCGGCCAGCCCATTCCCAGAATCGAAAAGCCGTTTGAGTATACAGAAAGGCCTGGACACACAAATGCGTCAAGGACGTGTCAGGGTTCTCTACAGCTTTCCGAACAAGCTGGGCGCAGGTAGGATTTGCTACACAGCCTGGCAGCAGGTGAACAGCCTAGCGGCTGCAGGAGCCGACCTCCTGGTTTTTCCCGGCTCCCTTTCTAGGCCTGTGCCTCAGGGAGTGCGGGTTTACCCGACGCTTGCTCGAGGGATGCTGCGCATCCCGTACCGGCTTCTCGGCACCATGCGCGCCGTTGCTTTACACGACTGGATTGTGGCGCGCCGAATCGAGAAGTTGGCGGGGCAGATCGACATCATCCATACGTGGCCGCTCGGAGCTCTTGAAACGCTCAGAACGGCTGCGAGGTTAGGGATTCCCACAGTACTGGAGAGATGCAATGCTCATACGGGTTATGCCATGGAGGTTGTGCAGAAGGAATGCGACCGCTTGGGTGTAACGCTGCCGCCAGATCATGAACATGCCTACAACGCGGAGAAACTGAACAAAGAGGAGCAGGAGTACGAACTGGCCGATCGGTTGCTTTGCCCCTCCGATTTCGTAGTGAGGACCTTCCTCGACCGGGGCTATCCGGCGGCTAAACTCGCGCGGCACCAGTACGGATTCGACGAAAAGACGTTTCATCCAGGCAGCGAAACGCGCAGCGAGAACCCGGGGCTGACGATGCTGTTCGTGGGGGTTTGCGCGGTGCGCAAGGGCGTACATTATGCGCTCGAGGCGTGGCTGAAATCTCCGGCTAGCCGGGACGGCACCTTCCTGATCGCAGGTGAGTTCCTCCCCGACTATGCGGAAAAGCTGGCGCCCATGCTTTCGCATCCCAGCGTCCGGGTCCTTGGACACCGCGACGACGTGCCCGAACTCATGCGAAAGAGCGATATCCTGGTTCTCCCCACCCTCGAAGAGGGAAGCGCACTGGTAACTTCAGAGGCACGAGGCAGTGGGTGCGTCCTGCTTGTCTCGGAAGCCGCGGGTGCCAATTGCAGGAACATGGAAAATGCGCTCGTGCATCGGGTCGGCGACGTCTCCGCCCTCACGCAACACATCACGTTGCTGCGGGAGGACCGCGCAGCCCTGGAGCGACTGCGGGCAGCGTCACTGGCGACGGTATCCGAACTCACATGGTCGGCGGCCGGGCGAATGCTCCTTGAGGTGTATCGCCAAACGCTTGCGGCCCATAGAGCAGAGACGCCTAGCGAGAGCCGCCAAGCCGGAGAGGGCGTCTGCGTCAAATCATAGGTTCTGTCTTCACCTTATGATGGGGAGCTCGATGGGTCGAGAAACGGAGAAGCAGCCACCGGGAAGTGATGGTACCATCGCCCCGTTGACCACGTTCTCATACGATTATGCTGTTTTGGTGAGCTGTGCCTGCGCTTCTGTTACGTGAACGGTCCGCCCGTCTGGTTCGACCGATCGCCCGCGGAAATTCGCCATGCGGGAGTGAGCTCAGATGAGAACGCGTCGGACTTCTTGCTTCAGGATAGTTAGCTCGGGCCCGAAGGTCTCTTGCGCTTGAGTGAAGGCCTGCTTAGTAAAATCCGCAAGCTCGATCGAGAGTAGTTGCGCATGGTCCACAGGGAGGCAATTGATATCTGGACACCGGACGGGAAGGCGCGCAACGTTCTGTCGACAGCAGCGCAGATGAAACGTAGCAAATTATCGTCAGGTATTGTCTGAGAATTAGTGTGCAGAGGCTTACAACTTATGGACAGCACTTCATCGTTAACTCCCGTTTCGGTTGCGAACACCCAGGACGGGGCCAAACCCGGCAACCTTGGCCCGGAGCCGTGTCCCGTTTGCGGGCAAGCGGGCGCGCAGGAATGGCTGCGGGCCCCTGACAGGTTTCACGGAAGACGAGAAAGCTACACCCTTGCTCGGTGTCCGGCATGTTCGCTGGTCTGGCTCGTCCACCCACCAATGCCTGCAGAAATGTACCTTCATTACACCGATGCGTATCACAAACTGATTTCGTCTTCCGGTGAGAATTCACCGGAGCGCTGGCGAGGTCGCAAGTCGGTCTTGACTGCGCACCAGCAGTCCGGGGCGCTCCTCGACATGGGCTGCAGCTCAGGGGCATTCCTGGAGTCTCTCCGGGGGAATGCCTGGAAACTTTATGGAATCGAAATGTCCGCCAACGGCGCGCGAACGGCGGAGGCCAGGAGCGGCGCAGAAGTGTTCGTGGGGAATATCTTGGACGCTCCCTTCCCACGGGAATCGTTTGACGTCATTACCTGCTTCGACGTGCTCGAACATCTCTATGACCCGCGGGAGGTGATGGCCCGCGTCGGCGAATGGCTGAAGCCTGGAGGAATTTTCTACGTTCTGGTGCCCAACGTGGACTCTGCCGAGGCGCGCTTGTTTGGAAGCTACTGGCAGGGACTGGAGCTGCCGCGGCACCTGTTCCACTACTCGCCGGCATCCCTCAGATCCCTTGCTGAGTCGGCCGGACTCCGGGAGGTGTCGCTCGAAACACGGCGGAACCCTTCCGTGGGCACCAGCCTGCGATACGTGTGGGATGATGTTCTGCTCGCGGTGGGGATCCGGCAAACTCCCGCGGCGTACCGAGGGGAGCCAAGCCTTCCGTGGAGGGCGGCGCGTCGGCTCGTTCGCATGACCGTTCTGCGGTTTCTTTTGGCCTTGGCTCCTCTTGCCGGTGGAGGAGAATCCATCCATGCGGTTTTCAGGAAAGATCACGCATAAGGACATGGCTGCCCAGTTGCCAAATATTTAGAGGAGAGGAATGGATTTCGCGAGGATTTACGACCGTGGTAAGTTAACGTTTGACCGACTGCTGCTGGGCGGTACTCTCAGGGCCAAGGCTATGCGGGGCGGAGTGTTCCTCGGGGGTGGAAGCGTTGCTGAGCAAGCGAGCCGGTTTGCCCGCAACATGTTGCTGACACGGCTACTGGCGCCAAGCGCCTTTGGGGCGATGGCGATTGTCATGTCCTCTTCGGCAATCGTTGGGTCTTTGACCGAAGTGGGGCTTAGGGCGGCGGTTGTTCAGAACCCGAGGGGAGGAGAAAAGGCATACCTCGACGCTGGCTGGTGGATGGGGATGGGCCGGGCGATCAGCATGTACGTCATTATTTTTGCCATGGCCCCTTGGGTCGCCCGTTTCTATGGGAACGCACAACTCTCTGCGTTGCTTCGAGTGACTCTGCTGAGCACCGTGTTTGATGGCGCCATGAGTCCCCGTTCCATTCTCTCGCAGAAAGAGATGAAATTCGAGCGTTGGACGGCTATTAGCAACGGAGGTGCCATCTGTGGGGTTGTTCTGACGGTGATTCTCAGTTTTGTTCTTCGGGGTGTGTGGGCTCTGGCTATTGGCTCTTGCAGTGAGAACGCTTTCCGTTGCCTCCTATCCTATATTTTGTGCCCTGGGTTGCCGTCACTCGGGTGGGACCGCCATGTTGTGCGGGATCTCTATAAGTTTTCAAGGGCAGTATTCGGATTAGCGTTTCTAAACCTCATCTTCTCACGAGCGGACATCTTCGTATTGGGCAAGCTGTATTCCACAACCGCATTGGGGCTGTACACGATGGCGGTAGCCCTGGTCCAGACTCCCGCAAGTTTCCTAACAACGATGTTGGGTCAAACCCTTTTCCCGGCCTTCGCCCACGTCCAGGAGGATAAGGCGCGTGTCAACCGCATCCTTGTGGAGCTGACTTCTTGGCTAATCCTGCTGGGGCTTCCGGGCGTGGTTGTCATTTACTTGTGCGGGCATTCCCTTCTGTCGGTCATCTATGGGGTTCGATATGTCGCCGCCGCCGGACCGCTGGCGGTCGCCGCCACAGTCGTGTTCCTGAATGTGCTGAATGCTGCAATCACGTGCGTCTTTTCCGGTATAGGCCGCCCGGAGCTGCATCGCCGCGCGGTCGCCGCCTCCGCGGTGGTAATGATGATCGTGATCTATCCTGCCTGCAAGTTGTTGGGAGTGGTGGGAGGCCAAGTCGCAGCACTGCTTGCGATTATTGTTAGCTATCTCCTTCAAGTTATGCGTATGCGTTCGCTCAACGGCCTGGATCTGCTTCAGTATGGAAAAGCCTTTGTGCCGGCGATAGTGGTATCGGGGGGGATTCTTGGCGTGGGTCTTG
The DNA here is from genome assembly GCA_050015335.1 of Candidatus Acidiferrales bacterium. GTDB lineage: Bacteria > Acidobacteriota > Terriglobia > Acidiferrales > UBA7541 > Palsa-295. Next base: position 38,774 of record JBEKBP010000041.1, on the reverse strand, counting down.
GCGCTCGCTTTCTCGGTTTGGCGACCAAACCGCTCGCCAACATTGCTCTGGGCACCGGCGCGTGCGTTATTGCCTATGCTCTGTGCGTACCAGCTTTCCTGAGGATTAAGCAGACCGCGTAGGTGCTTGCTAGCTGCCCGATGTGTCATCGCCGGGAAACCATAATGACGACGAAAACGACCTGGAAGACTCACAACGATCGCATTCTATTTGAAGACCCATCGCAGCATCTTCCGAGGAGCCTCGCCACACTGTGCAGGATTTGGACGAGTTATTGCTTACCCCGTTTGCGTCCGAAGGAAACTCGTCCTGCCTTCAAACCGATACTCAATGAATCCTCTGGTCCGTCCGCGGATGAGGCTCGCGGTGTCCGTGATGTCGGTACCATAACGAACGAAGAGAAAGTCACGGAGGCAATCCACAACTGCGGAGCTCACATGAAAATTCTCGCCGCGATCGCAAGTTGGGGGACCAAGAACGACACATATCTTGCGCGGCTCATCGAAGAATATAGTTCCATGTCGTTTGATGTCGATGTCGTGGTCTTGTCCAACCTACCTAAACCCGTCGGGCCAGGGGCCGAAGTCCTGGTCGTCGATCTAAAAGGCAAGAACCCATGTTCGCTTCCTTTCGCTCACAAGAAGATTTTCGCCGAGCACCTAAATGACTATGATCTCTTCATCTACTCTGAAGACGATACGGAGATCACAGAATCGAACATCCGAGCCTACTTGAAAGCGTGCGCCGTCCTCGAGGGAAATGAGATCCCTGGCTTCTTTCGCTTTGAGCGTGGAACTAACGGTCAAATCAATTATCCCGAGGTCCATGGCCCGTTTCATTGGGATTGCCAATCAGTTCGCCGCAGGAAGGACCATGTATTCGCATCCTTCACGAATGAACATTCAGCCTGTTACATGCTCACGCGGGACCAACTCGAACGAGCGATTACTTCCGGTGGGTTTCTGGTCGAGCCTCACCGTGGAAGATACGATCTCATATGTTCGGCGGCGACCGATCCGTATACACAGTGCGGATTCGAAAAGGTCATTGGGATTTCTTCACTGGATGATTTTCTCGTTCATCACCTTCCCGATGTGTACGTGGGGAGCACATTCGGCATAAGTGACGTTCAACTGCGCAGCCAAATCCAGTGTCTTCTGCAGATCGCAGAAAACGCTCACCGCCCAACACCTCTTTTTTCGGTTGAGTCGAAGTTAATGGCCGGAAGGTTCTCAAAAGACTGCTATGAGAAAGTTCAGCGGGACATTATCGGCGCAATTCCCCATGGAACACGCACTCTGCTCTCGGTCGGATGCGGCTCGGGAGCCACGGAGGCATTGCTGGTAGAGCAGGGTCTGCGCGTGGTCGCTGTGCCAGTCGATCCCGTGTTCGCCGGTGGCGCGAGAGCCGAGGGTGTCGAGATTGTAGAGGGAGATATCGCAACAGTTCGAAAGAAACTAGAGGGTGAGCAGTTTGACTGTCTTCTCGTGCTAGACGTACTGCATTTAATTGAGGATCCTAGCGCAGTCATGTCGGCGTTCGGGCATCTGCTACGGGTTGGTGCGACGGTGATTGTGCGGGTTCCGGTGGTGCGAAGGCTCAGCACAGCATACAGGGTAGTTCGTGGCGACCAACGCGTTAGAGAGTTGGGCGGCTATAAAAAGACGGGCATACATTTTAACTCGCGCAGGATCGTCCGACGATGGCTTGAGAAAGCAGGGCTTCGAGTAGAGAGAGTAGAGATGGAGATGCCATCTAGCCTGGCGAGTGTGCCTCGCCCATTGCGGCGAATATTGCGTCCGATTTGGGGCATAAAGATGGGCGCCAAAATGGTTTTTGTTGCCACAAAACTGTAGGCGCGGGGCTTGCCGTCTATTTGTCGAGAGATGATAAAGCCACGCTTGAACTGTAGCGACAAACTGGATGTCCGTTCCCCGCATTCCGGACCCTTTCAGAAAAAAGTCGTCTGCCATGGAGTTCCCTTTAGTGATAAGGGTCCATCGTGATCGCCGCCTAAAACCGCTTGTGTATTCTTTAGGGACTCGCTAGAAAGTACCCTAGAACATGAATAATTCACAGCGGCAGGTTTTGGGTAAGATCGTCTGTCACCGGTGCCTTCGTCGTGATGCCGGTCTTTCTCTACATCTTGACCTGCTTCAGCAGACTTGCTGCATGCGCAGCAAGCGTTGCTCGGGTTTCGCCTGCTGACGCTCGATCTGCAGCTCCCGAACGTGTCTTGAAAGCTTTAGTGCAACGAAATCAAAAATCCGGCAGGGAAGCCGGCGACCCTTTATTCGGGTCCCTAGCTGAGCCGAAAGGCGATAAAGAATGAAGGTCTCCGTCATTATTAGAACCTATAACCGTGCCTATATCGTTGCCGAAGCGATTGAGAGTGCGCTGAAGCAAACCTATGGCGACTATGAAGTGTTGGTGGTCGACGATGGTTCCACCGACAACACGCCTGAGGTCGTACAGGCGTTTCAGGACCCCAAGCTCCGCTACATCCGACACGAGAGAAACCAGGGTGTTGGAGCAGCGTGCAATACCGGCGTCCTCCATGCCCAGGGGGAGTTTATCGCCTTTTTGGACTCCGACGATCTCTGGAAGCCAGAGAAATTGGAGCGACAGGTTGCCTGCATGGTCAGGCATCCCGAAGTGGATGCTGTGTTCAGTGACATCGAGATCATCGACGACACGGCCACGATCCCATCCTTAATTGCAACGATGAAGAGCTTTTCAAAGCTGCTGGCCAAGGACCGGAAACAACAGGAATATGTATTCAGCGCACGACAGCTGTACCTATGCCTTCTAGAAGAAGTGCCGATTAAACCGACTGTTTTGTTCGTCAAGCGAGAGATTTTCAAGAAGGTAGGGTTCTTCGATCTGACGGCGCTCGGTTGCGAGGATTGGGAATTTCTCTTGAGGCTAGCGTATGTGGCGTGTTTCGGTTACGTGGACGCTCCATTGGCTATCCAGAGACGCACGCCGGACGCAATTCACCGCAAATACTGGCAGCAAGATCGTGCCTTCCTGATCTCGCTCTTCCGACGGGAAAAAGTTGCCTTAAAGGAAGACCATGAGGCCATTGCAGCCGTGAACCGGGGAATCTCCCTACATTGCACAAATCTAGCCGGGTCCTACCTCACATCAGGTCTGAAGGCGAAATCGCTGTCCGTCTATTTGCGAGGATTCAAAGAAACGGGTGAGCCGATCATGTTGCTGCGGGCCGCTTCGACGATGCTGCCGACGCGCCTCAACGCGCTTCTCAAGCGCGTCGTGGGCAAGGCGTGATCCTTGAGAGACGAAACGCATCGCATTTTGGGGATCGTCTCTGCCCTATATAGAACCGAAATCTCTTGCCCCAGAACCAGGCCAAAGGTCAAGCGCCTGGGATAAACCCAGCCCGCACAGCCACTTACTGGCTTGCGAGGGAAGTAAGTCACCGTGAGATCGACGCTGGTTCGGCAGAATGCCTGCGAGAAGCTTACGGATCAGAAGTTGACAGCGCGCCTGATGGTGGTAGGCTGCCAGGGTTGTTCGCCCGAATTTCTCAGCGGTGACTGTAGCAGAAATGTGGGGGGAGAATCTTGCAGTTAATTTTTCAATGACGGGTCTTTGGAGACTGGCTGTTTGGCCGTGATTTGACCTAGCCCCTACCGGCCCGAACAGAGCCCTTGCGCGCGGAGTAGGCGGTCACTGTTTGATGTGTCTGCGCCGCATATTGTGTCGAATGGACTGCCTACGTGCACGGAAAGCTGCTGGCTAGTTGCTATCGCCTGATCGGTAGAAATTGCCCCTAAGGAGCAAAGACGTGCATCATCCCAACAATCGCCCTGGGTGTTTTTGCGAGGACCCATTGCAACTCTTGCCGCGGGGACTTACCAAACTGTATAGCATCTGGGTCAGTCTGTTCTATCCATTTGCGTCCAAAGGCCGTCGTATGTCGTTTCATTACACCAGTCAGTTGAATCGACGACGGGTGTCGAGAATCAGTCTCGGCAATTCGATATCCTTAAGAAAAGGCGCGTGGCTCAACGTCGCCGACGAGAACCCCACGGGTGAGCCCGCGATAGTGATTGAGGACAATTGCCACATTGGCACCGACAGCATTATATCCGCCAAGAACCTAATTCACTTAGAGCGCGATGTGCTCGTCGCCCAATCGGTCCTGATTGTGGATCACAATCACGCTTATGAAGATATCACAATACCAATTGTCAAGCAGGGCATTACGGCGGGCGGCAGAATCCGAATTGGCCAAGGATCCTGGATCGCCCACGGGGCCGCCATCTTATGCCCAAAAGGAGAGCTGACAATAGGCCGTAATTGTGTTGTGGCGGCCAATTCGGTGGTGACGCGAAGCATACCGGATTATTCCTTGGTTGCCGGATTGCCAGCGCGGATAATTAGGCAATACGATCCGAACACGAAAACTTGGCGTATTGGTCGAAATAGGTCATAGCCAAGCGTCATCGTAGAAGCGCCACGCAGAGTTTAGGTCCGTGGTCCATGTTGCAGAACTTATGGAACATTCATACTACGCAAGCAGGCGCCTGTGACCTGCGGAACCGACCGAGCCTACATTCTGAACGAACATGGTATTTCGGAAAGCATTGTTCCGGATTAGTTGATCGATGAGAAGCGATCTCGACAGAGATGCGATGCTGCAACTGATACGCGCAGGCCTGATTCTGACCTTGAAGCGAGAGGACGCGGGTTCTTTGGAATTTCCCACCTCATGCTCGCTTGCCGTTCCGGCACGCTTCGCGGCCGTACAACGCGCCCGTGCCAATTTCAGATCCTAGGTGTCTCGTGCCCCAACGGGCAATTTCTCCTAAAGAAGGGACTCCATCCGCATGAGCGCAGGCGGGGATGATCGATTTTCCTTGTCCGGTAAAACGTTTCTGATTACCGGGGGCACACGCGGCATCGGCTTGGCCATCTCACTGCGCTTCGCGCGCTCGGGTGCGACCGTAATCGCGAATTATCTCCGCGACGAAAAGGCGGCCGAACACCTGAAAGCAATCGCTGCCGAAGAGGGTTTGGCCATCGTTTTGTGTCGCGCGGATTTAACCAATAAGGGAGGTCTGGAACAACTGGACCGCTCGATACAGGAACGGGGTGTGCAACTTTCTGGTTTGATCCACTGTGCTGCCACCGGGGTCCATCGCCCGATCGAGGAACTCACCGAGCGCCATCTGGACTGGACGTTTAACCTGAATGTCGGCACCTTCTTCAAGCTGGTCAAGCTTCTTATGGCGCGGTTTTCCAAAGGATCCAGCATCGTGGCCGTGAGTTCCTGGGGAGCCTTGCGTGTACTCCCTTGCTATTCGTTGGTCGGCTCTTCCAAGGGCGCGCTCGAGGCGCTCGCGCGCCACTTCGCCGCCGAGCTCGCGCCGCGCGGCATCCGCGTCAATATCCTGACGGCGGGTGCCGTGCTCACCGATGCCTGGAGGGCCATGCCGAATAGCGAAGCGCGCCTCGCCGAGACCATCCGCCGTACCCCGGCAGGGCGCTTGGTCACAGCCGAAGAGGTGGCCTACGGGGCCCAATTCCTCTGTTCCGATGCGGCCGCAGGGGTCATTGGCCACACCCTGGTTATCGACGGCGGCACAGGAATCATGGGTTAGGTTCAGGTACCGAAAAGCTTTGCTAATATGGGGCATTCTCAATCAACGGTGGAGTTGTTTTGTGCGAGTTGCTCTCACAACACTCATCCGCATATTTCAAGAACAGCTGGCCACGGCGTCTTTACCTGGAAGCAAGCATTGGTCAGTCAAAACAACCAAGGAGTCAAATGAGCGATACAGATTACATTCTGCCCAAAGTACAGCAGGCCTTCAAAGCCGCCTTTGACATCGACCCGCAATCGGTGACCCTGGAGACCACCGCCGATGACGTTTCCGGTTGGGATTCGGTGGGACATTTGTCTCTCGGCGCTAGCTTGGAAGAGGTTTTCGGGATCAGCTTGGATGTCGATGACTTGATGGAAATGGAGAACGTTCGCCAGATCGTGCGCATCATTGACCAGAAGCTCTCCAAGAAAGTCTAGCGTGACAGCGACCCCCGAATCGAATTTTGCTGGGCGATTGGTAGAGCACCTGGGACCGCATTCGTCCTTAATCGACGCGGCTACCGGGTGCACGATTTCCCCAGAGGAGTTGCCCCGGCTGATCGCGGCGTATGGCGCTTCCTTACGATCCGCGGGTTTGCACGAGGGCGATCGCGTGCTGATCGGTTGTTCTCTTTCTCTTGCAACCGCCTTGGTTTATTTGGGAGCCATATACGCGGGTCTTGTCGCGGTGCCGGTCGAAGACCGTGTGCTCAGAGATGCACTGGCGATGCTGGTGGAAACAACGGGCGCCAAAGCGGTATGGACCGAAGCGGGTCTTCGGGGAGGATTGATTCACGAAAGATCGGTCCTCTACCTGCAAGGTGGCTTGGCCAATGAAATCGACGAACTCAAACCGCCCGCCTCTTGCCAAGCCTCGGATCTGGCGGTGCTGATGGCTACGTCCGGTTCGACCGGTGCCCCTCGTTTCGTTATGGTCACCCATGAGAACCTGGTCGCCAATACCGAAGCTATTATCCGAAGTCAAAAATTGGCCAGCGACGAGAGAGCCATGCTGGTTCTCCCCTTAAGCTACTGTTTCGGCGCAAGCATCATGCACTCGCATCTCTACCAAGGTGGCGGCGTCGTGTTTGACCGCCGCTTTATGTTTCCCAACAAAGTGCTCCAGGCCATCGCGCAATTTGGCTGCACCACATTCGCCGGCGTGCCGACCGCTTACAATGTGCTTCTTCGACGATCGAATCTGAGTCAGATCGCCATGCCCTCTCTCAGGCGTTTTCTCCAGGCTGGGGGAGGCTTGGCTCTGGGGCGAATCCGCGAGATGCGGGCGGCTTTCCCGGCGGCTCATTTTTTCGTGATGTACGGACAAACCGAAGCAACCGCTCGGATATCGTGCATGGAGCCCGAGCGCTGGGAGGAGAAACCAGGAAGTGTGGGCCGGCCTCTGGACAACCTGATGGTTCGTATCGTCGATGAAGAAGGGGTTGATTTGCCCGCAAGTCAAATCGGCGAGCTGCATGTGAAGGGACCGTCCATCTGCGCAGGTTATTGGAAAGATCCCGAAGCAACGCGCCGCGTCTTTGCTGACGGTTGGCTCCGAACGGGGGATCTGGCTCACCAAGATGCCGAAGGTTATCTATGGATCGAAGGGCGCAAAGGTGCGTTTCTGAAAATGCGAGGGATGCGAGTGAGTTTTCCGGAAGTGGAATCAAGAGTCACAGCGATTCCAGGGGTTTATGAATGCGTCGCCCGCGCCGTCAATCATCCGGAAGCGGGAGAGGCGCTGGTTCTGTTCATCGTGCCCGATCAAGGGGCGGAAATTGGCGTGGAAGAGGTTCGCCGCCACCTGCCGGCCCATTGGGCTGTCGACTCGGTTCGTTTGGTTTCTGAATTGCCAAAGACTTCTGTTGGGAAAATAGCGCTTTCAACTCTCCTCAGTTAGGCCCAAAGCTTCTATGCCGCCATTTGAAGACAAAATAGACCGCCTTCTCGCAACACCTCCCTATGGTCAGTCCCCTGAGGAAAGACAGGCGGGCTTGTTGGAAGTACTGAAGGAGGAGCTCGATTACGCATGCGAGCGGCACGCCGGCTACAAGAATTATGTCGAGCACTGGCCGAGGGACTATCGATCTGCTACTCGGGTTGCCGATCTGCCCTTTCTCCCGGTCGGAATTCTAAAGGCGAATCCTCCGTTGTCGTTGGTGGATGGTGCCGAGATTAAAAGAACGTTGACCTCCAGCGCTACGACGTCGCAGATGCCCAGCCGGGTTGTGCTCGATTCGCCGACCGCGCGACGCATGACCAAAGGAATCGTAAACATTGTCCGGGATTTTATCGGTCCGTCCCGTAGGCCTTATTTGGTCGTGGACACACCGGGTTTCCAGGGAGGCGGAAGCGAGCTAGGAGCCCGGGGGGCGGCTATTCAAGGGCTGCAGCCTTTTGCCAGCGTGACCACTCACTGTCTTAGCCCGGGTGAGCAGGGCGATCTGACGCTCGATCGCGACCGACTGAGAGAATTCGCCCGAGACCACCAGGATACCGAATTACTGGTCTATGGCTTTACGTTTATTCTCTGGAAGCACTTAGTGCAGCCGCTCATAGAAGAGGGCGTCTGTCTGAACCTGCCAAAAGCTCGGATCCTGCACAGCGGCGGATGGAAACGTTTGCAGGACCAGGCTGTTGAAAAATCAGTGTTTAATGAGCATCTGGCTCGGGTGTTTGGGTGTTCCATCGATCGCATCATCGATTTCTATGGCATGGTGGAGACCGTGGGAGTCATCTATCCGGATTGCTCCGCGGGTAACAAACACGGACCCGTGTTTGGCGACGTGATTGTGCGAAATCCGCTTACCCTGGAACCCGTCGCGGCGGGAGAACATGGCATTGTTCAGGTATGCAGCATTTTGCCGACGAGCTTCCCAGGTCACCTGCTGCTCACCGAAGATATGGCCCAGGTGCTTGCCTATGACGGCTGCCCCTGTGGGAGGCGCGGCATCAGTTTCCGGTTTGCGGGACGCATTCCGAAGGCGGAACTCCGGGGCTGTGGGAATCTTGAAAGCAAACGATCGCCAACGAATTGAAATGACGACTATTGCCATGACAGAGCTTACTCATGTTGTCCACTCGCCCGCGGAGATCTTTGAGGCCGCAGCCAAACTGCGTCAAGTGATTTCGGGTGAGGAAATCTCGCCCCATGAGGTCATGACCGTATTTGATTGCTGGGCAAAGAGCCTGGACGCTCGTGAACTGGACGATCTGCCGGGAATCCCTTTCCTGCGTATGTGGCTCAGGCGGGGGACGTTGGAACCAATCATTGCCCGTGAACTGGGGGCCAACGGTCTCCATGGCGGTTGGACGGACTACGGCCGCGCCAAGTGTAAGGCTTTTCCCTTGGGTGTGGTGGGCCACTGGCCCGCCGGCAATGTGGAAATCCAGCCGATTCTGTCCATGACCTGCTCCCTCCTGGGAGGTAATGCCGCATTGGTACGCATTCCCAGCGGTCTTGTCGACTTGACGAGGCTTTTAATGGGAAAGTTGGTACAAAGCGATCCGGGCGAACGGCTGACGCGCCGTATTTTTATGGCCGCGTTCGAGCATGGGCGGCAGGATTTGCAGGAGGCCATGGCGCAAGTTGTGGACGGGGCCATGATTTGGGGAGGAGAAGAGGCCGTCTTGCAGATTCGGGCCTTGCCATTTCGCCATTGGGTGAAGGTGGCGGCTTTTGGGCCCAGGACGTCGGTCGCAGCGATGGACGCAGGGGCTTGGGGCAACGTCGAAGAACAAAAGTCCTGGTGCCTGCGCATGGCGCGGGATGTCTGGCAATTTGACCAGCAGGCCTGTTCTTCCCCCCAGGTTTTGTATCTCGAAAAGGGGGCGGGCCAGTCGACCGCTCAGTTCTTGTCGCATCTGCAGCGCGCCTTTGAAACGGAAAACCAGGCGCATCCGCGGCAAACCATTCCTGCTGGCCTGACTTCAACGATTTGTCAGGCACGCGCGTCGTGGTTGCTAGACGACACCGCCCATCGGGCAGTCTTCCCGATGACTCCGGATTGGACGCTGCTATTCGGCTCAGGATCAGTTCTTCCCAAGCCCATTCAAGGCAAGACCTTGACGGTGCTGGAAGCGGACGATTTGTTGGATGTGGTTTCGCGGTTCGATGGAAACGTGCAAACGCTAGGTCTGGGCATGGCCGACGCGGAGAAAGAGAAGAAACTTGCCCTGCTGGCCGGAAAAAAAGGCGTGGACCGGATCGTCAAGCTAGGGCGTATGCATGTTTTTGTTCCACCCTGGGACGGGGTTGATCTGATCCGGCCGATGGTTCGGATCGTCCGGCATGTTAGCTCGGCAGACTGAATGCTCTACGAAAGAGGAACTCAAATTATGACGGATGCTAAGGCGTTTCTTAGAGCTATGGATTCAAAAGCCAAGACGTTTGCTCCTGCCGCACGAGCTACGTTTGAGGCCAATGAAGAACTCTGTTCTTGGCTGTCAGACCCGCTCGCGCGCTGGGCGCAAGCGGCCTATGGCGACCGCGCGTTTGAGGACGCGGCGAAGGGCTATGCCAAATATTGTATGGGCGTGTGGAAATCTCAACAGCTCTATGAGAAGACCGGCCGGTACACACCCGAATCCATGCCGGAACTGGTCTCGGAAGTATACGAAGACGAAGGCTACATGGTTCCGTACATGTGGGCGGCAATTTTGATCTATCCGTTCTGGCCTTCCATGATCAGCCACATCGCAATGTATCGCGACGATTTTTTGAAAGCGCTGCCGCCTGGCTCGAAACTTCTGGAGTTGGCCTCAGGCCACGGAGTCATGGGCTTGGTCGCGGCAGAGACGAGGCCGGATATTCATGTGCAAGGCTTCGATATCAGCCCCCCAGCAGTGGCTGTGGCGAACCGGCTGCTTGGTGTTTCCGGGCTTGGTCAGCGTGTAAATTTCGAGGTTAAGAACGCTCTTAAATTAGACTTGGCCGAGAGCCGCGGAACCTATCAGGGAATTATTGCCGCCATGTTGGCAGAACATCTGGAAGATCCGCGACCCTTGTTCCAGGTGATTGCCCATCATCTAGCTGACGATGGGCTTGTCTTTTTCAGCACCGCGCTCGAGTCCGCCCAGCGTGATCACACCTTCGAGTTTCATCATGAAAGTGAGCCCGTGAAGATGGCCGAAGAAGTCGGCCTCCGTGTTGTCAAATTGGTCTCTGATGCCGGCTCCCCAGTTCCTGGTGGCCGTTTTCTTCCGCGTGCTTTGGGTATGGTGTTGCGCCGTCGCTGAGCAAGACGATTGAAAAATGAATCGGCTTCCAGCCATCTGGATGAACGCAAAACCAAATTTTTAGTCCAGCCTCTTATGACCATGACATTCGAAGAAGTGAAAAAACATCTAAAGCAGCGGTTTCCGATGCTTATGGTGGACCGCGTCTTGGAGTTAGAGCCAGGGAAACGCATCAAGACGATTAAAAATGTCGCGGGCAACGAGATTCAATTCCTGGGACACTTTGCTGATTTTGCCATTATGCCCGGAACTCTGATCATTGAAGCCATAGGGCAAAGCGCCTCCCTCCTGTTTAGCCACACGACCGGCAAAGGCATGAACCCCAAGGAATTCATGGCGCTGGCCGCCGTAAACGACATGAGGTTTCTGGTACCGGTGTTGCCCGGTGATACCATGACCATGGAAGTGAACGTGTTAAAAATGACCGAAGAGGCCGCCTTGGTGGAAGGAGTCGCCCGCGTAGAGGATACCGTAGTGACGCGGGGCAAATTGAGCTTTGCCAGGAAGGTCATGTGAACCTGCGCAAAATTGCGGAAATCCCAATCGGAAGGGTCCCACGTGGAGCCAAGAAACTGCCGCAGTGACGCCCGCGTGTTTTCGCCGGGGTTTCCTAGTAGCACGAACTAGACCGGAAGCCGATGCATACCACCGTCATTCTGTGCACCTATAACCGTTGCCAGACCTTGTCGAAGGCATTGAGCAGCGTTGCGGTCTCCGCTCTTCTGCCCTCGGTTGAGTGGGAGGTCTTGGTAGTGGATAACAACTCGAGCGACCGAACGCGCGAGGTGGTGGAGGATTTCTGCCGTCGGTACCCTGCTCGCTTCCGTTACCTGTTTGAGCCGCGGAAGGGGAAGTCACATGCCCTACAGACCGGGATTCGTGAGGCTCCAGGTGATGTCGTGGCCTTCATGGACGACGATGTTACGGTCGAGCCGACCTGGCTGCAGAATCTGACAGCGGAACTGCACAGCGGGGAATGGGCTGGTGCGGGAGGGCGCATCGTTCTGCAGTGGCCGCCGTCGCTTCCGGACTGGCTTGCTATTGAAGGTCCGTGGGTGCGGCATGGCCAACCCGCTTTTGACCAGGGTAATGAGGCCAAGGAACTGATCGGGCCACCTTTTGGCACGAACATGGCTTTCAGAAAGGAAATGTTTCAGAAGCACGGTGGTTTTCGCACCGATTTGGGTCCCAGCCCCGGTGGTGAAATTCCCCGACCCGGGGAGGACACTGAATTTGGCCGTCGCCTGATTGCCGCCGGTGAGCGCTTGCGCTATGAACCCTCGGCTGTTGTGTATCATCCGGTGCCGGAGAATCGAATCAACAAGAAGTACCTGCTGGAGTGGTGGTTTGATTTTGGACGAGCCCGCGCCCGGCAGTCTAAGATTCGGCCCGTGTGGGGGTTGTGCAGCATGGCCTCGTGGAAGCTGCGGGGGATTGTGGCGTCCGATCCGCGTTTGCGGTTTTTCAGCAGGCTCGTGGTCAGGGAGAGGCTTGGGGAGATTTCAGAATTCTTCCACACATTGCTTCGTCCAAAGGGACGAAAGCTGATTGCCCCTCCAGAGACAAGGCAAGAACGCAAGGACGCTACTGCTGGACCAAGCTGAAGATACTTCTGCGGCGCGCATCTCCCTGATCACGGAACCGCTATGATGTTTCTTGAAACGAAGATATCGGGAGTTTTCGAGATCCGCCCCGAGCTTGCCCATGACGAACGTGGATTCTTCGGCCGCTCTTGGTGCCAGGAGGAGTTCGCATCCCATGGACTGAATTCACGGTTAGTGCAGTGCAACATTTCCGGCAATCTGCGGAAGGGGACGTTGCGAGGTATGCACTATCAGGCTGCGCCCTTTGCAGAGACAAAACTCGTCCGCTGCACGCGCGGTTCGATTTTCGATGTGGCACTCGATCTGCGGCCCGATTCTCCAACGTATAAGGAGTGGACAGCGGCGGTTTTGACGGCGGGGAATCATCATATGCTCTGCATTTCTGAGGGATGTGCGCACGGCTTTCTGACGCTGGAGGACGATTGTGAAATCTTCTACCAGATGTCAGAGTTCTATCATCGGGAAATGTCGCGCGGCGTACGTTGGAATGACCCCGCCTTCGGCATTAAATGGCCGGGAAGAACGGAAGTCATTTCTACACGCGACGCGTCTTATCCTGACTTTGCCTAGACTCATGAAATTCTCGAGACAACTGGATCGTGCGGCCGACGCTGCAGCCGGGAAGGAACTGCAACGGTTCGCCGCGGAGCTCTACCCCATCTGCCGGAGCATTACGGGCGACGGAATCCGGCAAACGCTCCGGAGGATTCAACAGCGAATCCCGATGGAGATCTTCGAAGTTCCCTCCGGAACCCCGGTTTTTGACTGGACCGTTCCCCAAGAGTGGAACATCAAGGACGCTTATATCAAGGACAGTTCCGGCCGGCGCATCGTGGACTTTCAAAAGTGCAACTTGCACGTGCTCAATTACAGCGTGCCCATTCATGCCACAATGCCCTTAAGTGACATCCGGCCACATCTCTTCTCGATTCCGGCGCATCCGGATTGGATTCCCTATCGAACGTCCTATTACAAGCAGGACTGGGGCTTCTGCCTTTCGCACAATCAACTCGTTGCTTTGCCGGAAGGCGATTATGAAGTTTGCATCGACTCCAGCCTCGCGGATGGAACTCTGAGCTACGGCGAGTGTTTCCTGCCAGGGCAATCGAGCGATGAAATTCTGATCTCCTGCCATGCCTGTCATCCTTCGCTTGCCAATGACAATCTTTCGGGGTTGACGGTCGCCACAGCGTTGGCGGAATCTCTCGCGGAAGGTGGCTCCGGCCTGCGCTATTCCTACCGTTTCTTGTTTGTCCCCGGAACGATTGGTGCGATCACCTGGCTCGCGCGAAATCAAGAGGATGCAGCGCGCATCCGCCACGGTCTGGTGCTGACTTGCATTGGCGATAAGGCACCGTTTCACTACAAGAAAAGCCGCACAGGAAACGCAGAGATCGACCGCGTTGTAGCGCACGTTCTTTCTCATCTTACCGAAACGCCGGAGATCCTGGAGTTTTCGCCCTACGGCTACGACGAGCGGCAATACTGTTCGCCGGGCTTCAACCTTGAAGTGGGTTGCCTGATGAGAAGCGTCTGGGGAAGTTTTCCCGAATACCATACTTCTGCCGACAACCTGAATTTCATCGAACCGCGGTATCTGGCCGAGTCACTTCGTACCTGCTTGGCTATCCTTGAGGTCCTTGAAAACAATAGGAGTTATCGCAACCGCAACCCCTTCTGTGAGCCTCAGCTCGGCCGCCGCGGGCTGTACCGCTCTACGGGCGGTGATTCTATCGCCAACGAAATCAACGCGCGGCTGTGGGTACTCAACCTTTCCGATGGTGAGAACTCTTTGTTTGATATCGCCGAGCGTTCCCGTATGCCGTTCTCGGCGATCCTGGAGGCAGCTGATCTCCTTTGTGAAAATGGGCTGCTGGAGCTTGTCCCTGAAGCGAAGGGCAGGGAAGAGGCCTCTGCCAGAGTGGCACATAAGAATAGTGCGACGAATTCCTGAAACAACTTTTCGTCGCGACATCGTAGAATCAAGACTGTCACAGAAAGGTCCCGTATGAAAATTCTTCTGACTGGCCACAAGGGTTATATTGGTTCGGTCGCGGGTCCCCTCCTGCAATCTGCGGGGCACGATGTGGTCGGCCTTGACAGCGATCTTTTTGAGGGTTGTGATTTCGGTGCTCCGGCAACCGAAATTCCGGGCATTCGCAAGGATCTTCGCGATCTCGTCAGAGAGGATTTGAAGGACTTTGACGCCGTTGTCCATCTCGCGGCGCTCTCCAACGATCCACTTGGCAATCTTGATCCGCAGCTTACCTATGATATCAATCACTTGGCCTCGGTCCGCCTCGCTCAACTGAGCAAGGCCGGTGGTGTCCGGCGATTCGTTCTGTTTTCCTCTTGCAGCGCCTATGGTGCCGCCGGCGAATCCATGCACGACGAAGGCGCCGTGCTCAATCCCGTCACTGCCTATGCGGAATCAAAGGTCTTGGTGGAGCGCGATCTTGCACCACTCGCCGACAAGAATTTCACCCCAACCTATCTGCGCAGCGCAACCGCCTACGGCGTTTCTCCCCGCCTGCGTTTGGATATCGTTCTAAATGACCTGGTCGCTTGGGCACACACGACCGGCCGCATTCTTGTGAAAAGTGACGGCACGCCGTGGCGTCCCATCGTTCATATCCGCGACATTACCGCCGCGATCTTGAGCGTACTGGAGGCTCCGCCAAACCTGATTCACAACGAAGTCTTCAACGTCGGCCGGACAGAAGAGAACTTCCGCATCAGTCAGCTCGCAGAAATCGTTGCCGAGACCGTGCCGGGATGCCGCGTCGAATACGCAGCCGACGGAGGTCCCGATACACGCTGCTACCGCATCAATTGCGATAAGCTCCGACGCGTTCTGCCGAGCTTCCAGCCCCAGTGGACGGCCCGCAAGGGCGCTCAGGAACTCTATGATGCCTACCGTGCAGCTGGACTTAGCTTCGAGGACATTGACAAGGGACGCTACGTGCGCATCAACCACATCCAGCGTCTGGTGAAGGCTGGGAAACTCGATGACTCCATGCGCTGGACAAATAGTGGCAAAAGCGTTCCCTTAGAATATAAACACCAATAGTCACAGGCATCAGGAGTGGTATTCGCCTGCAAGGTCAGGCCGCGTTGCCATATGTTAAGTCTTTATTTTTCAATTTATTACAGAATTTATGGGCTATTCCCTTAGTTGTCTATCGGGTACTGGGTTGGCAGGTGGATTGCGAGGTCTTTGCTAGGGGAGTGCTCGCTTGTCGACTTCAATGGCGGTAGCTTGTCTGGTACTGGGGCCCGTTCTTAAAGGTCCTCCATCGGTGCCGACTGTGCCTAAGTGATTCTTTTTCAATCTGGAACGTGGATTGTGGGCTTGCACCGAATGAATCCTAATTCTCGTCTGATTGAAGATGCTTTGGCTGCTAAGCCGTTCATCCAACACCTTTTATTTTCAGAAATGGACCCGTCCAAATGGCTACGATGACCCTACCCTCGCATCTGAAGCAGGGGACTGCCCCCCAGCCGTGCCGCTTCTGTGGTTCGGCCTTGCAGCGCACGTTTGTTGATCTTGGTATGTCGCCCCTTTGCGAGACCTACCCGGCCGCGGCTGATTTTAAGAATGGTGAAGTCTACTACCCCCTCCATGTGTACACTTGCGAGGAATGTTTCCTCGTGCAGCTTGAAGAATACGAGAAGGCAGAAAATATTTTTTCCGACTACCCGTATTTTTCTTCCTATTCGGATTCCTGGCTGAAGCACTGCGAAACCTACTCCCACAAAATGGCCAAGCGGTTCGGTCTCGATGGCCACAGCTTCGTCGTGGAAGTCGCTAGCAACGATGGCTACCTGCTTCAATATTTCGTCCGCCAGCAGGTACCGGTTCTCGGTATTGAGCCGGCCGCCAATGTCGCGAAGGTTGCCGTAGAAAAGGGCGTACCCACGCTCGTACGCTTCTTCGGCGCGCAAGTTGCGAAGGATCTCGTTGCGGAGCGTGGCGGCGCCGATCTGGTTCTTGGCAACAACGTTCTGGCCCAGGTTCCTGATCTCAACGATTTCGTTGAAGGCTTGAGGATTCTCTTGAAGCCCGCGGGAGTTCTCACACTGGAGTTCCCGCACTTGCTTCGTCTCATCGAAGAGAATGAATTCGACACCATCTATCACGAGCATTTTTCCTACTTCTCTCTGCTCACCACCACGCGCATTCTCGAGGCACACGGTATGAAAGTCTTCGACGTGGAAGAACTGTCCACCCACGGCGGTTCGCTCCGTGTTTATGCGTCTCGCGCCGAGAATACGACCCACCCGGTCCAACCCAGCGTGGCCCGACTGATCGAAGCCGAAAAAAAAGCGGGCCTCTGTTCGCCGGAAGGTTACGAACGCTTCGCTGCACGGGTCAAAGAGACTAAATTCGCGTTTGTCGAATTTCTGCTCTCTGCCGCTCGTCAGGGCAAGAAAGTTGCGGGCTATGGCGCACCCGGCAAGAGCGCTACGCTGCTCCACTATTGCGGGATTGGCAAGGATTTGATCGAATACACGGTGGACCGCAGCCCGCACAAGCAGGGCCGCTTTCTCCCCGGGAGCCACATTCCGATCTATCATCCCGATCGGATTCGAGAAACGAAGCCCGATTATGTTGTCATCCTGCCTTGGAACCTAAAAGATGAAATCATGGAGCAATTGCAATATATTCGGGAATGGGGCGGCCGTTTCGTGGTTCCCATTCCCCGGATTCTTGTTTCTTGAGTCGGAAAACAGCGAGGTGAGGAATGAAAGTCGTTCTGTTTTGCGGCGGCGCGGGAATGAGACTCAGGGGTTACTCGGAAGACGTTCCGAAACCGATGGTCACCATCGGTGCCAGGCCTGTCTTGTGGCACGTCATGAAGTACTATGCTCACTTCGGCCATAAGGAATTCATTCTCTGCCTGGGGTATAAGGCCAGCGTCATCAAGAACTATTTTCTCGAATACGAAGAATCCGTCTCCAACGACTTTGTCTTTTCGCAAGGTGGCCGGAAGTTGGAGTTCATGCAGCGCGATATCGACGACTGGAAGATTACTTTCGTTGATACGGGTTTGCGTGCGACGATCGCCGATCGCTTGCGCCTCGTCGAGCCGCACCTGGAAGGCGAAGAGATGTTTCTTGCCAACTATAGTGACGGCCTCACGGATTTCCATCTGCCCCAGATGATCCAGGAATTTACGCGCCGGGATAGCTATGCCTCCTTCCTCTCCGTACAGCCGCGCTCAAGCAGCCTGGACACGGTTCAGGCAAGCGAGGACGGTTGCGTCCGGGCTATCAAGAGCATGAAGGACGCGAGCATTTGGGTGAACGGCGGATACTTCGTTCTGCGCAAGGAGATCTTCCGCTACATCAAGCCCGGCGAAGAACTGATCTACGAACCTTTCCAGCGCCTGATTGCGGAACGCAAAGTTTGGTCCCCGCGCTATGAGGGTTTCTGGCAGTGCATGGACACGTTTCGCGACAAGCAATTGCTCGACGAAATGGAAGCTTCCGGCGCGCCGCCGTGGTACCTGTGGAAGAACGGCCGTTCGGCGACGGGAGAAGTTGCTTGATCGGTTGGCGTCTGCCCCAGGGAACCACGGATGCCCTCCAGTTGCTGTGCTTGGGCGCGCATTCCGACGATATTGAAATTGGTTGCGGCGGTACGTTGTTATATCTCAAGCAGGCCTTTCCGGGGCTGAAGTTTCACTGGGTCGTTTTCAGTGCCGCCGGATCGCGCGGCCGGGAAGCCACAAAAGCGGCGGAACTGTTCACCGCAGGGTGCCAAGCAGAAATCGTTCTGAAGGACTATCGCGACGGCTTTTTCCCTTACAGCGGTGCTCAGCTAAAGGAATTTTTCGAGGAATTAAAGAGTCGCGTCAATCCGGACCTGATTTTCACGCAATGGAGCGGCGATGCGCACCAGGACCACCGCCTCCTTTCCGAACTCACTTGGAACACGTTTCGCAACCACCTGATTTTGGAATATGAGATTCCCAAGTACGATGGCGACATGGGCCGTCCCAACTGTTTTGTTCCGCTGGAAGCTTCCCTATCTGAACAAAAGATCGATCATCTGTTCATGGCGTTTGAATCTCAGCGCAGCAAAAGATGGTTTGACCGCGAGACGTTTCGCGGTCTGATGCGCCTTCGCGGGATGGAGTCCAACTCCCCCAGCGGCTATGCGGAGGCGTTTCACGCGCGGAAAATGGTCCTGCGTCCGCTGGCCTGAAAGAGAACCGCGATGGCGAATACTGCAGACAAATTGGCTGCGTCGGCGCTGGAGGCTGTCGACCGAATGGATTTTTCGAAATCACGCGACCTCCAGCCCAAGGCTCATCGCCTCATTCCGGGCGGGGCGCATACCTACGCAAAAGGGGACGATCAATATCCCGAGCAAGCCCCCGGCTTTATCGCTCGGGGCAAGGGCTGCCATGTGTGGGATCTGGATGGCAACGAGTATATTGAATACGGCATGGGCCTGCGTGCCGTTACCCTAGGACACGCTTTCGAGCCCGTCGTTGAGGCGGCTTACAAACAGATGCAGCTTGGGACGAACTTCAGCCGCCCGGCAAAGATCGAAGTCGACCTTGCCGAGGTGATGCTTGAGATTCTCGACGGGGCCGATATGGTGAAGTTTGCCAAGAATGGCTCCGATGTCACCACCGCCGCCGTAAAATTGGCCCGTGCCTATACCGGGCGTGATCTGGTCGCCATTTGCGACGATCACCCGTTCTTCTCGGTCGATGACTGGTTCATTGGTACCACGGAGGTAAATGCGGGCATCCCCGAAGCGGTTTCTCGCTTGAGCCTGAAGTTTAGCTACAACGATCTTGGCAGCTTGCGGCGATTGTTCGACCAGCATCCGAACCAGATCGCTTGCGTCGTTCTCGAACCGGAAAACGCTGTGCCCCCGGCGCCAAACTACTTGGCCCAGGTGAAAGATCTTTGCGAAGAGCGTGGCGCCGTCCTGTTCTTTGATGAGACGATCACCGGCTTTCGCTGGCATCTGGCCGGTGCACAAAAATTTCATGGAGTTGTTCCACACCTCTCTGCGTTCGGCAAGGCCATGGGAAATGGCTTCGCCGTCGCTGCCCTTGCCGGCAAACGAGACATTATGCGGCTGGGCGGCCTGGATCACGACCAACCCCGTGTTTTTCTGCTTTCCACCACTCACGGCGCAGAAACCCATGCCCTGGCGGCTTCCCTCGAAACGATTCGCATTTATCGCGAGCGCCATGTCGTTGAATTCCTATGGAAGCAGGGAGAACGTCTCCGGTCGCTCGTGCATCGATCCGTCGCCGAAAACCGTCTGGAAGGCTTCTTCGGACTCGCCGGGCGTCCGTGCAATCTCATATTTTTTACGCACGATCAGGAGCAGCAGCGGTCGCAGCCCTTCCGGACTTTGTTCATGCAGGAATTGATCCGCCGCGGCGTGATTGGCCCTTCGTTTGTCGTGAGCTTTTCCCACAGCGACGCAGACATCGATCGAACTGCCGAAGCCGTTCACGGCGCTCTGGTTGTCTATCGCAAGGCGCTCGATGAAGGCGTTGCGAAATATCTGGAAGGTCGTCCGATCAAACCGGTCTACCGTAAGTTCAACTAACCAACGGAATCCACACAAACACATGAAAGAAGAACTCCACGAGCTGTATAAATATCGAGAGCTTCTCTACATGATCACCTACCGTGACATCAAGGTCCGGTACAAACAGTCGATCATGGGCTTCTTCTGGGCCATACTGATGCCCATCCTCATCGTGATGTCCGGAGTCGTGGTGCGTTACGCCTATGCCATGGTCGCTCACGCGCCTCTCAAGACGGCCGATATCGCCGGCGTGGCCATCAAGTCGGTTCCGTGGGCGTTCGTTGTTTCCAGCATCCGCTTCACCTGCAACAGCCTCACTGGCAATCGCGACTTGGTCGTGAAAATCTATTTCCCGAAGGAAATTTTTCCCATGGCGGCGGTGCTGGCCTGTCTGTTCGATTTCTTTGTGGCCTATGCCGCTTTGGTGGTCTTACTGGTATTTATGAAGATTGGGTGGAGCATCTATCTCTTCTGGGTTCCCGTGTTGCTCAGCACCATGGTCCTGTTGTGCATGGGCATTGGCATGATCGTGTCCGCCGCCAGCCTGTTTTTCCGCGACGTGAAGTACATTGTCGAAGTCTTCCTGACCTTCGGCATCTTTTTCACCCCGGTGTTCTACGACGTAAGCATGCTGGGCGAGCGGGGGAAGTGGCTGCTGCTGAATCCGATCGCTCCGTTGCTCGAAGGGCTGAGCGCCTGCATGGCCGAGCACCGCCCCCCCGATCTTCATTGGTATTTCTACAGCCTTGGATTCAGTTTGGTTGCCTTCTTGAGTGGCTTTGTTTTATTTAAGGATCTCGAACCGGCTTTTGCGGAGAGTATATAATGGAAACCTCCCATGTCTGACGTCGCGCTCCGCATGGAGCACATCTACAAAAAATTTCGCAAGGGAGAGATTTACAATTCCCTGCGCGATTTGTTGCCTGCACTGACGGGCAAGATGCTCCGCGGGCAGGAGATCGATGCCAACGACAAGCGCGAATTCTGGGCGCTCCAGGATATTTCCTTCGAGGTCAAGCACGGCGAAGCGCTTGCGATCATCGGCCGCAACGGCGCCGGAAAAAGCACCGCGCTGAAGATTTTGAGTCGAATCATGAAGCCCACCAAAGGCCGCATGATTGTGAACGGGCGCCTTTCTGCTTTGCTGGAGGTTACCGCTGGGTTCCACCCGGATCTCACGGGCATGGAGAATATCTTTCTCCACGGCACGATTCTCGGCATGAAGAAGCGCGAAATCCAATCGAAACTCGACCAGATCATCGCCTTCTCGGGAATTGAAGAATTCATCCACACGCCCGTGAAGCGCTACTCATCCGGGATGTTCGCCCGCTTGGGTTTTTCTGTTGCCGCGCACGTCGATCCAGAAGTGCTCATTGTCGATGAAGTGCTCAGCGTGGGTGATTACGTTTTCCAGCAGCGCTGTATGGACCGCATCCGGTCGGTTATCAAGGGCGGGACCACCGTCCTTTTTGTCTCTCACAACCTCAAATCTGTCACCGAAGTATGCAAACGCGCCATGTTGCTCGAGCATGGGAAAGCTGTCATCATCGGCGATACCAATGCCGTCATCCGGAAATACCAGGATGCCGGAAACGCCGTGGCGATTCCCGAAGCAAGCAAATCCGTCTACATTTCCAGTGTAAAAGTGCGCGATCGCGCCGGTGAACAAGCCACCTTTGAGTCCGGGCAAACTGCATGGGTGGACATCGAAATTACCGCTCGCGAAAGCCTGGAGAAACTCGCCGTCGTAATCTGGTTGAGAGACGAGAGCGAATACGAAATTTTCAATACATCGACCGAACGTTTAGGGTGTGCTCCCCTTGCTCTTCAGCCCGGGCAGTCATACCGGTGCACCTTCGAGCTCACCCTGAATGTCGCCCACGGCACGTTTGGCTTGTGTGCCGCGGTTCATCGCTACGACATCGGGAAAAGCTATGATCGACGAGTACCTGCGGCCACCTTGTTTGTGGGTTCTTCCATGGCCGTGCGCGGTGCTGTGAACTGCTTTCCGCGAATCATCGAAAGTCGTGCCGTCGAATTAGGAACCGAAAACGCAGCGGTGCATTAGATTTGTCCCTGTGTGTGCGGTGAACACCTTCGGGTGACCCGATTCCCTGCCCGGCCAATCAGCTTTGTCTCTATCGCGGCGATCCCCATGCCTTCTCTAAATAAAGGAATTCGCTTCGTACTGGTGATCCTTGGCATTCTTACAGTTGTCTGCTTCGGCGCGCTCCTCGGGCTTCTCTCTGTGTCCCGATTTCGCTGGCGGGCGGAGATCGTCAGGCTGAAGGCCGTCGGTGCCTTACCCGACATCAGTTGGAAGGAACTCTTCGACCTAAATCGCCATGGGGACCCTTTTAATTTGAAGGAACTTGTAACGACTCCGAGCCCCTATCTGGTGATTCAGAATCCGTTTGTGTCCGGTGAAGACATCGCAGCCGGTGAGAGGATTTTTCAGTCAAATTGCACGCTGTGTCACGGCAGCAAAGGCGTGGGTGGCAGTCTCGGTCCCGCGCTGAAACAGCGTCAAATGGAGAAAGGCAGCAGCGACTGGGCTATCTTCAAGACCATTTCTCAAGGTATCGCCGGAACCTCCATGCCACCTAGCAGTTTGCCGTTAGACGATCGCTGGCGGATTGTCGCATACGTGAAAATGCTGGCAGAAGGCACCGAAGCTCATTCCGCTTCAACACTCACCTCACCGATTGCCAACCTTGGGTCTGTGAGCTATGAAGATATTCTGGCGGCGGGGCAGGATACCCAGCGTTGGTTGACCTATTCCGGCTCCTACGACGGGCATCGCTTCAGCCCGAACGATCAAATCAACAAAGCGAATGCGTCGAGTTTGCGCTTGCTGTGGATGCGCCAGTACACCACTTCGGAACCGGTGATTGAAACCAGCCCGCTAATTGTGGATGGATTTATGTTCATCACGGTTCCGCCCAATCGCGTGGAAGCTCTTGATGCTAGAACGGGTGCCCCGATTTGGGGTTATGACCGCCCCCTTCCTCCGCATATGTCGCTCTGTTGCGGCTACGTCAATCGCGGCCTCGCGGTGCTAGGGAATTTGCTCTTCCTGGGGACATTAGATGCCCACTTGGTTGCTTTGGACATCAGAACGGGACGTGTGGTTTGGGACGTCGAAGTCGCAGATTATAGAGAAGGCTATAGCATTACCAGCGCCCCGCTTGCATTGAAGAATATGGTCGTCACGGGTGTCGCTGGGGGTGAATTCGGCATTCGTGGATTTGTCGATGCGCGGGATGCAGCCACCGGGAAACAGATCTGGCGATTCGATACTATTCCGCGGCAGGGAGAGCCTGGGGCAGATACCTGGGAAGCGGATGCCTTAAAAACTGGTGGTGGCCCCACATGGTTGACCGGAACGTTTGATCCGGAGTTGAAGTTGCTTTATTGGCCCGTTGGCAACCCAAGTCCCAATTACAACGGCTACACTCGCAAGGGCGACAATCTCTATACCAATAGTGTCGTTGCGCTGGATGCGGATCACGGCAACCTGCGCTGGCACTTTCAGTTCACGCCGCACGATACGCACGACTGGGACGCCACTGAGATCCTGATCTTATTCGATAAAGCTGTTTCGGGCCAGCACGAGCGACTCCTCGCGCAGGCAAATCGCAACGCTTTCTACTACGTTTTGGACCGTGAGAATGGGCTGTTCCGCATGGCCCATCCCTTCGCAAAGCAGACTTGGGCTAAAGAAATCGACAGCCACGGGCGGCCGGTCATGAATCCGGCAGCGCTACCAACGCCAGAAGGATCGACCGTTTACCCTTCGGTGGGGGGCGCTAGCAACTGGCCGTCTCCTTCCTACAGCCCAATCACCGGTCTCATGTACGTGCCTGTTAGGGAGTGGGGTGGAATTTTCTTTTCGAAAACTGTCGAACACCATCCGGGCGACCTGTTCCTAGGTGGATCTTCCCAAATCTTTACGAACCCCCCGACCGAGGCTGTTGTGCGGGCGCTGGATGCTTCAACAGGGGAGTTGCGGTGGGAATATCGCAATACGACCGATACTGTGGGCGGATTGCTCAGCACCAAGGGAGGCGTTGTGTTTGGGAGTGCCGCGCAAGCCTTCTTCGCGCTGGATGCCACTACGGGCCGCGAGTTGTGGCGCATTGAGACTGGCGGAGCGATTGGGGCCGCTCCAGTGAGCTACTCCATCGGCGGCAGGCAGTTCGTCACGATCGCAGCTGGCCACGACCTTCTGACCTTTGGACTGCAGGTCCCCTTCAAATGAGCGGCACCCTTAATTTTAGAATGAGAATGGCTTTCTGGGCGCTCGGTACTGTTCTTGGCTTGGCGCAAGCCTGGAAGTCCAGACTCGGACTCGTCAATGACACGATCTCGTATCTCGATATGGGTGATTATTTCTTCCACGGCAAGCCTGCAGCCATCATCAATGGCATCTGGAGTCCGTTATATGCCTTCTTGTTGGGCGCAACTCTCGCCATTTTCAAGCCTTCACCCTATCGGGAGTATCCTTCTATCCATCTGCTGTTGTTTTGTATCTTCCTTTTCTCGATGGTTTGCTTTGACTTTTTTCTTCGCCAGTCGCACCTCCTTCGCGGTGGTTCCCCTCCTGAAAACCGTAGTGGGTCGTTAGATTGGCCCTGGATTGTCATCGCCTATACTCTTTTTCTTTGGTCCTCCTTAGTCCTGATCGGCGTCTACGAGACGAATCCGGATATGCTGGTCGCTGCATTCTTTTATCTCGCGTGCGGGTTCCTTATCAGGATTTCCGCGGGGCATGCGACCTGGAAAACATTCTCGGGTCTCGGGCTGGTCCTTGGCTTGAGCTATTTGACCAAGGGCGCGATGTTCCCGCTCTCTCTGGTGGTGCTCGCGATCGCTTGGCTCGCTGCGAAGCAGAAATCCCGCTACATCCTGGTCTCCCTTGCAGCCTTTATCGTTATTGCTTCGCCATACATCGCTGCGCTTTCGCTGCAGAAGGGCCACGTGACGTTCGGTGATTCCGGAAAGTACAATTATGCAGTTCATATCAATAGAATTAACTACCATCACTGGCAGGGTGACTCCGGCGCTGTCGGCCTCCCGATCCACCCCACACGCGAAATTGTTCGTTCGCCGGCGACGTTTGAATTTAAGGAGCCCGTGCCGGGCACCTATCCAGCCTGGTACGATCCCACATACTGGTATGAAGGTGTAAGGCCGCATCTCCACGTCCGCCAGGAGCTCAAAGCTCTTTCGAACAACCTGTTCTCGGAACTCACGACATTTTTGTATGCTCTAAGCGGGATCTTCTTCACCACGATGTTTCTTCTCTTCTGCGACGCTAAGAACAAATTAGCCATCCTGGAGAATGTCTTTCGTTGCTGGTTCTTGATCTTGCCTTCTGCATTGGGTTTCTGCCTCTACGCACTGGTTCATGTCGAAGCGCGTTACTTGGGCGCATTTTTCGTTGTGCTCGTCTTTTCTCTTTTTGCCTGTATTCTTTGGGCAGATGAGTTTCCGCGCCGGCGCTTGTTGTCTGGTGTCGCGATTCTCCAAGCGCTCATATTCCTGGGGACGGTTGCCCTGCCTTCTCTGTTCGACCTTCGTCATCCGTCCGTTTTTCCGAAGGGTTCCTATCAAGCCGTGGCGGAAGGCGCACGGAAGATGGGTTTGCAGCCCGGCGATCAAATCGCTTCCCTGAATTTTTCAAATCTTGGCACGGCCATGTGGGCCCGGCTGGATCGTCTTCAAATCATTGCCGAGGTTTATTATTGGCCGGGCGAGCCTGAGGGATCTGGTAACTGCTTTTGGAATAGGGACCAAGCCACACAAGAAAGAGTGCTGCAACGCCTCGCTCAGACAGGCGCAAAGGCCGTGGTCTCTAGTGATGTGCCCACGGGCCCGGAAGCGATCCACTGGTCGCGTATAGGAAACACTGGTTATTATTTGATGTGGCTCAATACCACGACGTCGTCTCTGCTGAGAAAGCCGGCGCCAGGCACGAATGAATCAAACGAGCTTGCTCGAGAGCGGGAAGCCGTTTTTCTTCCGGCACGCAAAACTTGAAAAAGGGCGGAAAGAGGTCGCAAACCTATGAATATCTTCGTCGATGCTAAAATAACTGATGATCGGCGCCGCAGGGATTTGTACAAGGGATCGCTGTTTATTCAGTCTCCTTCTCCCTCGGCCCTGAAGCTATGTCAATTGGCAAAAGATATGATCGAGGAGGCCTTTCATCCGCTCGACCCCCTCACTCTGCATGAAACCTTGCCTGTCGAGCGTTGCGTGGAAAAACTTGCTGTGCTCAAGCCGCAATTCATTCACCACGTGAAGTCTAAGGAATACATCAGGGGAATGCTGGTAGAAAGGGGTTGCGATCTAGAGAAGACTTATTTCGATGTACCGCGTCTGCGTACTGCTTTTCCCGGTGACTACCTAAAGTCAGGCATCGCCTACGCCTTTCATCCCCATCGAGACACTTGGTATTCCGCTCCCTTCTGTCAGATCAACTGGTGGATGCCCGTCTATCCCCTGAATTCTGAAAACTGTATGGCAATCCATCCCTACTATTGGGACCATCCAGTAAAGAACGGCTCAAGCAACTATAACTATCAGAAGTGGAACTTGGAGAGCCGCCAGAATGCCGCTCAACACATCAAGGCCGATACGCGTGTGCAGCCCAAACCCGAAGAGCCCGTGCAAATGGAGCCTCAAGTACGCTTGGTTTGCGAGGTCGGCGCGCCCTTCATTTTTTCGGCAGCTCAGTTGCATTCCACCGTCCCCAATACGTCGCCCCACATACGCTACAGCATCGACTTCCGCACGGTTCACCTCGACGATGTCATAAATCGCGTGGGCGCCCCCAACGTGGATTCGGCATGCACGGGCACGACCATTCATGACTATCTCCGGGGCACGGACCTGAGTCATTTGCCGCAGGATGTTCTGGCAATGTACGATGACGGCGCGCTCGCTGAATCCAGGTAATGCTGCTCAGACCAAGCACTGTTAAACCCGCACAGGAAGTGCCTGCATCCTGTCCTCGCATTGCTCTTTTGACGCCCTACGACGGTGGAAATCTGGGTGATGCAGCGATACAGGATTCGATGATTGCGAATCTTTGTGAGAGGATGCCGGGCCTGCAATTGTTGGGCATCACTCTCGGTTGCGATAACTTCTTGAAGCGGCATGGCCAGGAGGCATTTCCTCTGCTATCTGCTTCGTTCTCCTATGAACTCCAGGGGCGGACAGAGACAAGACCGGATCAAACGGAATCAGAATCACACCCGACTGCCTCAAACCGTTCCGTCGAGCGCGGTTTGAGAAATCTAATCAGGCGCGCCCTCTCGAAGGTGCCCGGTTTGATGCCGGTCTTAAAGAAAGCCCGCGCCGTGATCGATGCGGCGTCGCGGCAGATTCTGCATTCGGTCGAAGGGTACCGCGTTCTTCGCAAGCAGGACCTTTTGATTATCTCCGGAGGTGGTCAGCTCGACGATGAATGGGGCGGGGCATGGGTGCATCCGTTTGCGCTCTGCAAATGGACCTTGCTAGCACGTTTGGCCGGCGTGCCTTGCGTCATGGCGAGTGTTGGCGTCGGCAAGATCTCCTCCCGGGCTTCGCGCAGGTTCATTTCGCTGGCGCTTCGTATGTGCCGTTACAGGTCTTATCGCGAGACGAAAACCAGGGCTATCGCTGTGAGCCTCTTGCCGCGTGCCGCAAATGATTCTGTCGTGCCGGATCTGGCTTTTAGCATGCCAGATTCCGAGCTTCCGTTACCGGGAGCCGATATTCGGTCCAAGGCTTGCGGCCGGACCGTTATAGCTATAAGCCCCATTGCTTTTGGCAAGCCAGGAAACTGGCCTACGCCGGACCGTGCTCTCCATGACCGCTACGTACAGCAAATGGCGCGGCTTCTGTCTTGCCTGGCGCGGCGCGGCTATTTCGTTGTGATTTTGTACTCCTCCCTCGGTGACGACGAAAGTGTTATCCCCGAGATCATGGGCCATCTGGGTGAGGAAATAAAGCATCATGTGGCGGGCCAAATCCATTTCCCTGCAATCAAGGGTTGGAAGGACCTGGTCACCGCGTTGCTCGATGTTGACTACCTTGTGGCGAGCCGTCTGCACAGCACAATTCTTGGATTTGTCAGCCGGACGCCCGTCGTTGCGATTTCTTTCGACCCTAAAGTGGACTGGGTCATGGAAGATCTAGACCAAACCGATTACCTTTTACAGATTCGTGATTTCGCCTCTGAAGACGTGCTCAGCGCGCTGGATCGCATGAAGGTTCGCAGGGATGCCGTCATCGAGCGGATTACTTCCTACCGGCAGAGCATTCTCTCCGCGTCCGCCCGGCAATATGACTCCTTGACGCGAATGGCCCTAGAGCATCATCAGTCCCACAATTGAGGGAAGAGCGTGGAATCCATCCCTTTAGTCAGCGCCGTTACTCCATTTTACAATACCCGAGAATTTCTGGCCGAGTGTATCGAGAGCGTTCTCCACCAGACGTACACGAACTGGGAATACATACTTGTGGACAATTGCAGTACGGATGGATCGAGTGATATCGCCAAGCAGTACGCGGCCCGGTTCCCGGACAAGATCCGTATCATCCGCACCCATTCATTTCTTTCCCAAGTGCAAAACTACAACTTCGCCCTTTCCCTCATCTCTCCCGATAGCAAATATTGCAAGATGGTGCAGGCAGACGACTGGATCTTTCCCGATTGCCTCCGGAGTATGGTGGAAGTGGCCGAGGCTCATCCCACCGTCGGTATTGTCTCGGCTTATGAACTGGAGGGTGACCACGCCTCTCTCGGCGGCGGATTGCCTTATCCGAGCCCAGAGGTTCCGGGCCGGGATATCTGTCGGCTTATTTTCTTGAAGGATAAATTTTTCTTTGGCACTCCCACGTCTATTCTCATGCGCTCCGAGTTCGTTCGATCGCGGAATCCGTTTTATGAGGAGCGCTATGCTCCTTTTGAGGACTCCTACGCCTGCTTCGATGCGCTCCGGACGTGGAACTTCGGTTTTGTACATCAGGTTCTGACCTATTCACGGCGTGACAATGAATCGATTCTAGGCCGGATCCGCCCGGTTCAATTCACTTTCTTTACTCGTCTGGCGGAAATCACTGCTCATGGCAGGTACTACTTATCGGAGGATGAATACCGGTCTTGCTTGAGGGATGCGGAGCGTACGTATTTCTACTTTCTCGGGATGTCTGCGCTGCATGGCCAAGGTGCGGACTTTTGGAAGTTTCACCGGGAGTGCTTGGCCTCGATCAACTACTCCGTTAATTCTGCCTTCATCGCCAAATGGGTACTCCTGGTTCTGCTTGATCATATCGGGAATCCAAAACGCACATGGGAATATTGTTGGCCGCGTCGGAGCAAGATTCTATCGGCCGCTTCCCGATTTATCAAAAACATGTATCGTAGTTTCATTCGAAAGCGGCTTTCTGAAAAGCTCTGACGGGAGCCGACCCTCCCCAGCAGCGTATCAGGCCAGGCTGTAACGGGATCGTCAGAGCCTGACCAGGTATTTCTCTCTACCGCCATGGATATCTTGATCCTCCATTTTCTCCATCTTTTTCCGCACGCCCTCAAGGCACTCTGGAGGGAACGCATTGCCTTGTTTTGGCCTATCTGGATAGCCATAACTGCGATTGGCGTGATGCTAGTAATCTGGGTCGTACCCCAGAAGAAAAGCATCCCGCCCGATTCGATTCCGTCCCGGCGGCAAAAGTGGTCGCGCGCAGCCATTCTTGCTGTGACCTTCCTGAGTATGTTTTTGGCCTGCTACATTGCCGCGTCTCTGGTGTGGGAGGATTTTACATACTCAGACAATTCTCACTTTACCAACGGAACGTTGGCTGGTCATGACATACCCGTCCAGATCTCACCGGGGGCAGGGCGTTTCATTCCTTTTGCCCTTCAGGAATTCAATCTTATACGTCATGTCACCAGTTCAGTCATTGGCTATCACGCCTTGCACATCGTTCAGCTACTACTTTTGTGTGGGATTCTCTTGGTTTTTGATCAGGAGTTAAGTATCAAGGCTCGCGTGGCTCTCATCACTCTGGCTCTCATTACGCCGAGCATTGTGATAAGTTTCAGTGGGCTCATTTACCTGGAGTGGAACGTCATTTTTTGCCTTGTCTGCCTCGCGTGGTCTGTTAAATGCTTCGAGCAGACACGATCCACAGCATGGGCGGTGGCTGCGCTGGTTTCTTCACAGTTCATGCTCTATTTCAAAGAGACCGCTTTTTTGCTGCTCTTGGGTTTCGCGGTGGGGCGGCTCGTCTTACGTTGGTGGGAGGTGGAACATGCAGGCTGGGATTTCAAGTGGCTTCGAAATCCCGAAAGTCGCCTGGACATGTGCCTTGCCCTTCTGGTGGTGCCGTTCTTGCTCTACTATCTTGCGGCGATGTTTCCAAATTATCGCACGACGTACGCCGATGATTCTCGGCTGCCACTAAAGCAAGTTCTTGCTTCTTACTTAGAACTGGATCTCTTGGTTTGGGCGCTCGTGGCCGTGGTGTTGGCGAGAATCTTCCTGATCCTGCGGCGCAAGGCCTCGCCCTCGCCTCTGTGGGATGGGTTGGCTCTGGCAGGCATCGGATATCTTGCCGGTTACACCATCTTGCGCATGTCTAGCGGGTACTACCTCGCTCCCGTGGATCTTATTGCTGTCCTCTACCTGGGGCGCCTTGCCATCCTGTCCATCGAAAACATGGGCCTCGGGACCAGGTTGTGCGCACTGGCTTTGCTGTCTCTCGTCATGCTACAGGACCTCTCTCTGTCTGCGTTCCGTATGTATGAGAGAAAGAACGTCATCCACGCAAAGGCCGAGATAGGCCACGCGATCAAGGCGCGTTATGACGGCGATCCGCAAAATGTGAAGAGGCTTTTTTTCCCTTTTGCTCAACCTTTCCGTATATTGGAATTTGCTTCCTATCTTAACTATATCGGGGTACCTGTGGAAGGAGCCGGGTCTGTTGCAACGAGCAACGTCATGATGGCCGGTAAGGCCATCAAGAAGGACGGTCCCTGCGGTTATCGGACAATTGTGTGTCACCCTGAGAGCAGGCCGGATCCCGGCGACCTGGTCGTTGTGCTTCCGGATGATTTCGCGAGCA
This sequence comes from Candidatus Acidiferrales bacterium, assembly GCA_050015335.1. Taxonomy (GTDB): domain Bacteria; phylum Acidobacteriota; class Terriglobia; order Acidiferrales; family UBA7541; genus Palsa-295. The sequence goes on along the minus strand of JBEKBP010000041.1, from coordinate 7,633 downwards.
GCGATGAGTTGAACTTGTATCGGCTGGAAGGTACCGAACCGCTGATCTCATACCATCCCCGCCCGTCCATTCCTCAATGGTTGCGGCCGTACGTAGATCGTCTGCACGTGATTTCGCCGGCATTCGCCCACGAACAACTCCCGGATTCTTGGCTGAATGCATCGGTAACCATATGGAGGTGAGCTCACGGCGATCCAGAACGCCGTTGATCTCATCTCTGTGTGGTCGGCACCGTGGACTACGTCCTGGCCCAAACGATTGAGAGTATCAAACCGCTACTGATTCTGGATTCGTAATCCTCAGATGTCGGTCCCGAAGACCCGTTTGGTTTGGGGTCGGGCTAAGGTTGAAAACTCCAACAATAGATCGTGCTTAACATTAAGGGTGGAGCCGGATTTACGGGCTCGTGGCGGGTGTTCCCGCACGAGTCGCCCAAGAAGTCGTAGAAAGGGGGGAGGTGCATGACGAATCGTGGTTTGCTGCTGCTGATCTTGAGTTCGCTGTGCACGGTGGCTGCGAACCTTCTGATGCGCGCCGGGATTCTTCGCTCGGGCGGGTTCACGCTGTCTTTCGATCGATTGAGAGAGCAAGCCGTCGCGCTCTCCCTTCAGCCCATGTTTGTGGCCGGCGTTATTTTGTACGGAATTGGGGCAATCATTTGGTTCCGAATCCTCTCCACCGAGAATCTCAGCCTCAGCTATCCCTTGATGGTGAGCTTGACGTTCGTCATGGTCACGTCGGGAGCCTGCTACTTTTTTGACGAACGCATGTCCGTGCACAAGATAGTGGGGGTTTCCGTCATCCTGGCGGGATTCATCCTGACGATGCGCACATGAGGAGGCATCGATGATTCGGCTAGGTGTTATTGAAGAAAGACACACCGACTCTATGGAGCAGGTGGCATTTCTCTCCGTCGTAATGGGGGCGTTCAACGAGGAGGCAGCCATTGAGGGAGTGATCCTGAAGCACGTGCAGGTGCTGCAAGAACTGCAGCCATCAGTGCCCAAGTGGGAAATCGTGTGTGTAGACGACGGGAGCACCGATGCGACTCCCCAGATTCTCGATCGGCTCCAGTCGCGTGTGACGGAGTTGAGGGTAATTCGACATCAAACGAATCAAGGAATTGCTGCGACCCAGGCCCACTTGTATAGGGAGGTCCGGGGCACTCACATCTATTTCACAGGTTCAGACGGCCAGTGGCCGCCCGAGAATCTTCCTCGGATGCTTCGACTTGTGCTGGCGGGAGCCGATCTTGTTGTCGGAGTGCGAGAGAATCGAAAAGAAGTCTACAATTTACGAAGACAGTTCGTATCGTTTGCTTTTAACCTTCTTCCGGAGCTACTCCTGGGCGTGAAGACCCGCGACGCCGGGAGCGTGAAGCTCGGCCGCAGGGAACTGTTCACGCTGCCGTTGGTCTCGCGAAGCCCGTTCGCCGAGGCCGAACGGATCGTGAAGGCACATCGGTCCGGATACAAAGTGGATTTCATCCCCATCCGTTTTCACAATCGATCTGGTGGAAAAGCCAAAGGCGCAAGTTGGAGAAATGTCGTCTCCTCGACAGGCGATTTGTTTCGCTGTTGCCTTCTCTACAGACTCGGGCCCAAGGCACGGGTATTCTGTCGGAGTTTCAAGCGACGGTAGTTGCTAATGAAGCCGAAAGCCGCGCAAATCGGCGGTAGAGTACGCAAGAGTGTCGTGGATCCTACGTTGTTTCAGGTCGAGCAAGAGCATTCTGCAAGAAGCCCTTATCAATGAGCTTGAAACTTGTAAGTCATATCAACGCTGACAGCGATCTTATCGAAGCGTGGCTGAAATACTATCTGCGGCTTGGCATTGATGAGTTTCATTTGGTTGTTCACGGGGTTCCAGAGGAGAATGACCGGTTCCTGGCCATCAAGGATTCCTATCCTGTTACGATTGAGGATACCTACGGGGGTCCCTTTGGCTACGATGAGAAAAAGAACCGGCTGGATGCTGTACTCGCCCGCTACACAAGCCAGTGGATCGTGGTGGTGGACAGCGACGAATTCGTCGAGTTTCCCTATGGGGATATTCCGGCGACGATCCAAAAGCTCGATTGTGCACACGCAAACGTAATGTTTGCTCCCATGCTTCAGAGGCTCAGCGCCGATGGGTCGGTCGAAACTCCGCCCGTAATTGACGACCCTTTCCAAATGTTTCCCTTATGCTCGGTGGAGCTCTATCGGAGAATGGGTGTGAAAGCTGATATTTTCAAGTTTCCGCTTTTCTTCTGCGCGCGCGGCACTCAACTGGCGAGCGAAGGTAATCACCATCCCCCCATAGGCTGCGAACCTCGTGCCGCCGCACTGCTTGGCGTCACACACCATTTCAAGTTTCGCAGCGGATCAACAGCGCTCATCCCTGGCGGCACGAGTCGGTCCAGTTTCGCGAGTATCTGGATAGCCATTCCAACCGCTTGCCTCTCGAGGGCGCTTTTGTATATTCGCGTGAAGAGCTCTTCCGTAGACGATTGCTAAGGGAACTGCCCTCATCGAAGCTGGGGTGTCAGAAATCGAGCGCCCAATCGTTGATGGAGGGCAATGAAACGGCGACTGCACCAGAAAGTCAGGTAATCGGTAGCGTCCGGAGAAAGGAAAACTCTCCGGCCCTACCAGTGCCCCATGGCAAGAAAATAGTGTTTGTTCTTCCGAGGACCTCCGAATTCGGGGGCCTCGAAAGGCATCTTCTTGACTTATTGCGCAGGCTGAAAGACCCGCAACTGCATTCTTCAGTAGTTTGCTTCGACCAGGACGTCATCAGCGCACACATGGGTCGTGATCAGCAGGCGCACGTAGCCGTGAAATGCGAGAAACAGCCAAAATCGCTCCGGGATTGGTTTCGAATAATTCGAGAAGCGGATCCGGACACCATCGTTTTCATCTATAGCTGGATCGAGGCATTTCCCTGGCAGGCTCCTGTCGCGGCGTTGTTAGCCGGTGTACGGAGGCGCTTTTCCATTCATCAACTTATTGCGAATCCACCGCCTCCACGTGTCCGAGGATGGTCGCCGCGTAACATGCTTCGACGATTGATTGGTAGGAGAGCGCGATATCTTCTGAGTGTAAGGACCTCTGGTTACGTTCTTAACAAGACGATCTGCGTGAGCAACGCGGTCCAAGAAGTTTTGGTGAATGCCTATCGATTTCCAGCTAGCAAGACCGTCATTGTGCACAACGGAGTCTCGACGTCGACTTTCGTCCCCTCGGAGATGGGTGGGGCGGCAGTGCGGGCCCGGTTCGGGGTCGGTCCCGAGGATTTCCTCCTTGTCTGCGCCGCCAGACTTGCCGACGCCAAGGGAATCGACATCCTGCTTCAGGCAGTGTCTCGAGTGGTCCGCCAGGGCGTATCTTGCAAGTGCATCATCGTCGGTGATGGACCACTAAAAGAAAAGTTACTACAGCTAGCCAACTCCGATGGCTTGTGGGAACACGTTTATTTTGAGGGGTTTCAGAAAGATGTGCGGCCCTATTTGCAGGCCGGTTCTGCCTTCATCCTCACCTCTTACGTGGAAGGGCTGCCGTTATCCGTCCTCGAGGCAATGGCCTGTGGCCTGCCTTGCATCGTGACCAACGTGGGTGGCAGCGCCGAAGCCGTCAAGGATCATGTGACTGGCCTGGTTATCCCGCCCGCATCCGTGGAAGCAGTCGTCGACGCAATCCTGTACCTTGTGACTCACCCTGACGAGCGAGCTGAGATGGCAGGCAAGACCAGGGACGCGGTGTGTCAGTCCTTCGACATTGAGGACAAAATGAGCGAACTCACTCGCGTCATACTCGGTTGAACCGCCGATTGAGGAATAAAAAGAGCTCTCCGTATTCTTGGGATCGCGACGTTGTTGATGAGGCTGCCGGTCACTTACCCTCAGGGTTTGACATCAAGTAAAGAAATAGGCCCGTAAGTCATCAGCTGTTCGAAACGGATACCATGCCAGCAACTGATGAACCTCTTGTTTCTGTCGTGATGGTGATTAGCAATATAGAGCGATTTGTGGCCGAGGCGATCGAAAGCGTTCTCGGCCAAACCTTTCGCGATTTTGAATTCATTATCGTTGACTTTGGCTCGACCGACAAAACGAAGGACATTGCCGCAAGCTATGCTGCCAAGGACAGCAGAATCAGGCTCAGCCAGATAGCCCCCTGTAGTTATATCGAAGCCAAGATCGCAGCGTGCTCCCTCCCGCAAGGCCGATATATCGCCATTCAAGATGCCGATGACGTCTCTCTCCCCGACCGGCTACAGGCCGAAGTGGATTTCATGGAGAAACATCCGGAAGTGGGCCTTCTGGGCGGCGCGATCCAGCGAATTGACTCGGACGGTAAGTACTTGACGATTGCTGATGACTATCCGACCGAAGACAAAGAGATCAGAGCAGTACTGAAAGAATGGAACACTTTTTGGCATCCCACGGTACTCATCCTCAGGAAAGCTTTCGTGCAGGTCGGCGGATATCGCGAGCCATCCTCCCCATCGGACGACTACGACCTATGGTTGCGAATCTCAGAACACTACCAGTGCGCCAACCTTAAGCAGGTGGTGCTCAAGTACAGGATTCATCAGCAGCAACTTTCTATCCGGAAGCGGAAGCAGCAAATTCTCTGTGTGCTCGCTGCCCAGGCGTCCGCATCGTTGCGCGCGGCAGGGCACCCAGATCCCCTGAATTCTATTAAACAAATCACGCCGGCTGTGCTGGCCGGAATGGGTGTGAGCGAAGCGACACAGACGACTAAACTCGCAGAAGGTTACTTTTCTATGATCAACCAGATGTATGAGGCAGGCGAACGCACCGCGGTTCTGGAAGCAGCTGAAGAAATGTTTCGGCTTTGCGAAGGAGAATGTGCGGAGCAGCGCTACATCTCCGATGTGCACGTTATTTCTGCAAAGGCAAATTGGGAGCAAGGAAGAATTGTGTCCAGCGTTCTTTCTGCCGGACGCGCCGTGCTCGCGCGACCTAAGGTCGTGGGACTTCCTTTGAAGCGATTGTTGCGACTGTTTGGATCTAGCTAGATGCCCGTTGCTTGCTTCGGTGAACGAAAGGTAGCCATAACTGGACGGCTGCCCGTTTCACCGCCGGTAATGCAACGAATTTGTGACGTCTCTCTTGATGTCGCTGTTTGCCGAGGAAAGGGCGTACATTCACACTGAAGAATTTAGTGCAGACTGAGGAGCCCAACCCAGATACCATGCAATCGATCAACCCACCTCTTGTTTCGGTCGTCATGGTGATTTGCAATGTGGAACGCTTTCTTGTCGAGGCGATCGAGAGCATCCGCGTTCAGACTTTCCACGACTTTGAATTTATTATTCTCGACTACGGCTCGACCGATAAATCCAAAGCCATTGTCTTAAGCTATGCTGCTACAGACAGCAGGATTAGGCTCAGTACGATACCACCCTGCACTTATATCGAAGCCAAAATCGCGGCGTGCTCGCTCGCCCAGGGTCGGTATATTGCCATTCAGGACGCTGATGATAACTCATTCGCCAACCGCTTGCTCTGGGAAGTTGATTTTATGGAGAACAACCCTCTGGTTGGAGTCGTTGGTGGCGCTGCCGATTGGATAAATGCGGAAGGAAGGTTTTTGCACGTCTTTGCACCTCCTACGGGCAATGATGAAATCAAAGCAACCCTTCCTACAAGCAGCCCATTTGTCCATTCCTCCGTCTTGATGCGTCGAGATACCTTCACTCAAGTTGGCGGATATCGACGAGTCTTTCCATACGCTGAGGACTACGACCTGTTTCTGCGAATCTCAGAACACTCCCATTGTGCGAATCTCGCGCAAGTCATTGTTCAATACAGGATTCATCCGCACCAGCTTTCCCTACGCACGCGTCGCCAGCAGACGATTGCAAAACTTGCTGCACAAGTTGCTGCCTCGGCACGGCGAACTCGGGGAGTGGATCCGTTGGATTGTGCTCAGGAAATGTCAGAGGCTCTTCTACTTGAATTGGGTGTTTCGCCCGCACGGATACAGGCAGAGCTCTTTTTTGAGTATCGAAACTGGATCCGCAATACCTTCGTCGCAGGTGAATACTCTATGGCCCTAAAGACAGCGGTGGAAGTCCTGGGATCTAACTGGGAAGACATCGATCGACGACAGATCGCAGACCTGCGGCTCACAGTTGCACGGCTCTTCTGGAAACAGAAACGATTTGTCAGGAGTTTCATCGCCGCGTGCCACGCTGTGATTACAAAGCCAATTATTGCTGGAGATTTGTTCGAATCCCTATTGCGACGAGTGGGTCTTTCGTAGGAACTTTTAATCTTTTGATCGCTTGGTGTTTCCCAAAGGCATGTGAACAGCAGCAAGACTAGCCCGCTGCCTATTTTGGCAGGACAGGAATCCTCATCGGTACCCAAAGGTTTCTATGAAAAAGCACCGCCTAGTTGAGACCGCAGAAGGGGCAAGCTTACTATCGAGCAAGGACCGGGTCACTCCTTTTGGTTATGACCGTGCCTCCGCAAATCTTTCGGAGCAACCTCCGGCCGTGATCATTGTTGGGCCCCCGTGGCCAAGGAGCGGTACCGCACGGGTTATTCAAAGTCAGATCCGTTATTATCACGACCGTGGATTCTTCACTGTCTTCATTGCCGTTCCTTTTTTCTGGTACCACGTGGGTCAGAATCCCAAAGAGATGATCGAAGGGATGGACGAACTGTGCGCGGATCGAATGTTCACAGCGACTCTCGAACAGAAGAGGTACAACTCAGCGAAATATAAAGCTTCGATTCGTCACGCCTTCCGTGGCACCGCACTGGATTGGCAAGTCGCCGTTGGAAAGGCTTCCCGTTTGTCTGAGGAAGACCTCTATTTCATGGGCAGACTTCGGGCCGTCCTATTCCACGTCAATCATGTCTACACTCTTGGTTTTGCACTCGATTTGCGCCGGCGGTTGTTTGGCAGTGGACTCCCACCCCCGATCATTCTCGAAACGCATGATGTCCAGTCGCATCTTCTGCAAGAAAATGGCGAACGCAATCCCTGGACCCAGCGGCCGGACCCTGTGCAGCGGCTGATCAAATCTGAAACTGCACTACTTGAGAAAGCGGACGTTCTCATCCACTTATCGGTGGACGATTTTAGGTCGTTTCAGGTATTGATCCCTTCCAAGCCTCACTTTCTTGCGTTCCCGATAATTGACGAGAATTTTAGTTCCACCATAAACGCGGCGCCTCCTCAAGCCGAGAGCATTGATTTGCTGTTTGTGGGCCAAATGCATCGTCCCAATCTTGCCGCCATGAAGTGGTTTTTTGATCAGGTCTGGCCTTTGATTGCCGATCGCCGATATAACCTCAAGATTGTTGGTCCTATTGGATCGATGGTGCAGCGGGAACTCCCGCAACTGCACGATACCTTTCGCTCCTGCTTTGCGGGTGAAGTGGCAGATTTGACCCCTTATTATCGTGCAGCTCGGTGTGTCATTGCACCCATGGTTTCGGGTTCCGGCACCTCTATTAAGACCATTGAAGCTCTGGCACTTGGCAAGCCCTTCGTCGGAACGTCTAAGGCGTTCCGGGGCATGCCGATGGAACGCCTGAAAGAGTTGGGCATTCAAGCCCACGATGAACCGAAGGCTTTCGCGGATGCCATCGTCCACAGCCTTTGTAGTG
>JBEKBP010000040.1:0-43736 GCA_050015335.1 Candidatus Acidiferrales bacterium | reverse complement strand
GCACCCGCATCTCGCGTCGTTTTAGGGGATGAAATCCGAAGCCAAACTGGTTACACTCTGAGCTCATAAGGCTGTTGCTCCTCCTTGGCAGAATTTCTTCCTAAACAAAAGAGTTATGCCATGAAGCGACAGCCTTTTTCTATTTATTGTGAGAAATTCCCGCTAGCGCTCATTTGGATCTTGGGGACACGTTCAGCGGACAGAGTGAAGCCTGAAGGTCGGGATTAGGTGGCTTCCGGAAGCTGGAATTATCTAGGAGATCATGTGGAGTGTGCCGAGGGGCAGAGTTGAACTGCCTACGCCGGCCTTTTCAGGGCCGCGCTCTACCGGTGAGCTACCTCGGCACGGGATTAACAAAGATTGTAAGGAAAAACTGGGAAGCAGGAAAGAGAAAACGACACGCAACACTGAGGTTGCCCAACTGCGCTGGACTGAGAGAACGCGCCGTGATTCGGCTGTTTCGCCGGCCGCCTATTTCATCGACTCGTCGAATTCCCGCATCCATTCTTTTTTCTTCAGCACTTCGCGTGGCTTGGAGCCGTCCGGTGGGCCCACGATTCCGTCCTTTTCCATCAGGTCGATGAGCCGGGCGGCGCGACCATAGCCCACGCGCAAGCGGCGTTGCAGAGTGGATGTAGAGGCGCGTCCGGCTTCGCATACGACGCGCACGGCATCCTGGTAGAGATCGTCGTCCACGTCTTCGCCCGCCTCGCTACCTTCGCCATCAAGACCAATGGCGTTTCCGACCACGGGTGGCTTCAGAATCTCTTCGTTGTAAATAGCTTTGGCCTGGTCGCGCCAGAAGTCGCAAACGGCTTGCACTTCTACTTCGCCAACGTAGGGTCCATGGATGCGGTGTAATCGTGATGAGCCGGCAGGCAAATAAAGACTGTCGCCTTTGCCCAGCAGCGATTCCGAGCCGTTCGCATCAAGAATCGTGCGCGAGTCCACTTTGCTGGCCACGCGAAATGAAATGCGGGCAGGGAAGTTGGCCTTAATCAGACCGGTGATTACGTCCACCGAGGGCCGTTGTGTTGCGAGAATCAAGTGAATGCCTACCGCGCGCGCCATCTGGGCAAGGCGCGTGATGGATTCTTCGACACCATTGGTGTCGACCATCATCAGGTCGGCCAACTCGTCGATCACGATCACCATGTAGGGAAGCGGACGATGCTCTTCCTCATCGGTGTTCTCGAAAAGCGAGAGGGATTGCTGCTTCTCCAAGGTCTTGTTGTACTGGTCGATGTTGCGGACGCCGCGCTGGGCGAGTAATTTCAAGCGCCGCTCCATTTCGCGGGTAGCATTTCGCAGCACGTTGGCGGCAACCTTAGCGTCGGTCACAACCGGGGTGAATAAATGCGGAATATCCGCGTAGAGTCCCAGTTCCAGGCGCTTGGGATCGATCAGAACCAATTTCATTTCATCGGGAGTGGATCGATAGAGCATTCCCATTAGCATCGAATTGATGAATACGCTTTTTCCTGTTCCCGTGGAACCCGCAATCAACAGGTGGGGCATCTGGGTCAGGTCAGCCGCCCGAATGCGGCCGATGAGATCTTTCCCAAGAGGAAGGACCAGTTTGGAGGATGATTGGGAAAATTCCGGCGACTCGATCACGTCGCGCAGAGCAATCGTCTCGCGCCGCGCGTTGGGCACTTCGATTCCGACGGTCGATTTGCCAGGAATGCGCTCGATCAAAATTGACTCAGCGCGCAGGGCCAGGCAAAGGTCGTCGGCAAGCCCTGTAATCCGGCTGTATTTGATTCCCGCCTCGGGCTTAAATTCAAAGGTGGTGACCACCGGCCCCGGGTTAATCTGGGTAATGCGACCGGATACGCCGAATTCGCCGCACTTCTGTTCGATGGCGCGGGCACACTCCTTGAGTTCGCTTTCATCCATTTTCTCGCCACGCTCAGCTATCCGCAGCAGGTCGGTGGAAGGCAGCTTGAAATTGGTCTTCCCGCGGCTGACTTTCGGCGGTGGCGCCTTCTTTGGAGCCTGCGCCACTTCGGAGTCGTGGAATTGAATCACCGCGGGTCCGTGCTCGGCCAGGTTGGGCTCGGACGGTACGGCGGGTTGCTCTTCCTCCTCCGCCAGATCCTTGGTAGCTGAGACGCGCAGCTGCTTCACCGGCGGCCGACCGGCGATCTTGATCTCCTCGACACGCTTGCGGAGTCGCTCGGCCTCGCGTTCTTCGTGCCAATTCCTCGCACGCGCGATCATCTTTCCGATGTAGCCTTCGGCGGTTATCGGCTTCCTCATCCAGTCAACCACTCCGCGGAAGGAGAAACTGGTGGTGAGCAGCACCGAGGTCGTCAACAGCATGAGCGACACGAGATTTGCTCCCACCGGATTGAACGCCGCCCGCAGAGCCTCGGCAGCCGCAGTCCCCAGCAGCCCGCCCGCCGGCAAAGCGCCTCGCACACCGGGCATATGGACGAGAGCCAATTCCGCGGAAAGGGAAACCAGCAGAACCACGCCGCCAATCAACTTCGCAACGGGTGTGCCTACATCCTGGCTGCGAAACCAGCGCATGGCTGCGACGAAAATGCCCACAGGGAACAGAAAGGAGGAAAAGCCGCAGAACTGGAAAAGGAGGTCTGCCATATGCGCTCCGACCGGGCCGATCCAATTGCGTGCCTGGCCTGCCGATGGCAGCGGGGAGGCAACGTTGAAGGATGGGTCATGAGGCGAATACGAAAGCAGGCTCAAGGCCAGCAAAACGGCCATGCTCAGGCCCACAAAGCCGATCATCTCGTTGAAGCGCTTGTTTTCAGTCGGTGAAAGGATGCGCACCACTTCTCCTTTACCCTGACGACAGCCCGGTCGGCGTCGGTAGAGTTTATCTTGCCAACCACAAATGCCGCTACAGGAGTTTCGGCACGGGTAGAATTTTTGTAAGGGGAAGGCTCCCGCTCAAGCCTGGGCGGAGATTGGCTGTGGCAGAACTCCTTCGAAGAGACTCTTCCGGCCAACAACCTACGCAGACTCGCTAACGTGGGTGGCGCGGGCGCTGTCGCGCGGAGCCCACAGGGAGGAACGCGAGTACGGCAAGGACTATATCAGACAGAAGCCGGGAGTAAATAACCAAAGTTGGGCAGATGTGTTCCAGAACTGCAGCGTGGGTGGACTTGACGTGCGTATGTCACTGCACATAATAGCTTTAACACCGCCAATCGGGGGAGACGGGCGGTCCGGGGGGGTGCGTTAGCGACCGGCCAGTTTTGAGGCCCACAGCAATACCGCGCTTCCCACGATGATTCGATAAATGGCAAAGGGAGCAAAACCACGGCGCCTCACCCACGCCATGAACCAGGCAACCGAACCATAGGCGACGATGAAGGAAACCACAAATCCGATGCCGAGCAGGATCCAGCCGTGGGTGTCGATCTGGCTGAAGCCAACCGTATTATCCCCTCCCTTGCCCAGTATGGACTTGAAAAGGGTGTAACCGGTTGCTGCAAACATCGTGGGAATTGAAAGAAAGAAAGAGAACTCTAAGGCTGCGGCGCGCGACATGCCCGCGATTTGTCCGCCAGCGATAGTCGACATCGAACGCGACGTTCCGGGGAAGACTGCCGAGAGTATCTGGCATGCTCCTATCCACGCAGCTTGGCCTACAGACATGTCTTCCATTTTCCAGGTGTGGATTCGACTCGGCCGCGCCAGGGGACCTGCGGCTTCCGCCTTTGCATGCATGGCGTCGATAATCCACATGACGACTCCGCCAGCCAAAACAGCGATACCGATGATGTAAAGACTCTCGAGGTGCTTCGCGATAGCCTTGTCAGCGAGATAGGAAGGAGGAGCCGTTATCAAGAACGCAAGCATCGTTAGACCGAGCGGGTGGGTCAGCGCCGTGCGGCCGCCGCGCTCGCCCTGTGGAAAAGTGCTGAGCAGCTTCGCGATGCGCTCGCGGAAATAGATGGGCAGGCAAAGAATGGCGCCCAGCTGAATCACGATGGTATACATTTTCCAGTAGGGATCGGTGAGGCTCACGTGCATCAGGGCTTCGGCGATGCGCAGATGGGCGGTCGAGCTAACGGGCAGGAATTCCGTCAATCCTTCGACCACACCTAAGAGCAGGGAGAGCAAATAGTCGTTCAAGATTTCTCCAAGGAAGAGGGGATTTATGCGCCCGCTGGCTGAACTATGGATTTGCGCATCGTGTAGGCGTCCCGGCCGCCCGGATAGTAGTCTTTTCGCACACCATGCTTACGATATCCGTGCCTCTGCCAGAAGGCAATTGCGGCGTCATTGTCTGTTGCTGTTTCAAGCCACACCACGCTGACCTGGCGTGCGGCAAGGCGCTGTTCCACGGATTCGAGAAGGGCCGAAGCAATGCCGCGTCTCCGGTAAGCGGCAAGAACGTCCATGGTGATGACGTAGCCAAGGCCTTCCTCGCCCGCCGCGAGGCAGAAGCCCACCACCCTGCTCTCGGCTTCGGCCACGACGCATTCCAGACCCGGAAAGCGCATATAGTGCCGCAATTCGCGTCGCGAATAGGCAATTTCAGGCTCGTAACACGCCTGGTCGATCTGGTATAACTTCGCGAAATCGGCCGGCTGGTATGTCCGCAGCTTGAATATCACAAGTGGGAATCGGGGAAGACCACCCCGGCGTCGCACGCGGTTACACTCCCAGTTGACTAGACTTCCAGAATGACCGGCAGGATCAATGGCCGCTTGGAGGTCTGCTTGTTCAGGTAGCGTTTGAGCTCCACGCGGATTTTTTCCTTGATTACGCTCCAGTCCATTTTCTCTTCGGGAGTAGACTGCTCAATCGTCCGGAGGATCACTTCGCGCGCCTTGGCCAGAATCTGCTGGCCGTCTTCGCTTGGCAGGAAGCCGCGCGTAACGATTTCAGGGGGCGTCTCGATAAGTCCGGTGTGCTTGTCGATCGCGACAATAGGCACGACCACGCCATCTTCGCTGAGGTGGCGGCGGTCGCGGATCACCACGTCCTCGATTTCCTCAAGCGATCCCGAGTCCACACAAACACGCCCGGCCGGCACCGGCTCGCGCCGGTAGGCTCCGCCATCCGGCGTGAATTCGATCGGGTGGCCACTTTCCAGCAGAAAAATCTCTCCGGAGACAGCGCCCACCTGCTCGGCGAGCGCGGCATGCCTGAAAAGATGCCGGTACTCTCCGTGCAGCGGAACGAAATACTTGGGCCGCACAAGCTGCAACAGGATTTTCATTTCCTCCTGGCTGGCGTGACCCGATACGTGGATCGGTGCCGAGCGGCCTCCTTCGTAATACACGAGCACGCGCCGCCGGAAGAAGTGGTCGATCATCCGGAAAATTGCCTTTTCGTTTCCGGGGATCAGGCGCGAGGACAAAATGACCGTGTCGTTTTCGGCAATGCTGATGAGCCGATGATTATCCACCGAGACCCGCGAGAGCGCCGACATGGGCTCCGCTTGCGTCCCGCTCGCCAGCACCACAAGCTTTCTGCGGTCGAAGCCCCGAATGTCTTGGGGGCGCACCACGCTGCCGTCGGGAATGCGCAGTTTCCCCAAGCCGTGGGCGATCTCGATGTTGTCGACCATGCTTCGGCCGACAATCCCGATCTTGCGGCCCACAGCTCGCGCCACGTCGATCACCTGCTGAATCCGGTGAACCGAGCTCGAAAAGCACGAAACCACGACTCGCTCCGGGGCCGCGCGGAAGAGTTCCTCCAGCCTCACCACCACTGCGCGTTCGGAGGGAGTGAAGCCGGGGCGCTCGACGTTGGTGCTGTCGCTAAAGAGCGCCAGCACTCCTTCTTGCCCATATCGGGCAAAAGCATGCAGGTCAAAGGGCTTGCCGTCCACAGGGGTGGGGTCGATCTTAAAATCGCCGGTGTGGATGATCACGCCCACCGGCGTACGCACTGCCAGCGCGACACAATCGATGGTGCTGTGCGTGACGTGGAGATACTCGATCTGGAACGGGCCAAGCTGCGTCGTATCGCCCGGCGCCACTTCGTGCAGCTTGGCCGAATCGAGCAGCCCGTGTTCTTCCAGTTTTTTCCTGACGAGAGCCAGCGTGAATTGCGTCCCGTAAACCGGGACGTTGAGGTCCCCGAGGATGTAGGGGATCGCCCCGATGTGGTCCTCGTGTGCATGAGTGAGTACGATCGCGCGCACCATCCGCTTGTTCTGCTTTAAATACGTGATGTCAGGGATCACGATATCTACCCCGAGCAATTCCTGCTCGGGGAACATGAGCCCCGCATCGATCACAAGAATGTCGTCGCCGGTGCGTAAGGCGAGCATGTTCATTCCAAATTCGCCAAGTCCGCCGAGCGGAATGGCCCACAAAGAATTTGCGCTCAAATGTGTTTTCTCGGTTTCTCGCTGAGCCTGCGCAAAGAATTATCAACGATTCTAACGAGGCCAGTTAAAAGAGGCACCACGTCGTGCTTATGTGCCGTCCGATCATCGTATCACACCTGGATGGGTGCACCTTCGGCGGGGAACGGTTCGCTCATGATTCGCGCCGGCGATCAAACCTGAGTGACGCACGACGCTACAGGGAGGGGAAGCGGCCTCTAAGGGAAATCCTGTATTGCGGCACAAACGCAATTAGGGTTTGCTTGCATGTTAACTGGCCCGGTTTCTCGGTTGATGGGGGAATATCAAAGTCGCTTTCCAGGAGGGTGCTTTTTGGATAGCGGAGGAAAGGAATCGTCATGCGACCGCAACCTGACGCCAAGCCCGCAATATGTTCCGCCTCACCTTTCGCAACGGCGCACAGAACAACGGACAAACTCGCATTGCCCTCTGAGCAGTCCGACGAAACCAATGGAGTAGGGCCGAGCGACGAGTGTTTGCCCAATGGTGCGCGGGTGCTCCGAGTTCTAATCGCCGACGATCACGAGGCGGTGCGGCGCGGACTGCGTTCAGCGGTGTGGGGAGCCGGATGGGAAGTTTGCGGGGAAGCCACCAATGGAAGAGAAGCCATCGCCAAGGTAAAGGAACTCAGTCCAGACGTCGTGATCCTGGACGTTAGCATGCCCGTCATGGGAGGCCTCGAAGCGGCGCCGGAAATTCTAAAATCCGTGCCTGGAATAAAAATCGTGGCTTTCACAATGCATGAATCTCAGCAGATTCGGAAGGAGATGGCGAGAATCGGTGTTCATGGAATGGCAATAAAGTCCGCGCCGCTGTCCAACTTGCTCAACACAATCAAATCCGTGCTGCTGAAGGCCCAGGAGGCTTGACGTGCCCAACATTCTAGAAACGCAAACCGATTTTCGGAAGTCCAATTCTAGGAGGCTCGGAATGAGTTTGCTGCGGATCCTGGTGGCAGATGACCATGATTTGATGCGGCGCGGGTTAAAAGCAATGCTCGAGACGCATCCGGGCTGGGAAATCTGCGGCGAAGCTCACACCGGCGCCGAGGCGGTAGCCAAAGTGCGGCAGTTAAGCCCGCACGTAGCGATTCTCGATATCAACATGCCGGAAATGGACGGTCTGGAAGCGGCTAGACAGATCCGGCAAAGTTCGCCCAAGACGGAAATCCTCGTATTGTCGATGCACTATTCGGATCAGTTGATCCGAGAAATTCTCGAGGCGGGCATTCGCGGATACGTGGTCAAAAGCGATTCGGATCGTGACCTGGTGCTGGCGGTTGAAGCACTTGCGGATCACAAACCCTTCTTTACGCCCCACGCCACCGAACTGATGCTCACGAACCTGGGCGCGTCCCTCGGCGCATTCGCCAGCGGGACCGAAACTCTGAAGGGCCGCCTGACGATACGGGAACGGGAGATCATACGGCTGATTTCAGAGGGCAATAGCAGCAAGGAAGTCGCTTTGACGCTGGGAATCAGCGTCAAGACTGCCGACACGCACCGCGCCAATATCATGCGCAAACTACAAGTGCATACCGTGAGCGACCTTGTGCGGTACGCGTTGCGCAACCAGATTATCGAGCCCTGATCGAACCGGGAGTTTACTGCCGGCGGGAGCTCTTCGCTGGCTCACCCGCGCAATTGCTCCGGCCTTGGAATGAGGAGAGCGCACGCAGTAAACTAGCTAGCGGCCGTCCAGAAGTGATCCGATCACTCGTTCCATCTCGCCGAAGTGCGCCGTCTTTGCGAGGTAAGCATCGGCGCCGGCTTGCACGGCTTCCTCCGCAATGCGGGGCGAATCATGCATGGAGAAGATCACAATCTTGGTGGAGGGGGCTTTCTTCCGGATTTCCCGGGCGGCTTCAATGCCGTTCATGACCGGCATGCTCAGATCGAGAACCACCATGTCCGGTTTCAACTGCAAAACCTTCTCGACAGCTTCCTGGCCATTTGTTGCCTCACCGCACACCTTCCAAAGGTGATGGCCATCGAGGAGGCTCTTCATACCGCTGCGAACAATTTCGTGGTCATCCGCCAATACGATTCGTGAAGTCATGCGCTACCTAAGACAAAGGGTGAATGCAGGGACCCAGTATAGTATCGGTCCCACCGAGGCGCCACCCTCTGGGCCCCGATCCATCGCCCCGTGCTCAACGAAGTTTGCATCCGAACACAGAAGGACTGCTCGGACCCACGGTTTCAGTACCTGTCATGATCGGCTGCCGGAAAATAGCCGCGCGATTGCGACCAGCAGAACGGCCCCCACGGTGGCCGCAGCAAGACTCCCCCAGAACCCCAGCGCCACGATGCCGAGCCGCATGAAAATCCAGCCGCCCACCACCGCGCCGATGAGCCCAAGGATTACATCCACTACACATCCAAACCCGCGCCCGCGGGTGAGGTGCCCTGCGATCCAGCCGGCAAGCAGCCCAATCACAATCCAGGAAAGGAACCCAGGGGTGCTAACGTGAACGTAGACATCGCGGCCCTGGAGCAGCAACGACAGGAACACAGCGTTGGTCATGAGCAACACCTCTTCGATTCATTCCTGGCAGAAAATGTATCCCAAGGTTTTATACACCAGTTTGGCGGCAAGAAAATCCGAAGCGTGGTCGCCGGGCTGCGGCAGTAATTCGACCACGTCCATTCCCACGATCTTTTTGTGACTTGCAACGGCGCGAATCAGCGACGTTACCTGATACCAGTCGAGGCCGCCGGGTTCGGGCGTGCCCGTCGCCGGAACGATGGATGGATCGAAGCCGTCCAAATCGACAGTGAGGTACACATTCGGACTCAAGTCAGCAAGCACATTCCCGATCCATCCTTGCAATGGCGAGCGAATAATGTCCTTCGCCCAATAGATTTTCGTTTTGAGCTGCGGAATGGCCTTCGCCTCGTCTACGGATAGGGAACGAATGCCGACCTGCACTGCCGGGCAAATCTCCACCACGCGGCGCATCGCGCAGGCGTGGCTGCTCGGATTTCCCTGATATTGATCGCGCAAATCGGCGTGTGCATCGATCTGGAGAACAGAGAGATCGCTGTATTTCTTTGCCACGGCAGTGACAAGGGGCGGCGTCAGCGAGTGTTCGCCGCCGAGTGCGACGGGCAATTTCCCATCCTCCAGGAATTCGCATTGCGCGGTGAAGATCGCGGTGATCACTTGGTCAAGCGTTCCATCCATGGTGTCGATGGCCGGCGCGGTCGCGATGCCCACCTCTTTATAGATTTCGCAGCCAAGCTCTTCGTCGTAGAGCTCCATGTTGCGGCTCGCGGCCAGAATGGCCGAAGGGCCGTTGCGTGTACCGTGCTCGTAGGTGGTCGTGCGTTCCAGGGGTACCGGAAAAATTACGGCGCCGGCCTTTTCATACAGCGAATCTTCCTCTGAAAGGCCCCCGAAATCATCGGGCGGCATGGGAGTGTATCGAGTCATCGTCTATTCATAACTTTCCGGAAAGTTGAGACACCCGTTTCGCTTGTTCCACATCTGTAATCTCAGTCGTTCGCGCGCAACACTGTGTTTCCGCTCTCCGGGCTGAATTACATTACCTGCGAGGACGCCCAATGGCAAAGAAAAAGGGTGCGGCAGTGTTTCTGCAAGTAGGGGAGTAAATCCCGGATTCAAGCGGATCCACAATCCGGATGGTTCCCATATCGGGGCGGAATTCATAGGTAGTTATGTAATGATGCGCTCGCTGCCTTGCGATGGGCCGCTCTGACACCATTCAGTGAGCAAGGGTGCGGCGCGCCGACTATGGGGAAGCCGCCGGTGGAATTTTTGCCGTTGGTGCGCAGACAGAAGACCTCGCAGGGAGCGCTGCTACCGGAAGAAGTCCAACGGCTGCCGGGTTAGGTTTTGCTTCCGGGAGCGTCCCACGCTTCGCCCACCTTCTTGTGCTCTGCGGATAGGCTGCTCGACACCCGAATTTGCCCACGGACGAAGCGCTCGTGATTCTCCTCGAGTTCCGCAGGTACGTAGCGATAGTTGGCCGTCACGCCAAAGGAAGCCTCAAGGCCGTAGGGCCGCACGTTTCCAGCCGGGTTAATCCGCTCCAGACGGGCGCCGTTTGAAAGATGAAACGTGGCAACTTGATCGTAGAGTCTTCCGTCCTTCCGCGCTTTCGTGAGATAGGCCAGTGTCACGCGCTGCAGCGGCGCCGCGAGAACTTCACGGTGAGCGAGTGGCTTTTCTAACAAATGCAAGAAAGCATCCACGGGATCGCGACGCTTAGCCGCGGCCGTTAGTTCCCCGGCATGATCGGCCAGCAATCGCGACAGGCGTTCGGGCGTGAAACCCTGTTCATTCTGCATATCTCGCAGCGCCTTAGAAAGGCGCGGCAAGGGCGAAAGCGTGCTATAGGTCTTGATGTTGGGAAATTCGGCGGCAAGCTCGGCCACGACCTGTTTGATGAGAAAATTACCGAAGGGAACGTTCCGCAAACCCTTCAGGCAGTTGTTGATGGAATAGAAGATCGCGGTATCCGCTTCCTCGGGCGGGAGCACCGGAGCGTTGATATTCAGGAGCGGTTCTAGTTCCCCGGTTAGCCCTTGCGATAGAGCTACCTCCACGAAAATAATTGGCTCATCAGCCAGCGCCGGATGAAAGAACGCAAAGCATCGCCGGTCCGCCTCCAGGCGCCGCCGCAGGTCGGCCCATCCGTTGATTTCGTGCACCGATTCATAGCGAATCAGCTTTTCGAGGATCAGGGCGGAGGTTTGCCAGCTGATGCGCTCAAGGCGGAGAAAGCCCCGGTTGAACCAGGAGCGAAACAGATGCCTGAGGTCTGTGTCGAGCGCATCGAAGTTTTTACCGTTACCCGACACGTCGAGCAGGTGTTCCCGAAGAAATACAAGCGTCTCGGTCCCGCCCGGAGCTGTATTGATGCGGCGAATGAGTTCCTGCCGTGGCGCTTCGACGGCGGAGGAGAGGGCAGCAAGGGTTGTGGTTCCGGGTTTCCGTTCGTACTCGGCTGCGGCCCGCAGCACGGCGCCCTCGTCGGGCGAAAACTCGCGGCACAGCATTTCAAAGAACGCAATTCGCTGCGTGGGATTCATCTTTCTGTACGTGTTGATGATCTCTTGTGCGAGCGCGGTTTGCGAAGCCTCGCCGCGCTCAGAGAGCAGGTGCCGGCACAGAAAGCGCATGTCCGTGCCGCGGCGTTCCCGCAGCGCTTGAAGAAGGTTCGT
Organism: Candidatus Acidiferrales bacterium; assembly: GCA_050015335.1. GTDB lineage: Bacteria > Acidobacteriota > Terriglobia > Acidiferrales > UBA7541 > Palsa-295. The sequence goes on along the minus strand of JBEKBP010000040.1, from coordinate 32,210 downwards.
CAGAAATCCCGGCATTGTTCCTAAATTATACCGCAGACATATTTATGGGCTGTGAACGATAAGCGAACCGGTGTCCTTAGGCCCAAGATCGCGTGCGGGAAATCAATGCTTTGGATGATGCGACACAACTAGCCACGTCGTCCCTTGGCGGCGAGGGTGCTGTGATTGGGAGCCTGCCCGACAGTTAGCCGCCCAATCTCTCGCCGTGTCGCTGTCAAACAGGCTCCGAGTTGCTATCGATGGCCGTGTTCCTCTACCCGTGCGCGTCCTTCTCGGGCCGCAGAGCGCTCGTGTTCCGAGCGTCCCTGTAGTTCATGGTGCTCCACGGCACGCGGTCCTGGCCCGCGCCCATGGATACCTGGATATGGATGAACGTACACGCCGCGATTGAACCACGTTCGCCCCCACCGGGCATTGTTGATAAACACGGCATGGGCGCCCCAATCAAATCTTCCGTAACCCCAGCCCCAGGGCCGGAAGAACGCCCCAATCGTTACTCCGAAGCCGAAGCGAATCCCAAGGCCAACAGCAAAACCCGGCCGCGGTGCAAAGAACACGATTCCCGGATCGTAGTAGGGCACGACGATATAACCGGGATCCACGGGCGCGATGGTAATAAAAGGGCCGCCGCCCACGAGAATCTGGCCATTGCTGCGAAGGTAGCCGTAGCTTTGGGCCCTATGCCGCTCCCGCTGGACCGCATCCATCACATCCTGCTGTTGTGCGAGGAAGGCGTTACCAAGGTCGGTGGTCCAGCCCATATCGGAATTCATCATTTCCAACACGGAAGGGAACGGCAGCAGCGCCTGGACGCTAGGATCCCAGGGAACTTGGTCCCCTTGGATCGCGTCAGCCAAGGCCTGTCCGGTAAGGTAGTGGTGCTGATCCGCCCAGCGTGCGGCGTCGGGAATCTGGTCAGGAAAGGTCGCGGCGGCAAGGATCTGCGCGAGTAATGAATCAGGATAGAGAGCAATCCGCGCTACCAGCTGATCAAGCCGCGCGGGTGAGAACGACGGCGGGGGCGGAGCCTGCCCCTGTGGATACCCGGGAGGCGGGGGCGCCTGCGCTAACATGGGAACAGCGATGAGAACGGCCACCACCAAGATCAATGTTTTAGTCTTCATTTGAGTCTCCTCAGGAATGGTGCTCATGCAAGGGAAAATGATATTGGGGGTCCTGTCAAGAATAGAGTGCTCAAGCGACCCTCAACTTAGCACCGAGCCGTTTGCGATGTCCATCAAGCAGTTACAGCATCCGGCCCAGTTACAGGGTTCTGCCATTCTGTTCGCCATCGACATCACTGCCCAGCAAGCTACGGTCCTCGAGCGTCTCGCCGGCCGAGGTTTCAAGATCGTGGCGTTGCCGATGTATGAAAGCTGTATCGGCGTGCGCAAAGGCAATTGCGCCGCACTGCTTGCTCCACAGTCGTCGGGAACGCTGAGACTCTACGGCCAGCCCGCTTACCTGGTCGGCGGCAATTTCGGCGTCAAGGTGTTCCAGCCGGACGGGGTCTACTTCGTATCAAAAAGACAGAATCGCCGCCACCGCTGAACGCAACAAGGAACTTGAGGAGTTCGCCGCCGAACTCGCCAGTGCGCTTCTCCCCACCGCTTAATAATTTACTCGGCGGCCCGATTCCCCGGCCAAAATTTAACGATTATTTGTGGCGAAAAAGCCAGCTGGCGGCAGGCGTGGCAGGAAAGGCCGCGCGGGAATCTCCCTCCAGGGGGATATTACGCGCGCTTCAAAATCGTTGTGTCGAGGCAGGCAGAAGGCGTACGATGTGCGCGACCAAAGAGGTACGAAAATCGGAGATTCCGGTCGGCACGCTCTCCTGGGCGTGCTGCGCGTGTACGACTCAGCCACTTAAAATAGCCAGAAGTTCTGTTCGTTGCGAGGGAGGCAGGAGATCATGGCCAAGAGGATTTTCTATGGGGGACTCGCGCTGGGGATCGTCGCGCTGGTTGCCGCGTTGTTGCCCAGGACTAGCGCGGGACGCCGTGGCAGCGATGCGGCCAGCATCGACAAGGACAACATTGGAGGGGTCGTCACCAGCACGAGAGGTCCGGAAGCGGGTGTGTGGGTTGTTGCCGAAACGACTGACCTGCCGACCAAGTACGCCAAGATCGTGGTAACCGACGAGCAGGGGCGCTACCTGATGCCCGAGCTGCCCATGGCGAATTACCAGGTGTTCGTCCGCGGCTACGGCCTGGTGGATTCGCCCCGGGTGTCGTCCAAGCCGGGCCAGCAGCTCAATCTCACCGCCGTGATCGCACCCGATGGCCGGTCGGCCGCGCAATTCTATCCAGCCAGTTACTGGCTGAGCCTTTCAAAGATACCGGAAGGCAGAATTCCCGTGAATGATGTGGCCGGAAGAATAAAGATTTGCCTCGATTGCCACCAGATTGGCGACAAGGCTACACGGGAAATTACCGAAGTCAGCAAGCGTTTTGGCCCGTTCAAAACCACACTCGACGCATGGGACCGCCGCACTGCATCGGGCCCCATGGGCGCCAGCATGAACGCCCAATTCCTTTCCCTAGGCGACCAGCGCACGATGTTTGCCGACTGGACTGACCGCATCGCCGCTGGTGCGTATCCGGAAGCGCCGCCGCGTCCCGTGGGTGTCGAGCGCAATGTTGTCCTCACCTTGTGGGATTGGGGCACTGCTACCGACTACATGCACGACGAAGCCGCCAGCGACCTGCGGGATCCTACGATCAATCCAGGGGGACCCGTTTACGGTGTGGTATCGCAGGGCAAAGACGATCTGGTCTGGCTGGACCCGCGCACCAACACGGCGTCCTCTGCCAAGGTCCCCTCGCAGGCTGAACCCATCGGCACCATGAATATGCCGTCGCCCTACTGGGGTGACGAGAACATCTGGCAATCGTCCTCCAAACCCCGGAGCTCGGCGATTGACCAGCTGGGCCGCGTCTGGTATTCGGCCAGGAACCGGGGCACTGCGAACGACGGCGGTAAGCAGCCTGATTTCTGCAAGGCCGGATCAAGCAACAAGTTTGCCAAGTACTTCCCGATGAATGAGAGTACCAAGCAGGTCGGCATGTACGATCCCGAGAGGAGGTCTTTCACGGAGATCGACACCTGTTTCACGACCGATCACAACGAATTTGGCGCTGACGGTAGCCTCTTCTTCGGGCAACCAGGCTATGTTGGCTGGGTGGACACGGCCGCGTGGGACAGAACTCATGATGCCGAGGCCTCCCAGGGCTGGCTTCCCGCAGTCCTCGACACCAATGGGGATGGCAAGATTACCAAGCCATGGACGGAGCCCAGTGACCCCATTGATCCCAAGAAGGATCACCGGATCGACTTTGGCTGCTATGCGATTTCTGTCAGCCCAGTGGACGGCAGCGCGTGGTGCTCCGGCACGGGTCTCAACCGTAATGAGCTTGTAAGGATCTCTCGTGGGTCCAATCCGCCTGCCACAAGCATTGCCGAGGTCTACGCGCCTCCCAAGGGCAAGGAGCCACCGGTATTCAGCGCAGGCGGCGTTTCGGTAGATAGCCAGGGTGTTGCTTGGCAGAACTGGCGGGGCAGTGATTACGTTACCTCCTTTGATCGTCGCAAATGCAAGGTGTTGAGGGGCCCCACTGCCACCGGCCAACACTGCCCGGAAGGCTGGACACTCTATCGAAAGGCTGGCCCGACCTTCCAGGGGATTGCGATCAATACCAACCTGACCTACCTGATCTTCGCTGACCGGCACGGCATTCTGGGTCTTGGCAAGGACGTTCCCATGACGGGAGCGGTCAATTCCGACGCCATCCTGGCGTTGGTTCCGAGCACGGGGCAATTCGTCACCATACGCATCCCGTACCCGATGGGTTACTTCGCCCGGTCGATGCAGGGGCGGATTGACGACCCGAAGGCTGGCTGGAAAGGCCGTGCCTTCTGGACTAGCTATAACCCATACACAGCGTGGCACCTGGAAGGTGGCCAGGGAACAAAGGACAAAGTGGTCAAGGTCCAGATGCGTCCCGACCCCCTGGCAAGGTAGCCTAGTCAGAAGCAGGAGTCAGCGGTCCCAACCAGAGTAGCAGTCGTGAGTATTGGTAGTCAGGTTGGCCCGCATCGAGGCGTGGGCGAGTATCCAGCCCCCCCCCAAAAAAGATGGCATCCCGAGCCCCCTCTTGGGAACGCTGAGACCCCATGGGCCGTCATCGGTCAGCCCAGCAACCTGCCATTAACGAAAGCCTGCCCACAAGGAGAGCGAAAAGACCGCAGTGCGATTCTGAGCGCAGCGAGGAATTCCTCTGCTGAAAGTGACTCGACTCCAATCTAAATCTAAATTTAGAACAAGATGAACAAGATCTTCAGCCCAGAACTGAATCACCGGCGGTCCCACGCGCGTGCTCAAGATAATCCCCGAAGACGCGTTCGAAACTGTCCGGCAGCGAGGGCTGCGGTGCGCAGCACCCTCCTAACTAAGCCCGATCGAGCTGAACTGTGCCTGATGCCTGCACAGCAGCCCTTCCGTAACCCCCTTGTGCTGCCCCGCAGCGATATCCCACTCGTAGTTGACAATGAATCTGTGCGGTCGGTTGAAATACGTCGGCCCGTACTGTTGTGCTAAATTGGTCGCACGTTTGCTATCCGCCCTGTTCTGAATCGGATGCGATATCGCCTTGCCCCAGGTGTAGGCGACCTGCAGCCTATAGTCCGTGCGAGACTCGCTTGCCGACGGTGACCTGCAAGGGATCAACTGCAACATCGGGATCGGGCTTGGGATTTGTGGGCCTCCAAACAGACCCGACAGCTACGCCCTTGCTCCGACCCGGCGTTGTGCTAGCGTGGTGTTGGAGGGCTGGCATAAGGGCAATAGCGCAGAGCGTGGGGCCGCAAGGGAGAAAGTGCCTTCCGACGGTTTGAAATTCCGCTGCGTCGAGCGCCCGATCTTAGGTCCGCACTGGTGCAAGATGACTCGACTCGTGGACGAAGCGAAATACACGGATCTGGCTGGGAACAATCGGCATGTCGCTGGCTCGACACTCTTACAAGGCTCGTGCGGCACCAAAGCCGATTCGATTTTCATAGCACCGGCACTCCGGCCTAGGCGGCGCAAGGGTTCAGTCCAAGAGAGAGGGGCTCTCAAGGAAAACGTCCCGCCGCCCAAAAGCCCAAAAGGGTTAACCTTGAATTTCCGCGTGCGCCATCGCAAACTATCTAAATGACCGATTTCTACGACGTGATCTGCATAGGCGCCGGCCCCACGGGACTTGCCTGCGCTATCGAAGTCAAGCGGGCAGGCCTGCGCTCGCTGGTAATCGATAAAGGTTGCCTCTGCAATTCGCTCTATCACTATCCAACCAACATGAATTTCTTTACCACGCCCGAGCGGATGGAAATCGGCGATATCCCCATGACGATTTCCGGAGGGAAGCCCACTCGTGTCGAGGCGCTGAAATATTACCGGCGCGCGGTGGAGCATTACGGCATCGAACTGCGCTTGTACGAACGCGTCGAACGGATCGACGGAGAAGAGGGAGCCTTCGTAGTTCACACCCAGAATGATTCTGGTGAGGGGCAATATCACGGTAAGAAAATCGTCATAGCCACCGGTTACTATGATTTGCCGAATCCTCTAGGCATTCCCGGCGAGGATCTCCCCCACGTTTCCCACTACTTCACCGACCCGCACCCGTACTGGAATCAGGACGTCGTGGTCGTCGGCGGCAAAAACTCTGCTGCGGAAGCAGCCCTCGAATTGTTTCGAGGCGGCGCTCGCGTCACCCTCATTCATCGCGGTGCCGAAATGGGCAAAACCCTGAAGTACTGGGTCAAACCGGACATTGAAAACCGGGTTCGGGCCGGTGAGGTCCGCGCGATGTTTCAAACTCATGTGAAGCGAATCGAGCCTCATCGCGTTTGGGTACAGAACTCAAACCATGAAATGGCCGTGCCCGCGAGCCAGGTGTTCGCGATGACCGGCTATCATCCGGATTTCACATTCCTCGAGCAACAGGGAATTCGACTCGATCCGGAAACTCGGCGCCCGCGAGTGAGCCCCGAAAGTCTAGAAACGAACCGTGCAGGTATCTACGTAGCCGGTGTCGTCGTGGGAGGCAGAAATACCTCCGACATCTTCATTGAAAACGGACGCTTCCACGGCAGGCAGATCGCCGCCGCTATGGTTGGCAAGGGACGGTTGCAGGAGGCGCCTCCGATCGCGCCGCCTGGAGAATAATCGGTGAAATCGCTTGATTGATCGATTGATCCCCTGCTGCTTTCAACCTGTGGGTCGTCTGGGTCGTCGAAGCAGTTTGCCTGCGTTTGATAACTTTGCTAAAGTGAATCGATGCCATCGATCGTGAGGGAAGTCGGCGAAACCTTCGTCACGCTTTTCAAGGGCTTTAGCGTCACGCTGCGGACGATGTTCGGCAAGACCACAACCGAAAGCTTTCCGGACGTTCCACCCAGCGTGCAGCCGCGCTATCGTGGGATCCACGTTCTTCAGCGCGATGAGCATGGATTTGAGAAGTGCGTGGGCTGCTTCCTGTGCGCCGCCGCGTGTCCCGCGAATTGCATCTATATCGAAGCCGCCGAAAACACAGAGGCGCAACGAATTTCGGCCGGTGAGCGCTATGCCAAGGTCTACAACATCGACTATTCTCGGTGCATCTTCTGCGGCTATTGCGTCGAGGCCTGCCCCACTGACGCCATCACCCACGGCCACAGCATCGAACTTGCTCCCTACGATATCAACGCCCTCATTTACCGTAAGGAACAGCTCCTCGAGGCCTGGCCACCTCGTAATCGATGAGCATGATTGCCGCATCATTCGCTTCCTTTTCCGGATCAACTTAGTCGATTCAGAACGTAGCAGGGCCTATATCGATTGGTTGGCAGAGTCACTTTACCTGAATTTCCCTCCGCAGCTTCCTCACTCCCTCACAGGGCGCGAGCGGCGATTCGAGACGAGGTTCTGCATCCCTGTGCGGCAACGCCCCAACGTGCGAAGGCGTTTCTGCAAGGTTCCGCAGCGGCGGTGGGCGACGGGCGAGGCGCGGGCTTTCGAGGAGGTCGCTGCGCCGTCACAGAATCGACGCGGAACACCAGCGTGCAGCATTTGCTCCCAGTTTTCCTCGAATGTTGCTTCAGGCCGAGGCTCCACGTGTTTGTGCCTCGTGTTCGAACCTACCGAAGCGCAGCAGCATGCCACGGCACGACCTGACCACCGGCTAATTTCTAGTAGCGATGCACCCACCGTGCGCCTTCAAAAGATTGGTGCGGGCTTTGTCGGTAGGTGAGTTCTGCGTGGGATTCGCAGGGTGGCCCACGCTCTGAATTTTAGGGGTCGGTGTTTTCGATACCTGAGCGTTGCCATGATGATAGGAACACCCCGACCCCCGAAAAGGGGAGGTTGGGTACGCGCAAAGGCAACCTCGCGTTAAGGGCTGCAGCTCCTGACTTGATTCTCATTTTGCCAGGCCGAAGGCGTCGACCTGCTCTTCGAGCTGATGATTGGAGCGGATGCCGTAGAATCCGTCGGTTTTTGCGGCGACGCCGGTCTTGGGCGTGCCGCCAACGACCGTGCCATTGACGACGAAGTCGATCTTGTTCGTGGTCACGCGCACTTCGAGCGCGTTGGTGGATTTGCCGCTGGCGTCGGGCTGCTTTACGGCGGCGTTCGGAGTCTTATCAACGACCGTGTCGGTGGAGGCGCCTCTGCGGTGTTTGACAAGCCAAGTGCCATCCTCCGAGATCACGAAATACAGATAGCTTTGGTCCGCGCCCTGCAAACCGCTCCCGCCGAAAATCAGACCGTAGTATTCCGCGTGGCCGGTGGGTCGCACCAGTGTGAAAGTGCCCTTAAGCGTATAGTTGCCTGACGCGCTGTTGGCCGGGTTCCAGAAAACAGCGGCCTGCGGCGTGGTGACGTGGAAGCCCGAACCTGTGGCCACGAACTTGATCGCGCCGGCTGCGTCCGGGTCCTGCGCCTCGGCGCTGCGATCGCCGCGCACCATCCAGCCCTTGGGGGCCTGCGCAAACAGCGGCAGGACTGCCAGCAGCGCAAGTACGGCAAAAAAGACATTTCGCTTCATCTCAGCTTTCAGGTCACGTTTCATCTCTGGATTCACTGGGCACCTCCTCAGAATGCGCCGCACCGCATCATACCCCCATTGCGTCCCTCGTTGGCAACACATCCGCACTGACCGCGGTCTCGCCGTCTCGCCCCGCCTGCGTGTCCCCCGCCTGCGTTGACTTCGCCGGCTAATCGTTCTACAAGAGAGGCCCGGCGAATGCGTTCTCCGCCGAAAAGGAGGGAGGAGCTATGGGCTTTATCGAGTTTATCGTGGTCGGGCTGATCGCGGGATGGCTTGCAGGCAAGGTGATGAAAGGCGGAGGCTACGGCGTTATCGTCGACATCATCCTCGGAATCCTTGGAGGTATCTTGGGCGGATGGCTCTTCGGATTGGCGGGATGGCGCGGCGGGGGAGTCATCGCGTCGCTCGTCGTGGCTTTCATCGGGGCGGTGATCCTGGTTTGGATCACACGGCTCATCAAGAAGGCATGAACAGTTTTGCCGGGTGCCCGAGCCTTCCATTTGCAAGGGCCTTGTTTTTGACGCGGTGCGGTGCGTGGGCGCCTGATCTATACGCGTAGAACAAATCCGACCCTTGAAGACGAAGGGTCGGGCACACGAAAATTCGGGCTGCGTCGGGGCAGCCGTTATTGACTCCCGATGCGTCCTACACTCCGTCTGGATATGCAGGCACCCGAAAATTCGGGTAGAAGCCTGATCGTGTGTATTTCCATGTTAATTCGGAAGCCCTCTACCGCAATTGTCTTCCCTTGCTTCCGGTTTCCGCGCATATGATTGGAAGTGCATCGCGGGAATTCCAACACAGGACATGAAGCGCATCGCAGTGACGGGAGCGACGGGCTACATCGGCGGTCGCCTAGTGCCGCGTCTGTTGGACGCCGGATACGCAGTGCGCTGCCTGGTGCGTTCGCCCCGCAAGCTGCAGGATCGCGCGTGGGCGAAGGATCCGAACGTGCAGGTGGTGCAGGCCGATCTCGCCAATGCGCAATCGCTGGCGGCAAAGCTCGAAGGCTGCGAGACGGCCTTCTTCCTAGTGCATTCCATGAATTCGGCGAGCGCGGAATACGCCCAGCGCGATGTGCAGCTCGCAACGGCCTTTGCGCGCGCCGCCAAGAGAGCGGGACTGCGGCGGATGATTTACCTCGGTGGGCTGGGCGAGACCGGCCCGGGATTGAGCGAGCACCTCGCATCGCGTCGGCAGGTGGAGAAAGTACTGGCTTCAACTGGGGTGCCGGTGACGGTGCTGCGCGCCGCCATGATTATCGGGTCGGGATCGGCGTCCTTCGAAATTCTTCGGTATCTGGTAGAGCGACTACCCGTGATGGTCACTCCCAAATGGGTGAGCACGCCATGCCAACCGATTGCGGTGCGAAATGTGATCGGATATTTGATCGGCGTGCTGGCGAAGCCGGAAACCACCGGGCGCGTGTTTGATATCGGCGGCCCGGAAGTTCTGAGCTACCTCCAGATCATGCGCATCATGGCCGAAGCACTCGGCCTGCGGCGCCGGCTCATACTCCCTGTTCCGGTGCTGACGCCGCGCCTGAGCTCCTACTGGATCCATCTCGTCACGCCGCTCAACCATGAGATCGCGCAGCCGCTTGCGGAGGGACTCCGGAATCCCGTGGTATGCCGCGAGGACCACATCACGCACATCATTCCGCAGCAACTGCTGAACGTGCGCGACGCCATTGCCGCGGCCCTCGGCAAGATAGCGCAAGACCGTGTCGAGACGCACTGGGCCATGGCTGGCGAGATGACCGGAGAAATGGCCGGAACGATCGTCGGAGATCCGAAGTGGGCCGGAGGTACGGTCTTTCGCGACATCCGCCAGATCCACGTTCCGACGCCCGCATGGGCGGTGTTCCGCGCCGTTTGCCTGCTGGGCGGGGATCACGGCTGGTATTCGTCAGCGTGGCTGTGGAGAATTCGCGGCTGGCTGGATCGTCTCGTAGGCGGCCCGGGACTGCGCCGCGGCCGACTGCACCCGGAGGCGCTGGCGTACGGTGACGCGCTGGATTTCTGGCGCGTGGCCGGAATCAAACACAATCATTGGCTGGCGTTGCGCGCCGAGATGAAGCTTCCTGGTGAGGCCGTCCTCGAATTTCGCATCGAAGCGGAGGGTGAGAGTGAATGTGGCTTGGAGCAGTCCGCGCTGTTCAAGCCGTGCGGGCTATTCGGCATTCTCTATTGGTACGGCGTGCTTCCATTTCACAGCGCGGTGTTCAGCGGCATGATCGCGGGGATCAGAAAAAAGGCGCTCGAGATCGCGGCCGACCCTCGCATGGCCGCCAGGGAACTGGAGAACTCTAAGGAAATATGACACTCCTGTTTATTGGAGATAGGTCGGGGAACGGCGACCGAACGTGATCTGCATCGCGGGGCTTCGAATAGCGATTCGCGTCAGGTCGTGGGGCGCTTTCGGCCGGTGAGCAGATCGCGCAGCAGGGGAATACCCAGGGTGAACGGAATCAGCATCAAGTTCTTCAGGAAGGTGGAGCGCTCCTCGAGGCGTTCGTGCTCCCGGTCGGTTTCTGCCTTCTTCGCAGAGACGATCGCCGTGATGTACTTCAGGAAATCGACGCCGCACTTCTGGCAAATTCCGCCCTGGCGCTGCTCGTGTTTGCACGAGGGACACTGGTAGCGTAGGGTGGCGTGGCATCTCCGGCAGAACCGCGCAACGTCGCGCTCTTGGGCACCGCACTTGGGGCATTGCATACGGCCATTTTAACGCGGCGCAAACAGTCCCTGTGTGATTCGGTGCCGCGTGCAGCCACATCGTTAACAATGGGTTACCGTCGCCCGGGAGTCCCGTCGGCCCGCGCCTACGGCGTAGCCTCGAGTTCGGGCCTAGCGGCGTGGATGCGCGCGGTCTTGGCAGGCGTTTGACCCACGAGAGGCCCGTCATAAGACTTCAGCTGGGTAAAGGTCTTGCGAGGGGATGCCGCCGCATCCCCGTTGGCCTCCGAGAAAAAGTTCCGCCGCGCTGCTTCGAATAAGTCTTCCTTAGTTGCTCCAGGATTCTGCTTTTTCACGATTTCCTCCCAAACAGGAAGCGGCGATTTACGTTTGAAGCGCGAGGTTTCTCCACCTTGCCGCTGCTTCCGAGGTGGCGCCGGGTGGGATCGGCCGGGCGGGGCGGCTCAACCGCTTTGGTCAAGTTGGGCGGGGGAGCAAGCAACTTCACCACGTGTCCGAGGCGATCCTGACGGTAGGGCTTGGCCATGCAAACAACGGCCCCCAGAGAGTGCGCACTCGCGTAATCGCTGGGATACGCCGAGCTCGTCGTGAGCATGACCGGAACGCTCCGCAACCGCGGTGTCGATTTGCAGTACGCGCAGATGTCGTAGCCGGGCATTCCCTCGCCCTCGATCTCGGCGATCAGCAGCGAAGGAGTGCACTGGCTCAGGACATCGCGGGCTTCCTGCGCGTTGGTGACGGTGATCACGTCGTAGCCTTCGCCGTTGAGGTAGCTCTTCAGCGATTCGCGGATGCTCGCTTCGGCGTCCAGCGCCAGCACCAGAGGCCGCAAGGAGTTGGGGTCGCGATCGACTTTGATCTGTGCCATTTCGGGTTCGGCATGGAGCTTCTCTCCGCTGGACGAGATAAAATCTTCATCGTGGCGGTGAGTCACGCCAAGGGCGACCGCCACCGAACGCCGGCCATCGGGCAACTCGCTGATGCGCACCACGCGGCCAGGCCGTTCCGCCTGCAGGGCGTCGGGAGACTTGCTGTAGGGGAAGGTGACCATCACCTCCATGCTGCGGTAGTACGCGGGATTCTTGCTGGCGAGCAGGATGCCAACACGCGACACGTTGAGCGTCATAGTGGCGTCATCCAGGGCGTCGTGCGTCCGATCGATGCTGCGCACGCGCACGGGCGCGGAGATCAGAGCGCGACGCTTGGCTCGGCGCTCGGCAGTCGCGGCAGAAGCTTCCTGCGATTTCGCCTGAATACCATGGGTCGGGGCAACGGCCGAGTCTTTCGGCTCCATCTTCGGCTCGGTGTTTTCCGACGGGAAATACGATTCGAGTTGTTCCAGGCTCAGATAATCGAGACCGAAAGTTTCAGAAGTGGCATCAAGCGGCGTGGCGCTCGGCGCTGTATGGTCGCCCGCTTGGCCCGATGTGCCTGTCTGCTCGGGCGGAAATAGCGCCGCGAGGGCTTCGGCAGCTGGTGGCAAGTCGTTCGCGGAAACCAGGGGCACTGGCGCCGGCGCGGCCGGGGTGGCTTCCGGTTCGCTCTTCTTCGCCTCTTTCCCTGGCCTCTTTCCGAAGATTGAAAACTCCGATGGGTAACTCATTGCGTGTGGCTCCTGTTTTTGGGGTCCGTGTGCTACCAGACAGACGATAGCAATCAGGACGCACCGAGGCTTTAGAGGGATAGGCACATCTTGAGTAGTACTCCGGCCGAGGTGGGTTTCGGACGAAAGTACTAGCCTCGTCCATCTAAGAGCTTTATTTCCTGTCGGCTGGCCGGTTCGGGTACTAGCAGCTAAGCTCGACCAGTAGCCCGGTTGAACCGGCGGGTTCTACAGGTTTGAATCAGGGCGTTTTCGAGGGGTATTTTTGCGCGAGTGGCCGGCAGAGGGTTGGTTCGCCCCTGGTTTGGCCGTTCGTTAGCCGCTCCGAGTAAGGGTGTTACCAGGTGAAAGCGGCGTCGGTCGGGATGCCGACTCGGTTCTGGGTGTTCTGAGCGCCGGGCGGCGTAGAGCGTGTAGGTATAGTGCACCCGGATGGCGCGAATGGAATGTGACGTTGAAATCCATGCCGCCGCCTGTCTTCAAATCGATGCGCGGCCATTAGGACGGCCCCATGCTGCGTCACGTTCGATCTGTGATTGCCACCCGCGAGCGTTTCGTGCGTAGAAAGACCGGAGCCTGTTGGCGCTCGCGCACGCAATTACTTTGGTGGGAAGTAGCCACCATCGGTCTTGGCGGCGAGGCTATCGGGACCACTCACAACGTCGAAGGACCACCGTCCGTTAAATCCAGGCTGTGCGATTTGTTTGCGCGGAATCACGAGGAAAGTTGTGCCGGGATCGTAAATCAAAGTGACCCGACTCGAAATGAAACCGGATTCTACGGTTTCGGTGGAACTTCGCGAACCGCCCGTGGAGGGGTTGGAATATGGACTACTGGCGTGGGCTTCTTCTGCTTCGGTTTCTTTTTCTCGCGTCTTCGTGCGTCCTTGTTTCCCATGGGCCACAGCTTCTCACAGAGCGCTCAACTTAGCTAGAGGCTGTTGCGAAACGCCGATTCTTCAAATTCTGCCGGGGGAGCCAGTAATTTCGTGTTAGCAAGATGGCTGGATGTTGTTTTGTGCTGTCGGCTTTGACCGGCGACTCGCCAGGGCCCGATCGGCTCCGGTGGCCCATGGGCTCCTGGCCCGGTGGACCAATATTGCCCGCCGTCCACTCACCGTCGAGGACCAGAGATGCGAAGGGTCCAGCGCGAGCCAATTCGAATTCCATGTTTCTTAGAACCGCTGCTGTGGGCAAGCTGGACGCGGGTTCTCTACATGGACCGAATCATGGACTTAAGCAGACAAGATGTGACTAGTGGTTCAAGCGGGCTTGCTGACTCAGACTGAGTAACAGACGCACCGATGCCCAGCAGACGATGGTTAAACAAAACCATGGCTTCATCGCGAATGGGCCTCGCGGGCGCGTCGCAAATTGCGGTCCTTGTTCAACTCCGCCAGTTCTCGTAAACGTTCCTGCATCTCTTGCCAGGCGGCGACCGCATGCCGCGTGGCTTCCTGCGCTCCCTTGGGAACATAGTAGCCTCTAGTGCCTCGGTCTCCGGTTCTCTGGCGTCTCTAGCTGGCTGCGCCTGAGACACAATCGGGTTCGACTGGGAAGGGAACTGGATGGCCGCTGAGGTGCCGTATCGCATGTCGCTACGCGTGCGAAGAGAGCTATGACCTATGGCCAAGCGTAGCGGCCCTCGGGGTGCGTCGGTCGCGAAAAAGGTATAGAGATAGGACCTTACTCGTGTTTTTAAGGGGGCGCTGCGCAATGAGGCGTTCGCAATCGGCAGGCGGAACGAACCGTTAAGCGGCCGGCATACTACCTCGTCCTTTCTGGATGCCGGTGGCGTGCCAAGACTGCGATGCAGCTTCGTCAGTTTCAATAAGCGAAAGAGCCGGGATTCTTAATGAAGTAGTGCCTCGTGCCGCTGTCGAGATTTATCGCGGTGCGGTCCTCGGCCGTCAAGCGCGCGGAGTAATTATCGACGCCTTCTTTGCACGCTGACTGGATTAAGTATATGCCCGGCCATTCCTCTTGAAGCGATTCGACAAGCTTCTGGGCATCGCACAGACCATTTCGCGAGGCAATCTTAATGATCTCGCCGGTATCGAGCTGTCTGAAGATGCCATAACCCCGTGTCATAACTAATATGATATTCCCCGTTCGGATGAAGACTCTGTGACATGCGTCACCTAGCTATGTGACGCCGATTCTGAGCTTCCGTCATTGATTTTTATTGGCGACGCCGCTTGCGGCAGGGCGTCCCCCCATCAGCCAGAAATCTGTTTTGAGGTGATCTCGTAGTGGAAGTTGTCTGCATCGAGGCAGTCGAGCCGCCGGCCGGCAGTTTCGGCCTGCGGGTACATCAGGAAGCCCACGGGCGCGCCGCTTGATCCGGGCAGCACTACGTCGTGCGCGAAGTTGTAGGCTATCCAGTTCATCTCCCAGGACCCGAATAGTCGAGCGCGGGCCGTGGTGACCATATTGTCGTCGAGCGAACGATTGCCGGGAGGTTCTTCGAGCACCACCTTGCGCACGTCCGCGGGATCGACGGGAACCCAGCCGTACTGCTCGAGGTATACTTCCGCGCGGCAGTGCTGCGACTTCGTCACGTTGTCGGACGAAGTGCCCAGGCTTTTATATCCCAACTCCGACTTGGCCACGCGAATGCCGAACACGTCGCGAGCAGGCAGACCCGCTGCGCGCGCCAGTCCCACGTAGAGCGAGTTGAGGTCGGCACACTTGCCGCCCAGATCGCGCGATTCAAGCATGAAGCGAATGTCACCCAAGCCGCAGCCGCGCGTCTTGGGATCGCGGAACGTGTTCTCGACAATCCACTCGTAAATCGCGCGCGCCTTCTCGACATCCGTTTCCGCGCCGGCCGTAATCTCGACGGCGGTCTTTTTCACGATGCCATCGGTGGGCAGCAGCTTCGTCGCCCGCAGAAAGTACTGCACCTCCGCGCGATTTAGTTTAGGCGCTTTGCCCGGGGCGGAAAGATCGACGGCGCAATCCCTCGTCGCGATCCGGCTCGTCAGCGTGAGCACCGGCTTCGCGCCGGCAGGGAACTCGGCGACCACGATTCCCAGCGAATCAGATCTTGTCTCGACGATCTTCGCCGCGCCGCGCTCGGCGTCATACGTGTTCTTGAACGTCTGCTGAAAGGGCGTCGCGCGAGTAAGCGCCGCAGGTAGCCATATGCGCGTTGCGCCGGACGGGTTCAGCACTTCCACACACGTCGTCACTTCGAACGTGCGCCAGCCGTCGGGCGGTGCCGTTCGTGCGAAGAGGCTCGCCGCCCTGGAAAATGCCGCGCCTGCCGATACAGCTCCCGCCGACTGTAGAAAATCCCGCCGATTCATGCGCTCACTTTTCTCCGGTGAAACTCGCCCCGACTTCTTTCCCCGCAATAAAACTACACGGTCCCACGCACCGGATGCAATCGCTTGCAGACGGCGAACAGGGCACGGCGGTTTGGCGATGTCCGACCCTCTGCTTTCCAGGCTCGGGCATCCGCAAAGGCTGGAGGTTTGCGCTTTCAGCCTCCGGGTTGCCGCGCGGTGACCTGCTTCCATGCCGGGTCCTCCGGCGGGAGGCGCGTGGATTGCCAGAGGAGCCAGTGCCACTGGCCGTGGGCGCGCACGTAGACCTCGGTGAAATAGATGGCGAGCCGGACGTCCTTGCCCCGCATCACGCCGGTCATGTTGCAGCCGCCGGTAAGCACCGCGGTATCTCCGAAGAAGCGCACCCTCGCGTTTTGCAATTTCAGGGACTTGTAGGTCCACGTGCCGGCTTTCATGTCACCGAGGAACTGCGCTTTCGTTTGTACGTTGCCCGAAGAGTGCGTGTAGACGAAGTCGTCGGTCATGAGGTGATTGAGCATGGGAACGTCTTGTTTCAGGATGGCCGCGAGCCGCTGATCGTCGACCTTGCGGATCTCCTGCTCCTTCTTGGATTCCTGTGCTCCGTACGCTGTGGCCTGCGACAGCGCCAGCATCAGCACGAGAAGCATTCTCTGTTTCATTCAGCACCTTCCGTCGAGCCTGCGCATCCTACGCTTATCCCCTGCCTCGCACAACGAATTTGTCGCCTTTGCCTCCGTGGGTGCCCACTCCTGCGGTTTCGAGCGTCGGGTTCTTCTCTACGGTGTCCTCATGGCTGAGAAGGGTCCAAGACCCGATCCTTACGAACCAAAGGTTCGGGCACCCGAAAGGGCCACGCCCGCCGAATCGATTGCGCACGAAAACAGAAGAAGCGTACGATGCGCGAGCCGGAGCAACCCGGAAACCGAGGAGGGCAGTGATGATTGCACCAAAAGTGAGACTGAGATTTCTAGTGAGACTGAGATTTCTTTTGGCTGTTGCGGTGTGTGGGCTTTTGGCGAGCGCCCGCGGGTTGCAGGCTCCCCCGGATCGCGCAAAGAATTCCGGGGACGTGCGTGCGGCAGGTACTCCGCCGCCAGTGATCTACTTCCCGAAGCAGACGGTGGATGCGAGCTTTGCGAGGTCCACGCCGGTGCACCAATCCCCGGTGCTCTACGACGGCGATCACGACGCGCACCACTACAGGATCGCGACCAGCCGCCGCTACAAGCCCAGCAATGTCGAGATGCACATGAAGGATACCGATATCATGTACGTCTTGCAGGGTTCGGCAACGATCGTCACGGGCGGCCAATTGGAGGGAATCACACCAGCTGCCAAACTTCCCAACGGCAGCCTCGCTCCCGCGGACGAAATCCGCGCCCTCGAGATCGTGGGGGGCGACTCGCGGCATCTAGCCGCCGGCGACGTGATCATCATTCCGAATGGGGTGGGCCACCAGTTTACAAAGGTCGAAGGTCCATTCCTATATCTCGTGGTGAAGTGTCGCTAGCTGCTGGCCGGCTGCCTCAATGGGTTGTTGCTTGCTTTTTGGGAAGGGCAGGTCTGGGGGGGTATGAAGGGGGTCAGGCCTGCCCAACCGCAAAATGTTCAGAGATTCTAGCATTCCGGCTTTCCGTTCTTTGTTAACTCCATGTAAAAATTGTTCGTTAGAGGCTCGGCTCGGCGGGGGTGTTGGCTCGGCTCGGGTGGGGTCCAAAAAGTTTTGGAACCTTTTGCCCCGTTCGGCGTCAAAGGCAAGTAAGACAGCCAGTTCTCAGGCTCTTATCCCAAAATGGGCGCCTCGGAACTGGGACAACCCCAAAGAAGGCGGCTCCACCCAGCCGCCTTCTGCATCTAACGGGCATTCCCAACAAAACATGGCCTTCACACCGTTCCCGCGGGCTAGGGCTTTTGCGGGTGCCCGACCCTACGGGTTGAGGCCGAGAAGTCGTGCGGGGTTGGTCTTCACCATAAGGTTGATGTCGGCTACCGAGATGCCTTGCTCGTGCAGCGCTTCCATAAACTCGAGCAGAGCTTGCGGGTGGAAGGGGAGGCCAGGGATGTCCACAGCGCCAAAATCCGTAGCGATGATGCAGAACTGCGGACCGATCTGCTTGATTCCCTCGGCGTACTCTTTGATCGAGTTCTGCGGCTTGTCTCCAATCACGCTGTTGTAGATGAATTCCAGATAGGCGCCATCGCGGACGGCCTGCCGCATCTCGGGAATCGTCATGTGCGTGAAGATGCCCATCGGGTTGGTGACCACGATGTGCGTGACGCCACGCTCGTGCGCCTCGTGCACAACCAAGATGGCTTCCTGCTCTGAGAGGTGCCCGGTCGCCAGAATCAGCTGATGATTTTGGACAATGAAGTCGATCATATCCAGGGCGGCGTGGAGCAGATGGCCATCCTTCGCAACTGGAACCACCGGCCCGGTCGTGTGAAAGTAGGTCAGAAAGTTTTCCGCATTGCTCGTAGGAAACCATACGACTCTGCCGTAGCCGCCCTTCAGCATGGTCATCCGTTTCACGGCCTCGGTATTGAGGCCGCCGACCGATTGGTTGAGCATGATGCCGCCGAAGATCTCGATTCCGGGAACTTCCTTGCGAACCATGTAGGCGAGAGCGGCTGTCGATTCGTTATGGTTGGCGAGCACTAGGCCGCGCATGCCGTTTTCCTTGGCGAGCCGCGCCACGTCGTCGGCGTCAATCGAACGGCGCACGGCTTCGGGAGAACTATGCACGCGGAAATCGATCGCCCCTTTCAGGTTGAGTTCCTGTTCCGATTGCGCAGCCGCATTGCCGGGCACAGACAGCATGAGGAAGCCGATCCACGCTCCCACGCAGACCCAGCTGAGTTGCTTGACCGAAACGCGGCCCAATCTCGAAATCATCGTGAACTCTCCGTTTGCCTGCTTGCTGTCACCGCCAGAACTGGTTTTTGGGGTGATTGGGTGGCCAACCCTTGCAGGTTTCGGTTGACCCACTCTCGCGTCGGTATGACGCTCCTACCAATGTGCAGACTTTAAGCGACATGCGGTTTTTCGGGTGCGCGCCCCTTTGATTTGTAAGGGGCGGGTTCTTGAATCTTGTTCGATGCCGTGAGTCGTGCGAAACCCCGACCCTCAAAATCGGAGGGGCGGGCACCCCGGAAGTTGAACTTCAAAACCTGTGCCATGCGTCCACCCGAAAATTCAACCTCGCGCCTTCGCCCACGGTTCCGCAATTCCAAGTCACACTCTCCAGGCCCAAGGCTAAGGCTCCAGGCCCAAGGCATGCGCCGGATTGGTTTTCGCCATGAGGTTGATGTCGGCTACCGAGATGCCTTCATTGTGCAGCGCTTTCATGAACTCGAGCAGCGCTTGTGGATGCAAGGGGAGAGGCGGGTTGCGCACCGCGCCAAAATCGGTCCCGAGAACGCAGTATTGCGGGCCGACCTGCTTGATTCCCTCAGCGTACTCGCCGATGGGATTCTGCGGCTTGTCTCCGATCACGCTGTTATAAACGAATTCCAGATACGCGCCCTCGCGGGCAGCCTGCTGCATTTGCCGCACGGTCATGCGGACAAACACGCCCATGGCGTTCTTAACGACGATGTGCGTCACGCCGCGCTGGTGCGCCTCGTGCACCACCATCAATCCTTCTTCCGCCGTGATGTCACCTGTTTCGAGCACTAGGTCATGATGCTGCGCGATGAAGTCGAGCAGCTCCAGGACATTCGGGAGCAGCTGGCCATCCTTGGAAACGGGCACTGTGGGCCCCGTCTGGTGCAGCTTCTTCACGAAGTTTTCGGAGTCGAATTCGGGCAGCCACACCACGCGGCCCCAGCCGCCCTTCAGCATGGTCATGCGCTTGACGGCCTCGAGGTTGATGCCGCCGACGGGACGGTCCAACACGATGCCGCCGAAGATCTCGATGCCCGGAACCTGTTTCCGCACCATATAGGCCAGCGCAGCCGTCGACTCCCACTGGTTCGTCAATACCAGTGCGCGCATGCCGCTCTCCTTGGAGAGCCGCGCGAGGTCGTCGGCGTCGATGGATCGGTCCATGCTGTCGGGGCCGCTATGCACGCGGAAATCGATCGCTCCCTTCAGGTTGAGTCCCGGTTCCGATTGCGGGCGCGCTTTCCCCGGCGCCGCAAGCAGGAGCAAGCCAACCCACACCCACCACAGTTGTGTAACGGAAACGCCGCCGAATCTGCCAAACATTATGATTCTCCTCAGTAGCAGCGCGCGATTTTCCAGGTACCCGGCCTTTGATTTGTAAGGGGCGGGGTTTGGGCCGGCTCTCCTGTGCCGTGACGAGCACACCGAACAGCCTCCCCGACTCTCGAAGCCGCAGGCTCGGGCACCTGGAAATTCAGGCCCACCTCAAATCCTAAGGTGCAAGTCCTAGCAGGCGCGCCGGATTGGTCTTAGCCATAAGGTTAATGTCGTCCACCGAAATGCCTTCTTTGTGCAGCGCCTGCATGAATTCAAGCAGGGCCTGCGGATGCAGCGGCACGGCCGTCTTGTGTACCGACCCGAAATCGGTGCTCAGGACGCAGAACTTCGCGCCCACCTGTCGCATTCCATCGGCGTATTCGGCGATGCTGCGCTGCGGGTGCTCTCCGTACGCGGCGTTATAGGCAAACTCAAGATAGGCGCCCTCGCGAGCGGCCTGCTGCATCTGCGGAACCGTGAGGTGAGTGAACATGCCCATGGCGTTCTTGATCAGGATGTGCGTCACGCCGCGCTGGTGCGCTTCGTGTACGACCGCCATCACTTCCTCCGCTGCGTTGTCTCCAGTTTCGAGCACCAACTCATGGTGCTGCGCTATGAAATCAAGCAACTCCAGCACGCCGGGAAGTAAACCTCCGTCGCGGTAGATTGGCACGGCTGTCCCGGTCTGATGCAGGACATTGCGAAAATTCTCCGAATCGAAATCGGGCAGGAACACCACACGGCCCCGGCCGCCCTTCATCATGGTCATACGCTTGACGGCTTCTAGATTGACTCCGCCGACCGGCAGATTCAGGGCGATGCTGCCGAAGACTTCGATGCCGGGGACCTCTTTGCCCACCATGTAGGCGAGCGCGGCCGTGGACTCGTAATGGTTGGTGAGCACCAGGGCGCGCATGCCCATCTGCTGTCCGATCTTTGCCACGTCATCGGCGTCGGCGGTGCGCGCGTCGCTGTCGGGTCCGCTATGCACGCGAAAGTCGATCGCGCCCTCCAGATTCACTTTCGACTCTGATTGCACTTGCGCGCGGTAGAGTCCGGATACCATCAGCAGGAATAAAAGCATGCACGCGCACCCCAATTGCTTAACCGAAGCGCCGCGGAATGTCGGTTTCATCCACATTCTCCTGAGCAATCGCCCGCGGGTGTCGCAGGACTCGCGGATCATACGCCGCGTCTGCCCGCGGCACAACGGCCAGTGTCGAACGCTTACGCGTTTTTCGGTTGGCGCGTTCGCGCTGGAATCATACCGCCATCGACCAAGCCAATGCGAGGTGGCGTGCGCTTTTTTCGGGTGCCCGACGCGTTGACTTGGAAGGGGGCGGTTTTTGCGGCACTCTTTGATTTCCTGACGATGGCGGACCGAGAGCCCTTAAATCCGCGAAGGTTTGGGCTCTCTATCCGGAGGATGGGCAATCCATCGGGGTCGTCATCACCTTCGAGAAATCTTGCGCGGCACACCTGGGCGAGCTGATCAAGTCCAAGGAATTCGAACTGATGTGCCCGGTGCACCGGCTGGGCGCCGCGGAGTGCTGTTAGGTTTGCACCACGGGCAGGCCACGTCGAATTCGGCGGTGCTGGTATCCGCCCTTCATCCTCGCCGGGGCTCGAGGATCCCCCTGGCAGGTCCATTTTTCCTCGCTGAGTGGTCAGGAGTACACCGTGCCGGCAATGTTCATTGCCAACACGACCGGCGACCCCATCAGCGCGATGCGCCTGTCGCCTCCGGCACCCGGGACTCCCGGCGCGCATGGTACACAACGGGAAACCCTACTGGATTAAATCAGTGGGAATTACGCGTAGAGGTCGAGCAGTCGCGGTGTGTCGTGGGGCCAGGACATCCAGCATCCAGTTTCTGGGACGATTAACCCGTCGCGCAGCCGCAGCTGGATGTTGTGCAGGAGCCTTGCGGCCACTCCGAGACGCCCGCGGGGAAGGGAATCCACCCGCACTACTTCCGCCAGGTATTCGCGCGGGATTGACTGCGGATCACCATGTTGCGGGAAGCTCAGCAGCAGTTGCACCTTGTGCAGAAGCGTATAGCTTTCGGCGACAAAATAGATCCCGTTGCGCGAGGCGTTCTCCGTGGTGCAGATTCTCACGCCACCAGCCAGCTGCACCTCGGGTCGGCGCACGCGCACGATGGATGTAACCGGGTCTCGCTCGCTGTCTCTGCGCTGGATCGCCTGAATCATCACCGTCGCTACCCTCCCGAGTCGAAACCCATGTTGACGAACGGGCTCGTTCTCGGCCATGACACGGTGGGTTCATTCGGTGCGTACTCGCAGACAGGCCGCTTCAGTACCGGAGGTGGCAGGCAACTCAAACCAGCGGGGTAGTACCCCTTCAGGCGGCCTGAAACTCAGGACAGATCGGAAGCGATTTCAGGGCAGCATCAATCCCGACAACAGTCGGATTCGATCAGTGCCCAAGACCTTTGGTGAGGCGGGTTTTGGAGATGGCTCAGACCTGTTCGCACAAAGCCCCGGAATCCCTGCGCAGACCCCTGTCTTCTGCGCGAATCTCCGCCTGGCTCGGATCGCGATCGTCTGCTTGTGCCCTCTCCCGGGTGATGGGGATAGCCCACCAGGACGGGGCAGTTTTGATTGATGGCGTCTCTGTTGACGATTACGACAGGAAACGTGCCGCTCGGCTCGGACCCCTTGGCAGACATCGCGGGTCGCTTGGTATGCATCCGCACTCCGATTATCAAACCAAGGAAGAAGTCTCCACTTGCGAGGATCAAGAGCGGCAAGTTGCCTCTCTTGCCGCTCTCAAAGTTTGACTTGCTCTTGAAAGCTGGGGGGACGTAGGCCTTCGCGTCCGAGTTACTGTGCGGCGACCGAAGGCGTGGGGGTGCAGAAGCGGTCGAAGGCACGCATGAGATCTTCGGTGATCGAGCGCGGGTCGCGGCCTTCGATTTCATAGCGTTGCAGCATGAACACGATTTTCCCGTCTCGCAGCAGCGCGACCGAAGGCGAGGACGGTGGGTAGCCGGTGAAGTAGCTTCGCGCACGTTCGGTGGCTTCGCGATCCTGCCCGGCGAAAACCGTTGTCAGTACTTCGGGCCGCGCGGGATTCGCCAGTGCCCGGGCTACTGCGGGCCGCGCCTTGCCGGCCGCGCATCCGCACACGGAGTTCACCACCACGAGCACCGACCGCTTCTCGTTTTTCAACGCGCTATCGACATCCTGCGGCGTCCGCAGCTCACGAAAACCTATATCCATCAATTCTCTACGCATGGACCGAACCATCTCTTCAGGGAACATCGCTACTCCTTCGTCGAAATTTAAACTCGGACTTTTCGATTATCGATCCATCCTCGCGCAACCGCAACTATAACACAGATAACACAGACCTTTTTGGGGGATAGCAGCTTCACCTAGCCTCAATCCCAGGAACGCGATTTCGCGAGTGGCGGGGCGATGGGCAGAAGGAGAGCGAAGGCCACTTAAGACGATAGCGGTCCCCGGGGGGTGAGAGAAGATGTTTCCGCCGTGGTTGAAAACCACCGGGCACGCTTAAAACGCACCACCGGGGATCCGATCGGCCAATGGGTCTCAACTTCAAAGGCTTCTCAACCAGCAGATACAAAGTCACTTATTGCCAAAGGAGAGTCACCTAGCGTTTGGCAGCAATCCTGCACTTCCTGTCTGCGAGTAGGTCGATCATAGGAGGACAAACGCCATGTCACGATTCACAAAGCTTTTGATAACGGCCGCACTGGCCCTTGCCGCGGTTGCTCCAGCAGCCTCAGCTCGAGTGTTCTTCCGTGCCTACGTCGGGCCCGGCTTCTACTACGGGCCAGCGTACGGATGGTATGGCCCGGTCTGGGCACCTTATGGCTATGTCGCCGCGCCACCGGCCGGCAGCATAAAATTTGAGCACACCATGAAGGACACGTCGGTGTTCGTGGATGGAGGCTTTGCCGGCACCGTGGGGCAGCTGGGGACTTTCAAACTGCATCCCGGCACGCATAACATCGAACTGCGCGGCCCTGATGGACGCACGTTCTACCAAGAGCCCGTGGACATCGTCGCCGGAAAAACGCTGAAGATTGCGCCCTGACCCGGGTTCAGCATTTACGGGTGCCCGACCCTTTGAAGTTCAAGGGTCGGGTTTCTGTTCCCGCCCTCTGCTCTTCACGAGAGTCGGGCGCCAGCCTTACGGATTAAGGACAACTTGCACCCCCGGAGTCGTTGGGGGTCTCGCTGAACAGCCAGGCTGTTTTCAGGGCTGCTGAACCTTCACCACGTAATACCAGAAGGGAGCCTCGACCTCGGTGAACTGGTGTGGCACGCCGTTGGGAATAATAATCACGTCGCCCGGGACCAGGTGGCGCGTTTCACCGCCTACGATTTTGTGTCCGCGGATTTCGGTCTTGGGGTAGGGGCGGCCGTCGGGAAAGTGGGAATCGATCACGTCGTCCAATGTTCCGCCGTAGAGGATCGTTGCCGATCCCTTCAGGATGTAGCAAATGTCGGTCAGATTCCTGTGCACCTCCGCAACGCCCGGCTTTTTGCGCACGCTGGTAGCGATCTTATAGTTCCGCGCGCCGTTGTCACCGCCATAGAGCGTGTCGCCGCCGCCGGTCTGTTCAAAGCTTGCATCCACTTGGTCTTTTGAGTAGTAAAGCACGGGAAACGGGTTGCCCCCTGCAACTGCCTCCCCAGAGTTCTTGGACGCATCCGTGGCGCCTTGCTGAGCCCGGGACGTACCCGCGAATCCCAATAGTGCGATCATCACGATCCACGTCGATTTTCCTCTGCCGATCATCATCGTCTCTGTTCTCCTGTGCGCCGGTCATGCCGGCGAGGTGTAGTAACGAAAGTCACACGATAGAACTGGTGGATTAGCGACCCACATCGACCCGAGCCGTGCGGAGCCGCTCGGCGGCGTCGAAGCGTTGACAGGGGAACGTGCGGGCCGGGTATTGTAGCGTCATCGCGCGTGCGCCATTTTGCGATTCAGCGAATCGTTGCGAAGGCTTCCGACAAGCACAGCCACATTGGCACCAGCAGTCATTCCACGACCTTTCCGGAAAAGGGAAGTCCGCTCCCGACGAGGGTGGCACCCATCATGAGTTACGCCATTTCGCCCTGTCAACAGGTCCAGCGAGTTCGGCGAGTTCGAGGAAATGAGAGGCGAAACCCGGCAAACGGAGCGCTGATGGATCGGGGACCGCGAACAAAGACCTGGAACTTTTTCCCCTGCCCGTCGGAACAGTGGTATAGAACGAGCAAAGAATCGGCAGCAGAGGAGAATCAAAAGATGCGCCTCCAATCAAAGGTAGCCCTCGCGACATTGGCACTCGTGATCGGTTCCTCTCAGGTTATCGCAGGCATGCCCCAGCGGGATCAAGCCCAGGACCCCTCGCCGGATCAATCCCGAGGGCCCGGCGGCTTCAGACGAGGCGGCCCGGACGGGCACATGGGGCCCGATGGCGGTCCCGGGCGTTGGGAGCGTGATGGCGGAGGCATGCGGCGAGGCATGCGCGGCCGGGGCGGTCGGGGCGAAGGACCTCGGAGATTCGGTCTGGGACGGTTATTGAGTAACCCGGAGGTTCGCCAGCAGATCGGTGTTACTGCCGACCAGGCCGCTAAGATCCGCCAACAGGAGTCCGATTTCCGCAAAGCGGAAATTCGCAACCGGGCCGATCTGGAAATCAAGCGGATGGACTTGCACGATCTTCTTTCCGCCGACAAACCGGATCGAGCCGCGATCGACAGCAAGCTCCAGGAAATTAGCGCTGCGCAGCTCACCTTGGCGAAACTCGGGGTCGATTTTCACATCACCATGCGCGACGCGCTCACCCCAGCCCAGCGCCAGAAGTTGGAGCAGTGGATGAAGCAGAGCCGCCAACCAGAGTCTGGTAACAACGCCGGCCGCCCGCGTGGCCCGCGCGGTGGCGGATCCGCCGGACCAGGCGGACGCGGCCCCCGCGAGGGCTCTGGCGCTCCGCCGAACGCGCCCAGTCCAGCTCCCAACCAGTAGCGAACCCAAAGTGAAATGAGGTTTTTCGGGTGCCCGACCCTCTGATTCGTGAGGGTCGGGCTTTTCTATATCTGGCGATGGTGCGCATGGCCGTAGCCAGTTCAGAAGACGGCCGAAGGCAACCATCCGCCGGCTGGCTCGCTATAAAGTCGCGCACTCATTAGCGTCATCGGCCACAGACCGTTTCCCAGACACCAGCGCAACGGCCCGAGCGGCGAGGCGTATCCCGTAACGCGGGCTCCGCGGTCCACCACGGTAGCCGTGCCCGGGTTCATGGTCTGGCGCCAAATCAGCGCCGCGATCGAATCCGTGCACTGGTGCACTCGCCGCGCGAGCGAGTTGCATTGGTCCATGTCGTCCGGTTGCGCCCATCCTAGCTTGCAACCGGGAGCACTTTGTTTGAGCGGCCGTCCGTGCAAGCAGGAGGCCGCCTGCACCAGCCTCGTTCCAGCCGCTCCGCGCGGCTCCGTGTGGTCCATTACCGCCTCCATCAGCTTTCTCCCCACACCCAGATTCTGTACGGCGGAGGTGACCGTAATCGGCCCGATGCCCGCGATGATCTCACGCTCATCCACACCGCTACTCCCCGCGATCCGGCCCCCGCTTTCGGCCACACACCGCAGAATCCCGGCGTAGAAAAAATCATCGAAAGCAATCCCGTCGTAGCCTCCGGTGACGGAAAATCGCAGGGAACCCCTCATAGCAAATCTGCCCGCAAGCTGGTGCGTCCTAGGGTAGCGCGTGACCGAGATGGTTACCGTTCTCCCGGTTGTGCTGCATTTGGTCGGCACTCAGGCGTCTCCACGTTTTGATCGTCGAAAGAAGATCAAAAAACTCCGTTTCGGAAACAGACAGGTCGTGTTGCCTTAGCCTCCGATAGGGCATTTGCGCGGCGGAAGTGGAACTTTTGCGAAAAAGATTGCAGGTAATGTGAGTAACTCGAACATGGTTCCATAGTCCTAGTATTACGCTAAAGTCACTGCAAAATAGCCTTCGCTTAACCCGCGAATCGGTGACGAGATTTCCATCGTTCGGCTTTCCAAATGCTCCTCCGCGAGAGGGAGCTGGAACATGAGATTTCGACCGAGACCTTCAGCCCCTCGGACTATAGGGGTGTTGACCCTGGCAATCTGTTCGCTCGCCTTGGTAGGTCTCTTTCGCCTAACGAAACGCAAAGACGCCTGAAGCTCCACCACACGGGGTGTATCTTCGGGGCTGCTCTCCAGCGTATATTGTCGGCCCATGCGGATTGTTCTTTGGGTCGTGTCGATGGTCGGGGCAGTGGGCGCCGGGTGCGCGCTCGACATGTATCTGCGTGCTGCGCCGCCGTTTGAGCCGGTGGCCGAGGTTTCCCAGATCATGAAAGCGACGGTCGGGCCCTGCTCGGATGTTGTGTTTGGGGCCGTGGAAATCGATCTCGACGACAAGGGCACCCACGAACGAAAGCCCGAGACGGACGCCCAGTGGGATGCGGTCCATAACAGTGCGATCACGCTGATGGAGACCGGTAATCTACTGATGATGCCGGGACGTGCCCGCGACAGAGGCGTGTGGATGCAGCAGTCGAGGGCACTGATCGAAGCCGGGGCCTTGGCGGCCAGGGCGGCGGAGACAAAAGACGCCGGTGCACTTATGACCGCCGGACACCTGATCAATCTTTCCTGCGACGGCTGTCACAATCGCTACATGAAATTGCCGTAGTCGGCCTCGGGCCGCACTTGGGCGAGACCTATAGAACGCGCTTACCGTCCTGATGGAGTACTCGGCCGCTATTTGTCCGATAAGGAATGAGACGCCGATGGCGGGCCGCGATGGGCAGGATGGAACCTGGCCGAGGGCCGCAAGCGTCCTCTCTGGTGAGAGACTACTCTAACGGCAGGTACACATCAGTGATCATCTCTTCTTCTCGAACATCAGGGCCGACGTTAACGTAATGGAAGAAGATTGGAAAATTGCCAAGCACTTCGCCGCTCCGGCGTAGCCATTCCTCGTAAAGATAGACTGCGGCCTTGTTGTTATGGCGAGAGCCAACGTCCCGGGCAAGTGCACACCGGTTGCGTGGAATCACCTTGTTGACGATGCCAAAAGAATTGGCCCCCACTTCCTGTTCGACGGAAAGACAGAAATCGACGTGATGATCTGAGGGGTTTGTGGTACGCGGGTCTGTATAGTGAACACCATAGCTACGGTATCTCAACGGGTCTAGGAGGCGCTGCTGGATTTTCCACGCGATCAATTTCCGCACCGTGTCGTGCTCCAGTGCCGACGATCCGGAATGCTCAATCGCGGCAACCTTTGTCTCGGGAAATAGGACGATCTGAACATCCATAGGCAACCGGCCTTTCCCTTTGCGGTCTGTGCCGTAATGAGCAGGATTACACGAACTGGTCTCTTTCCTCCAACACGCAATCGGAGCCGATTGCAAGACGCGTACTGCGTGGGGTGGTTCCGAGCATGACCAAGTGCCTGGTCAACAGGCTAAGCAGGGATGTTAGTATGCGCCGGCGGAATAATTTCCATGGTCATCCAAAGCCGAACCGCAGGATTCCCCGCCCATCATGGCTGTAGGTCAACTGGCCCGCAGTGCTGAAAAACGAAGGTTCGCCGTGGGCTACCTCGATTCGCCGAATTCCCCCTGACGCAGGAAGCTCCCCTATAACCTTTCAGCAGACAGCCCTACAGAACTCCCGAAATATGCCGATGTTATATGGGGGTACCGGTTGGGGCGCCCATCGTTAGTTCTTGGACAACCTCCGACTGTCATTGCTAGTTCTTCAGCGGCTTTTAAGGGATGATTGTAGCCACAACTGATCCACGAGCCTTGTGGGGAACGAGTCTTCGCCATGGCGGCAGGGGGCCATGCCAGCCAATAACGGGGGATAAACAATTGAAGACGTCAGAGCAAGGATTCTCCCTCATCGAGTTGTTGATCGTTGTGGCGATTATCCTGGTCATTGCGGCGATTGCTATTCCCAACCTGCTTCGTTCCCGCATGGCGGCGAATGAGGCTTCCGCGGTTAGTTCAATTCGCGCCATCAACACGGCAGAAGTTACCTATGCCCAGGCCTGGGGAATCGGTTATGCCGTAGCCTTGGCTAACCTTGGCGGAACGACCAGTTGCACGGCCTCATCCACCACGGCATGCTTGGTCGACCCCATCCTCTCCGCGGGAACCAAGAGCGGGTATTTGTTCGCGGCGGCTGGGAATTCCCCTGTGGGCGGCATACTTCAGGGATTCGAGATAAATGGTACCCCGGTTTCGGTTGGCTTGACGGGCACGCGCGCCTTCTGCTCGGACCAATCCGGCGTGATTCGCTTCAACACAACCGGTACCGCCATTACCACGGGACAAGGCGCCTGCTCCGCGATTACAACCACTCTCCAGTAGTGCGTCTCGGTGGTGGGTCAGCTTGAAGTTCGTGGTATGGTGGTGCCACGGGTGAAGACCTTCGCCGGTTGATTTTCCATTGGCTCTGGAGCAATTCTGATAGCCCTGTTTTTGGCCGTCGTTGTTTGGTTATTATCCTTCGTGCTTCCCGTGGCCCTACCGTGGCTCTGGGGCGTGCCGTTCCCGTCCATTTTTGCATATTCTCTTCATTGGTTACCGGCATGGCTCGGAGCCGACCCATCTGAATACACAGAGCTTGGGCTGTGCTGTCCGCGGGGACATGGTTTCTAGCCGGGGCCATTCCGTCCGCAGCGACAGTCCTACATTCTTTGGAGTCGCCGACCCGCGTAAAATGCTCCGGCCCGAGGCAGATTTCAAACTGACGACTTCCTGCGTCCCTGCGTCCCCTGCGTCCCTGCTTAGCTTGCCCGTTTTGAGCGACTCGGTATAGACTCCCACCGGCTGCAAGCCGTGACAATCCGGCGAGCCGTACAACCACACCGAAGGGGAGGGAAGACCTAAATGCTAAGAAAGGCATTGACATCATCGGCAGTTTTGATTTTTCTGGTGGCCGCAGGCGCAGCAGCGGCTGCCGCGCAGGGAACCGGCGCCCCCGCCACGCCTCCTCCGCCGTCACTCTTGCTCACGACGTCGGGCTACCCGGATGGCGGGGCCATTCCGGTGAAGTTCAGTTGCGACGTGACCCCTCCGGATACGCCGCCGCTCGAGTGGACCAACACGCCTGCCGGCACCGTTAGCTTCGTACTGATCATGCATGACCTCGACGGCGCCCCGATGAAGGGGCTGATGGACATTACCCACTGGACCGTCTTCAATATTCCCGGTACGGTGACCTCTGTTCCGGAAGGTATTCAAGCGGGCGCACCGGTAGGGGGGGACGGCGTGCAGGGCAAAAACGTTCGCGGAGTGAATGGCTACCAGCCACCATGCCCGCCGAAGGGCCGCCCGGGCCATCACTACGTGTTTGAACTTTACGCGCTCGATACCAAGCTCGACCTGCCCGCCGGGGCCCTGCGTGCCGACATTCTCAAAGCGCTCGACGGCCACATCATCGGCAAGAGCAGCTATGTCGGCAAGTTCAGCCATTAATCGCGGCAGCCGCCTGCAGTATTCTTCGCGGTCGGGGGACCGGGGGTGTCCACCTACGCGGGCTAGACGCCCTCGGTCATTTCGCCGCGTTCGAAAACCGCGCTGCGGAAGCCCTTGTGCTAATGGGAAGGGCCTGTCTTGCATCTAGAGCCGACGGCCTATCGGAACAATCTTACGGGGACGAGCGTTTCAGGGCTTCGTTTGCCGTAGGGCTGCAGTCGTTCCAGGAGGGGATAGGAGGAGGCGTCAACGCGCGTGCATTCGGTGGGTTGGACCTTCGTTCTGAATACGTCCGACAAGATTCGCAATGCAAGTTCCATGGTGAGTGACGTCACAACGGCGGCGGCCAGGATGCCCTTATCCACCAGAGGTTCGACTTGCCGGGCGATGCCGACTCCCAGGAAGGGCAACGCGAGCCATCTCTTCGCTTGTTCGGGATTGTCTATGTTTTGAAATGCGGTTTGCGCCCCTAACGCAAGTTCATGAGTCTGCCCCGCGACTAGGTCAAACTTTTCCGCGCAAGAAGTAGCCAGTCGCAGCCAGGCCCCCACCGCGCGGCACGCATCCTCCTTGCTCCACGCGCTACGGAGCGTCGTAATCCGCACATTCCGGGGCTTGGCTGAGTCCATGCCCTCGCGACGCTGCGTGGCCACCGAGCTTGTGCTGGGCCCCTGCATGTATAGGACGGAGCCTTCCTCCGGCAAAAGGGCCGCGATCTGCCGGCCCTGCAGCCGACCCACTTCCATCTGTCCCTGGGTAACCGCAAATACGGGAGTCTGTTGGTTCCTGCGGAGCTGTTGAATATAGTCCACGTCGCAATTGCTGATCACCCAGGCGATCCCGTCGGACACCGCGGCCTGCGCGACCCGGCGCAGTCCGGCCCCGGTTAAAGGTTCGACGACAAACGCGTCTGGCCGCTGTTCGGTGCGCGAATGGATGATGTTGAGCAGCTGCTGGCTCTGGGTGATGGCATCGTCCCCGGCCTCGAGGATCTCTACGGCGAAGCCCAATTTTTCTCCCGCTGATTTTGCGAGAATAGCCTGCTCGCGCAGGTACGCATTCGCGTTGGGAAGTGAAACAACGATTCGCGGTTTATTCATGATCCCTGGCAGGACGCCACGCTGCTCAAAGTGTACGCTGCCCGCCGGCGTTCCTCATGGCTAAGGTGGCTTTCCTAACGAAACAGTTAACGGCATCCAAGGCCGTCGCTGACGGGTACTCAGCGTACCGGCGTGGTCGATGGACGAATATAAAGACTGGCGCGCGCGGATTCCTAGGCCGACCATCTGCTCCTTGCAGGCCGTACGAGCCTCTCATGGAGAGGAGGTCTTGGGACGATGAACGACAGGAGCAGGACTGGACTACCCCAGCGCAAATCCCTGCTCATACATAAATGTTCACTTTGGAACAGATTTGCGAACCGTCGTGTGAAATAGTGTCGATCCGCGCAGTTCCGATGCGGGAGGCACTGAGATTCGACCCCGGGGGGGTACAGACCGAGTCGAGTGCCTTCCGCATTTCACTGGCCTTATACTTTGCGATCTGAAGAAAGTGCGCCTTGATGCGTACGCCGCATCCTGTCTCTTCCGGCTGGATGCTTTTGTTTCAAGGACACTATGGCCTGCTCAATGGACGCGTCGGCTTCTAGCTAAAGGCTGTTGCAAAACCACTAATTTTGAATTCGCCCGGAATTTTGCTGGGATGTTTTCCAGCTTGGGCTGCTAACCTTACTGGCAGCCTTACAATCAGTATCGAAATCTTGACTGCACGCATTAGCACCTGGCGGCCATCGATAGTAGAGCCAGGGTGGGCCAT
>JBEKBP010000039.1:0-44436 GCA_050015335.1 Candidatus Acidiferrales bacterium | reverse complement strand
GGGCGGCCATCGGGTAGCAGTTCATGCATATCTCCAGACATGCATCTTGCTCCCTGGCCGCTTCTTAAAAAGCGGACATATCGTGTGTTAATTAGACCGGACATATCGTGTACCAACGACAGGATGAACCGCACAGAGCTCCCAATTGGACATTTTGTGTTATCTTCTCGTCACGTCGTGTTGAGGTGACCTATGAAGCTGATTCTGCTTACGGTGATCCTTGCATTTCCCCCGTTCGCTGCCCCGACCATTCACGCGCAACTCCGCGAGCCGGCACGGAGCCCTCAAGCACAGGACACAGATTCACAGCGCGTCCAAGGCCACGTGATTACGGTCAGTAGAAGCGGCGAAGCATATGCCAAACCCGACTTGGGGATTCTGGTTATGAGCATCCAATCGACCTCGGCGATTGCCGACGAGGCCGTGGCGGCGAACGCGCAAAAGGCCCAAGCCACGGAATCGGCTCTGGCCGGCCTTGGATTTGCTCCCGGCGGCTACCAGATTACGTCGGTGACATTTGGGCAGGGCGGGGGAGGGCCTCGTTTTCCCGGCCCGGCCGACATAACGGCCTACAATGCGACCCAATACGTCTATGTGTTTTTCGAAGCCGCCGACCTGAGCGACGTAGCCCGATTGACGCAGAAGTCGGCCGAGGTGATTGAGGCTCTGCGCAAGGCCGGCGCGGTTCCCGCCAATGCCAGCCCCCAGTTGGGCCCCGTTTTCCCCGGGGCGCCGGGTGCGCTGATTATCTACACCATCAAAGACCCCGTTGCCTACGAACACCAGGCCTTGCAGGTGGCCATTGCCCGTGCACGCGATGCGGCCCAGGACGTTGCCATGGGGATGGGAATTCAGATTGCCGGGCTGCGGAATGTCCAGTCCGGCTACCTCGGCGGCAACGTGATGCCGCGGTCGGGCCCGGGGCCTCTGGTGGGTCTAAAGTACCGCTGGTACACGGCGAAAAGCGATGAACTGGCGATCATCGCAAATGCCACCGTGGAATATGACTTCAAATAAGGCGTCCTCCCCCCCGCGATAACCGTGGTGGACGATGTGATGAGGGCGTTGTGTTGCGTTACCAGGAGCTATATGGCGTGCTTTCGAAGGGCGAGATCGTATCGGATGACGAGTGAACGTCGGTAATTCCGACTGTGGTTTGATCGGGGCTTGCCAGCAGATTGTCGCTCGAAGTGGCCCAATCTTTCTGCCGGGTCATCGGGTCACGCGGAACTTCCCTCAGGTATCCGGCGCTCACGAGATCGTCCAGGGAAGTGGGGCCCGCCTCTTTGTCGAGGGTGTACTGCTGAATCGCATTGCGCATCACGAAAAGATCATGCTTGAGCGCAGCCTCGTGCGCGCGAATCAGGGATTGCTCGTAGCGGCCCGCGCCGATGGTCGCAAGAATCAGAATGATCGACATGACGATCATCAGTTCCAGCAGCGTAAAGCCGCTGGATGTAGCCTGCGGGCCGCACGCGTCGTTCGCTCGGTGGAATCCTGTGCGCCTTTTTGCAGGTTTCGCCATGCATTTCCGAAAATGGGCCGGTCCGCGCATTACCATTCCGAATACTTCGTTCCGTCGAGGGCCGTGCCGGTGCTCTTGCTGTAGACGTCAAAGACGTCCTGCCCGCCCCAACTGTCGGAGTCCGCATCGTCCTGCACAGAGCGCAGTCCCCAATCCTTGGATCCTGTGAGTGGATCGACCGGGATTTCACGCAGGAATCGGACCTGCTTATCAGCCTGCGCGGATGTCAGCTTGACGCCTCTTACCAGAGTGTCCAGATCGGGTGGATAGCCTTCGGTTCCCGCGGCAACCTTGATCAGATTTTTGTCCGATGCGTCTTTGTAACGGTCGATCGCATCGCGCATTTGGCGGAGATCGTAGCGCAGGTCGGTCTCTCTGCGCCGCGTAACGCTCATGCGCGCCAGCGGCATGGCGACGGTTGCCAGAACGAGCAGGATCGAGCAGGTAATAATGAGTTCCAGCAACGTCATACCCGCAGCGGCTGCTCGGATTCGGTGTCGCCGCTTGGCGCGGTTTGTTGGCTCCGTGAGGATAGCCGACCGAATCGCCGAACTGTAACCAAGGCCGCTCATTTACTGCACCCGGATCGTAGCCGCTCCGGAAACAATCGGAATATTCTGCTGCTGCGAATTGCGCGCGTTCACCTGGAGAATCTGGATGTCAGAATTCCCGGGAGCCACGGCGCGCACCACGAATCCGAGCAAGGTGCCCGAGCCGTTGACTCCGGGTGTATTGGGCTGCCGCGTGGCCGATACAACGACTTCGCCGCGCTGCGCGTCGATCCTCTCGACGATGGCCATCTGTTGCTTCCCGCCCGCAAGGGAATCGCCTGAAAGGAACCCGCCCTCGCGGACTTCTTCCACCTGCACCACGCTCGGGTTGTAGTGGATCAGTAGGGGAATGGAGTACAGATCGTTTACGTTGGAAACAGCTAGTGCGAGAATCACGCGATCGCCCGGCTTCAAGGTGGACGCGGCCGGATCAAACCGCAACTGCGCTGCGGGAGTCGTACCGGGCGCCATCTGCGGATTCATTTGCGTTGCGGGCGCGCCTCCCCCCTTGGGGGGCTGCGGCATCGGGCTGGGGGCGGCTTGCGGTTCGTCGCTGTCCCGATAGACCCGGACGTTGGTATCGGTTCCGGCGGCCAGGGTGCGCAGATCGTCGGCGGAAATCGATGGGAAGCGGATCACATGAGGGGTCAATACGATCAGGACTTCCTCATCCGTAACCTCTTTGCTGATGTCCGAGGATAGATATTGTAGAAATGGGACCTGTGAGATTCCCGGAATTCCATTTAGGCTCTTGATTGTGTCGCGCTCGATGAGCCCGCCCAATACGCTCACTTCGCCGTCTTTGAGGCGGATATCGTGCTCGATTTTGCGCTGGCTGATCACCGGCTGCTGGATGCCGCCGATGTTGCTCTGGCCTGCGATGGAGGACACATCCACCGTGAGCTTCATGCTGACGTCGCCGTCGGGATGCACGCGAGGCGTGACGTCGATATTGACCCCCACATCGATGTATTGAAACTGCGTGTTTACGAGCGGGTTCACCACTCCGGCGCCGCCTCCTACGCCGACCCCGACCCCTGCTTGAAAGCTGCCGGTCGCAACCGGTACTCGCTGGCCGATCTTGAGCGACGCCTTTTGCCCGTCGCTCACGCGCACTTCAGGATCCTGAATGATTTGCGTATTGTTGTCGGTAAGGATGGCGGTCGCGGTCGCGCCAGGCAACGTCAGGCTGTAGTCCGCCGTAGAGAGGCTCCTCAGATTGTTGAGCGCGATCGTAGGCGCGCTCGCGGTGGTGGTCGATGTGCTGGTCGTTGAGCTGCTCGTGGACGTCGAGGTACAGGTGCTGCTGCTGCTATTGGGTTGCAAGGCGCAACGGGGATTGAATGTGAGGGCGGCGCTCTGTCCCGGCAGTATTCCCAGATTGCGCAAGCGGTCCCGGTTTGCCGACAATACTTGCACGTGGATCAGCACTTCCGGCTTGGCCTTGTCGATGTCCCGGATGATCTTTGAAGCCAGAACCAGCGTGTCGGGCGTGGCGCGAATGACGATGGCGTTCTGCGCATTTACCTGCTGCACCCGCCGCAGGTCGAGCAATTGGCGAAGGCCGGTCACGATTTCGGTCAGGTCCTGGGGGGTCAGGGTATTCGAGAGGTAAAATGTCCGCACTTCCTCGTCTTCGACATCCCGCCGCTTTTGCGGATTGTCCGGCGCCACAAAAATCACGCTCTGTGTCAGAGGCTTCCAGAACGCCTTGCTTTCGAGCGAAACAGCGTCCAGCGCCTGCTCAAGCGTAATGTTGGGAAGCTCCACCGAGATCCTTCTGGACGTGAAATCCGGGTCGAAAATGACGCTCAACCCAGCCAGTTTCCCGATCGTCTCAAAAACCACCCGTGCGTCGTTGGTCATCTTGAGATTAATGGGCTCAACCGAGATCGGTTTCAACCTAGGCGGCCCCTGCAGTAAGTCGTCATCATCGGAGGGATTGGGATTGATTTTCGTGGAGGCGTCGGCGGCTGTTTTCGCGGCGATCAGCCCCATTGTCTTCTGGATTTCTTGGTCGGCGGCAGCATTAGAGGGATCGATTGCCTGCGCCTTTTCAAACTCGGCCAGCGCCATTTGCAAGTCGCCCTTGTTTAAGGCCTTCTCGCCCGACTCGACGTGGAACTGCCCGGCCTCCATGCGCATTTTCGTCGCGCTGAGCTTGTACTCCGCATTGGTGGGGTCGGCGTGGAGAGCCTTCTCGTAATGATCGAGCGCGGTATCGTAGTCCTGTAGGGCCTCGGCCTTGCGGCCCTGTTGAAAATCCTGATTGGATTTCGGGCACCCGGCCAGAGAGATAACAGCACACACTAAGATGGACAGGTATACTTTGCGGTCCAGAAGCAATTATCCTCCGCCGGGACTGGGTCGAATCGCTAGAAAGTCTAGCATCCGGGTTATGATGCAGCAACAATAGGCGGCGTTGCCGCTGACGATTAGTTATCACGGGTTTAATTCGTTCGCATGACAATTGGGTAAACGTTAGCGCGCCCGCTGAGAGGGGGAACCGGAGCCACTACCATGGCTTGCGGCAGCTTGCGAACGAACGCTATGATAACAGGAGCGTGAAATCCAACTCAAAAAAAGGGGACTGGGAGGGCGTGAAAATCGTCGCCCAGAACCGCGCGGCTTCCTACAATTACACGCTACTCGACAAGCTAGAGGCCGGCATGATTCTGGTCGGCACCGAGGTCAAGAGCCTGCGCGAAGGCAAGGGCACTCTTCGCGATGCCTATGCCGAGATTCGCCTCGGGGAAGCTTGGCTGGCAAACTGCCACATTCCCGAGTATCTGCCGGGTGGCTTGCGCAATCATGACCCGCTCCGGAAGCGAAAGCTGCTGCTGAACCGGCGCGAGATCGACCGGCTGCTTGTCCAGACACAACAGAAGGGCCTGACCATCGTCCCGTTGAAGATTTACTTCCGGGACGGCATCGCGAAATGCGAACTCGCGGTGGCCAAGGGCAAGAAATTCCACGACCGTCGCGAATCCGAGCGCCAAAAAGAAGCCAAACGCGAAGCCGACGAAGCCATGTACCGCTCCCGTCGCCGATAAAAACGATATTTGCACCGAAAAGCGAAAGGAAGACATGCAGATTCAACTGGAATCCCAGCCGTACGCTTCGCTTGAGACCGATGCCCTGGTCACCTACGTTTTCGACCGGGACGACAAGTTCGGCGGAGTTCTCGCGGATATCAATGTCGCCATGAGCGGGCGCCTCAGCGCGCTCGCGGCCAGCGGCGAACTCACTGGCAAGACGCTCGAACTCGTCCTGATCCATTTCCCGCAAGGCCTCGCGGCGCAGCGGTTGCTCCTTGTCGGCGCCGGCAAGCCGGGAAAATTTGCTGTGTCCGATTTGCGTAAGATTGCCGGCACGGCGCTGCGCTATTTGAAAGCGCGCGGCGTGAAGAAAATCGTTTTTCTGGCGCGCGAAGGCGAGCGCAGCCCCGAGGCCGCGCAGTCCGTTGTCGAAGGCCTGGAGGCGGCAAATTTTGAATCCGATACCTACCGCACCGAAAAAAAGAAGCGCGAAATTCAATCCGTCTCGCTGGCTTGTTTCGACGGCGGGCTCGGCGACAGCCTGCAGACCGCCGTTGACCACGGTCGCGTGATCGGTGAGTCGCAGAATTTCGCGCGCGCGCTGATCAACGAGCCCTCGAACAAGCTCACGCCGTGCATTCTCGCGCAGCGCGCCGAAGCGATGGCGAACGAAGTCGGTCTGGGCATCGATGTTCTCGATGAACGCAAGATCGCCGAGCTGAAAATGGGTGCGCTCATCGGCGTGGCGCAAGGAAGCGCGGAGCCTCCTCGCGTGATCGTAGTGCGATACGAACCGCAGACGCCGCGTCCCGAAGCGCCTGTGCTGGGATTGGTCGGCAAGGGCGTCACGTTCGACACCGGCGGCATCTCGATCAAGCCCGCGAATAACATGGAGAAGATGAAGTACGACATGGGCGGCGCCGGCACGATGCTCGGCGCGATGCGCGCGCTCGCATACCTGAGGCCTTCGGTTGTGGTGATTGCCGTGATTCCTGCGGTTGAGAATATGCCCGGCGGCCGCGCCCAGAAGCCCGGTGACGTGCAGGTAGCTATGTCCGGCAAGACCATCGAGGTCATCAACACCGACGCCGAGGGCCGGCTGATTCTGGCCGACGCGGTTACATACGCCAAGAAACTCGGTTGCACCCATCTGATCGACGCCGCCACGCTGACGGGCGCGATTGAGGTGGCGCTTTCCAACGTCCACGTGGGCGCGTTTGGGACGCCGCGAGAGTTCCTTGACAAGTTCCTTGAGAGCGCGAAAGCGGAGGGCGAAAAGATGTGGCCCATGCCCATGGACGAGGAATACCAGGAGATGATCAAGAGCACCATCGCCGACATCCGCAACACCAGCACCGGCAAAGGTGGCGGCGCGAGCACCGGCGCGTGGTTCATCAAGGAATTCGCGGAAGACACGCCGTGGATCCATCTCGACATCGCGTCCACTTGTTGGGTGGACGAAGGGCGTCCGTGGCTCGCCAAGGGACCCACGGGCGTCGCAATTCGCTCCATCATCGATTTCGCCATGAAGCTGCAATGATGACCCATCCTGATATTCATGTTGCTGCACTGACGCTCAACGTTGCACGCCTCGTAAGCCTTCTAACGCTTCTGAAGTGTTTGGGTGGCGGGCGTCGAAGACCCAGCCTGAAAACCGCAAGGGTGGGGCGCCCAACACACCGATTTCGGTTGTCCTTCCGAGCTAACGAAGCGACGAGGGATCGCTCTTCGCAGGCGCCATCACATTTTTTCGGGGGCGCAGATGCCTAGCAGCGCTAGCGCGGTGACGAGCTGCTCGCGGACCAGCTGTGTGATGCGCACTAGGAAGGCGCGCTTTTCGGGGGCTTCTTCCGAGAGGATGTGGTGCTTGTGGTAGAAGACGTTGAAGGCTTGCGCGAGTTCGAAAGCGAAGCGCGCGAGGAACGCGGGTTCTTGGGTCGCGACAGCGACTTCGAGGCGCGCATCCAAGGAGCCCGCTAGCAGGATCAGCTCCCATAGATCATCGCCGGCGGGCGTTGTCAGGAATTTCGCTACGTCGATTTCGCCGCGTCCGATTTTTTGCAGATTCTCGGCGTCCACCGCCTCGAATTCCGGATGCTCGGCGGCGCCCTTGCGCAGGATGCCGTTCACCCTGACTACCGCATATTGCACGTAGGGGCCAGTCTCGCCCTCGAAGCTCAGCGCGTCTTTGAAATCGAACGCGATCACCGTGGAGCGCGTGAAGCGCAGCAACAAATAGCGCAGCGCCCCGATGGCGATGGCGTGTGAGATAGCCTCGCGCTCGGCTTCGGGCGATTCGGCGTGCCGCGCGTCGACTTCCTTCCGTGCGCCGGCTTCGAGCTGGTCGAGCAGGTCGTCGGCTTTCACGCCCTGGCCCTTGCGGCCGCTCACTTCGATGTAGGGCCGCCTAGCATCCTCGGGCGGAATGTCGTAGCCCATTTCCAGGGCGCAGCGCGGCGTGAGCGCAACCACGTTGTAGGCGAAGTGCTTCAGGTTGTCGGCTGCAAGGGTGTAGCCGAGGGCGCGCAGCGCCTCGACGACCACCTGCTGCGGGTATGCCTGGCGCGAGTCGATCACGTTGAATACTTCGTGCGCGTGGCCGAATTCGGGGTGCGCGGCGTTCTCGCGCGGCTCGCTCGTTGTGGACCAGACCGCGTGCCCGTCCGGGTGCTTGTAGAACGGCTGGTAGTAGAAATCGCGCGGCAACAGCCCGAATTTCCAGAGGTGGTTTGCGATGTCCTTGCCGACGTAGGTGACGGTACCGTTCGAGCGGACGATAATCTTTGCCTCGGCCTCTTCGTCATTGATTTCTAGGCTCTCGGCTTGGCCCTGGCCTGCCTCTGCCTCCTTCTCTTTCGCCGGCTGCATCACCCAGCAGCCCTTGTTCTTGCCCCCGGTCGCAAACTGGATGGCGTTGCGTTGCTTGAGCATCGCAAACGCCGCGTCCCAGAATTTCAGACGCAGGATTTCGCTTTCGCGGGTGAGCAGGTCGTAGTCGACGCCGAGGCGGTCGAGCGTGCGCAGGTGGCAGTGGACAATCGCCGTGGCCACGACTTCCGCCATTCGCGCAGCCTCGCCGTGTCCTTCCTCGATCTCCTGCAGTATCTTGCCGCGGAGTTCGAGGCGGGATTTATCCTCGGCCAGGAATTGCGTCACGCGCGCGTATAGGTCCCAGCAGAGGTAATCGAACTTCGGCGCGGCGGCGAGCTTGCGGACTTGCTCGAGCGGTTTGGGCTCGATGTGCATGAAGCCAAGCACAACGTCGGCGACCTGCACGCCGGTGTTGTCGATGTAATTCTGCACCTCGACGCGTCGCCCGGCGTAGCGCAGCAGTCGTGCGAACGTGTCGCCCAGGACAGCGTTGCGCAGGTGCCCGATGTGCGCGGCCTTGTTGGGATTGATGCTGGTGTGCTCGACGACGGTTTTCGGCGCGCCGTCTGCTGCCTGCGCGGAGCCCTTGCCGACCTCCTCACAGGCACCGCGAAAGAATTCCGCGCGGTCGAAAAACGCGTTCAGGTAGCCGCCCCCGGCCACTTCCACCCGCACCACGCCCGGAATGCGCTTGAGCGAATTGGCGATCTCCTGCGCGAGCGCGCGGGGTGGCTTCTTCAGGCGCTTCGCCAGCTCGAAGCAGAGCGGCGAGGCCACTTCGCCCATGGCAAGCTTCGGGGGGCGCTCAGTGACGATGGGCACGTCGGTCTTGTACCGCTCGTGGATGTGGTGGCGCAGCGCTTTGCGAATCCGGTCCTCGACCGCTTTATACACGTGGCTCCTTGGCTTGTTTCAGAATTGGACGATGGAGAAGGCGTCGCGTGATTATAGGAAAACCGCCAGCCAAGGTCAAAACCGGAGTGCATCGCCCAGCGGTCCCGTCTTCGGTTGTCATCCCGTCCGCCGTAAGCCTGCCGTTGTCATCCTGAACGAGCGAAGCAATGAAGGATCTGCTTCTCCCGTGTGGTACTGCCTAGCGCTCATGAAACTCATCCATCCCGTTCCTAGGGGGGGCTCCACCGATTGCTTCAAATCGGTGCTGACCGCCGATGATTGCGGCGGGTATTCGGCATCGAAGTCTTTCGTGTATTCCGCGACGGTGTTGCTCTAAGGACCGCCGTTGCGAAGCGTCCAGTTTCAGGGAGCGGAATGCGGAGTCCTTCACGACAATCTCTCGGTCTGATCGCCCTTTGAGATCAGGGGGAACATCCATAGATCCGAGTGAAACGAGCTTGCTCCCTTTTTGTGTGACGCACACAGCGGTGAGCGCCCCTGTATTAATTCCGACAACTGCTCGCGGGTCTCAAGCTGGCTGAAATTCCTTTGCAAAATCCTCGACGAGCTGCAAGTACAGGGTTCACCTTCTTGGGATTCAACACCGCACTCACCCCTTGTTGGCCAACGGAGAAGCGAATTTTTAAAGCGATCCTGTTTTCGAGTCAGTGGATGGAAGTGCTAGCTAGTGCCGAGCGTGGGCGATGGCAGATTCGCGGGCGCGGGTGAGGATGAAGGCTTCGATTTGGCGGGCTTGAGCTGAGGTAATGTCGGAAGCAAAGGAGGGCATGCCGTTCGCACGGCGCATTCCGCCGCGCACGATCGGCTCGAACATGGCGTGGGTGGTCGCGTCCAGGTAGCGCAGATCGGGGGTCTCGCCGCCGCTTACGACGTTGCCGCCGTGGCAGCGCGCGCAGTAGCCTCCGTAGAGGACGCGGCCGCGCTCCGCGTCATCGGCGGATGCAGCCAGCTGGAACGTGGGCATGGGGACCGGAGTGGTGTCGCGCCGGTAAGGCGGGACGGTGGCTGTGCCGCCCAGCTTGAACGTGAGCAGCCTGCCGGAACCTACGTTGCCTTCGCCGTTGGGTCGGTGGGCGAGCACCATGGCGCCGCCCCAGCCAGACAGGACCGAGACGTACTGCGTGCCGTCCACCGAATAGGTCATGGGCGCGGCGGCGATGCCCACTCCGGCGTCAAATTCCCACAGCAATTTTCCGTCGGTGGCGCGATAGGCGCTGAACTTTCCGTCGCCGCGTCCCTGAAACACGAGATTACCGGCGGTGGTGAGCGTGCCGCCACCCTTGGGGACGGGCATGTCGACGTGCCAGGCCTCGCGCTGAGCCACCGGGTTCCATGCGAGCAGTCGGCCGGACGGGGACATCTTGTTCCATTGGTCGGCGACCGGGCCGTGATACGCGCGGAACGTGCCAGTATTCTGGTCGCGGGTCTGGTTCTGGCGGGCGGCGGTCCAATCCGGATCTACGGCGTGGATGGTGCTGTCGTCGAGGACAGTGAGATACACGAGGCCGGTGGTGGGATTGTAGGAGATGGGGTGCCAGTTGTGGCCGCCGTCGGTGGCGGGTTTGACGATGGTCGCCTCGGCCAGCTTGCGCGTGACGGGATTCTCGATGGGGCGGCCAGAGGCGTCGATGCCGGTAGCCCAATTCACGCTGGTGAAGGGATGCGCCGAGATCAGTTTGCCTGTTTGCCGGTCGAGAACATAGAAGAATCCGTTCTTGTTGGCCTGCATGATCACGCGACGCAGATAACCGTCGATCGTCAGGCTGGCGAGCATGAGCGGCTGCGTGGCGTCGTAGTCCCAGTTGTCGCTCGGGGTGGTCTGATAATGCCACGCCATCTCGCCGGTATCGGCTTTGAGCGCGATGATCGAGGCGATGTAGAGCGCGTCACCCTTGCTGCGGAAGCGGTCGTACCAGGGGGCGCCGTTGCCCGTGCCGGCGAAGACGAGATCGGTTTCGGGGTCGTAGACGATCGAATCCCAGGGGCTGCCACCGCCGCCCGCCTTCCACCATTCGCCTGACCATGTGGCGGCGGCCTGGCGCATTGCGTCGGATTCAAAGGGCTTGGACGGGTCACCGGGGACGGTGTAGGCGCGCCAGTCGAGGTTGCCGGTTTGGGCGTCGTAGGCCGAGACGTAGCCGCGGACGGCGTACTCGGAGCCGGCGTTGCCGATGATCACGCGTCCTTTGGCGATGCGCGGCGCGCCGGTGATCGAATAGGGCGAGTCGGGCGGCGCCGTGGGAACCTGCCAGTTGAGCGAGCCGGTTTTGGCTTCGAGCGAGATGAGCCGGTTGTCGAGCGTGCCGAGGAAGAGATGCCCCTTGTACATGGCGACGCCGCGATTGACCACGTCGCAGCAGACGTACTTGGCGTGGTCCTTGGGGACGCGCGGGTCGTAGTTCCAGAGCAGCCGGCCCGTGCGCGCGTCGAAGGCGTAGACGAGGCTCCAGGCGCTGGTCGTGTAGAGGACGCCGTCGTTGACGAGCGGCGTGGCTTCGAGGCCGCGGTTGGTGCCGAGGTCAAACGACCACGCGAGGCCAAGGCGGCTGACGCTGTGCTCGTCGATCTGGTGCAGGTGGCTGAAGCGCTGTTCGGAGTAGGTGCGGCCGTAGGTGATCCAGTTAGCGGAGTCGGCGTCGGCGGCGCGGAGGGCGGCGTCGTCCACCTGCTGCGGCGTGCTGTGCGTGCAGCCGGCGAAGGTGAGCAACGGAACAGCAGCCACAGTTAGCATTGCAAGACGCTCGACCAACTTCCGACGCATTCATTCCTCCGCAGCAAATTCCCGACCTGCTGTTATACAGGAAAACGGGCATCGTGGCACCGGCCCTGCGGCACCGGCAATGCCTTCTGCAATTCGGCGGCCACCTCGGGGTCTTCGTGGGGAAGGATTTGTGCCTCGTCATGGATCACGGTGACCTGGGAGCCAAAACGCGCGAACATCTGCGCAAATTCGAGGCCGATATAGCCGCCGCCGAGCACGATCAGGTGGCCGGGCCGCTTCGCAAGCTGGATGATTGTCTGGTTGGTGAGATAGCCGGAGGAAGCGAGGCCGGGAACGTTCGGGATGTTGGGGCGCGCG
Organism: Candidatus Acidiferrales bacterium; assembly: GCA_050015335.1. Lineage (GTDB taxonomy): Bacteria > Acidobacteriota > Terriglobia > Acidiferrales > UBA7541 > Palsa-295. Next base: position 32,457 of record JBEKBP010000039.1, on the reverse strand, counting down.
CCGGTGTCGATGAAGATTTTCTCGCTTTCGTGCGTGGTGCCGTCGACGGTGATCTGGTGCGGACCTGTGAAGCGCGCGTGGCTGCGGGAGAGATGCAGGCTCGGCCGCTTTGCCATCTGCTTCTGTTTTCCCTCGCGGGAATGGAGCACGACTTTTTCCTTTTGCGCGATGATCTTCGGCAAATCGACAGTGACGTCGCGGGCAATCACGCCCCAGCGGTTGGCGTGACGGGACTAGTGGGCCACCTGGGCGCGATGCACCATGGTTTTAGTCGGCGTGCAGCCAGTGTTGATGCTGAAATTGACGCGATTGTAATCGGTTCAGGACAATCCGGCTCGCCACTTTCCACCGCGCTCGCCGATCTCGGCTAGACGGTCGCCTTGATTGAAGAGCGCTCCCTCGGCGGCACATGCCCCGGGCGAGCCACAGAAATTATCGCGAATCATGCCGCGGGATTTGGTCGCTTTCTGGACTTTGCCGTGGAAGCCCGTGCCATTGCGCGGTCGGATGCGGATCGATGTCCTGAATAGAACAGACGCCCGCTCCCGTTTGCGAGACCCTATATGAGTATCCGGTGGGTGTCTACCCCACCATCGGCTGTTCCTTATCTCCCACTCGTCTCGCGTGCGAACGATGCCAGCCAACCTCTTCTCTGGAGGCGAAAATGGTTAACCGTGCGTTCGATCCCGGAGTACCGGGCGTTATCGAAGCCCTTCGAGATGCAACGCGTTCGCGGCACGCAAGGCTTGCCGCCAGCTCCGCCATGGTTCGGCTCTTTGACTCCGCATACACCGTTTCGGAATACCGAACCCATCTGGGCCGTTTACTGGGGCTCTTCGAGCCGCTCGAACGCGCCGTTGCCGACGCGACCGATCCCGCAGATCCTGGGTACGCCATTCAAAGATCGAGAGATCTCCGGGAGGATCTGCACATTATGGGCGCGACCGCGAAAGAGATCGACGCATTGGAGAGGTGTCATCAACTTCCGCCCATCGTATCGGCCGGTCTGGCCGGATACACCTACGTGATTCTTGGCTCGATGCTCGGTGGAAAAATCATCGTCGAGCGATTGCGCGCCGTTCTTGGCCCGGACGCGAGTTTTCTCTTCTACGGCGATGCGAACGGCCGCTCTGAAGCGGTGTGGGCGTCGTTTCGCTCGGAACTGGAGGAAAGTGGGGAAAGCGATGTCCCGATGATCTGCGCGACGGCGGTAGGCATATTCGACGCCTACGCGGCGTGGTTATCGGATCCGCCGCGACTGGCTGGCGGTCGCTGATGGTCCACCTCCAACAGCGCGATGCTCTTGCTAACCTCGATAGGTGCGCCGAGGAGCCGGTTCACATCATCGGGCACATCCAACCGCATGGCCTGCTGTTCGCACTCTCCGAGCCCGATTTGATCGTGCGACAAGTCAGCCGCAACGTTTCCGCTTTGCTGGGGACGTCTCCGGAAAGCGCATTGGGAAACTCGTTCGAGGGTGTATTGGGAGCGAAGCAATTTGAAACGTTTCGATCGGCAGTGCTAAGCGAGGTGCCGCTTACCGCGACTCTGCTTCGCGTGCCGGTGGGCGGCAGTGAGATCGAGATGCATTGTGTCCCCCACCGGCAAGGCGGCGTGCTAATTGTGGAACTCGAGCCTCTGCGCGGAGCTCATTCGCTCGAACCGCTCAACCTCGACGCTCACATCCGAATCCCGCTTACGCACATGGAGCTGGCGTCCGACATTCTGGAGTTGTCACGGCTGGCCGCCAAAGAGATCTGGAAGCTCACCGGCTTCGACCGTGTGATGGTCTATCGATTCGATCAGGGGTGGAACGGAGAAGTGATCGCCGAGACCGGCGGTCCCTCGCCGGTCTCGTATCTCGGCTTGCGTTTCCCTGCCACTGATATTCCTGCCCAGGCTCGACAGCTTTTTCTCATAAACCCCTTACGGACGATCGCCGACGTAGCAGCAACCGCGGTGCCCATCATTCCTGAGATGGGACCGCTGACGGGAACAGCGCTGGATTTGACCCGCTCTGTTCTGCGCAGTGCTTCACCGATTCACCTCGAGTATCTACGCAATATGGGCGTGCAGTCTTCTTTGACCGTTTCAATCGTCGTCGGACACCAGCTCTGGGGAATGATCGCATGTCATCACGCCTCTCCGCGCCGCGTGGATCACACGACCCGCTCGGTCTGCGAATTAATTGGGCAGACTCTCACTTCGCAGGTCGCTTTCCGGATCGACAATGTCGCTTTGCAGGCGCGGCTAACATCCCGCAAAGTGCTCGTAAGATATATGGCGGGCATAGAAATATCCAGATCTCGTATCGACCTAGAGCATTTTCAAAGTCCTCGACTCCTCGATCTGCTGGACGCGGACGGGCTGGTCTCCCGCATCGACGGAGTTCTATCGTCTCAAGGCACCACTGTGGAAGAAGAGTTGTTGCTTCCTGTTATAGGCAAGTTGCGGAAGCTCTCGTCGCGCGGCATCGCTAGTTCCAGCATCCTCAGCGCCCTAGACCCGGGGGCCGCGTCCTTTGCGAGTCAGGTGAGCGGAGCGCTGTACTTCGGGCTCAAAGAGGGGACCGACGATTATCTGCTGCTCTTGCGTCGGGAGCTAGTGGAGACAGTCATTTGGGCCGGAAATCCTGATAAGGCTGTCAGCACAGATGAACAGGGCCGGCTACGCCCACGGGTCTCGTTCGAGGCATGGCGGGAAACGGTGCGCGGGCATAGCCGGCCCTGGAGCGAACTCGAAGTGGAAAGTGCGCGCTTCCTGCGCGAGCAATTGCTCCGGCTGCGAGAGTCCCAGGAACTCTCACGTGTGAACAAAGCGCTGGAGGAGGAAGTCAAGGAACGAAAGAGAGCTGAAGCGGACCTGCAAAAAGCCAAAGAGACGGCCGAAGCCGCCAATCAGGCCAAGAGCAACTTTCTTGCGAATATGAGTCACGAAATTCGCACGCCGATGAATGGGATTATCGGCATGACGGACCTGACACTAGAAACGGAGCTCACTCAGGAGCAGCGTGAATTTTTGGGTATGGTGAAAAGCTCGGCGGATTCCCTGCTCTCCCTGATCAACGACGTTCTGGACTTTTCCAAGATCGAGGCCGGGAAACTGGATTTCGAAACCATCGACTTCCTACTGCGCGACACCCTGGACGATACCATCAAAGCCCTTGGCTTGCGGGCCCAGCAAAAGGGACTCGAGCTCGCCTGCCACGTTTTGCCCGAAGTTCCAGATGGTCTACAGGGCGATCCCACTCGTATTCGCCAGATTGTGGTAAACCTCGTTGGGAATGCCATCAAGTTCACAGCGGAAGGTGAAGTTGTAGTCCAAGTCGAACTCCAGGAAGAGTCAGAAGACGAAGCGACGCTGCATTTTACTGTTAGGGATACAGGGGTTGGCATTCCGTTAGAAAAGCAGCAGACCATCTTTGAGGCGTTTACCCAGGCGGACAGTTCGATAACGCGAAAATATGGCGGCACGGGCTTGGGTCTGGCGATTTCCTTCCGGCTCGTGAACATGATGGGCGGAAGGATCTGGGTGGAGAGTGACATCGGCCGAGGCAGCACGTTTCACTTCACGGTGCGATTCCGAATGCAGAAGATTTCATCCAGGAAGTACGGCCCCGTCGGTACGGAGATGCTCCGAGATCTCGCCGCACTGATAGTGGACGACAACGCTACCAACCGCCGCATACTTGAGGAAGCGGTACTGCTATGGAAGATGAAGCCGACGCTAGCCGAAAGCGGGCCGGAAGCGCTCACGCTCCTTGCGCGCGCGGATACTCGAGGAGCCCCTTTTGCTTTGGTTTTGCTTGACGCGCTGATGCCGGGCATGGACGGATTTAGTGTTGCGAAAAGAATTCAGCAGGATGCACGGCTCCCTCGATCAGCCATTATCATGCTGACCTCGGCGGGTTTTCGGGGAGACGCGGCTCGATGCCGGGAATTGGGTATTAATGCCTACCTGACCAAACCGATCAAACTGTCCGACCTTCTCCAAAGCGTCAAGGAAGTGCTCGGACCAAAAGCCATCGCCCAGGAGAATCACTCGATCGTTACGATCCACTCGCTGCGTCAGAACAGAGGGCGGCTGAGAATTCTCCTGGTCGAAGATAATCGCGTGAATCAAGTCTTGGCGATCCGGTTGTTGGAGAAGAGAGGACATGAAGTGGCACTCGCAGGTAGCGGCAGGGCGGCTCTCGAAGCGCTGGAGAAGCAAACATTTGATCTCGTTCTAATGGATGTTCAGATGCCCGAGATGGATGGCCTGCAGGCGACAGCCTTGATTCGCGAGGGCGAATTGAAGAGCGGGAAACACATTCCGATTATTGCGATGACGGCTCACGCAATGGGCGGGGACAGAGAACAGTTTCTTGCGGCAGGGATGGACGGGTACGTCTCGAAGCCGCTCCGGGTCGAAGCTTTCTTTTCCGCCATCGAGGAGGTCCTTTCGATCCCTGCAAAACCCTCAATCCTTCCATGAGAGGGCCGGTCACAGATTCAACCGTCGATGGGCGAGCAATGGTGTCGAGCGTTGGAAAAAATCAACCCGGTCGAACCGGAGAGTAAATCATTCGTCGTCATTGAGCTCACAGAGGGTCTTGCATCGGACCAAGTCGTGGGCCAACTGCTGCGTCATACGGGATCCCAAGCTCATCTGCGCGCTGGAAACGACGCAAGGGATCGATGTTCGCTACCACGATGTCGGCTACTACAAGGTGTCTTTCGAACTTTCACGGGCTTCATGGATGTAGGGCCGAGTCGCAAGGCCGCGAAGCTGGATATCTGACCTATGGGATGCTGGCCTTTCTGCTGTGCGGTTGTGACGTCTGGAAAGTGCCGATTGTTTGATCCTTGCTTTGCAGCTGAACACGGGTCGATGCAGGCGGCTCCGGCCGGGAGGGGGAATTAGGATGGCATTCGTGGACCGTCACAGCGCTACTTCTTGGATGTTTGTGGCGAGCGCCGATGGGACGGGGAGAGGCGAGCGGAGTGGCGGTGCGCGATCTCCGGGATCGAGTGGGAAACGCACAGGAACGCGATCACAAGTATCAATCCGATGATCATGTAAGCAGCCACCTAGGTGCCTCCCTGCCCACAAACGGCGTAGCGGGCTTAAGGGAGAGTGCACTTCATGTTCCAATCGCGATTTCCCATATCCGGTTGATTGCAGGCTAGTAACGTCTCGTGGGTATTTGGAATCGATGTCCCCCAACCAGACACATATGTCCCTGTGGATACAGTGGGTTGGGCCGGCTCTGCCTGGATGTCCAGGGCGGCGCGGGGCGGACAGAAGGCTGGCCCGAAAACCAAAGAGCGAAACGACACCAGGGCCCGGGAAACATTTGCCTAGAACCGAATCTTCAAGCAAAGCTAATAAGGTCTTAGTCCGACCGGTTTGCTCACCTCCGGGGTGGAAACCCCTGAGGCGGCGAAGCTTTTTGGGCACGGCTGGAGCCATGCCCTGACGAGCCCTGTTCATCGATAACTTCTAAGACGCCGATTTCCGGCGAGCGTTCGCACGGGCGGGCGTCGAAGCGGCGCCCGCATTGCTGGCTCCGTGGGGTTTGGGCCGGAGCGCCGCGAGAAAGCCGGCGAGCGGCAGGGAGTTGATCACGTCTTTTTTTTCAATCCAGCCGCGGCGCGCGGTGCGGACGCCGTATTGCATGAATGCCAGCTGATTGGCGCGATGGGAGTCAGTCGAGATAACGATCTTCACGCCGCGCTGCTTGGCGGCGCGGAGGTGGACGTCTTTTAGGTCGAGGCGCTCGGGGTAGGCGTTGCACTCCATTGCTACGCCGTGTTTGGCGGCGGCGTCGAAGATGTGCTCCATGTCGTAATCGAAGGGATCTCGTCGCAGGACGAGCCTGCCGGTGGGATGCGCGACGATTTGGGTGTACGGATTCTCGATGGCAGCAAGGATGCGGTCGGTCATATCGGCGCGCTCCATTTTCATGTAGGAATGAACCGAAGCCACTACGACATCGAGCTGCTCTAGGACTTCGTCGTCCAGATCGAGCTTGCCGTTTTTGAGGATGTCGACTTCACTGCCGGCGAGCAGACAGACACCCGGCACATTTTTCTGCGCGGCGCGGATTTTCTTGATCTGCGCGAGGGTTCGCTTTTCGTCCAGGCCATTGGCCACGGTGACGGCTTGGGAGTGGTCGGTGAGCGCGATGTATTCGTAGCCTAGATCGCGTGCGGCTTCGCCCATTTCCTCGATGGTGTTTTTCCCGTCGGAGGCGGTGGTGTGCATTTGCAGGTCGCCGCGGATGTCGGAAAGCTTTACCAGTTGCGGGAGGCGATGCTGCTCCGCTGCTTCGATCTCGCCGGTCATCTCGCGGAGTTCCGGCTCGATGTAATCCAGGCCGAGCTTGGCGTAAATCTCTGTTTCGGTTTTTCCGGCGACGACCTTGCCGTTCTTGACCGCGGTGAGGGCGTATTCGTTGAGCGTCCAGCCCATTTCATTGGCGCGGCCGCGCAGCGCCACGTTGTGTTCCTTGGAACCTGTGAAATAGAGCAGCGCCGCACCGAAGTTTTCTTGGCGGAGCAGACGCAGGTCGACCTGCAGGCCGCCTTCGAGTAGGACACTTACCTTGTTTCCACCATGCGCGAGGGTCTGGCGGATGTCCGGGTAGCGCAAAATATTTTGGGCGACCGCGTCGATGTCTTGCTGGCTGTCGGCGCCGGGCTTCATCGTTAGAAGAAGATCGAGGTCGCCGACGGTCTCGCGTCCGCGCCGCAGGGATCCGGCGGGCGTGACCGACTCTACTTGCTCACAGGCCTTGCCGATATAGGCGGAAAATCGCCGGGCCTCCTCTTCCGCGATGTTGATGCGCACACGGGCCGAGCCGGACAGGTTCTTGAACTGCTCCGCTGCTTGCAGGATGTTGTGCTCGCTCTTTTCGCCGAAGCCTGGAAGGTCGCGGAGCTTTTCCTCGCGGGCGAGCTTTTCGACCCCGGCGACCGTGGAGACGCCGAATACCTTCCAGAGCAACGCGACTTTTTTCGCCCCGAGCGATTGCAACTCGAGCAGTTCGAGGATTGTTGCAGGATATTTCTTCAGGAGCTTTTGGCGCAGGGAGTAGTCGCCGGTCTTCAGGATCTCGCGAATGTGCGCGGCCATGCCCTCGCCAATGCCGGGGAGTTCGCGCAGCTTGGCGTCGTCTTTGGCAATCTCCTCGATGCGCTCGTGCATTCCGAACAGAAGCTCGGCAACTTTTTCGTAGGTGCGATAGCGGCCGATGATGGCTCCGTCGATTTCGAGCAGTCGGGCAGTTTCCTGGAGTATTTTGGCGACTTCTCTGTTTTCCATGTGGCTTACGCTTTCTTTCGCTTCCCGGCAGCTTTCTTGCGCTTGCCGGCCAGGAACTTCGCGTAATAGAGAACCCCGGCGACCGTCTTCGAATCTACAATTTTGCCGGAGTGGATCCAGGTTTCGACTTCCGCCAGGGGCATGATCCGGGTGGTGATCTTTTCGTCTTCCTCGGGCTTGGCCCTTCCTTTGGTTAAATCCTCGGCGAGATAGATTTCCATTTTTTCGCTTAGCAAGCCGGGGGAGGGGTAGATATCGAGCAGTTTCGTGAAATGTCGCGCCGTGTAGCCTGTCTCCTCCTGCAGTTCGCGCGGGGCCGATTCGAGGAAGGTTTCGTGTTCTTCGCGATGCCCAGCGACGAGTTCCCACATATATCGCTTGGCTGCGTGGCGATATTGGCGGATCAGCAGGATGCGGCCGTCGGGGAAGACGGGAAGCACGACCACGGAGCCGGGGTGAACGATCACCTCGCGGACGGCCTCGATGCCGCCGGGCTCGAGGATGTGGTCGCGGTTGAGGGCAAAGACTCGGCCCCGAAATAATGTTACGCTGCTGGTTATCTTCACTGCCGCCGTTTTTCTATCCTTACCGGTCGCCACGCGATCTCCTTTGCCGAGCCTGCTTGGGGATTCTACCTTAACCGCGATCGGTCGGGACCGTGCTGCAAGTAACTTCTCTGAGCTTGGACAGATAGACCAGAGCTAGCTTTCCGCAACTCAGGTGGCGAGCGGTGAATTGGAAGAGTTCTGCGGTCACACCCGGCGCGAGAAGCGCCGACTACAGAGACCCAGTCGGTGTCTTTGGCTTCTCTATCCCGACGATGCAGCAATTGGTTTGCTAGCGTTCTGCCTCACGCAGATGGGCTGTTATTGAGAGGGGCCTTGGCGCGTTTAACCTTTTCGAGAATGTCATTGGCCCTGGCGGTCCAGATAAAGGTTTGGCTCGGCGATTATGTTCTTCGATATAAGCAGAGGATGCGTTCTTGGAGAGCTTCGACGCTGGTAAAAGACGCCGCGCCGGAGTTGATTCTCGGTCAGGTCGCCGAAGGTTAGGCACTCCTTTTCCATAACTGCTCGGAATTTCATCGCACTACACTAGAGCGAATCAGGCGGTTCACCGAAAGAGGCGGTCGGGCTCTGCACCCAGTTTGGCCCTGCAATCCCCACGAGAATCGTTGGTTTCAAAGTGGCATTCTTGTTTTAACATCGGTTATCGCGCGAGCGTCGCTTTCTATCACATCAAACGCGACCGTTGGGTACACGTCCTGGGTCGCTCACTTTTTTAAGTGTCGCGTCAATGGTTGGTGGGGCTTGACGCGCGCTCGGCCGTCATCTTGGGTGGTTTGCATGCTCTTTTGAAGTGTAGGCAGAGTTCACCAGAGCTCACCGGAGCGCCTTGCTACTGAGGCGGGGGTTCCTATACTCTGTCAGGCACAATTCCCATGGCAATCAGCACGGTTATTGTTGACGACGAACGACCCGCGCGGGACGAGCTTGCGTATTTGCTGAAGAGCTTTCCTGAGATTGAGGTGATCGCTCAGGGGAAGAACGGGCTGGAGGCCGTGGCGCTGATCAAGGAGCATGATCCGGATCTGGTATTTCTCGACGTGCAGATGCCGGGGCTTGACGGCTTTGGCGTGATCAAGAAGCTCGTGGAGCGCAAACTGCGCATTCCGCAGATCGTGTTCGCGACGGCGTTCGACAATTACGCGGTTCACGCGTTTGAAGTGAATGCAGTCGATTACGTGCTGAAGCCGTTCGATAAGGCGCGCGTTGCGAAGGCGGTGCAGCGCGCCAAAAAAATGGTGGAGGCGGATACTTCGCCCGTGGAGCGGTTGGAAACGCTGGTGGGGCAGCTGGGTGCGAACGCGCCGAAGACGAGAGCGGCGCAGCCTGTGAAGCTGCTGGTGAAATCGCAGGCGCGGCTGATCCTTGTGGATGCGGAGGATGTGATTTACGCCTCGATCGAGGATGGGTCGATCACGATTGTTGCCCGCGAAGCCGAAGGCACTTCGAATTACCGCACGATTGATGAGTTGGAGGAGTCGCTCGATGCCGACGTGTTCTGGCGGCCGCACCGATCGTATTTGGTGAACATCAATCACATCAAGGAAGTGGTGCCGTGGTTCAAATCTAGTTACATGCTGAAGATGAATGACAAGCGGGCCAGTGAAATTCCTGTTTCCCGGGGGCAGACGAAACGGTTGAGGGAATTGCTGAAGTTGTAGAAAGCGGCGGCTCGTGGCAAGTGACTTGTGACTGGTGCGAAGTGGAGCATCCTCACGAGCAAAAGTGCCGTCGGGGCGACGGCGCTACGACCTGTGGAGACCCTTTGCAGCGCTGGGGATTACAACGAAAGGCAACGGCGGGACTTGCGACACCGCTTGGGCAAAACATAGGGTTCCCTGCTCCTTATAAAGAGACCCACCGTCGGAAAACAAAGGGTAGGGCCTGCTGGCAAAAGCGTGTACCAGCAAAATTCCTGCTGTTTTGACGGCACAATGAAGGCCTAGGCCAGGCTAGCGCGGTTTGCGCAGGGATTTGTAGAGGTCGTTGGCGGCACGGAATTCGTGCTCGATTTCCTTGCTGGTCAGCCGCGTGCGCAAGTAATCGATGGCTTGGGAAAGCCGGTCGAGGGCGCGGGCGATGTTGTCGGTATTGGTTAGCAGGATGTCGCGCCAGACGGCGTAGGGACTGCCGGCCAACCGCAACGTATCCTGGAGGCCGGGGCCAGCCAGCGACAGGGGGAGGCCGGTCTCGTCGGTTTCGTCCTGCACCACCCGGGCGAGGGCTAGGGAAACAAGCTGCGGGAGGTGGGAGACGATGCCGACTGCCCAATCGTGGGTTTCGGGATCGCACCAGACCGGCTGGGCGCCGATTGCGGAAAGCAGCTGCGTGAATGCTTTCACGCGAGCGTCGGGGACCGTGTCGGCACGCATCAGGGCATAGGGCGCACCGCGAAATAATTCCGGGTCCGCGTTTTCAATGCCCGAGTGCTCTTTGCCCGCCATGGGATGACCGCCGAGGAAGCGCGCGCGGTTGTGAAAATGTTCCGCTGCGGCTGCGCATACCTCCGTCTTGGTGCTGCAGGCATCGGTGACGAGGGCGTGTGGATCGGCTGCTTGCGCGATAGCCGGGAGCGCTTCGATCGTCGCGCCGATGGGCGTTGCGATGTAGACGAGATCAGCGCTTTGAACTGCGCCCGCGATTTCGGTTGCGGCTTTGTCGATTACGCCGCGGGCGAGGGCATGTCTGGCGGCGTCGGGACGATCGAAGCCGACCAGCGCAACGTCCGGGAATTGCTTGCGCAGGGCGAGGGCGAACGAGCCGCCGATCAGTCCGGTGCCCAGGATGGCGACGCGATGGAAGGGAAGTGTGGTCGGCATGATTCGTCTATTGGAGCACGATGAATTGTACGGCGCCGGGCACTTTGAGCAAAGTCGAGGGTCTACAACTCGCGGAAAAGTGGCCGCGAAAGCAAGGCCCTTCGCGCCGGCCGTTGGGTCGTGGCTGAAGCCACGACCCACAAGCTTGCACGCGGGTCCACGCGCGTGCGGGGGTTCGTGATCCCCCTAAACGCCCCTGCAGCTTGTGGCTCTTTGATGCCCGCAGAAAATCAAGCCCCACCCTTGAAAAGCACCGGGGGCGGGGCATTCGCAAAAGCCGTTCGATTTCAAGCAAAGGGAAGAGTCCCTCCTGATTTGAACAAAAGCGTAAGAGGGATTCTTCACGCAAAATCGGCGTTCAGAATGACGTTGTTTCGCTCTTTGCGCAAGCAAGCTACCTTGCGCCCCTTGCGCGGTGAAACCGACCGCATAGGTTTCTCGCCCCGCTGAAAACCGGCAAGCGTTACCCAAAAGCGCCGCCTACTGGCCGGCTTTGGCAGCTTCTGGCTTGATCCAGGACATTTGCTTGCGCAGCTCGGCGCCGACTTTCTCGATCGGGTGCGCCTTCTGCGCTTCAAGCATTTTGTTGTAGGACGGGCGGCCGGCCATGTATTCGAGGATCCAGTCGCGTGCGAACTCGCCGTTTTGGATTTCGGAGAGGACTTTTTTCATGGTTTTGCGGACGTCTTCGCTGATGACGCGGGGGCCGCGGGTCAGGTCGCCATACTTGGCCGTTTCGCTGACGAACTGGTGCATCTTGGCGATGCCGCCTTCGTAGATCAGATCGACGATTAGCTTTACCTCGTGCAGGCATTCGAAGTAGGCCGATTCGGGCTGGTATCCGGCCGCGACGAGCGTGTCGAATCCCGCCATGATGAGTTCGCGCACCCCACCGCATAGGACCGCTTGCTCGCCGAACAGGTCGGTCTCGGTTTCTTCCTTGAAGGTCGTTTCGATTACGCCAGCGTGCGTGCCGCCGATGGCGCTGGCGTAGGCAAGGGTGCGTTCGAAGGCATGGCCGCTGGCATCCTGGTGGATCGCGAGCAGGCAGGGGACTCCGCGGCCCGCTTCGTATTGACGGCGGACCAGGTCGCCGGGGCTTTTCGGCGCAATCATGGTCACGTCGATGGTTTTCGGCGGGACAATCTGGCCGTAGTGGATGTTGAAGCCGTGCGAGAACAGCAGCATCGCACCGTCTTTTAGATGGGGCGTGACGTCGTTTTTGAACACGGCTGGCTGCGTCATATCGGGTGTAAGCATCACGATCACGTCGGCGCCCTTGCTGGCCTCGGCTGCGCTCTGCAGCTTCCATCCGTCCTGTTCCGCGAGCTTGCCGCCGGTGCCGCCGGGACGCTGTCCCAGCACCACGTCGAGGCCGCTATCGCGCAGATTGAGGGCTTGCGCACGGCCCTGGCTGCCATAGCCTATTACCGCGATGCGCTTTGCTGCCAGCGCCTTACGGTTTGCGTCTTTTTCCCAGTACATTTTCGCCATCTGATTCTCCTTATCGCTTTCTTTGAATTCTTTTACACAGTTTACCAGGCGCTGGTTACGGCGCCCTCGGATGCCGATGACACGAGCTTTGCGTATTTCGCCATGACGCCACTCGTATAACGGGGCGCGGGCGGCTTCCATTGGGCGCGGCGCTCGTCCAGATTGGCGTCGACGTCGAGGCGGCGCGCACCGACATCGAGGGTGATGATGTCGCCGTCGCGGAGGAGGCCGATGGGGCCGCCGGAGGCAGCTTCTGGGGCGATGTGGCCGACCATCAGGCCGTGCGTGGCGCCGCTGAATCGGCCGTCGGTGATAAGCGCGATGGAATCACTGATGCCCTGGCCCACGAGTGCGCCCGTCACCGCGAGCATTTCGCGCATGCCCGGGCCACCCTTGGGGCCTTCGTAGCGGATGACCACCACGTCGCCGGATTTGATCTTGTGCTGTTGCACGGCCTCGAAGCAGGCTTCTTCGGAATCAAAGACGCGGGCGGGGCCTTTGTGAAAGACGCGCTCGTGGCCGGAGAGTTTTACGACGCAACCGTCGGGCGCAACCGATCCGCGCAGGATCGCGAGTCCGCCCTCTTTCTTGATGGGCTGCGCGAGAGTGTGGATCACTTGCTGGCCGGCGGCTTCTTTCGCGGCTTGGATCTCCTCGAAGAGATTGTTACCGGAGGCGGTGATGCCGTCGGTGAGCAGGCCGGCGTCTTTCAGGTGTTTCCCGAGCAGACGCATGCCGCCGGCGCGGTACATGTCCGGCGCGACGAAGCGGCCGCCGGGCTTGAGGTCGGTGAGGACGGGAGTCTTCGCGAAAATCTTGTCGAATTCTCCCAAGGTTAGCGGAATGCCTGCGTCGCGTGCGATGGCGAGCAAGTGAAGGACTGCGTTGGTGGAGCCGCCCGTGGCTGCCACCGACGCAATCGCATTCTGCAGTGCGGCGTGCGTGATGATTTGCTTGGGACGGATGTCCTTTTTCAGCAGCTCCATCACTTTTCCGCCGCAATCAAAGGCGACCTGCGCTTTCTTCGGGTCCACGGCGGGGACTTCGTTGGCGCCCATGGGGGAGATTCCTAGGAAGGTGATCGCGGTGGCCATGGTGTTGGCGGTGTACTGGCCGCCGCAGGCTCCGGCACCGGGGCAGGCGCGGTCTTCGAGTTCGACGACTTCCTTTTCGGTCATTCTGCCCGCTGCACAGGCGCCGACTGCCTCGAAGACGTCTTGAATGGTGACGTCGCGGTCGTGGAAGCGGCCGGGCATGATCGAGCCACCGTAGAGCGACAGGGAAGGAAGATTCAGGCGGGCGAGTGCCATCACCGTGCCGGGGATCGTTTTGTCGCAGCCGCAGAGAGCGACGACCGCGTCGAACGCGTGAGCCATCACGAAAAGTTCGATGGAGTCGGCGATTACCTCGCGCGAGATGAGGGATGCTTTCATGCCCTCGGTGCCCATGGTGATGCCGTCGGAAATGGTGATCGTGTCGAACTCGATGGGAGTGCCGCCTGCGGCGCGGACACCTTCCTTCACTTTCTCCGCGAGGGCGCGCAGATGGAAATTGCACGGAGTTACTTCCGTCCAGGTATTGGCGATGGCAACCAGCGGGCGCGCGAGATCGGCGTCGGTGAGGCCGGTGGCCTTGAGCATGGCTCGGGCGGGCGCGCGGGAAATTCCCTTCTTTATTTCGTCACTGTGCATGTCACTGGTCCTCGTTCTTCCCTTGGAACGGATCGCATCAAAAACGTGCCGCAGTAGAAAGACACCCGAACAATAAAAAAGCCCCGCGGCCTGGGTTCAGGTGCGGGGCGCGAGCGTCTAAGCGTGGTTCAGACGGGCGGCCCCGAACGGATAATCGCTGCTACGATTACAGGGTGAATTCGTCGCGTCATAGAGTACAGTTTCATGCGCCAATCGACAATTGCTTTCCGCCGTAAGGATGTGCGCTCTTCCGAGCGCGCCCCGGCGGGCCGTTTGAAACGCTATTAGGACTGACCGGCGGTGATAAGTCAAATTACTCTTGCAGGGCGAGAGGTATAACGAATATTTATGCCACACGACGCTTGCCTGCGCGCGATCGGGCTTTCTATCTCGGCAAGAGTTGGCGGAGGGCTCGCAGAAGGCGAATCAAGCGTTGCTCGGCCAGCGCGGCCAGCGAAGACGGACTATTGACGCGCCCTGCGGGCGTTTTGTATAGTGCAGGCCTCTGATCCATGGTGGCGGAAGTATTTTGGGAACCGCGCGATGACTGCGACTTATTCACGATTCGCCTTGAGTTACCGCTTCTCCTTCGCGGGGCAGCGGGCCGGCGAAACGCGCGCGGAAATTACCTAGCAGCAGAGACCGCACAGAGTTTCGTAGAGCCGGCCGCGACCTTCCAACGGGGACGCGGCCTTTTTTGTTGGACGCGAGTGCCAGGTGAATGTAATGCTCCGGTCTCGGTCTGATTTGAGCGGGAGGCGCGACGGTCCCATGAAGATCGACGATTGGCGACGCAAAATCGATGAAATCGACGCGGAGATGCTGCACTTGCTGAACCTGCGCACCAAACTGGCGCTGAAGGTCGGCCGGTCCAAGACCGACGAAGGAGTGGCGCTGCGCGTTCCCGCGCGGGAGAAAGAGATTCTCAACCGGCTTAAAGCCTTGAACCAGGGACCGCTCGACGGAGACGCGATTGAGAAGATTTATCAGGTGATCTTCGACCTTTCGGTGCGCTCGCAGGAGCTTCAGGGAAATCCCGCCAACGGAAGAGGGAATCGCGCCACGGTGCGCGGCAGCCAGAGGAAGCCGGCGCGGGCATGAACGTCGAATCCAACGCGCGCGTGGCGTTCCAGGGGGAACGCGGCGCCTTCAGCGAGGAAGCGGCGCGCAAGCTTCTCGGAGAGCAAATCACGCTGGTGCCGCGGCTCACGTTTGAAGCCGCATTCCGGGCGATTTTTGAAGGTCTTGCGGACTATCTTCTGGCGCCGATTGAGAATAGCCTCGCGGGCTCGGTGCACCGGTCGTTCGATCTGCTGGTGGACAGCAATTTGAATATCATCGCCGAGGAAATTATTCCTATCGCGCACAACCTAATCGGACCACCGGGCGCTCGGTTTGATGAGGTGCGAGTGGTTGAATCGCATCCGGTGGCGCTCGCTCAGTGCGAGCAATTTTTTATCGAGCACCCGCGGCTGAAGCGTATCGCGACCGAGGATACCGCCGGAAGCGTGCGGGCGGTGGTGCAGGCGGGAGATCTGACGCGCGCGGCAATCGCGGGGCGGCGCGCGGCGGAGATTTACGGGGGCACGATCCTGCGCGAGCACCTCGAGGATAACGGCGAGAATTATACGCGCTTCTGGTTGCTTTCACCGTCGACTGTGGAGCCGGAAAATGCCAACAAGCTGTCGCTGTTTTTTCAGCTGGATCACCGGCCAGGTGCACTGCTGCATGCGCTGGAGCCGTTCGCGCGCCGCGGTATCAACCTGATGAAGATCGAAAGCAGGCCCGTGCACGGACGTCCGTGGCAATACCGCTTTTATCTGGACTTGCAAACTTCGCGAAGTAATCCCGACGCTGCGGCGGCGCTTGCCGAACTCGAGAAGCAAGTAGTGGATTTAAGGATTCTGGGTTCTTACGCAGCCGCGCAGATGCCGGGCGGCCCGAAGCAGTAGCGGAAAGCAAGAAAGACGAGGACAGAGAAATGATCGTCAACATGTTTGCCGACGCCACCAAGGAACAAATCGACCACGTGGTCGACCGGATCAAGGAATGCGGCTTTCAGGCGCACCTGATTCATGGCGAGGAACGAACCGTGATCGGGATCGTTGGCAACAGCAACAAGCATCGTCCGCAGCTCGAGGCGCTGCGAGCCGCGCCGGGAGTCGAGGAGCTTGTGCCGATTTCGCACCCGTTCAAGCTGGCTTCGCGCAGTTGCCGTCCGGAGGGCTCGGTGCTCGACCTGGGCAGGGACGTCACGATCGGGGGGGCGGAAGTGGTCGTTGCAGCGGGACCGTGCGCCGTGGAATCCTTCGAGCAGATCAACAGCATTGCTGCGAGCGTGGCGCGCGCGGGCGCGAAATTGCTGCGCGGAGGCGCGTTCAAGCCGCGGAGTTCGCCCTACAGCTTTCAGGGACTTGGCGAAGAGGGTTTGAAGCTGATGCGGGCGGCGGCCGACAACCACGGACTTCTCGTTGTGAGCGAGGTGATGGATCGGTCGCAGATCGACGTGATGCTGCCGTATGTGGACGTGATGCAGGTCGGCGCGCGGAACATGCAGAACTATCATTTGCTGCGCGCTCTCGGCGAGACGAACAAGCCGGTGATGTTGAAGCGCGGGATGGCGGCGACGCTCGAAGAGCTGCTGCTCAGCGCGGAATACATTATGTCCGGCGGCAACTACAAGGTGATCCTGTGTGAGCGCGGGATTCGAACGTTTGAGACATATACGCGCAATACGCTCGATATCGCCGCGATTCCGGTGGTCAAGCAGCTTTCACACTTGCCGATTGTGGCCGATCCGTCACATGGCACCGGGCGGCGCGACAAAGTGGCGGCGATGGCTCGAGCGGCGGTGGCGGCGGGCGCAGATGGCTTGCTGATCGAAGTGCATCCTGATCCGGAGCGGGCGCTATCAGATGGCGTGCAGTCGCTCTATCCCGAGCAGTTCGCGCAGATGATGGATCAGGTACGGGCGATTGCGCCGGCGGTGGGACGCACCATCGCAAGCTCAGGCGCCGTCACCGTGAGCCACTGAGGTTTACAAAGTTCTCTGACGAGCCCGCCCGATTGGACCGACAGCCGAGAATCGGGGGCTTGCGTAAAAAGGTGCCCCAAGCAAGAGGCGCTGCGCGCCAGCTTTTGTGTCATGGCTTCAAACCACGACCTACAAAGACTTTGTGGTTAGCCAGGGTGGCCGTGCTGCGTCGTGGCGACGGCTGCGGGCGGCATCAGCATGGTGCGGGCGCCGCTCCAGACGAGCTGAAGGCCGGCGAATATGGCGATGATTGCGATGGCGACTTTGAGCTTGCGGGCGGGTACGCAGCGAGCGAACAGGCAGCCCACCAGCACGCCGGGAACGCCGCCCAACAGCAGTTGTTGGAGAACGGGGCTGCTGATCGAGCCGAACTTCCAATGAAAAGCCCCTCCAATCACTGCGAGCACGAGGCCGAATAGCAAGTCTGTGCCTACCACCTGGGGCGGCGTCATTTCCGAATAATTCAGCAGCAACACCGTGCCCAGCGCACCTGCACCCGCCGACGAGAAGCCGGACTCGACGCCAATCGGGAGCGCGAGCCACGGGAGCCAGCGGGAATTTTTACGCGCGAAGCCGGAGTTCTGCACGCGCCGAAAAAATGTCACGCTAGAAGATGCGGTAAGCAGAACGCCCAGCAGAATTACAACTACCGGGCTACCCGCATGGGTGCTGAGGAGGCGCAGCAGGTAGGTGCCGATCAGCAGGCCAGGAATGGCGCCTTGCAGGAGCAGCCAAAGGTAGCGCCAGTGGATGTGCCGGCCGGCCATGTAAAAGGGCGATGCGATCAGGCGGAGCACGCCGGCGAAAACGAAGGCTGTTCCGACTGATGCCGCGGCGGGCAATCCCACAATCAGCATGAGAGCGGGGACTGTGAAGCTGCCGCCGCCGATGCCTGTGAGTCCGACCGCCAGCGCAATCAGGAATCCGATTGCGGTCTGCATCAGCTAGAGCGCTCGGGGGCAGCCTGTTTTGAGGCGGTATGAATGCCGCATTCCAATTTGGTGCCGCCCCACCTGCCCGAGCGCGCGTCGGCGCCTTGCTGAGGAATCGCAGTGCAGGGCTCGCAACCGATGCTGCGGTAGCCCGTATCGTAGAGAGGAAGATAGTCGATTTTATTGTCGGCGGTGTACTTCCAGACCTGCCCCCAGGTCCACGCGGCGAGTGGGCTGACTTTCAGCAAAACTTTGCCGCTGGCGAGTTCGTGATACTCGGCAATTCTCAAGTTCTTGCGCGTGGGCGATTGCTCGCGGCGCAGGCCCGTGAACCACACGTCATATTGCCGCAGTGCTTCAAAAAGAGGCTCCACTTTGCGCAGGTTGCAGCATTTTCCGGGATCGGTGCGGTTCAGAATGCCGAACTCGGCCTCCTGCTCGGCGACGGATTTTTTCGCAGTGAGATTTCTCAGATTCAACTTCCAGGCGGTGGCCATGCGGTCGCGGTAGGCGTAGGTCTCGGCGAAATGGTAACCGGTATCAAGGAACAGGACCGGAATATCCGGGACGCGCTTGCGGAGAAGGTCGAGGACGATCATATCCTCGGCCTGGAAGCTGCACGTGAAGCAGGACAGGCCGCTATTTTCGGCGAGTGCGCGGTCGATTGCGGCTTCGGCCGAAAGGGGTTCGAACTCCTGCGCGAGCACGGGCTGGCTCATTTGCGCCTCTGATTCGGATCCGAGTGCGTGTCGCGCCACTTATAGAGCGCGTTGACGATCTGCAGGACGGCCCCTTCATCGCTCAGGTCGGTTTTTTCGAGCGCGAAGAAGGCATCGGAGCCAAAAATCGCGCGCACCCCTTGCGCCTGGTTTGTTCCATCATCGAGTGGCGCAAAGACGGTGATCGCCCCCGTCAGGCGATAGGCCTTGGTTACGGTGATGAGTTCGTGAGAGAGGAAATCCATAGGGCCGACCAGTTGCACGAACCATCCCTCGTCGAACAAGCGACGTTCGACCAACTCCGCGACGCGCGGCCGACCCTTGAGCCAGACGGCCGCCGATGGGTGCCCGAAGCGCAGGACGCGCTCTTCCTTGGTGCTTCGCCCTGTATGCGTAGCGGAATCGGTCGCGCGCGCAGCGGGCGAAGCAACGATGGCTTTCTCGATGATGCCGGCGGCAACCGTGGCGTTGGTGTGCTGGTCGATGATGATGAAGCTGCCCATCGTGCGGTTGACGCGATAGGGATCAAAGAAGAGAGGCAGGGTGGTCTTGAGATCGACTTCTGCGATGTCGTTCATGTCGAGGCTGAGTGCCGGTGACTTTTCGAGTGTGTTGATGTCGATGCGCTGGCGCACCTTATTCACACGAGCGCGCACGGTGCGCGTCGTGTGCTTTAGCAGGTAAATCTTGTGGAGATCAAGCGGATCGGTGTGCATCCAGACGACCGTGGCCTGGAATTCGGTGCCCGCCGAGGGGCGCCGCTCGTCCGACACGATTACATCGCCGCGGCTGATGTCAATTTCATCTGCGAAGGTTACGTTCACCGATTCGCCCGGACCCGCCTGCTCCAGTTCATCTTCGAAGGTCACGATGGATTTCACCTTCGTCTTCAGGCCTGACGGCATGGCCACGACCGTTGCGCCCGGGCGCAGGACGCCCGACGCAAGCTGGCCGGCAAAGCCTCGGAAGGTCGAGTCAGGACGAATCACATACTGCACCGGGAGGCGCAACGGTCCAGCCGCGGCGGAGTCGCTCACGCGCAAGCCTTCCAGATATTCGAGGAGCGCGGGTCCTTCGAACCAGGGAGTGCGCGGGCTTCGCCGCACGACGTTGTCGCCATCGAGCGCGCTCACCGGCACGGTGTAGAGACTCTTGATGCCAAGCTGGTCGGCAAACTCGCGAAACTCGGCAGCGATGCGCTCGAACACTTCCTGCGAAAAGCCAACGAGGTCCATCTTGTTGACGGCGGCGATGATGTGCTGTACGCCGAGCAGGTTGGCAATATAGGCATGACGGCGCGACTGGCGGAGAACGCCTTTGGTCGCATCCATGAGCACGACCGAGGCGTCGGCGGTGGAAGCACCCGTGGCCATGTTGCGGGTGTACTGCTCGTGACCGGGCGTGTCCGCAATGATGAATTTGCGCCGGGGCGTTGAAAAATACCGGTAGGCCACGTCGATGGTGATGCCTTGCTCGCGCTCGGCGCGGAGGCCGTCGGTGAGAAGCGCGAAATCGATGGGGCCGCTCGAGTGGTTCACGTTGCTTGTTTTGACGGAGGTGAGTTGGTCTTCCAGAACCGATTGGCTGTCATAGAGCAGGCGCCCGATCAGCGTCGATTTGCCGTCGTCGACGCTTCCGGCTGTGCTGAAACGCAGAAGTCCCTCGGTGGGAGCGACCAGTTGCGTGGGCTCGCTCACGTGGGCGGGATCCGAGGATTCAGCGGTTGGCTCGGCAGTCCGGGGCGCCATTAGAAATATCCCTCGCGCTTCTTGATTTCCATCGAGCCTTCTTCATCGTGATCGATCACGCGATTCTCGCGTTCGGAGCGGCGGAACAAAACCATCTCGTCGATGATCTTGGGCACGGTGTCGGCGTCTGAACGGATCGCTCCACTGCACGGGACGCAGCCTAGCGAGCGCATGCGGCACTTTACCATCTGCGTTTTTTCGCCGGGAAGCAGGCGGACACCTGTCTGCAGGAGGATTAGGGAATTGCCGCGCTCGACGGCTTCACGTTCCTTCGCGAAATAGAGCGGGACGATGGGAATCTTCTCCGCGTGGATGTAGAGCCATACATCCATTTCGGTCCAATTGGAGAGCGGGAAGATGCGGATACTTTCCCCCTTGTGATGCCTTGCATTGAACAGGTTCCATAGCTCGGGGCGCTGGTTCTTCGGGTCCCACTGGCCGAGCGAGTCGCGGAAGGAATAGACGCGCTCTTTCGCACGGGACTTTTCTTCGTCGCGTCGCGCACCGCCAAAGGCCGCGTCGAAGCCGCCTTCGGCGAGGCCGTCGAGCAACGAGCGCGTCTTGAGCAGGCCGCAGCACTTCTGCGTGCCGAGAGAATAGGGGTTGGCGCCTTCGTCGAGCGCTTTCCTGTTCATGTGGACCAGTAGTTCGGCGCCCACGTGCCTAGCGTACCAGTCACGAAACTCAATCATCTCGGGAAACTTGTAGCTGGTGTCGATGTGCAGAAGCGGGAAGGGAATTTTTCCGGGATAGAAAGCCTTCTGCGCAAGGCGCAGCATCACCGAGGAATCTTTGCCGATGGAGTAGAGCATCACGGGGCGGGCAAACTCCGCCGCGGCTTCGCGCAGGATGAAGATACTCTCTGCCTCGAGCGTCTTGAGATGTTCGAGTGAGGTGTGCACTTCCGGCTTTTGGGCGATTTCAGTCATTGCACGTGTTCATAAAAAAACCCGCTCCCGGCTAGTTCCGAGGGCGGGCTGAATTTGAGTCCCGTTGTAGTTCGAGCTTAGCTCATGAACTCCGCCGCCCCAACGGCACAGATATCTGCACCCTTACAACAGCAACAACAAGCAGTTAGAGGCGTAGAGTCCATATTTCAATTGAAAATGAGTCTACCTTGGCTGGGTCCTGACTGTCAATCGGTCGGAGGTTCGGCCAGGTTCGGCAGGTTCGGCGGAGGTTCGGTACAAGATATCTTGGAAGGGCCTGATCAATTACCCGACTAACCCTACAGAAAGCTAGCCTACGATCGCGGTCAGGTCGAGAACCTTCTCGCCGAGGGCTCGGTCCCCTTCTACGGTGACTTGTGTGCGCGCCAAGTCGCGATCAATCCCCTTGGTGAGGAGGCGCCAAGCCAGGGCCTCCGGCATGATCACTCGGGATGCAAAGCCCCCCTCTGGTCGTTTTACCAAACCCCATCCCGTGGATCCCCTGGACAGAAACCATTGCCCGCCGGATTTGCCGGAAATTTCGACAAGAAGCGCTGTTCCAACGAGGGCGTAGACTTCGCGGTAGGCGTGGGGCAGTCCCCGCATGAAGCAGTCAAGGACCGGGTGATAGAGATCGGGGGTCATAATTCCGGGCCTGTTTGTGGCGAGTCGAATCTGCTGCTGGTGATGCCAGCGCTCGGTTAATTCACGGGCGGTGTCAAACCAGTTCAAAGACTCTTCTTCTCCGGCCCAGCTGACGGCGAACGCGGCGGGGGCAAAAGGGTCAAGAGATTCGTGGAAACGGGCGCTTTGTTCGCAGGCTATTTTCATCATGTCGATCAGAACGGCGGGGCTCAGGCGGCGGTAGACGGTGACGCCTTGGCGGTTCAGGCGGTTCACCAATGTGACCAGGTCTTGAGGCGAACCGATCGTGACGGCTTCGACCTGACAAGAGTCTCGAACCAGGGAAAGCTTGCGAAGCGGCGTATCGAGCAAATGAGCTGCGACGTCGCGGACCCTCCATAATGGCGCGATGGTCTGAAGATCCCATTCGTGCGGCTCGAGTGAACCGAGTAAGTCGATCAATTTCTCGTCCACCCGGCGTAGGAGCGGAGCGCAGAGGATGGGCTCGAGATTGTTCGGCGGGGCACTCATGCTGGCTCCATCACTTTAGCAAAGCCGACCAGGATTCTGGATCCGTGTTTGCTATCTCTATTTCAGGACCTTGCTAGCCTCGGCTTGAGCGATCAGGCGGCCGGCATCGTCTGGGAGAAGGTACCGTCCACGCACGAGTCGTTCGGCTGCGGCGCGTACTTGCGCGACGTAGTTTTCGTGGGTCCCATAGCGTTCTTCGAGCGACGGTCGAGGGTCAACGGAGGCAAGCCGTGCGGCCTTGGTTTTGGCGAAGGGAACAAAGCCACCAGCATTGGTGCGGATATGGCCTTTGTAGAAACCTCGAGCGTTGGTGTTCCAGCCGGTGTAGGTACCTAGAGGCACCTGATGCAGCACGCTGGCCACGCCCGCTACTTCATTACCGTCGGCGTCGACTCGCGGAACCACGGTGGGCAGACTCTGGCGGATCGTGGGCGGCTGCAGCGTGATGATGCCGGAGAGGTCGTTGTAATGGAATTGCGGTCCGAAGTCATATCGGAAGAATTGCGTGAGGATCCCGTCGGGAAGCGGCACTCCTGGAATTGTGGGAAAGCCCATGGCGGCTTGCGTGGGCGCCACCAGTTCCCCACGATCGAGACGCGGATATTGGCTCGGCGGAGGAAGCACGCCTTTGAAAACCCAATCGACAAGAGCTGTTTGCAGCGCGCGCAGCGTGTCGCTGGAAGGGTTGGGATTGGGCACCAGCTCACAACAGGACTGCAGCGGCGGATCGGGATCGAAGCCGCCCGGTCCGCCGCCGTGGCTCACGCCCGGGAAATAATAGCGGCGGACATTTGCGGGGAGCGGGATGTCGCGATCGGCGCGTGTGCCGACCAAGTCGGGCGAAGCTCGCAGATTGAAAAACTCCGATGAGCCAAACGTCTCCACGATCTTCGGACAGGTTTCAGTGGCCCGGCAGCGGTCGAGCAAACCGGCCGTGGGATGGCGCCGCGCTTGGTCCGGGTAATCTTCCCACCAGACGACGCCGTCGCTGCCGGGCTCATACATCGCCGCGGCTCCGCTGGGGGCCGCGAATCGGAAGTTCATGCTTTGGAGCCGAACGGCGATATTCGGATTGCCCCCGTCGAAGACGATTCTTCCGGTTTCATCCTGATTGAAGCCCAGATGAATAAAGCTGCGGAGAAAGTTTCCAGACTGCGAGTTGCCCAGGCTCACCGTCGCAGTGATCCGCCCGCGTACGGGATTGGCGAGCCCGGAATCGTCCTGGACGCCGTAGCGAAGGTACGAGTTCAGGTCGCGCGTTGCGGCGAAGCCTATGCCGTAGACTTTCGGGTCCTTGGCGGTGTAGACAAGCTCGTACAGGTAGGCTGGATTAAAGCCACCTTTCAGACAGAGCTTCCGTGGGTCCGGTTTGCCAGGAAAAGCAACCTGGCTGCAATCGGCAAACGCCCAGTCTGTGCCGCGCAGGGGAACGACCTCGCCGCTTTCTGAGGCTCGGCGCGTCAGTGTGGCATGGGACGTATCGAGGCTGGCTGGATCAGCGGTTCCTGCAACGCCGCCGCGAACAATGGGCAATGTCGTGGCGTCCGCAGGCATGTCGCTAAAGCGGGCGAGCACGCGCCCCGTGATGCTGGAACCATCGGGGTTCTTGGCCACCGGCACCCGCAGCGTCTCGAAACCGTCGGCTGGCTCGATGTCTGCTTGCCAGCCGCTGGTGACCAACACGTGGCTCTGCTTTCGGGCGTCAGCGAGGAATTGGCCAGCCGTCAACCTGATTCGACCGCGGTTCGGGACCAAGTAGAGCAGCAAACCGCTGGCTTTCGCCATGTCCGTCGGCTTAATGATGGTGAATGTCGCCACGTACTCCACCATCCCGCGCGCATTGCGTGGTGCCAGTTCGAGATCGGTAATGATGGCGTTCAACGGAAGTTGAGGGTCGAGTTCACCGTAGGCATGCCCGGTGAGCTTCTCGTATCCATCGAGTCCGAGCATCTCCGTGTGTTCAATCACGAGCCGCGTGATTCGAGCTTGCCCGGGCAATGCCTACACGAGAATGACCACGGCTGCCAGCAGGACCCTAACTGACGGGACTTGCATGTGACGCCTCCTCGGTTCGTTCCCCGAGTTCGATACAAGGTTACTACATCATCCCGGCATTGCTGAGGCTTCGGCCATCCGTCGTGATTCTCTCGTCAGCCGCTCTACTGGATCGGGTTGGGGAGCTTTTCGGCGCCGCGGATCTGTGCCATGGTCATTTTGTCTGTTTCGTCGATGATTTTTAGGAAGGCGCGCTCGCTCCAGCCCAGGCCTACTGCGGGGACGAATTCGGGTGTGTCGAGCGTGGTGTGATAAATCACGTGGTCGATGATGTGGAACGACGGCGCGTAGGGGCTAACGCCGCCTAGCGAGCCGCCGGCGTGGGCTTCAGGCACTTTGTAGACCGAGACGTTGAAGTCCTGCAGCGTCCTTTTCACGAGTTGCTGAAATTCGGGGCTGCCGCTTGCGAACCAGCGCCGCGCGCTGACGGCGTTGGAGGTCATCAGGTCGGCGTTGTACATGTAGAAGAGCGTCTGCGAGGTGTGCTCGGAATTCAGCACGACGGCCACCTTGCTCCAGTCGTGCGTTTTGACCATTAGGTCGCGGCCGGTTTCGCCGTGGTGATGATCGGGAAGGGCGGCAAAGACCATCGTGCGCGGGCGCTGCGTTTGCGGGATAGCCGCGTAATGGCGGGCGATATCGATGGCGGTGGCCATGCCGCTGGCGTTGTCCATGGCCCCCTGGAAGAAACTGTCGGTGTGGGCCATCACGAGGACTTCTTCGTCGGAGGTGCCGGGCAGGACCGCATAGACGTTCTGGCTCTGCACATTCTCGCGCTTTTCGATATCGAGTTGGAGGCTGATCTGGACTTTTTGCCCCGTGGCCAGCAGATCGCGTAGCAAGAAGCCTTCGTCCTGACTGATTGTCATGGTGGGAACGGCGTCGGGCCCGGCGGGCGCGCCTTCCGGGTTGAACTGCCCGTTGCCGGGCACGGCCATCACGTTGATGATCATGGCTGCGCCAGCTTTGGTGACGAGCGTGTCTGAATTGAAGATGCCGGCGCGGTCGCTCGCAGAGTGGCTGCGTCCCCCAGGCACGAAGGTGCTATAGACGAGAACGGCTTTACCCTGGAGGTCGCGTCCGAGCAGATCCGGCGCGGCGCCGACGCCTACCCAGATGGCCTCGGCCGTGATACCCGCTGGGGGTGTCGGCCGGGTTTCGTTGATGGGGAAAAGTGTCAGGAGCTTGCCGGTTTTGCCGCTTGCCGCTGCGTAGCTGCCTCCCCAGTGCGTGGGATACCAAAGTTCCTTGATCGTGAAGGGCTGGCGCGTGATTTCCAGGCCGAGCTTGCTGAATTCCTCCGCCATCAGGTCGGCGGTCATTTTGCCGTACTTGGTGCCCGGGATGCGGCCCCAGTACTGTTGGCCGTCATCCAGGCTTTGAAGAGAAATGGCGGTGAATTTCTTGATGAGCGCCTTAATGCGGTAGCCGTCGACGTCCTGATAGTCTTGCTGGCCGGGCTTAAGTGGGTAGTCGGGATACTCGCTGTCGTCGATGACGAGTTTGTCCATGTCGCGCGGCAGGCCGAGCCCATAGGTCTTTTCGACCTTCGCGCCGGGCCGCATCTGTGACATCGTTGGCGTGGCCGGAAGCAACGCCAGCAGGGCGATCGCAGCTAGGGGCTTCATAGGTCCAGTTCACCCTTGTCGTTTTGCGTTTAAGATGAGTGCGCCTCGCGCATTGTATGCCTGCGCCCACGCTCGGCGTAGGAAATTCGCCACCAAACAATGATGGTAGGACCGCACGCGTCAGTTCTTTGGGACGCGCGGATTGAATACAACAAAGCTCTCGCGGTTATCTCGCTGCCCTCCGTGTCTGGGTAATGGATTACGTATTCGCTTACGCTCACGGGCACGTCAACCGATACACCGCGCAAATCACGCAGAACCAAATGGTCCGGTACGTCACAGCTCAGAACAGCTTCACCGCCAAATCGCGGGGGTGCGAGCCGATGGGAATCAGCGTGATCAGGCTGCCGGTCTTGGCGCGGATCACCGCGAGGTCGTCGGAGGAAGCATCGACGACCAGCAGCATATCTCCCCCGGGGGTAAGTAAGGATGTCCCGGGCTCCCGTCCGACCTGAATCGGGGGGGCCGCCTGACGGCTCGCAATCGCCACGGGAACGATGTGTCCCGCTGCGGAGTCGGAAATGTAGAGCGTCTGGGCGTCGGGGGTGAGCGTGCCTGTCGAAGGGGACATGCCGAGCAGCACGAAGTCGTTGACTTCGTTCGTCGACGTGTTGACGATCAGAAGCCCATGGGAGTTGCGCGAGGGAATATAGAGCTCGCCGCCATCCGGCTTCAGAATCAGGTCGTCGGGGTTCTCTCCCATCGAGAGTCTCGCGAGCAAGACCTTGCGGTTCAAATCCAGCACGGAAACCTGGTCGGAATCGCCCGAGCTGACAAAGCCCTTCGAGCTGTCGGGGAGTATGGCGATATGCTCCGGCTGAGGAGCGACGTCGATCGCACCCAGCGGCGCGAGCGAGACCGCATCAAACAGCGATACCGTCGAGTCCTCGCGATTGGACACGACGAGCAGCTTTCCGTTGGGTGAGACGCGGGCGATCCAGGGGCGGCGTCCCGCACGGCTCCGCGCCGTAACTTGGCGCGAGGCACAGCTGATTTCAACTACCGCGTTGGAGCCGGACGCCGCCACATACGCGCGCGTGCCATCGGGAGAGAAGTCGAGCGCATACGGCGCGGCACCGACAGGGATGCGCGCGACAATGCGGTTCGTTTTTACGTCGAGAACCCACGCGAAGCCGCCTGCGCTGCTGAGGCCCCAGATTTCAGAGCGAGTGGGATGTGAGCGCATACCCGTCGGCCTGCCACCCACGGAAATGGTCGCGGCCGGCGCCAGGGCCACCAGATCGACGGCGGTGACAGTTCCATCGGCGGTGTCGTCCACATACGCGAAAAGATGAAGCCCCGGGCGAAGAAAGGAGGGCCGTAGTTCGAGCGCTACCTCGCGGACGCCCAGGCCCGCAAGAAGGAGAAGCAGAAAAAAAATCCGCCAGTCAGACAAGATCTTCATGCGGGTCGGGCCCGAACCCAGTGTCTGGCGCTCCCTGGATTGCTCAATTGACTATACGGCCGAGGACGGCGGCGATGTCTCGGGCCTCGCGGACGAGCAGGTCGAACTCTTCGGGGAGAATGGACTGCGGGCCATCGGACAGCGCGCGGTCCGGATCGTGGTGCACCTCTACGAGTAGCCCATCGGCACCCACGGCTACCGCGGCGCGCGACAAGGGGAGCACTTTGTCGCGGCGTCCTGTGCCGTGGCTGGGATCGACGGCAATTGGGAGATGGCTCAGCCGCTGAACCGCCGGGATGATGCTGAGATCGAGCGTGTTGCGCGTGTGATCGGAAAACGTCCGCACGCCGCGCTCGCAGAGAATCACCTGGTAGTTGCCTTCAGACAGGATGTACTCGGCCGCCATCAGAAATTCATCGAGCGTCGCGGACATTCCGCGTTTCAGCAGCACGGGCTTTTGCGTGCGACCGGCACGCTTCAGAAGCGAGAAATTCTGCATGTTGCGGGTGCCGATCTGGATCACGTCGGCATATTCTGCCGCCAAGTCAAGTGACTCGTTATCGACTGCTTCGGTGATAATGCCCAGCCCGAATTCATCGCGTATCTCGGCGAGAATCTTCAGTCCATCCTCGCCAAGTCCTTGAAAGCTGTAGGGCGACGTGCGCGGTTTGTACGCGCCGCCGCGAAAAAGGCGCGCGCCCGACGCTTTCACTTGTTCCGCAATCGCAAACACCTGCTGGCGCGACTCCACCGCACAAGGTCCTGCGGCGAGTGCAACCGATTTACCGCCAAAAGCCACTTCGCCCAGGGGCGTCGAGACGCGCACGATGGTGTCCTCCGGTTTCACATCGCGGCTCACCAGCTTGTAGGGTTTGCTGACCGGAATGCATTCGATGACGCCGGGCATCGATTCAACCGACGCCAGATCAACCGCGCCGCGATTCCCCGTGATGCCGATCGCCGTGCGAGCCGCGCCGGGGATCGGATGAGCCTTAAACCCGAGCGACTCAATCCGGTCGCAAACGGCACGAATCTGTTCTTCGGTCGCGTGTCCCTGCATCACGACAAGCATTGCATCTCCCTAAGTTGAACGGGGAGCATAAGTTTACTGCATGCCGGAAGAAGCTCCAAGGGGACGGGCTTAACGGCTTAACGGGGGGGCTTAAAGGGGTGCGGTTCTAAGGTCTATCGCTTGGGCTGGGCGGCAGGCTTCATGAATCGCTCCTCGAATTCTGCGTTGTCCTCGGGTGAGCAGTAGGACTCCTCGATCTGCATGTTGGGCTGGATCATGAATTCCATCTTCAGGCCGCCCCACGGCTTGTCGCCCCACACCTTTTGATCGTAGTAGGTCGCATCGAGTTCGATTTTCTCCCCGCTCAGGCGGTGCCACTGTTCGACGAGGTGGAAAGCGTCGCTCATCAAATGGCCAACGCCTACCGGCTCAATGATGTCTTTGCCGTTGTAGCCAATCGTGTCAACGATGAGCGTATTTCCGTCCCACTTGCCAACCGAGTCGCCTAGATACGTTGGATCAAGCGACGATGGATGATCGCGGTTGAGCCAGATCGCGCGCCACTCGCGGCGGTTTTCGAAGAACTGGAAGATGCGATCGGAGGTCGTCACGAATTCAAACGGGGCAAGCTGGGTGTACCAGAACTGCGCGGGTACGCCGATAGGATCGCACTCGTTCCGCTGGGCTGTGCCCATCGAAGCGCCATCTACTTTGAGGGCCCCGTGGGCGTCGCCTTCCGACATCGCGTCCGGTATAAGCAGGTGTTCTTTCGCCCAGGGAGTCAGAGGAGGCTCCGGCATCGTGTGGTCGGGAATGTGGCACGTCTGGCATTTGCTGGCGTCGCCTTGTCTGCCACGAGCCATCAGCTTTTCTGGCCCGGGGTTCTCGACCCACCAGACTCCGGACAGGTCACGGAGATTGAAGGACTCACTCTTTTGGTGTGGTCTTACAGGTGTCTGCTCAAGCACGGCAGACCCGAGAGCAACTGCCGTTCCGAGCGCAACGATGGGCATGATAGCGATCAAAGAAGGCTGCATTGGGCCGCTCAGTCCCTCCAACGTCGCGCCGACGGCGCGGATGAACCGATGTTCGGCGTCTTCTACTGGGGATGGCCGTCCAGCGGGGCGGCTACGCGCTTGTTATATTCCTGGTATTCCCTTGGACTACAGATGAACTCGTCAAAATCTTCCTTCGGCGCCCGCTGGAAGTATTTCCGGAACCCTGGCCAGGATTTGTCGCCCCACGCTTGGGGATCGTAGTAGGTCATGTCGAGCGTCATGTGATCGTGGTCGGTCAACGTGAAGCGCTCCACCAGATGAAACGACTCGCTTTTGCTGTGGCCCACGTTCTGGGTGATCATGGTTTTGCTGTTGTAGCCGATCGTGTCGACCACGAGCGTGTTCCCGTTCCATCGCGCCGTCGAGTCACCTTCATACGTGGGATCGAGGTCTTTGGGATGATCGCGATTCAGCCACCACGTGCGCCACTCGCGGTGGTACTCGAAGAACTGAAACATCCGGTCTCCCTCACGGGTCAGGAGGATCTCCATGGGGCCGATGCTCGCGTAGTCGTACATGGCCGGTGTGGAAAGCGGCTCGCAGTCCTTGGCCGGGTACTCGCCATTGATATCGTTGGTAGGCACGCCATTGGGGTCCGCCGAATAGCAAGGGTCCTGATTATTGGGGCAGATGTGGCCAGGCCGGTCCTTGTCCGGCAGAGGAGTGCCGCCCAGCGAGTCGTGCGAAATCGACTTGTAAAGCAGATGCTGTTTAGCCCAGTCGGTCAGCGGAGGCTCGGGGATCGTCTGATCGTAGCTGGCCCAATCGCGATAGCCCGGATGAGCAACTTCACCGCGCCAGGTGCCGGTCATGTCGTGAGCGTCGAACCGCTGGCTGGAAGCGGCCTTGGAGGTCGCCGGTGCAGTGCTCTGCGATTGAGGGTGCAAGACCGGGGAGAAAACCAGAGCTGCGATCGATGCGACGGCCGCGCCCGCAAAACAATTTCGCACGAGAATCCCCCTCTTCGGTCCCAACGGCTTCATAAGTCCTTGCGCTGTCAAAAATGCTCTGCTTTGGTTCCAGCGAAGGATAAATCACTGATTAGGAGCGCTCGGCTGTCCCTGTGTTGTAGTACCCGGCGGAGGCATCACGCGGCCATCGGAAAACACCACCTTGGAGAAAGCACCCACGTCCGCTCCATTCTTCGCAGGGTAGAAGTAAATGGTGACGACATCGCCGGGCTTCAGAGTATCTTGGGTAAATCCCGCCGCCCTCATGCCACGCATCGGCGCCCCAGTTTCGATAGACCAATGGTGTACCTTTCCGTCCGCGTCTGTAATGTCGCAGGTGATCGACGAGTGCGGATTCGCCAGCTCGAAGCTAGTGATGGTTGCCTTTGCGGATACGACCTTGGTCATATCGTAGGCCGAATATCCGTGGTGGCCCCATGCCGGCGCCGCTATGATCGGCAACGCGAGCAGACATACGAAGAGTGCCAATCGCCCGATCGCGCGATGATGGATTCGGCTGGCAGAAGTCTTCCCAGTTTCAGAACCGACCTTCACATTATTCCCCATGCACCACGCGCTCCTTGAGTGATTACAATCCCTTCTCGCGCTATTGTACTAGCTTTTCGCAACCGCACGAGCCGTCTAATAATTGGGAATCTCGACCGCTGCGGTAACGACGCTGATCCACAAAAGTAACTCCAGCAAGCCCGCCAATTTCCCCACAAGAGCTGTTTCTGCGGACTTGCCCCATCCCTTCGTTTTCACTTGCACAATAATATGCCAAACAAGCGCCGCGGGAATCAGCATGAACAACTTGGCGCGAAACGCGGGATTGACGATGTACATCGTGGCGCGCGCGGAAAAAAGAAGAAATCCGCCCAACACGGCGATGCCGAAGCCAATCCAATTCCACATAAAGAGCTCGTCACGCACAGCGACGGCCGTTTGAGCTTTCTTGCCCACCCCCAGGAGCCGCAAATCCCCGGCGACGTTGGTACCGAGCCAGAGGGACAGCCCCGAAAAATGAATCAGCTGAATGAAGGGATACATCCACTCCGACAGTCGAATCGCCGTGGCCCAGGACGTCGTCTGTAAGTGCCGGCATACAGGCAGCAAAGAAGTTTCTACGTGCGTTTGCATCCGCGACGGCTCCTTGTTGCGCGAGACTACTCCGTGTAGCAAACCGCTGAGACTAAAGTCCAGGACGGCGCTTAGCCCAGCCCGGAAATTGCCGCAATCTCGACTCCGGCAAGGATCGAACCAATCCAGAGAAGTAGGGAAATGGAAGCAAGCACTTTGGCTCCCACCGGCATCGACGGCCGTTGCCCCCATTGGGGGACGCCCCTCTGCACGAGAATCGTAGAAATCACTGCAAGCAGGATGGCGGTCATCTTCACGCGGAATACCGTATCGGGGAGGTAGTCGCCCGCATCGGTGGTGAACATCAAGAAGCCCGAGAAAATGGCGAGCCAGAAGGAGCCCCACATCCAGGGATAGATTTGCTCGCTGACTTCAGCCACCGGTCTGCTGGTCGCGGCCAAGTCCAAAACCCGCAAATCTACCAGCACACTCGTGCCCACCAGAACGAGCAGCGTGAAGTAGTGAACCACGGCTATGCTTGAGTAAAGCCAAGCAGTCATCCCGACGTATTGCACCCAAGAGAGATGTTCCATCCATTCGCCGAAATTGTGCAAAAGTCACCCGTAGGCCGCCAAATCCCAGCCGCGCGCCCGCACGAAAGCCTAGCCATCCCAGGGTGGCATGTCAACTGGACGTATCGCGCCGTCTAAAATGTAACCGGAGGGGGTATCGTCGCGCCATTTAGGAAGTAACCCGAGTCAGAGGGGAATACGAGGAGGGTTACGTTGGGATCCAAGGCAAGGCGGGAGTATTTTCGAGCTATTTATGAGCGTTACCGGAAGGCCGGGCGGGAAGCCAAGCAAGCGATGCTGAA
>JBEKBP010000038.1:0-46224 GCA_050015335.1 Candidatus Acidiferrales bacterium | reverse complement strand
GGCTGGAAGTGCATCAGTTGCCGCCCTATTCACCGGAGTTAAACCCGACCGAGCGGCTATGGCAGCACACCCGCAGGAACGGAACCCATAACCGCTTCTTTAGCGGAGTCGATCATTTGCTCGCCACACTGACACGCGTCTTTGACGAGATGCAGTCTTACCCACAGCTGATCCGGTCTTATCTCACGTCTTTCTGTTGACCGCTATGTCCCTTTACTTATGCGCGTCTGTATATACCGATCATCCGATCATCGGGAAGACCTGCTTCGTTGCCTCATAGCGCGCCGCCGCGGTCTTGCGAATAGAGGCGATCCATTCGATATCGGAAACTGCTGCTCGGCAGAATTTGATTCCCACGAACCGGGATGGTCATCGCTTCTGTGGTAAGTCGTTGCGGTAAGTCGTTGTGTCGGCGGCTAGCAGAAGTGTAGGATACGCGGGCTGGATGTCCAGATGGAAACTCCGGGCCAGCCGACGATGAGGGCGTAGGGTCGGATGTGGATGTGCCCTGATCCCGATTCGCCGTTCTGTGGCGACGCCACGGCCGGTCTCAACTGCATCCGAGGAGAACCTGTATGGCTAAGTATCTGTGGCAAGTTTCTTACACGGCTGAGGGCGCCAGAGGGCTGTTGAAAGATGGGGGGTCCAAGCGCCGCAAGAGAACCGAGGAAATACTCAAGGCGGCGGGAGGAAAACTCGAAGCGTTCTATTTCGCTTTCGGGAAACATGACGCGTACATGATTGCGGATATTCCTGAGACTGCCAGTGTGGCCGCAATCTGTTTGGCGGTCAACGCGAGTGGCGCCGCCGTACTAACCACGACCGTCCTGCTCACTCCCGAGGAGCTCGACAAGGCATCGGAAGCAAGCTTTACCTACACCCCGCCTGGCCGGTAGCGTCCTATGGCATGGTCTATGACCGCCCTGCTCACCGAAAGCAGTGAGGCGGTCGACGCCGGGATTTGCCGTCTAGGCTTGGCTCTAGCGCAGTACCCTATTCCGCCTCTGCTATAAAACGCTGCGTTTGCGTTAAGGCTATGCGTAGTCCAACGCGCGTCATCGCCAAGCGTTGAATCCCCTGCGTATCGCCCCGATGACTTATTCACACAACATTAACATTCCAAATCTACACTGACGAGTCTTGCTCGCTGGTTCCGGGTCGAAGATGTGGGGGCCGACGCTTGAGCCCTTCCCTATGAGGAGCGGCGAGGCGGTCTCCAGTGCATACCTTTTCTAACTGGATCTGCTGCATTCAGAGAGCTTGGCCTGTGTCGTCAGAACGCATTGGGGTTGCCAAGAAACGGTTCGCCATGGCTGCGCTGCAGGACTCATACAGGAGGGCCTGAGAATGAACCTTGCACGGGGTGTAGTTCATTTGCGGAGGGAGGGCCCGATTCCGTATAATCCCGGCTCGAATCCACCAGTCGAGATCTTACCGGCGAGAGGTTCTTTTCGACGATGAGATGGGTGTTTCTGTTGCTTGTCGCAAACCTCGCCGTAGGTTGGTTGTCTGCTAATGCCGCGCCACAGGGGGGAAGTAAAAGCGATTCTCCACCGCAAACGGTTCGAGTAGGCGGTGATATCAAGCCGCCCTTGAAGGTCAAGAATGTGGTACCTGTCTATCCGTCCTTCGCGCTTCAAGCGCACATTCAAGGTGTGGTCATCCTCGAAGCCACGGTCGGCACGGACGGAAAGGTAAAGGACGTGAAGCTTCTTCGTTCCATCAAGGAACTCGATGATGCGGCGATCAAGGCGGTGCGCGGATGGGAGTACAAGCCGACTCTGATCAATGGGCAGGCGGTTCAGGTGATTGTGACGATTCCCGTCAATTTCAATTTGGATAACTAGCTGCCCGAGTCGGGTTGATCTTCCGAGCGGGAACTGCTGAACGCCTCAGGCGGGCGGGCGACCGAGCAGTGATCGGAGAAAATGAAATGCTGAACAAGCTCACCATTAAGACCCGGCTGGTCGTCCTGATCGGGCTGATGAGCCTCGTGGGGGTCGGCGTGGGTGTGGTCGGCCTCATCCAATCTTCCAACGGCGAGCGCGCGTTCGACCGGATATTCACGAATCGCGTGGTGTCGATCGGCTATCTGAAAAACGTTGAGCTCGCCTACACCGTGCAGATCATCGGCGCTGCCAACAAATATTCCGACGGGGTGTTGAGTGCATCGGACGCACTCGATGCGGTGAAGGCCGCGACCGCCCAGATCGAGAAGACATGGCCGCGTTTCGTGAGTCTTCAGCAGGGAGACGTGGACAAGCAGATGGCGAGCGAAGCGGAATCGCTCATGAAAAGCGCGGACGGGGAAGTGGCCACGCTGACGACGCTGCTTCAACGCGGCGACCGTACAGGCATGCGGAAATTCATCGCGGGCAATTGGTATGCGGTCTCCGATCCATTAAGCGATCAGTTCAACCAGCTCTATCAGACGCTGCAGAGCGAGGCGCGGAATGATTTTCAGGATCTGACGGCGAGCTACGGACGCGGGCGAACCTTCCAGCTATCGATCCTGATCACAGGCCTGCTGGTGTCTGTGTTCGTCGGATGGACCCTTTCGCGCGCCGTCACGCATTCGCTGGGCCACGTGCGCAATCAGCTGCACGAAATTTCCGAGGGCGAGGGTGACCTGACCAAGCGGCTGGCCACGAGCGATGACGAAGTTGGAATGATCGCCGCCGAGGTCAACGCGCTTATGGAGAAGCTGCTCGTGTTGATCAAGCGAGTACAGGAATCCGGAATTCAGGTAACGTCTTCAGCGACGCAGCTCAACGCTTCGTCTAAAGAGCTGGAAGCGACGCTTACGCAGCAGGTCGCGTCCACCAACGAGGTGGTCTCCTCCGCGAAAGAAATAGCGGCTACCACGCAGACGCTTGTGGGCACCATGGCGGATGTGTCGACTCTCTCGCAACAAGCGGCAGCGTCGGCCGGGAGCGGACAGACCGGCCTGCTCAGGATGGGCGCGACAATGGAGAAGATGGCGACCGCCTCGACAGCCATCGCCGAGAAGCTTGCGGACATCAACGCGAAGGTCACCAATATCACAAGCGTCGTCACGACCATCAACAAGGTAGCCGACCAGACGAACCTGCTGTCGCTCAATGCTGCCATCGAGGCGGCCAAGGCGGGAGAGTTTGGCCAGGGCTTCGCGGTGGTGGCGCGGGAAATCCGGCGATTGGCCGATCAGACGGCCATCGCGACGCTCGACATCGAGCAGATGGTGAAGGAAATGCAATCCTCGGTTTCCTCGGGCGTGATGGGCATGGAGAAGTTCGCACAGGAAGTGCAGAGCGCCGTGCGCGAGGTCAATGACATCAGCGGCCAGATTGCCCGCATCATCGAACAGGTGCAGGGCCTTGGACCGCGGTTCGAATCGGTGAACGAGGGCATGGAGTCGCAGTCGGTTGGCGCGCGCCAGATCACCGAGGCGATGATTCAGCTGAGCGAGGCCACACGCAATACCGCGGAGTCCCAGCGGGACGCCGTCCGCGCGATCGAGTTGCTCGACCAGGCCGCGCGCGTCCTGCACCGCGAAGTCTCCCGGTTCAATGTGAACACCCCGACTTCGTCTTCTTCCGAGCCCCAGGAACTTATCGGGGAGCTGGCCGCAGTGGGGTAGGGGGCCCGATGGTAGCGCTGCTCTTCGAGGTCGGCGGCCAGAGATATGGGCTCGACATTGCCCAGGTCGTCAAAGTATTGCCGTTTGTCCGCCTCCACCGGCTGCCCCACGCTCCGGAGTACGTTGCCGGCGTCTTCTGCTACCGTGACGCGATGGTTCCGGTCATCGATTTGAGCCAGCTTATTCGGGGAACGCACGTCCAGGCTCTGTTGAGCACACGGATCGTCCTCGTCAAGTATCCTGGTCCTTCCGGCACAGGCCGCGTTCTAGGTCTTCTCGCCGAGCGCGCAACCGATAGCCTCAACGACGAGGGGGCCGAACCTGTCCCGTCTGGCGTAGCCGTTCCGGAAGCACCCTACCTCGGCGGGCTGAGCGTGAGCGGCGGCACGATGATTCAGTACGTGAAGGTCGAGAATCTGTTGCCGGACGAGGTAGCAGAACGCTTGTTCGCGGAGAATCCCGCGTGATGCTCACCGAGATCGAGAATCTGCTCGCCGAGAGGCTCGGATTCGACATACACAGTGTCGGCCTAAAGGCGGTCGAGGCCGTCGTGCGGCGATCCATGAAGGACTCGGGTGTTTCCAATCCCGCGGCGTATGCCCGAATGCTCGCAAGCGATTTGGACGCATGGTATTCCCTCGTCGACAGAGTTGTGATTCCCGAGACATGGTTTTTCAGAGACATAGCCCCCTTCGCACTGGCGGCCGATCTTGGTCGCGCGCACGCGCAACACGCTTCCGCGAAAGGAATGCGTATTCTGAGCTGCCCTTGTTCGACTGGTGAGGAACCTTATTCGCTGGCCATGGCGATGCTGCACGCGGGCGCTCCGCCCGAGGCCTTCACCGTGGACGCGATTGATGTAAGCCCTCGTGCTTTGAAATCGGCGCAAGCGGCGGCCTTCAGCAAGCGATCCTTCCGCGATCCGGACCCATGGTACCGCTCGCGCTACTTCGATCCGGTGGAAGCCGAAGGCTCCTGGCAGCTGAAAAAGTCGGTGATAGCCCGGGTTCGATTTCGGCAAGGGAATCTCATGGCACCCGATTTTCTGAACGACTTTCCCGGCGATGGCCTGCCATATGACTTGGTCCTTTGCCGCAACCTTCTAATCTACCTTCATCGCGAGGCGCGGCTTCGTGCGATGGCTCATTTGCGCGGTCTGGTCGCCGAGCATGGCGTTCTGGTAGTGGGGCACGCGGAGACGTCTTTCGCGCGTGAACACGGGTTCCAGCAAACGGGATCTGCGGCAGCGTTCGCGTTCGTCAAGCCGGGGCATCGGCTTGCGCCCAAACCGGCGTCCGTGTGCCAGCCGAATGTCGAGCCACAGAAGGGTACTCCAAGCGTTGCGCCGCGGGTATCCAACGCCGCGGCGGGATCGCCCTCGGCAGTTCCCACTGTGCGAGTGGACGCACCAGCGCAGGATGCCGACCTGTCCTTATTGGTGATTGCCCGCCAGATGGGAGACGCCGGTGAGCTGCAGGACGCGCTCCGGT
Organism: Candidatus Acidiferrales bacterium; assembly: GCA_050015335.1. Lineage (GTDB taxonomy): Bacteria > Acidobacteriota > Terriglobia > Acidiferrales > UBA7541 > Palsa-295. Next base: position 41,115 of record JBEKBP010000038.1, on the reverse strand, counting down.
TGTGCCGCGAGCACCTGCAACGGGTTCCCGATTCCGCAGAGGGCCACTTCCTGCTGGGTGTGCTCCACGACGCCTTGGGCCACCAGGACCTTGCCGTGCGCTCTTTCCGGAAAGTGCTGTACCTGAATCCGACCCATCGCGACGCTCTTTTGCATCTCGCGCTGAAACAGGAAGCTCGCGGGGACGGTTCGGGTGCTGCGCTACTTCGTGCCCGCGCGCGGCGGTCGCCGGATGACTTCGCAACCGAGTGAAATATGAGCCAAGTCCCGCTCGCCACGCCCATCGCCAACAGTTGCTGGACGCGCATCGGCGTCTGGGGAGACGCCTCGTGTCCTGAACTGCAACGAGTTTCGCATTGCCGCAACTGCGAGGTATACGCCGCCAGCGGCCGGCAACTGCTCGACCGGCCTGCTCCTGCGGATTACATCGAATCCTGGACTTCTCTACTCGCGGAAGAAAAAGTCACAGCCGAAACAGCCACCGCGCCCCATCTCGTCTTTCGCGTGGGACACGCGTGGCTCGCGTTCTCTGCCGTCAGTCTTCGCGAGATCACCGAGCCAAGCGTGGTGCGCAGCGTTCCGCACCGGCCCCGTGAAGTGCTACTGGGGCTGGTGAACGTGCGCGGCGAGCTTTACCCGTGCGTGTCACTTCACACGCTTTTCGGCGAGGAAACTGCCGCGCATCATTCTCGAACCGCTCGTTTTCTGGTGGCCCGGTGGGAGGGGGAAGACTGGGTGTTCCCTGTCGATCAAGTGGACGGCATGCACGACGTGAAAGTGAAAGACATCGAGCCGCTGCCGGTGACGCTCACAAACGTGGCCGTCGTTTACACGCAGGGGCTTTTCCATTACGACGGCAAGACCGTCGCAATCATCGACGAGAGCCTGCTGTTTGGCGCGCTGGTGCAGAGGATCGCGTGAGCAATCTAGGGGCATTCTCGATGTGGGACCTCTTCCGAGGCGAGGTCGAGTCGCAGATGCGCGTGTTCACCGACGGGCTAATCGCGCTGGAAAATGGCGGCTCCGCGAAAGAGCACCTTGCCGCCACCATGCGCGCGGCGCATTCGATCAAGGGCGCAGCGCGGATCGTGCGTCTCGACGTGGCGGTCCAGCTGGCGCATTCCATGGAGGATTGCCTGGTCGCCGCACAGGAAGGTGCTCTCACGCTTGAACCTGCAGCCATCGATATCTTGCTCCGTGCCGGCGACAGTCTTGCGCGCCTCGGTGCCCTCGAGGAATCAGCCGTTCCGGCATGGGTGGAGGAGCAGAGTTCCGCGGTCGAGCAACTTCTGCACCAGTTGGCCGACGTGCGGGCCGGCAAAGTTGTTGCTGCCGCCCCTCCGGTTGCCGAAGTGCGGAAGGCCGAGACTGCGCGCGTGAAGGACCCTGTCCCGCCCGCTGCACTCGTTCCTGCGGCACAGGCGGCGGCGCCTGTCGCGCCGACTCCGTCCGCCCCGTTGCCGGAGCGGGACGGTGCTCCGCACGCCGCGACGGTTGCCCCCACGGCTCGGTCCCGTGGTGCGCGCGGTTCCGGGACGGCCGATCGCGCTATCAAGGTGACCGCCCAAACGCTCAACCGCCTCATGGGATTAGCGGGGGAATCTCTCGTGCAGAGCCGCTGGTTCGAGCCCTTCTCGGAATCGATGCTCGGATTAAAGCGCCGTCACAACGAGATCAACAGCCTGCTTGAATCGCTGCAGTCGTCAGTACCAAGCTCTTCAGAAGCTGCCGGCACAGTGGCCGAGGCGCGGCGCAAGCTTCAGGAAACGCGCCGCTGGGCCGCCGAGCGCCAGGCGCAGCTGGATGGCTTTGGAATCCGCTCGGCCGGTCTTTCGGACCGTCTTTATCGCGAGGTCGTGGCCAGCCGGATGCGGCCCTTCGGCGATGGCGTCGAGGGTTTCCCGCGTTTGGTTCGCGATCTTGCGCGGCAGCTTGGCAAACAGGCGCAGCTCGAGATCCTCGGCACCAACACCGAGGTCGATCGCGAGATCCTCGACCGGCTCGAAGCGCCTTTGAACCATGCCATTCGCAACAGTCTGGACCACGGCATCGAGCGGCCGGAAGCGCGGGTCGCGGCGGGCAAGACTCCATCGGGCACAATCCGGCTGGAGGCTCGTCACCGGGCTGGTCTGTTCGTCCTCACCGTGTCAGACGACGGCCGGGGAGTCGACGTTGAATCGCTGCGTGCGATCGTGATCTCCAAAGGTCTCGCCGCGCCCGAAATGGCCGCCAGCTTTTCTGATGCGGAACTGCTTGAATTTCTGTTTCTGCCCGGATTCTCCACCGCGGAAACCGTCACCGACATTTCGGGCCGCGGGGTCGGATTGGACGCGGTGCAGGAAACGGCAAAGTCGGTGGGCGGCCTGGCGACCATCTCCACGCGCTGCGGGCAGGGAATGTCGATTCAGCTGGAGCTACCTCTCACGCTTTCGGTGCTGCGGACGTTTGTTGCCGAAATCAGCGGCGAGCCTTTCGCGTTCCCGCTCACGCGCATCGCCAGCGTGGTCAAGGTGAACCGCACAGACCTCTCCACCCTCGAGGGCCAGCAATATTTCTCGCTCGACGGAGAGCGGATTGGCGTGGTGTCTGCGCTCGAAGTCCTTGATATCCCGGGCAAGCCGAACTGGGGCGAACAAATTTCGGTGGTCCTGCTGGGCGATCGCGCCACGCGCTACGGTCTGGCTGTCGAGCGGTTCGTCGGTGAATACGAAATGGTGGTGCGGCCGCTCGATGCCCGGCTGGGAAAGATTCCCTCGATCAGCGCGGCGGCACTGATGGACGACGGCTCGCCGGTTCTCATCGTGGATGTCGATGATTTAACGCGATCGGTTGAGACGCTCCTGCACGGCGGGCGGCTCCGCGGGCTCGGCCGCAGCGAGATCGCCCAGTTGAAGCACAAGCGCATTCTGGTGGTAGACGATTCGGTGACCGTGCGCGAAGTGCAGCGGTCCCTGCTCCAGAACCGCGGGTATGTCGTGGAGGTGGCGGTCGACGGAATCGACGGTTGGAACGCCCTGCGCACCGGAGCCTACAATCTCACCATCACCGACGTGGACATGCCCCGCATGACCGGCATCGAACTGGTCTCGAAGATCAAGGCCGATCCCAAGCTCCACACGCTGCCGGTCATCATCGTGTCCTATAAGGACCGCGAGGAAGACCGCCTCCGGGGGCTGGACGCGGGCGCCGACCGCTACCTTACGAAAAGTAGTTTCCACGACGAAACGCTGCTGGCGGCCGTCGCGGAGCTGATCGGGCTCCCCGGCGAATGAGAATCGCCATCGTCAACGACGTCCCGATGGCGGTCGAGGCTCTGCGCCGCGTCGTCACGAGCGTTCCGGAATATCAGATCGCCTGGATTGCCGCCGACGGCGAACAGGCCGTCCGCCAGTGCGCGGCGGATGTGCCGGATCTCGTCCTGATGGACCTGATGATGCCGCGGATGGATGGTGCGGAGGCTTCGCGCATCATCATGCGTGACTCGCCGTGTGCGATTCTGATCGTAACGGCCACCGTCGGGGGCCATTCCTCGAAGGTGTTCGAAGCGATGGGTTGGGGCGCACTCGATGCCGTCAACACGCCCGTTCTCGATACGTCGGGCGAGCCTTCTCCCCCGTCGCAATTGCTGACCAAGATCGCGATGCTTCGCAAGCTTGTCGGCAAATCGCCAGCAGGGCCCCCTGCGCTGCGGATGGCCCCTGCATCCGGAGTCGTCCCCCGGCCAGACTTTCCGCTGGTTGCCATTGGCGCTTCCACAGGCGGCCCGGCGGCACTGCTGCATTTGCTCGCCGGTCTGCCGCCCGCGCTTCACGCTGCGATCATAATCGTGCAGCACGTTGACAAGGTGTTTGCGCCGGGCCTGGCAACGTGGCTGGCGCGCGAATCCTCATGGGACGTGCGGGCGATCGGAGCTGGCGACCGGCCGGAAGCCGGTGTGGTGAAAATCGCATCCACCAACGACCATCTCTTGCTGACGCCGGAACTGGCGTTCACCTATTCGAACGAACCGGCGGACTATTCCTATCGGCCTTCGGTGGACGTTTTTTTTCATACCGTCGCGGCCTGGTGGCCTGTGACCGCCGTCGGCGTGCTTCTGACCGGCATGGGCGCCGACGGCGCCAAGGGCCTGCTCGCGATGCGCTGCGCGGGATGGCACACCATTGCGCAGGATCAGGCCACCAGCGTCGTGTACGGCATGCCGAAAGCCGCGGCCAAAATCAACGCCGCCGTCGAGATTCTTCCGCTCGACCGGATCGCCCAAGCGATCGCCAGCGCCGCCGAGGTTTCGCGGCCTCGTCCCAAGATCCGCAAAAGGAGCCTTGCATGACTGATCAGACCCCGGCTAGAGCCACACAGGGCTCCCCTGCCGAGCAGCCGCGCCGCATTCGCGTTCTGCTGGTCGACGACCAACCGATGGTCGGAGAGGCCGTGCGCCGCATGCTGGCGCCTGAGACCGACGTCGACTTCGCTTACTGTGGCGATCCCACGAAAGCGATGGATGCAGCCGCGGAATTCCATCCCACGGTGATCCTGCAGGACCTGGTGATGCCGGAGGTTGATGGGCTCACGATGCTGCGCTTCTACCGGGCGAATCCGGCGACGAGAGAAATTCCGACCATCGTCCTGTCCACCAAGGAAGAGCCCAAGGTGAAAGCCGAAGCTTTCATGCTGGGCGCGAACGACTATCTCGTGAAGCTGCCCGATCCGATCGAGCTCACCGCCCGCATACGCCATCACTCGCGAGGCTACATCGCGCAAATCGAGCGCAATGAGGCTTACGCCGCGCTCAAAAGGAGCGAGGAGCGGCTCGCCGAAGATCTGGCTCAGGCAGCCAAGTATGTGATTTCACTTTTTCCCGAGCGGCTGAGCGGTGAGATCACCACCGACTGGCTGTTTATCCCGTCGGTAGCGCTGGGCGGGGATGCCTTCGGGTATCACTGGATTGATCCCGACCACCTCGCCATGTACCTGCTCGATGTATGCGGACACGGCGTGCAGGCGGCGCTGCTGTCCATCTCGGCCATCAATGTGCTGCGCAACCAGACGTTACCCGCGACCGACTTCCGCTCGCCGAAGGAAGTTCTCACCGGACTCAACAGGGTATTTCAGATGGATCGTCACAATGATATGTACTTCACCATGTGGTACGGCGTATACGACAAACAGAAGCGGCGGCTCATCTACGCCAACGGGGGACATCCACCGGCGATCCTGATGGCGGGAGCAAACCGCGAGACCGCAAAGCCCATGGAGTTATCCGAACGCGGGGCGATCATCGGCGCGTTTCCCGAGATGAACTTCGGAGAAGGCGCACAGGACTTGCCGGAGTTCAGCCGTCTGTACATTTTCAGCGACGGCATCTACGAAATCACCAAGCCCGATGGCACCATCTTCACCTACGAAGAATTCACCGATATCCTGACCGATTCCAAGCGGGGGGCCGGACCAGCACTCGAGCACACGATTGGCGCCGTCCGTGCGGCGCACGGAGGTGGTCAATTCGAAGACGATGTTTCCATCATCGAGCTCGCACTCTGAAACGAGCCAGGCCCCTGCCGCGGAGCAAGACAAGAGGATAGCCAAGGGTTGCAGACGCGCCACCGGTAAGCCTGTAACATTGCTGTAACCTGCACCGGGTATGGTCAACGGGCAAATGGCGTGAAGCCGTTCCGCTCGGTCCTGGAACTTTCGACGCGCCGCTTCACACGCGCTGGCAGGCAGGGAGATTAACGAAATGGCTATCGCAACAGAAGAAATGACCGGAGGGATCATGCGGGTGATTCTCGACGGCAAGCTCGACATCGAGGGCGCCGCCGCCATCGACTTAAAAATGAACGTCATCGCCGGCAGCCAAAAGGCCGTACTGGTGGACATGCAGAAAGTTTCTTTTCTCGGTTCGATGGGCCTGCGGGCGCTGGTCGCTCCGGCACGAGCGATCAAGGGCCGCGGGGGCAAGATCGTTCTGTTTGCACCCAATGAGCTGGTCGAAAAAGTTCTCAAGACCAGCGGTACCGATTCGCTGATTCCGGTCCACCATGAACTTCAGAGCGCGTTGGATGCGCTGCATCTACCCTAGCGCCATGCCGTATGGAGCAGCTCTCCCTATGACTGGAAGCGGCGCCGGCCAAATCCAGGACCAACTGGCTCTGCGAAGCCGCCTTTCCGATATGACGCAGCTTTCCCCCTGGATCGAAAGCCTGGCCTTGCGGCATGCGATTCCGGGCAACGTGCAATTCGCAATTGAACTTTGTCTGGAGGAAGTTGTTTCCAACGTGATCCGCCACGGATACGCCGGCGCGGAGAATTGTTCGGTGGTGGTGCAGTTTGCGATTCCTCGCAGCGGGTATTTTGAATTCTGTGTCGAGGATGAGGCGCCGCGCTTCAATCCTCTCGACGCGCCGGAACCAACCGCGCTAAATCCTGACGATGAAATCCGCGTCGGGGGCCAGGGCATTCGCCTGATGCGCCAATTCGCGAACTCCGTCGAGTACGAGCCGACGCCACGCGGCAATCGTACGCGCATGGGCTTCTCCGCCGTCGATTCCCCAACCGCCACTAAGTAGCCCGTTGTTAAGCCACCCCGTGCACGCGGTTCGGGGACGTGCAGCTTTGGTTTTTATACAGCCTACCGCCCCCTGCGGCTCTGGCGCGCGAAAACCCCGGTTTCATGGCCATCCACCTTGCGTCACGTGATTTATATCGAGCATGGCACCCCGGGACCTTCCGCAAGGAAAGCGACGCAGCAGTGGAAGCAGCCGACCAAGGCTGGCCCAGCTCATGCAAGCCGCGCAAGCAAACACAAGCCGCCACGGTAATTGAGGGAGTCTCCGATCACGGCTTCATCCCGGTAGATCAGCGCGTCAATCTTAGGCTGCCCTTCATCAAGGGAGGGCTGATGAGGTCCAAGCCCGCCAACGGCATTGGAAGCGCCGAGGATCGCCTCCTCGGAGAATGCTTTCTGGCCCGCAGGGGGGCTCAGCGGGCGTACTGCTGCGGGATTCGGGGACGGCCGGGCACCGGCAAAACCGGCCAACAAGGTGACCACCGATTTTGGCGAGCATTCTTCCCTCCCCAACGGTTCAATGCCTAGCTCTTGGTTACCGGACCAGCACGCCACACGGACAGATTGCGTCTATCGCCGACCTGTGCGGCGGAGACGTGTTTAGGCGAGATGCGCGAGATTTCGCGATGTCGCGACCCGTCGAGCCATTTAAGAATGTAACCGTAGCGATTGACACAGCAGGACAGGAGGGCTAGGCTTTCGGCCCTAAGCGCAAGCTCAAAACGGAAATTTCGGCCAAGTACAATCTCTTTGGAAAATCCCTTCGGAAGAAGCTAAAAAGGAGCAGGGCCAATGAAATCAGCGGAACGATTTTTCCTGTTAGCATTCGTTGCTTTGGCCCTTTCCGCGAGCACTGGGGCGCAAGGGCGGGACTATGGCAAGATTGAAATCACGGCAGAGAAGATTGCACCGAACCTCTACATGCTGTCCGGTTCTGCCGGAGCCGATCCGAGCCATCAGGACGCTGCCGGTGGCAGGATCGGCATACTGGCCGGCCCGGACGGCATCTTCATGGTCGATGCCCAATACGAACCGCTCACCGACAAGGTACTGGCGGCGATCAGGCAAATCAGCTCCGCGCCGATTCGTTTCTTGGTCAATACCCATGTACACGGCGACCACACGGGCGGCAACGTGAATTTCGCCAAGATGGGCGTCACGATCTTTGCCCGTGAAGAGCTCCGTGAAGAGCTGGCACATCCCGTGACACCAGGAATTGAACTGCCGTCAGCCAGTGGCAATCCGGCTCCGCCCCCCGATCCTGCCTCACTCCCCGTCGTGACCTATGGACTGGGCAGCACGGTGAAGTTTCATATGAACGGCGAAATCATTGACTTGATTCCGGTTCGGGCCGCCCACACCGGCGGCGATACGATGATTCGGTTTGAGAATGCCAACGCGATCATGATCGGCGATTTCTATCGAAATTACGGCTACCCCTACATCGATACCAACAATGGGGGTTCGTTGAAGGGTGCGCTGGAAGCCCTCAACGCCACCTTGGAGATAGCCGGTCCGGACACCAAGCTCATTCCGGGTCATGGCACCATCATCAACCGGAAGGACCTCATCCCCTACCGCGACATGGTCCTCGCCGTCGAGGTCAGAGTGCAGCAGATGATTGCGCAGGGCAAGACCCGGGAGGAAGTACTGGCCGCGAAGGTGACAGCCCCCTACGATGCAAGAGTTCCCGGTAGTACGGGAGCGAGCGCCGACCGGTTTGTGGGGATGGTGTATTCGGAATTGAAGGCTGGCAAGTAAGTCGGCGAATCAAGCATTTTATCCCACTTGATTTCATAACAATCGTCTGGTCTCCCTCGACTCCGGTAGACTGTGGTTGCGTGACGACCAAAGCTCGGGGAGGAAGGAGCCGAAGATGATCATTGGGAGGGCCGACGCCGTCCAAGATGGCCGAAAGCAACAACGGTGGATGCGGCATCGCGAGCATCCGCTGGACTCTGCGAGGTCAGCGACCCCCGCATGCAGGGAAACTCCGCGCGCGAGAACCGGGAAGCCCCACGAGCGCCCAATGGACCCATACTGCTTACCAGCATGAATCGCCTACAGTTCATCGAACTCCACGAGCAAGCTTGGTTCCCGCCATTCCTTCGCAATGACATCACGGATACGCTGCAGTATGGATTAAATGCGTCGAAGGCTTACGCATCGATCGCCCCGCTGCTGCAAGGCGCGCTTGATTCTACGGGGAACCCCTCAATTGTTGACCTGTGCTCCGGCGGGGGAGGGCCGTGGTTCGATCTTGTCCGCAGGCTCCAGTGGGATACCAGAGACTTCCATATCTCTTTCACGGATCGATACCCAAATCACGGGGCATTCGCGAATGCTGCGATTTGTTCTAGGATTCCTATCCGTTTCTGCGAAGGACCGGTTGACGCCAGAAACGTTCCCGCTGAACTGGGTGGATTTCGCACGATGTTTACGTCGTTTCATCAATTTCCTTTCAATGAAGCGCGAACCATCCTTCAAAATGCTGTGGATGCCAGACAAGGGATCGGCATATTTGAAATCACCAGACGCACGCCCTTGGCGATTCTCTTGATCGTGCTCTGGTCCCTCACGCCGTTCTTATTCACTTTTTTTGTACGTCCGTTCCGCTGGTCACGACTGCTTCTCACGTATGTCATTCCGATCATTCCGTTCGTATTGCTGTTCGATGGAGTGGTGTCCTGCCTTCGCACATATCCGCCGGTGGAGCTGCGGGAAATGACAAAAAATCTGGACGCCACCGACTATCGATGGGAAGCAGGAGAACTTCGCGGCGCGTTCCTGGGAGTGCCGGTAACATACCTGATGGGGTATCCGCCCCCGCCCTCCGCAGGCGCGGCCCGTTTCCCTCACCCAGACAGCCAGTAGCCGCCAGCCGAGCAGCGCCCCGGCGGAAAACAGTTCTGCGGGCCTTATCCGGCCCACATGAGTTGCCAATAGCCGTGCGAACAGCTCCGGTTTGCCGTCCAGGGCGCGTATGACTCGGCCTCGAATGCACGGATTTCGGCCCAGCCACAACATCAAATTACCCATCACCGTTGGGCGTCTTGCGAGTTCTCGATGCAGCGGCTCATATCGCCCCAGATCGCCCGCCACCATTGAATCTACAAGGGCGAAGGCCTGCTGGAACGCTAACCGAAGGCCCTCACCAGTGATGGCGTCTACGCCTCCCGAAGCGTCACCAACCAGAGCAACATTTCTTCGCTGTACGTTATGGAGCAAGTGCATCGAGGTGACTGCACCTTGCTCCCGGCTGCTCAGTTCCGCTCCGAGAAGTCGTTCCTTCAGCTCCGGCAGTTCTTGGAGCGCTGTATCGAAGGATGCGCGCTCCATTCGTTCCGACATAATGACGATGCACACTTGTTCGACTCCAACCGGTGTCACGTACGCCTGCACATGGCTCCCCCAGTAAATTTCGACGTAATTCGACCACGGCTTCACGCGATAGTGTCGCCTGCTCGCACGGCGTTGTTTGCTGCTCTTGGTCGTCAGTCCGCTCCAGCGCCGCACGCGCGAACCCTGTCCATCCGCTCCGACAATCCACCGGGCGCGAACTTTTTCATGAGAGAGCTGGACGCTCTCGCCATCAATGCCACAAACAGGCGTCTTCCATAGGAATTGCGCACCACATTCCTCGGCTCTCGCAACGAGGCGCTCATGCAGCAGTCGTCGTCTCAGACCCATTCCATGCCCTTGCGGAAAATCGGCGCTCACCCGCGCATCGCCCTGCACAAAGCTTATGCCGCAGAATCTCTGTCCTTCTTCTGCGTTAATTTCCACTCCCAATGTCCGGAGGGCGGCTAGCGTCTCTGGCATGAGCCCTTCCCCACAAGGCTTTTCGATCGAAGGTGCCGCACCGTCCGCAACGATTACCTGCAGGCCCTTTTGGCGCGCTGCAATGGCGGCCGCGAGCCCCGCTGGCCCTCCGCCAACGATAAATATGTCAGTACTTTGTCGAGAGCAGACCACTTGCCCGCCTTTTGCTATCCGCTGATCATTCTCATTGCAGGTCGTTTCAATCGCAAAACAAATTCGCCTAACGTCGCCCAACGTTAACTTAGACAAACCTGGATGTGGTCGTCTGTGCAATTGGAGACACTTTGAGGATCGGCCAAGCCATGAGCGGGCTGAAAAAGCTGCTTACTCCCGATAAATGCTGCCTTACGGTCCCTAGGGAGTACTGGATCGGTACCTGGACGGGAAGCCGGCTGCTCGGCAGTCAGCCGTTTGGGTCCTACGAGGCAGAATTGGTAACAAGCCCTCAGGAGCCAGTCCGTCCGCTGCAGGAGCCCATGTATTCGCAACTGTGCGAAATGGAACTGCACGGCTTTATCCACAGTGCCATGATGGGAACATGAGCAGAGCTAAATGGAAAGGTGGATTAAGCGACCGAACACGTGCCAGCGTCAAAAAGGAAATGGAGAAGCCGCGCACAGCGAGATCGGCAAGAATAGCCGAACTCAATCTAGACTCTGCGCGAATTCCAGAACAGCCAAGCGTCACGATGCCGGGGACCGTCTACAAAATCGTCCCATCTCCACGTCCGAGCCAACCGGAAAAGGCGCAGATTACCGTTGACGGGGCCGACTACCGATATCGAGATCTCCGTATCGAAAATACCCTTACCGACGAACACGGCGATGATGTGAGTCTTAAAAAAGGCACTCACGTTGAGGTTACCGTCACAGCGGAGCCAGAGACAACTGCTGAGATCAAAGAAAAAGGTTAACGACTCGCCGTGAGACACGCTGGCTTTGATGCGCACCACAATTAGGGTCCTTGTCCTGCGCCCCACGAAAGACGCAGAACCCACGCCTATAGCGGAACGGAACTGTTTTCCCCTAGCGGAGCACCCGGCCGTTATCTCCCCGGGAACTGATCAGGATGTCGGAGTTCTCCACGATTTCGCCCGGTGCTGCCCGCAACATGGCGACAGGACCTGTTTGATCGTTCGTCGAAGCTCCACTGTGTGAACTACGATCCCGGGAGCTTCTCTTCAAGCTCGGTCGCGAGCTTGTGCACGTCAGTTGTCTTGCTAAATCCTTGAACTTCCTGAGTGGCTGCTTTTACATCGACGCCCACATGCTTGCAAAGCTTTTGCAGCATTTGCAGAGCGGTGGTAAGTTCCTGTTCGGCGAGCATGCTCACCTGAAGATCTAGGTGAGAGCGTTTTTCGGTCTGACGCACCATCCGATTCTGACTAATGAGTACAAAAATTGTCAGACAGACGCTTTCAGAGGAGACCACGAGCGCCAGAATGCCGAAAGGAAACGGATCGAAGATTCTCAGGCCGGGAACCAAATGGAGATTTACCATCGTCCAGGCTGTAACCAGAACGACTTGTAGCACGAGAAACCTAACACTTCCGACCAACCTCACGATCGAATCGCTGGCGCGCCCCGTTGTCGTCCGGCGATTCAAGGCTTCGTGCTCCAAGCTTGAAATTGCCTCAATGTTGAACTGCGTCGGATTCGCCGCCTGATCGGTAGGGGATTGTTTCATGGAATCTCTCGGTGGATGCGTCATCGGCCAATTTCGAACATAGCTCGCCCCGCGCAGTGAGCACGTTCCCCGATTCACTCAGATTTTCAAGTCTTCGGGCCTGGTCACAGCCGGTCGAGTTACTCCTAATTCTGCGTCACCAGGCTAAGGAACCACCCTGTTGGGAGCCGAACTGGCGATGGAATGTCCCCCAGTGGTCGTGTAATTCGACTGCATATCTGTGAGATCTCAGTATCGGCGCAGGGACATCCGAATGCTGTGCGTTAAGGCACGCTTTTTGATGCGCGGGCCCTAAGTCCCGATATAGCGCACTTACCGGAGATGTGACATTTCCGCGAAAAGACTGTCCCCATGAACTCGGGGGCCGAGCCTGCAGATGAATGTTGTGGGTGAGCAGGCGATCTCAGTCCGCTTTGCCTAAGTGCAATTCCACGCAGGAGAGAGGGAAAGGCCGGGCTGACTGGGATGGCCGAGAGGCTCGTACCACCGAGGAAGCCGGGTAACTCCGGTGAAGGGAAGGGGCCTCCGGTGAAGGGATGAGCGGGATGTGGAAACGAAACCTAGCCTGGCCATGCCCCGGCTAAACCACTGCGCCACGTCTTGATTCCACAGATGTGAAACATCACTTCAAATGGACGGGTCGCGGGCGCAATCAGGACCCTGATTTCAAACGTTAGTCCGCCTGCTGTGAGGCTATCTGCAAATGGCGAGAGCGCTTCCTTTGCTGCCACCACAGGCTGAAGCGGTCCATGTAGAGATACACCACCGGGGTCGTAAAGAGCGTCAGCATCTGGCTGAAAATCAAACCACCCATGATCGTAACGCCCAGCGGCACGCGCATCTCCGAGCCGATTCCTGTGGCCAGAGCAAGAGGCAGCGCCCCTAGCAGGGCGGCCATCGTCGTCATCAGGATGGGGCGAAAGCGCAGGAGGCACGCCTCATGAATGGCGCTCTTGGCATCCCGGTGTTCGTTGCGCTGCGCCGCCAAGGCAAAGTCGATCATCAGGATCGCATTCTTCTTCACCAGGCCGATCAGCAAGACGATTCCCACGAGCGCGATCACGTCAACCGCCATATGAAAGATCATCAGAGCCAGAACTGCTCCCACGCCCGCCGACGGCAAAGTGGAAAGAATTGTGATGGGGTGAATGTAGCTTTCATAGAGCATTCCCAGCACAATATAAACCGCCAGCAAAGCCGTGACGATCAGGATCGGTTGGGTGGCAAGGGAATCCTGGAAGGCCCGCATCGTTCCTGAATACATGCTTCGAACCGAGGACGGCATGCCGATCTTCTGTTCCGCTTGGCCGATAGCCTGGACTGCATCGCTTAATGCAACGCCAGGGGCCAGATTGAAAGAAATCGTCACTGCCGGAAACTGGCCGTCGTGATTCACGGCCAGTGGAGCAATCCTCTTTTCGAAATGGGCCACCGCACTGAGCGGAACGATCCCACCGATATTGGAATGGATGTAAACGTAGTTGAGCGCCTGAGGATCCTGCCAGAACCGTGGCGCTACTTCCATGACTACGTGATATTGGTTGAGCGAGGTGTACATCGTCGAAACCTGGGACTGCCCGAAGGCACTGTAGAGGGTCGCATCCATCAATTGGGTTGTGATTCCCAGCCGGGCGGCCGTCTGGCGGTCATACACCAACCGGGCCTCCAACCCGCTATTCTGCTGGTCCGTGTCCACGTCGGTGAGTTCTCGCAGTTTCCTCACTTGGGCAAAGACGATCGGGCCCCATTGAACCAGTTCGTTGACACTATCGGATCGAAGCGTGTATTGATATTGCGCGTTGGCTGACTTCGCACCAATTTTCAGGGTCTGACTCGCCTGCAAAACCCCACGCGCTCCAGGTAGGCTGTTGAGTTGGGGACGCAAACGGTCGATCACCTCGCTGGCAGTCAGCTTTCGCTCTTTGAAAGGCTTCAACGTCACGAAGCCTTGCCCTGTGTTAACCGCACCATTGCCGCCAGTAAAGATCACCGCCCCCGCCACGGCGGGGTCTGATTTGAGGATATTGACGAACCGGGAAGTAAGCTGCTCCATGGCCTGAAACGAAATGTCCTGAGAAGCACGGATGCCACCCCTCAGATTGCCCGCGTCCCCCAAGGGGAGAAATCCCTTGGGCACGATCACCAGAAGGTAGACATTCACGGCAATCGTTATCAGCAGGATTCCGAGCGTAAATTGCTCATGGCGGAGTACCCATTGCAGGCCGTAATCGTAGGCGCGCACGAGCGAACTAAATGCATTTTCGTTGATGCGATACATTCGCCCGTGCAACTGCCCGCGTTCCCGCTTCAAAAGACGGGCACACAGCATCGGGGTCATCGTAAGTGAAACCACCAGGGATACCAGAATCGCCACCGAAAGTGTGACTGCAAACTCGCGGAACAGCCGGCCTACGAGGCCGGCCATCATCAAGATCGGAATGAATACGGCAACCAAAGACAACGTCATAGAGAGAACAGTGAAGCCGATTTCCCGCGCTCCGTGCAAGCTGGCTTCCAGGGGTTGCATTCCCTGCTCAAGGTGCCGAGTGATGTTCTCGATCACGACAATCGCGTCATCGACGACAAATCCCGTGCAAATCGTGAGCGCCATCAGGGAGACGCTGTCGATGCTGTAGCCAAACAGATACATCACTCCGAAGGTGCCGAGGAGTGAAACGGGAACCGAGACGCTCGGGATGAGCGTTGCGCGGGGGCTTCGCAAAAAGACAAACACCACCAGAATTACGAGCCCGATCGAAATCAACAGGGACCGCTCGGCCTCCCGGACAGAGGGAAGTATGGTCGTTGAGCGATCAAACATGACCACTACGCCGATTCCCACGGGAAGCGAGGCTTTCAACGACGGAATTGCCTGACGGACCCGCATGTTCGTATCGATGATATTGGCGTTGGGCTGCCGGAAGATATTCAGGGTGACGCATGGTTGGCCGTTGAAAAAACCCGCGGTGCGGATGTTCTCTATGGAATCCTGAACGACCGCGATATCGGACAATTTGATGGCGGCGCCGTTGTGATACCCGACGATCAGCGGCTTGTAATCATCGGCCTTGAGGAGCTGGTCGTTTGCAAGAATGTCTGCCGTCGTATGGCCGTCCCATATCTGGCCTTTCGGCACATTCGAATTTTGCTGGCTCAGCATATTTTTGACATCTTGAAGGCCGAGCCCATAACTGTTCAATTGGGTGGGATTGATATCGACACGAATCCCCGGAAGCGAACTCCCGCCGACGAACACTTGTCCTACGCCCGGAATCTGGGACAGTTTTTGCTGCATGACGGTCGATGCGGCGTCATACAGGCGGCCGCGATCGTAGATCTTCGATGTGAGAATAATCACAAAGATTGGTGAATCGGCCGGATTCACTTTCTGATATGTGGGGTTACTCGGGAGGCTCGTTGGCAAATAGCTGCGTGCTGCGTTGATCGCTGCCTGCACATCCCGGGCGGCGCCATCGATGTTGCGGTTCAAGTCGAACTGCAAGGCAATGGAGGTGCTGCCCAGGTAGCTCGACGAGCTCATCTCCGTAACACCGGCGATGCGTCCGAACTGGCGCTCAAGGGGCGTGGCAACCGAGGAGGCCATAATTTCGGGGCTTGCGCCCGGCAAGCTCGCCTGCACATCAATTGTCGGGAAGTCGATCTGAGGGAGCTCGGCGACCGGCAGCATCACGAATGCAAGGATTCCCGCAAGCGCTATGGCTGCCGTCAACAGCGTAGTGGCTACGGGCCGATGGATGAAGGGCGTCGACAGGCTCATCGCTTAATATGCCAGAGAAAATCGTAACTGATCCACGGCAATCATGTTGTTGAAAAGGACGCCCAGCCAAGCGCAATGGTTTCGATGACCAGAAAAGTGTTTCCCTAGGCGCTTGGTCGGAAACTATTTCTAACCAGCAGCCGGCGAGCCGCCTATTGCTCGGTAAGCGCCCTAAACGGAGATGTGGAGCAATGGACTGGTTTGCAGCGTACCGGGAGTCAGGCCTTTTTCCGATGTCTGCTCTAAAACGATGCTAATCAGGGGAAGGGGAAGCCGGGGAAAGGCGTTGGAGCATACAGCCAACCCCTCCCCGGCAACCCTACCGAACCGTTCCCGAGATTGTGACAAATTGACTTGAAAGATGCTGATGCGGCGTCCCACGACAATCCGGGCTTGTGTTATCGATACGAGAGACTTAGAAGACATACTTCAGGGCAAGTTGGATCAGGCGCGGGTTCACCGACGCAGAGGTGATCTGCCCGAACGTTGCATTGGGCGAATGTGGTAGAAAAAGCCCCGGGCCTGAAGACCCAGGACTTTCAGCAAGAATTATGCGACAGGCTCTCGTGTTCCGGCGTCAAAGGGTTTCCGCGCCGGCGAATCCGGAGGTGCGGCGCGCAGGTATTGCACGGGCCAGCTCGTGGTCTGCTTTAGTTCGCGCGAAGCACGGAGCGGCCAGTACGGGTCGCGCAGGAATTCCCGAGCCATGAAAACCAAGTCGGCCTTATTATTCGCCAGAATTTCCGCCACCTGCTCTTTCGTCTCGATCAATCCGACGGCGCTGGTCATGATTCCCGCATCGCGCCGAATGCGCTCGGAAAATGGAACCTGGAAGCCCGGCCCGGCGACGATCTTCTGGTCATGGGCGAGCCCCGCAGAAGAGCAGTCCACTAGATCAACACCCAGCGGCGCGAGCTGCTTCGCCAGTTCCACGGATTGATCCACGTCCCAGCCACCTTCCTTCCAGTCGGTGGCGGAGATTCGAATGAAAAGCGGGAGTTGTTCCGGCATCAGTTTGCGAAGCGCGGAGACTATTTCCCGTGCCAGTCGCGTCCGGTTTTCGAACGAGCCGCCATACTCATCCTTGCGTCGATTGCTGAGCGGGGAAAGGAACTCATGGATCAAATATCCGTGAGCGGCATGAATTTCAAGCACAAGAAACCCTGCTTCGAGCGCGCGGCGCGCCCCCTGGGCAAAGGCATCAATGACACCGCGGATCTCTTCCTTCGACAATGCCCGGGGCATCGCGTAGCTTTCCGAGTGCGCGAGAGTACTCGGGGCTACCGGCACCCAGCCACCGTCCTTTGGCGGAATTTCGCCGTCACCTCCCCATGGCTTATGTGTGCTGCCCTTCCGTCCTGCGTGGGCTAGTTGCATGCCGGGCACAGTTCCCTGACTCTTGAGAAATCGGACGATTCGCGCGAGGAAGTCGATGTGAGCATCACTCCAGATTCCCAGGTCCTCGGGACTAATGCGTCCCTCGGGCGTCACGGCGGCGGCCTCGGTAAATACCAGGCCCGCCCCTCCTACTGCGCGGCTTCCCAGGTGCACGAGATGCCAGTCATTCGCGAAGCCGTCCTGACTCGAATATTCGCACATCGGCGAAACGACAATGCGATTTGGCAAGGCAATGCCGCGAATGGGAAGCGGATCAAATAGGTGGGCCATGTTTTCCTTTCCGATGTCTCCGGTATTGTCGAATGATCAACGTGTCAGCAACGGGCTTCCCTTTTGCTTTAAAACGGGCCGCCTCTTCAATTGTGCCGCCACCTCCCGGGCCATGTATAGGGAACGTCCTGGAGCTTCCGTTCCCGATGACCGCCCATATGGAGTATGGGGCCGGTATAGAACGGTTCGCTGACTTTGCGGGCCTCTCTGGCAGGTCAGGTTTCATCCTATCGCTTGCCACAACCCTGAGAATTCCGAGCGATATCATGCAAGGCAGGACGCGGTGAATTTCCGACTGAGAAATGCTAGGGGTGCCTCCCCCCAAGCTTCTGAAGAAGAAATATGACGTTGATGCCGACATTGCGTGAATATAACTCATCGGTGATTCGAAACGGTCGGATTCCCGGGCTTTCGAATGGGAATCCCTGAAAATCCGGTGTGCGAATCGATAAAGATACCCGAATGGGCTTTCGGCATGGAAGTCCCTTTGAGCAGAAGTAGCATCTGTCCATCCGCAGCCTGCTTTCTGGAAACGAACGGCGTAATTTGCCACGGCGTGGTCTGCAAGAATTTTTCTGTGGAACCCGTAGTCGGACTCCAAGGCCATATCGCCTTACCGGAAACTGAACGGTTACTTCAAGTTTACGAACCAGTTTTGACTCCAGCAGCTTAGTCGGCGAAAAAAGAGCAGCGCGAGGATAAGGAAAACCAAATCTTGCTTGGATGCTGAAGCGTTTCTGTCTTCGACCGGCGTGGCGCGAGCGGTTGTGGAATATCAGAGAAAAAGCAATCGTCTTCGCGCAAGGCGATTCCTGGAATCACGGAATGCACATCCGGGCGAGCTGACGCAGCGACACTGAGCACCGCTCGAACGTCTTGAACTGCGGTAAGCTGGTTCCTGGGGGGAATATATGCCAAACGACTCACACCGGCGAGCTGCGGAATTTCACGAGCTTGCGGCACACGCTCACCGCGTCGCTGCCGCACATCACAACAAACAGGATCACCAGACTGGACACGAGCACTCCAGACAAGCTTTGGAGCACGCAACCAGGGCTTACCAGGAATCGCAAGAGGCTCACCAGAAATCCGCAGAAGCCGCTGGCAGGACAGAATCAAAGAAGTAGCAAAGTTCACCGGGAGTCACTCTAAGACCCCGTTGAGGATATTGGTGGAAGGCGTCCCAGAATGGCGTCGCGGGGTGTAACTCCCGAGGTCACGCGCTTACCGGACATGTGAAGAACTGGGCGAGTATCTGGTCTTCCGACTCCGCGCAGCATGGTAGGTTTGGGCTGTACATGCGTTGAAGAGTAGAGGTTATCAATCGCAACCTCTACGACGCGTGTATACCGAAATCGGAGGGCAAATCCATGGGAGACAGGATTCATTCGAGAGAGCGCTTCTATCGATGAATCATCACTTCAACAGCTTTCAGTTCGCAGCCCTGCCATCAAGCCTCGGGCCCTGTCCGCCTACTGCTCTGGCAGATACACCGTGGCCTCACGGTTTCGGTGCCACTCTTGCGAACCCAGGTACATTGTCCGAGGGCTTCGAGCGGTTTGTTGCCGCGCCACTCCCACGTCGTAGGCTACCTGCGACGGGACGCACGGTCTGATCACTTTCCCCCTGGTCAGACAATCATTCCTACAGCTTTACAGGTCGCCATCCGGTAAGCCGACTAGATTCCTCCCAACCGAATAGAATGCTTCGATTGCGCCTATGGGTGTGCGCGTCCGAGTGTAGGAACGCTAGCCTAGCCAATATGAGTCAATTGGGTCGGGAGGTTCAAATGGAAAGAAAGCGCGCGGGCATTGTCCTGTTTGAGGGGGTCGAAGTCTGCGGCTTTGGTGGGCCATTTGAGGTGTTTTCGGTAACCCCGGATGGCATTTGTTTAGCGGGTCGACCGACCTTTTTAAAGGGTTTTAGCAAATTCCGCCTGGGCGGTGCGCATTTTTCTGAAGCCAACCGTCTCTCCGAGCAGCGGGATTCCCCATGAAAAGCGGAGTGAAAACCGCTGGGGGCCTGCCTGGTGGCAAATTTGTTGTGTCCAAGGAAGGGGAGGCGTACGATGCGCAAGCCCAACCAGGAGTCCGCCATGCAGAGTCGCATCCTCGGCACCACCATGCCAGTACTTGAATTCGCGCTTGACCCCAACGAGTCCGTCATTTCTGAAGCCGGTGAACTTTCGTGGATGACGAGTTCCATCCAGATGGCGACGCACACGCAGTTTGGTGGAGGCGGAGGAATCTTCGGTGTGCTGAAGCGCGCGGCGGGTGGCGGATCGCTGTTCATGACGGAGTACCGGGCCGTCGGCGCCCCTGGAGGGATTTCCTTCGCCACAAAACTGCCGGGGCATATTGTGCCAATCGAGGTTGACGCGGGACACGAATACATGATTCATCGGCACGGATTTTTGTGCGCGACGCCGCAGATTCAGATCAGCGTCGGCTTCCAGCAATCGCTGGGGGCAGGAATTTTCGGCGGCGACGGCTTCCTGCTGCAGCACGTCAGCGGAAGGGGGACCGCATGGATCGAGCTTTCGGGTGAGCTGATCATGAAGGATCTGCAGCCGGGCGAAACTTTGCGGGTGCATCCCGGACACGTCGGCGCTTTCCAGGCGGGCATTTCCTTTCAGATCACGACCGTGCCGGGAATTAAGAACATGATTTTTGGCGGTGACGGAATCTTTCTCGCATCTCTCACCGGGCCGGGGAGAATCTGGCTGCAAACGCTGCCCATTTCCAAACTGGCGCACAAGCTCATGGAGTACATGCCCGCGCAGCACAAGGAAGCAGTGCAGGGAGGCATCGTCGGAGGCATCGTGGGCTCAATTCTGGACGGGATGAAATAAAATCTTCCGTTCAAAGACGCCTGCGGTCCAGTACTTCGATGACCTTGCCGTCGCCGTTGCATCCGCTCCGTTCCGCAACGTCTGGGCGGAACTTCGTGTCTTTGGCCATCTTCCCCGAGCACAACTCTGACTTTCGACGAAATCCTCACAAGGTTCGAAGCGTTGCAACAGAGAGTGAACGCGCTAGAGAAAACAGTAGCGAAGCAGCCACTCCCGAAGGGGAATAGCCCCAACGCGTTTGCGGGTCATCCCTGTCACTATTTTACAATCAGTTACGCTTGGCTTTTCAGGCTGTCATTAACGACGGTCATGCAATTCCTGTGGCCGAAACTCCGACCGCAACGCACGAATTTTCACCGCTGGAAAGGTTCCCATAGCACCATGCGCGTTCCGCGTGTGGCCGCATTTCCGGGCAGGCGAGGAAACCAACGACCTGACACCCATGATTGCCGGGTCCCATTGCGATTGCCTCATTTGCCGCCTGGAGAAAAGCCTCATCGCCGAATTCCGCGAGGCACCGATAGGCGAGGGATACCTCGCCGCTTCAGGCGACGCACTGTCTGCGTTTCCCACCTACCTCGACCTCATCGGTCACCTGCACGCACCCGACGCCCCCCACCACACCGCGTCAACCGATGCGCTCCTACTCGAACTTCTCAAGCAGCACCCTCGCTCGCTGCGTCAGCGGCTTCTTCTGCTGGTTTTCATTCCGACCATCCACCGCACCGCCAGCCAAATCACAGCCATGTTCCCCTCGCTTGCGCGCGACGACATCTCTCAACAAGTCGTCTCTGTTTTCCTGGACTTCCTGCACTCAAGCGAGCTCAACAGACGCCGCTCGCACGTTGCCTTCACCATTGCCCGCAAACTGCGCCGCAGCGTGTTTCGCTGGGCCATTCGCGAATCCAGGAGTGCGTCGTCTGAGGATTCAGAACGAAATTCTGCCGCCGATGATCTGGCTTCGGAAGGACCTCTTCCCTCCCAAGGACAGCTGCACCAGTTCCTCGACAGTTGCCAGCAACAAGGATGGCTCTCTGCTGAAGAACGCCATCTCCTGGTTCAATTCAAAATCGAAGGCATTTCCTGTGCAGAGCTCGCCCGCCAAAACGGCCATTCCGCCATCGCCATCCAACGCCGCATCCAACGATCCCTTGACAGGCTTCGCCGCCTGGTACAACAAACCCGGAGTGGGGCCCCTGAGCAACTGCAACTGTTCACCACTTCAGGACTGTGAGTACTACCAGAAAAAATATTTCACTGGTACCCGGTTCATTTTCTTTTTCTCTGGCTGATTAGTATTGTGAGGGGAGTTCTCGCCACGTACTCCCGCGGACGACACGACACCCGGCTTCCACCGGCGCGTCGTTTCTGTTCCGCGTTCGGACTGCAGTTAGGATCGTGCGCGATTGCGGATCAATGCTGTTCCTGGAGCTAGAGCTCCATTTGTGCCCCGAAGATTTCGGGGACAACGTGGCGTGAACAGCAAATCCCCCGCATCGCCGCTTGAGTTCTTACCTGCCTTGTCCCGGAAGCCGCCAAGAGTCTCCCCTCGCTGGCCATCTGGCCGGCACTCTTGCATTCTGCGAGGCACCTCGTGAAACGACTTATGAACCCGCATCGGCCAGTCCGGGCTCGCTTCTTTCTTTCAGGGATCTTGGGTCTGCTCCTGGCAGCTCCTGCATTCGCCCAAACCGGAAATTCTCCCTGGGAAAACGCCGTGAGCGTTCTTCAGACCTCCTTCACGGGCACCATTGCCCGTGGTCTCTCGCTTGTGGCGATTGTCGTTTCTGGTTTGACCTTTGCCTTTGGTGAAGGAGGTTCCAAGCGCGTCCTGGCGGGTGTCCTGTTTGGCGTAGGCATGGCGATTGCGGCGGTGAACTTTCTCGCCTGGCTGTTTCCCGGCTCCTGAGGGAGGGCCATATGCCAGAAGCAAGACGCATCAACAAAATCCAGCGGTCGCTGTCCCGGCCACTCACGATCCTGGGCGCCGAACGGAAGCTCTTCTTTTTCGCCATGTGCCTGGGCGCCGCGACGTTTAACCTCCTGGGCAGCCTGCTCGGGGGGCTGCTCATCTTCCTGCTGCTCTATCTTGCGGCCAAGTGGGCGACCCGGACCGATCCGCAGATTCTGCGCTTTCTGCTTACCGCCGCGATGCTCCGCACGCAGTACGACCCGATGAAATTCACTCCCCTTGTGGTCCGAAAGCAGACCAATGTTTAGGCTTAGCCGAATCTTTAAGAACTACAACGAGACCGGGTCACTGGGCGCGCAGATCAATCTTTACGGCTTCATCGGCCCGCACGCGTTTCTGACAAAGACCGGAGACGTCGGAGTCATACTCGAAGTTCGCGGCGTCGACTATGAGTGTTTGGACGACCATACGCGTGACGGCTTAACCAAGCGCCTCGAATCAGCCCTCAGGCTTTTCGATGAGAACCACCGCGTCTACCAATACCTGTTCAAACGAGGCCACGAATCGATCCCGTTCAAGATGTACGGCAATGCGGTAGTGGACGCAGCGATCAGCAATCGCATGACTTATCTCGCGAGCAAGGCCGAGAGCCTCTTCTCGCTATCGGTTTACTATGTCGTGCTCTATCGAGCGTTCCAGGCCCCCCACAAACTCGCCAGGACGTGGGAGCTGCTTCGGAGAAACCCGAAGCAGGCATTGAGCGAATGGGGAGAGCAGTTCTCCTGTCGGAAACGGGTTCTCTCTGTCGGGAAGAATGTGGATGATGCGCAGACGGCCCTGGTTCAAAAAACGCAAAGCTTCATTATGCAAGTGAGCGACTTCGTATCCGTCCGGCTGCTCGCAAAACAGGAAGCCTTCCACGTTCTCAAGAAAACCCTCAACTTTGATCCCGCCAAACTTGCGGCGGCGAACCTGAAACACGACACATTTCTTGATTACTATCTGCCCGAATCCCACATCGAGTGCCATCGCCGGCATCTGCGCCTAGACAACTACTACGTCAAGGTCTTAACGCTCAAAGAGCCGTCTGCGCAAAGCTTTCCGCTGATGTTGAGCAGACTGCTCGAAGTCGAGGCCAACTACCATGTCGTGACCGAGTGGCAGAAGGAAGATTCCGGCAAAACCCGCAGGGTCATTCAGGCGAAACGCCGCCACTTTCACAATACGAAGCGATCCTTCGCAAGCCAGGTCCGTCTCCATGACGCCCCCGCACAGGATGTCCTGTGGGATGACTCCAAAGAGTCCCAAGTCAGCGAGTTAGGCGAAGCCATCAAGGAGCTCGAGCTTCACGGAAACTACTTCGGCCAATTTTCATTGACGGTGGTGATCTATGACCTCGATTGGGCGAAAGTGGACCAGGCCTGCGCCGAGTTCTACAAAGTCTTCAGCATCCACGACGCCCAGCTCTATGAAGAGAAATACAACCTGCTCAATGCCTTCCTGGCCGCCGTACCCGGCAATTGGGAATTTAACCTGCGTGGGCTGTACCTGCTCAACACCAACTATGCAGACTTTTCATTTCTCTTCACTCTCCACTGCGGCGAGCGCTGGAATTCGCACCTGCGGCAGGAATACCTCGCGGTCCTTGAAACAAACCACCGCACGCCCTACTTCTTAAATCTCCACTATCGCGACGTAGCCCACACCATGGTCCTCGGGCGAACCGGGGCCGGAAAAAGCTTCCTGATGAATTTCCTGATCACCAATCTTCAAAAATACCAGCCCCACACATTCATTTTCGATCTCGGTGGCGGCTTCGGAAGCCTCACGCAGCTCTTTGGCGGCTCCTATGTCCGCGTAGGCTTGGAATCAACCGACTTCAGCATCAATCCGTTTTCGCTGGAACCGACCAAAGAGAATCTCGATTTCCTGACCCTGTTCCTGAAGGTTTTGATGGGTGTTCAGAGGTCCGGGGAGCTGGACCCGGCAACGGAACGAGATCTCTACCATCAGATTGAGAATCTCTATGCGGTGGACCCGGCTCTTCGGACGCTCGGAGTGCTCGCCAACACCCTCGGCCATAACCTTTCTGGCCGCCTCGCCAAATGGACCCGGGGCGGACAGTTCGGCTTTCTCTTTGACAATGCCCAGGACACGATCTCCTTCTCCCGGTTTCAGTGTTTCGACTTCCAGCGCATGAGCCAGTACGCCGAGCTTCTAGAACCTCTCCTGTTCTACATCCTGCATCGTGCAGACGCAGTGATGTCCGATCACAGGATGTCGTCGGTCTTCAAGACCTTCTTCATCGACGAGGCCTGGGTGTTTCTTAAAAACCAGAGCATTCAGCGCTACGTCGCCCAAGCCCTGAAAACCTGGCGCAAACACAACGCGGCGATGGTGCTCTCCACTCAATCACTCGACGAGCTCAAGCGCTCAGACATCTTGGATGTCATCGTCGAAAGCTGCGCCACCAAGATTTTTCTCGCCAATCCGGACATGGACCGCGACCTCTACCGGCGGCAGTTTCACCTGAACGAAAACGAAATCGCGCTGATTGCCAACCTCATCCCCAAGCAGCAGTTTCTGATCAAGACGCCCGAATTGGCCAAGGTCGCCAATCTCCACGTCGATGCCAGGAGCTACTGGCTCTACACAAACGACCCCTACGACAACGAGCGACGCAAGCAAGCTTTTGAGGCCCATGGATTCGAGAGGGGACTGGAAGTTCTCGCCGAAGGCGGAAACAGCAGCATTTTCCGGGGAAGAAAACAATGAAATCAGCAATGCCCAGTCGGTGGCAGGTCATCTGCGTTCGCGCCGTCGCTTTTGCTTCTCTGGGAGCCGCTGTTCTCCCTTGCTCTTGGTTGCGGGCAGCCGACCGGGCGCGGGTTGTGAAGTATTCCAAGGAAGACATCGTTCTCATCCGTGCCAAGCTACGCTTTTCCACTCTGATCGTTCTCCCCGACGACGAGGAGATTCTCGACTTCACCACCGGCGACAAAGAGTTCTGGATCATCAACGGCGCCCACAATCTCTGCTACATCCACCCGGCCCAGGCCGGTATCCGCAGCAATTTGAACCTCATTACCGCAAGCGGCCATGTGTATTCCTTCCTTCTGACTGAGATCAGCAACACCCCCCATGCCGATCCCGACCTCAAGATCTTTGTTGAGCCCAACGAAGGCGATGCGGCGAACACCGGGTTGCGCCGCTATGTGAGTGCCGGTGAAGCCGAGGCCTACAAAAAAGAACTCGACGCATTGCGAGTGCAAACAGCACAGGAAGTCCGCGCTGCGCAGGCCCAGGTCACCGAAGAGGTTAGTCGTTTCCGCGCCAGCTACGCGACCACACTCCAATTCGATTACTCGCTCGGCGCCAAGGCTGCGCTGGAACCGTTCCTGGTTCAGGCGATCTATCACGACGAAAACTTTACCTACATCAGGTGCGCCGCGAGAGAGAAACCCGCTCTTTATGAAGTCAAGGACGGCAAGCCCAACCTGATTTTCTTCCAGGTGGACGGCGGCGTCTACATCGCGCCCAAGATTATCGACTCAGGCTACCTCGCCGTCGGTAACAAGCGATTGCCGTTCACCCGGCGCGCAAACTGAGAGGTCCCCATGGATCAGCCGATTTCCGTGCAGGAAAAAGCGCCGCAGCCGCAGGGTCTGCTCCCCAAAAACGTCCAGTCCTGGCTCCTAGCTGGCCTCGCGTTTCTCATGATCGCGATCATGTGGCTCACCGGCGGAGAGAAACCCCAGACCCCAGCTAAAGCCGCGTCAACGGCCACACCCATCCAGGCTCCCGTCGAAGTCAACGAAACCAAGATCGCCGAACTTCAGAACCGGATCGAGGAATTGCAACGCCAGCAGCTTGTCGCCCAAAGCGCGCTCGCACAACAGACCCACCTGCTCGGGTCTGCGCAAGATCCTGCGCAATCTTCAGAACCGAACCCGGTCGGCAGCGCCACCAGCCAGCACCCTGCAGATCCCATTTCCGCCGAGCGGAAGACGCGGGCTTACGTTTCCCTCTTCGTGTCGAATGTCGCGCTCAGCTACCGCACACCCCCGGCGGGCGCTGCGAGGAGTCAGTCGTCGGTTGCCGCGCCGACTGGCCCAGCATCCGACTTGCCTCCCATCGCCCAGATCTTAAAAGACATGCAGCCGACTTTGAACTCTCCTGGGCCTGGCACCCCGTCGCCAGCGCGAAACGACTCGGCGGAAAAAACGGAACAACCCAAGGAACAGGCTGGTGCAGCAAATGCGTCGGCAGGAAAAGCGTACGTGCTGTTTGAAGGAACCATTCTAGAAACCATTCTGGTTAACCGCCTCGAAGGACAGTTTTCCGGTCCCGTCGAGTGTCTGCTTTCAACCGATGTCTATTCAAACGACCGCCAGCATCTGCTTATCCCGGCCGGCTCGAAGTTGCTCGGTGAGACCAAGAAGGTCGACACGTTCGGGCAGAGCCGCTTGGCCGTGGTATTTCACCGCATCCTCATGCCGGATGGGTATTCGGTCAGCCTCGACCTGTTCAAAGGACTCGACCAGATCGGCGACACCGGACTCCGCGACCAGGTCAACAACCACTATCTGCGCATCTTCGGCGTATCACTTGCCATTGGAGCTGTGGGTGCCGTCGCGGAAGCGGGGACACCCGGCGCTCTCACCGAATCAAGTAGCGATCTGATGCGGCAGGGATTCGCCCAGAGCACGGCCCAGTCCTCGGCCCAAATTCTCGACAAATTCCTCAACGTCATGCCCACGCTTACCATCCGTGAAGGCCAGCGGGTCAAAGTCTATCTCTCGGGTGATCTCTTGTTGCCCGACTACAGCAACCACCGAATGCCTTCCAATCTGTGAAGGCAAGAAAGGAACCGAGGCTCCATGAAAAGAAAAGTTCTGATCTGTTTACTGTCCCTAGGGCTTTCGGTCGGTACCGCATCGGCGCAGTTTGGCTTGGGAGGCATTGTCTACGATCCGACCAACTACGCAAACGCGCTGCTGCGCTACGCCGAACTTCAGCAACAGCTCGTTCAATTGCGAAACAGCTACGCGCAGCTCGTCACACAGTACAACCTGGCCTTCGAGATGTCGAAGAACCTGCAAAACATGGCCGCCCGTTATCAGGCACAGTTTTCCCAATGGCGCAATTCGCTCGCACAGGATACCTACGGCAACACGGGCAGATGGATTGCCGGCATCAACACGGGCGTGTCTTCATCGGTCGATCCCGGCTACCAACAGGCCACGACGCAACTTCTTCCTTACAACCAGAACCAACTGTCCGCGATGAACGCCGATGAGCTTGCTCGTGTCGAGTCTCAGTACGCCACCGTTGAGCTCGCCGATGGCGCCAATACAACCGCCATGGCCACCATCGGCTCGATTCGCGGCAATGCCCAAAACATTCAAACCCGGATCGGCAACCTCGAAGATGACTCCCTGTCGAGTGATCCGAATCTCAACACGGAAGTCTCTGTCCTCAATAAGATCAATGCGGCCGGCGTGCTCACGCTCCGCACGCTGCAAGATTCAAACAAACTGCTTGCATCCATGCTTGAAGAACAAACCATTGCCGCCAAGCAGCAACGCGAGTCCACCGCAAACACCATCAATGCCGACATCGAGCGCCAGGCCAGCCTGTCTGCCAACCTTGCGCAAGTCACCGCTACCCTGACCAATTCACTTCAAACCTTCCGCATGCCGTAAGTGTGCGGAAAACAAAGCCCATGCGCCCGAGGAGCTGACGGCCGTGCAAACCGACTATCTGCAGTACATCTTCCAAGCCATCAACACCTTGCTCACCCAACACCTCGGCTTCTTCGACGCCATGGGTCAGAATCTGTTTCGATCGTTCGCCACGATCTTAGTGGCGTGGCATGGAGTCAAATCCGCCCTCTCTGCTGCCAGCGGCAGATCCCCTTTTTTCTTTGACAACTTCGCGGGCCTGCTTCTCACGATCAGCTTCGGCTTCGCCATGGTCAATTACTACAGCACCCCCATCCCCGGCGTGGGCACGAGCTTCCACAATCTGGTTACCAATGAAGCCCAATTCCTATCGAGCGCGATCGATCAGGCACAACTTCAGACCGTCATCGCGGGAGTAGCCGATTTCGAGGCGCGCATGGACTCACCCGGCTGGGGGGACCTTCTCGGCACAGCCATCTACGTCGTTGTGACCGTTTTGCTCGCCGCCGCCCAGTCGATTGCGCTTGTCGTCATCGCTTACGGCTTCATCGCCACCGCCGTGTGTGTGCTCGTCGGTCCGATCTTCGTTCCATTCTTCATCGTTCCCAAGATGGACTGGCTCTTCTGGGGCTGGATTCGTTGCTTCATGCAGT
Source organism: Candidatus Acidiferrales bacterium (assembly GCA_050015335.1). Taxonomy (GTDB): domain Bacteria; phylum Acidobacteriota; class Terriglobia; order Acidiferrales; family UBA7541; genus Palsa-295. Next base: position 12,500 of record JBEKBP010000038.1, on the reverse strand, counting down.
ATGCCTTCTACCAGGTCATTGCATCCGCCGTCGTTTTCATCATAGGGAACCTCATGGTCGGAGCTCTGCACCTCCCGCCCGCCGGCACACTCTCCACGGCCCAACTCATCGCCTGGTTCCCGGTTCTGTTCATTACATTTCTTGCTTCCATCTACACACTGCTGAAAATCCCGTCCCTAACCAATCACATCTTCAGCGGCACGGCAGGAGAGTCCTCTGCCGGCCTGCTGGAAAGGGTCTTCGGATGAGCAACGACGCGAGCTTTCACGATGCCAAACGGCTCTACCTGGAATCTTACGGTGACCCGATGGTGACCAACACCTATTTGAAGATTGCTCTCGTCCTTGTCTGCTTTGTGGCCGCAGGCCTGGCGCTTGTGGACTTGAAAACGATTCGGACGTTTCAGAGCTTCCGCCCGCTGGTTATCCGCATCGACGATTTGGGCCGCGCCGAAGCCATCAACTACCACAACCTCGAATACAAACCCCAGGATGCCGAGGCCAAGTATTTCTTGTCCCAGTTCTGCGCACTCTATTACCGCCGCAATCGCTACACGATCCAGGACGACTTCTCAAAATCGCTCTACTTCCTCGACGGGAAGCTCGTCGACGGAATTCTGGATGCCTACCGCAAAGACGACGTGATCAAGAAATTCATCACCAATGCGGCCGCACCCGAGATCGATGTGGATGTCAAGAAAGTAGCGCTCGACCAGATGCAGACCCCTCCTTACCGCGCGCGTGTGGATTTCTACACGGTCTATTATTCCCCGGCCGATCACAGCGAGCTCAAGCGCGACCTCTATACCGCGAACTTTGTCTTCCTGTTCAGGGCGCAAGTCCCAAACGAACTCATACCCATCAACCCTCTCGGAATGACGATCACCTACTTCCGCGAAGACGAGGCCTTCCATTGATTTCCAACGCCCTGCTTTTCACATTCGTTTTGCTGCTGGCCTACGGCTTTTGGCTGCTCGACCAGCTAAAATTCATGGCGCCGTACAAGGCAGTGCTGTTCCATGCCTACCGCGACACGATCCTGCTCTTTGTAGCTGTGCTCTCGGCGAACCTGTTTGGTCTCGCATTGGCCCTGGGCCGCCGCTGCTTCCTGAAGAACACCGGGCGCAAACTCTCCCACATCGACAAGCAATTCAATCTGGGCCATGGGGACATGCCGACCCCTGAAACCGAGCACGGAGCGAAGTAATGTCACGCGACGCATTTTCCTACGATCCGCAGGACATCCGCGATACCACACCAAGACCTTCGCCGCGACGGCTGCCTGCAGCTGTGCCAGACGGCAGGAGCGTAGGAGGTAGAACACCCGATCGCTCCGCAGTTCCCGAAGCCGGCACCCCACATTTCCTCATCGCTGAGCGCGACGATTCTTCGCGTGGCTGCTCCGTGCGCGGCCGCAGCTACTCGCTACGCGATTCCGAAACTCATTCGCTCACCGAAATCGGCAAGTTCCGCGTCGTCGCCGCAACCGACCTTGCCCAGTACGCCTACCAAGGCGATCGCGACCGCATGGAGAAAGATGTCCGGCATCTCAAGAGCCGGAGTTTGCTCAATGAGAAGACCATCGAAGTCTCGCAAAAGAAATTGTTGCGGGTGGTAACACTCACCAAGGGGGGCCACCGGCTGCTCAGAAAGACGAACCGGATACCCAGTGACCAAGCCATCTATCACGGATTGTGCAGGCCCCGCGAAGTCAAGCACGACGCCGATCTCTACCGTCTTTATCAAAAAGAAGCCGCCCGTATCGAGCAAGCCGGAGGGCACCCCTTGCGGGTCCTTCTCGACTACGAGCTCAACAAAGATCTGAATCGTGACCTAGCGCTTCTCGGGCCCCATCAAGACACCGAGACGCGCAAGCATGAGATCGCGGAAAAACATGGCCTCCAGCTTGTGAACGGCAAGATTCCGGTACCCGATTTGCGAATCGAGTATGAGTCCGCAGACCTGGAAATCCGGCACCTAGACCTGGAACTTGCGACGCGCGAATATCGCCCCAAAGCACTCTTGGAAAAGGCCGCTGCGGGCTTCTCCCTCTACAGCCGCCCGGAAGACGCATCGCGCCTACGGCGAATCCTCGCGGACCGCAAATTCGCCAAGGGAATCCTCACCCTATGAACATCGCGCCGGCCCATCTCGACGCTCTCCAGGCCCTCGGCTACAGCGAGCAGGAAGCACGGTTTCTCTATATCGTTGCAACCCACTCGGGCTACTTCGTCGCGCGCCAGTTTTCAGGTTTCGCGGACGCCCATGGGACCAAGCGCACGACCCTGTTTTGGAGCAAACTCGAACGGCTCAGGCACGTCCGCAGGGACTGTTTTCCAAAAAGCGGCGTCATCTATCACCTGTTCTCCGGCCGCCTCTACCGCCAGATCGACCGCGAGAACATCCGCAACCGCCGCGCGCACGAAATTGACTTCATCAAACGCCGCATCGCCGTCCTCGATTTCGTCCTGCTCAACAGCGAGTATCAATACCTTGAGACCGAGCCAGAAAAAGTTCGCTTCTTCTGCGAGACGTTGAACATTCGCAGGCACTTTCTTCCAGCCAGACTCTACCTTGGCAAGAACGGTTCGCGTGCCGCCATCCGTCATTTCGTGGACAAGTTTCCGATGCTTCTTGCTCCCCCCTCTGTGGTGACTTTCACCTATGTCGGGGAAGGAGCCGTAGCCTTCACCGATTTCATCCGGCACCTGGAGGCCTACCTCCCGCTGTTTCGCCAGCTTTCCGAATTCGGCCTGATCTACCTATCGCGCAGCAACGCGCACTTCGGGAGAGCCACGCAAATCTTCCATTCTCTGGTGAAGATTCCACTCGAATCCGACATCGCAGGCGACCTGCTGCGGTACTTCCAAGTGCGCAAGGCATGGGACGACAAACAGTATGCAGCCCTGAGCGATTCCGACCTGATATTTCGCAATCAAGCAAGTGCGCGGTTTAACGGGGAACGGTTCGAAGGACTCTATCGCGGGTGGAAAAACGGACGCGTCACGGAGAGCTCTATCCAACAGACCTTTCCAACAGATAACAGGAAAAGAATCGTCCATTTCGAATCGCGTCTGTTGGGCCGGATAGCTCCGCCAGCCACCGATTCCGTGAAGATAGGGTGAAGAAGCCAAGAATTGCGCTCTGCCAAGTTCTTCACCAGGAGGAGCTCCGAAGTCGTTAGGCCGCTCGAGAAATACAAAATGCGACAAGAACAAAGTCACCGTCGTGGGGATTGGGAGAAAGAGGAAAAAAACACAAGGAGATGCACCATGCCAATCGTTAAGAAAGCGCCAAACATCGTGACCCGAGAAGTGAAACTAGAAGAGCCGGTTATCCAGCTTCTCGAAGACTACGCGCGGTTCATTGAGAGCAGCCCCGATCATGTCATCAACAGTGTCCTCAAGAAGCTTTGGCGAGACCAAGACTACCGCGAGTGGCGTGATGCGCGCCGCACCACGCCACCGGCAGCCGGAGCAAAGAATCAATCCGTCGAACCGGGAGCAGGGTCCTGATGCAGAGAGCTCTCGAGTCCCGCGCTTTCCTTTCGGCGATCCTCGCGATGGCTACGGGAGCTCTTCTGCTTTATACACGTCCCTTTCCCGACCAACAGATTTTCCTGCGTGTGATCGCGATGCGCGCCCCGAAGGCCTTCCTGAGTTTCAAGTACATCTACGACACCCTCCTGTTCACGACGCCCTACATGTTCTGCTCGATGGCGCTTTCGGGGCTCTATATCTTCACACGCAAGGCTCGCCAAGACGTTCCAGCCGGACGCCTCCCGCTCTATCCCGATCCGCGAACCAGAGATGACCTATTTCTGGTCGTCGGCGAGATTCACAATCCGCGCAAGGCTGTGCCTGCTAAGACTCCCCAATGGCTCATAATTCCCGAACGCGGATTGTTCACCGGTATCGCCATCCTAGGAGCGATTGGCAGCGGTAAAAGCTCATGCTGCATGTACCCCTTTGCAGAGCAAATCCTGGCCTACCAAGCGGCTGATCAAGAGAAGCGCATCGGCGGACTAGCCCTCGAGGTCAAGGGCGACTTTTGCAAGAAAATAAAAGAGATTCTAACCCGCCATGGCCGGGCCAAGGACTACATCGAAGTCAGCCTCGATTCCGATTTTCGCTACAACCCGCTCCACAACGAACTCGACGCGTACGCCCTTGCCTACAACATTGCTTCCCTTTTGAACAATCTCTTCGGGCGCGGAAAGGAACCCTTCTGGCAGCAGGCGTACACCAACCTCGTGAAATTCATCATTCTTCTCCATAAGATCGCCTACGACTATGTGACCTTCTTCGACATATATCAATGCGCGATCTCTCCGCCGCTGCTCGAAGCGCGTATTCAGGAAGCCGAGGAGATTCTTCTCGGGCGGCACCATGTGGCCGTCACGCCGAAGGTCTATGGTGAGCGTGTCGCTGACTTAACGGGTCTCGGTTTCGCCCACGATGAAACGGAGGACCGCTATCTCGCACTCGCTACTGCCGAGCTGCGGGCGCTACTCAAGAAACGACGCATACCCTTTGAGGCTCGCACGGTCCTTGACCCCTCCCAGGCCGATCCCGATAAGCTCGAACAGCTTCAGGCTGTCAAGAGATGGTTCAACGACGATTGGAATCGCATCGAGCCGAAACTCCGCACGTCCATCGTCGAAGGCGTGTCGGTCTTTCTCTCCTTGTTCGACGACAACCCCAAGGTGAAGAGAGTTTTCTGCCCGGAGAAGCAGTGTTACGACGTAGCACGGAATACCGATCACATTTTCGGTAGACCTCTGCCGTCGTTTCAATGGTTGATAAACAATGGCGTGGTCTGCGCACTCAATTTCCCAATCGGCATGAACGCAGGACTCGCAAAGGCTCTGGGCGTGATGATGAAGCTCGATTTCGAGCGCGCTGTGCTCAATCGCATTCCTGAAATGGAAGCCCATCCCGAACGCTACTTCCGTCAGGTTCTGTTTCTCTGCGACGAATACCAGCACTTTGCAACCGTTGGCGAAAGCGATCCGACCGGCGATGAGAAATTCTTCAGCCTCTCGCGCCAGCCCAAGTGCATTCCGATTATTGCCACCCAGAGCATCAGTTCGCTCAAGTCCGCCCTGCCCGGCGATAGTTGGCGCACCCTCATGCAGACATTCCGCACCAAGATCTTCCTTGCGTTGTCGGACGATTTCTCGGCCCGCACAGCAAGCGACCTTTGCGGCCGGGAGGACAGACTCAAGATTAGCTACAGCCTTTCAGAAAGCGGGCACGACACCAAAGTGAGTTGGCTGACAGGCAAGGCGCTTTCCCACAAGGCCAACATCGTCGCCGCGAAGAGCTACAACACACAGAGCGACTACAGGTTCGATATCAAGACTTTCCTCGAGCTGCGCAACGCGCAATCGGTCACCGTCGCCTACGACGGTCTTAACCCGATGCCGCCAATGTTCTGTTACCTCAAGCCCTACTACAACGACCCGAATCAATCGTATTTTGAGCAACTCGCGAAGGGAGCCCTGTGATGAACGGTTTTGAAATGATCCTTCCTTTTCTCAAACCGATCGAGCACCTGATCCTAGATGATTCGATCAGCGAGGTCATGGTCAATGGGGCCGACCATGTATTCATCGAAAAGCAGGGGTTCCTGCAGCCAGTCCCGGGCGTGGCACTCGGCGAGAGATCGCTCATGGTCGCCGTGAAGAATATCGCCCGGCGTCTGGGCGACGACCTCTCGGAATCGAAACCGATCCTCGATTCCCGGCTGCCCGACGGCAGTCGCGTCGCCGCCGTGATTCCACCGTGCAGCCTTGGCGGCGTCACGCTGACGATCCGCAAGTTCAATACCCGCCATTTCGAGATGGAAGACCTGATTCGGGCAGGGACCCTGGATCGCGCGCTTGCGAATCGCCTCGAAGATTGCATACTCACGCGCAGGAACGTTCTCATCAGCGGTGGAGCAGGAAGCGGGAAAACCACGCTCGCCTCCATACTCGGGAAATTCATCCCGCGGGATGAGCGCATTCTTGTCATCGAGGATACAGCCGAGATTCAACTCGGCCAGGAAAACCTCGTGCGATTCGAAGCCCGCCGCGAACAGGACGGCCTTCCCGCCGTGGCCATTCGCGATCTCCTCAAGGCCGCTCTGCGTCATCGCCCCGACCGAATCATTCTGGGTGAGATTCGCGGCGGAGAAGCATTCGATTTCCTGCAACTGCTGAACACGGGTCACTCCGGCACCCTGTCGACAATTCATGCCAGTTCTGCGAAACAAGGCCTCGCGCGGTTTACCAGTTGCGTCCTTCAAAGCGGGGTCGAGTTGCCGTACCGCGGAATCAAGACCAACATCGCCGACTCGCTCAACGTCATTGTCCAGGTCGAGCGCCGACCCGGTCGACGGTACGTCTCGGAAGTCCTCCTGGTCAATGGCTACGACCCGGATGCAGATTTGTTCGACTACGCCGCGATCTTCCAGACAAAGCAGGAAAACCAATGAGCAGAGGCCACGTGTTCAGGCCGAAATCGCTCACGGCGCGCGAATATGTCCGGGCGCTGTTCGCGCCTGCCGATCACGCAGCAGTTCTGGTACGGAATCGCGGAACCGGAAAGACGGTTCAGAGAATCGCCAGGGTTGAAGCCATCCTAAGCCCTGAGTTTCAAGAATGGCTCGCGGCTCAGAGCGCCGCAGGAGCCGACATCTATATAGGCATGAACCCGATCAAGGAGGGCGCTTACAGCCGAACAAAGGAGGACATAAAAGAAATTCGTCACGCATATCTCGACCTCGATAAAAACGGCGATGCCTCCCTCGAAGCAATCCGGAATTCGCTAGAAGTCCCGGCGCCGAACTTTGTTCTCGATACCTCGCCAGGAAAGCACCAAGTCGTATGGAGAGTGACGGGATTCAGTTCGCAGGAGGCGGAGGTCTTACTGCACGCCCTCTGCTATCAATTCGACGGGGACCCCGCAGCAACCGACTCGACGCGCGTCTTGCGATTGCCGGGATTCACCAACCAGAAGGTTTGCGGCGAATTCATCGTGCAAGCGCGCCATGAAAGTAACACCGTCCATACCCCCCGTGATTTCGCGCTCCAGGAGGACTCTCGCGAAACTCCTCGCCATACAGTCGAGCGCCATGAGCGTCCCCGAACGATGCCGGCCGACCATAGAAGCCAGTCCGAAAGCGATTGGGCTTACGCGAAACGATCACTTGCCCGCGGCGACGACCCGGAGGAAGTCGTCCGAAGGATCGCCGACTACCGGTCCGCCGACAAACCCGATCCTGAATACTATGCCCGGCACACGGTCATGAAAGCCGGAGCGCAACTTGAACAGGAACAAAGAAACCGGGGAGCGTCCAAGGTTGTCGATCCATCGCCAGCCAGCGAGAGATAAAAAGCATGGCGGCGACTGTGACTCGCAAACCGTTGCCTCCCTATTGCAAACCGGATACGTAGTGTCGGTTACGGTTCCGAGTCAACGAGACAGCAGATCCATGTCTCGCAGATTGAACAAGCGCGTCCTTCCACACTTGACACTTGAAGGATACACACCTGGGCGAGCTCACATACCCAGTCTTCCGGGAACTCATTCAGGTGTGGCAACGGGAAGATCTCGCAAGTCGACCCAACATCTCTTCGACATGATGCGGGCAATCTACAACTTTGCCGGTGGTATAAGTCTGCTCAATCTTTTCGGCGTCGAGGCGGGCGGAGTCGATGAACGCTGGGCTATCCCACGGCACTGGCATGCCCGTTGAGCAAGCCTGATGTACTTGGTTTCCTTCTCGATACCAATGAAGCAACGCCCTTGCTGAAGGGCGGCGACGGCGGTCGTTCCACTTCCAATGAAGCAATCTAATACCGTATCGTTTGGATCGGTCAACAGACGTATGGTGCGGCTCGGCAGTTCAATGGGGAATTTAGCTTCGTGGTCATCATTTGCTCTAACCGATGGAATCGTCCAAACACCCCTTGAACCCCAATCCCTCCATTCGTTCCTTGATAGCCTTGAGCGGTCAACCTTGGTAACGCCGGGCTTCCAGAAAAAATAGAGGTATTCAAATTCATCTACGGATCGATAGGACAGACTGGCCCACCGGCTATTTTCCCATGCAGCATCCTTGACCCAAATACGGCGGTCGTGTGGATAGAAACCGGCCGCCAATGCAAAGTCTTCAATCAAGCCGCCCACGATCTTGACACGAGTCTGCGTCTCGTATTTTCCACCACGGATATTGTTTCCATTCAGGCGGCGGTCGATTGTTTGCTCGCTGCAGCCCAAGAGTTTTGCAAGTTGGCACCGCTTCATATGGGGATGCTCTTCGACCGCTTGAAGCACGGCTTCTCTCGTGACGGGCGACCTGCGCTGATTCAAAGCCTCAGCCTGTATTTTCGGCATCGAAACATCCTTGAAACACAGGATATCTGCGATGTTGATTACCAAAAATCCTCCCGGCTTGATAATCGGAAAGTGCAGCGCAATGACTTCCGTTAGAAGAGATTGCCAGTCCACGAACGAGAGCCCAGATTCATAGTTCTTCCCAACGAAATATGGCGGCGACCACATGCTCAAGGCAATGCTGTTCGGCTCAATCTGCGGAAGAAGTGTCCTCGCATCCCCGTGGTATATCGCGTTTGGTGCTAAGCATTCTATTTTTTCAACAGTGGGACAGAAGATGGGACCTAGCCTCTCTTGCAAGGCTTTCGGCATCCGCTCAATGGTCACGTGCGTCTGAATGGATTCATGCCGCTGGCTGCGGACTTTCAGTGTCTTACCCATCGCATCGACACCCGTGACGCTCACTGGTTCCCTCCGGAAGAAATTGCCTCCGCGACCAGAGATGAAATCTCTGCATCTTGCTTGGCGGATTCGATTTTCAGTTTCTTATATACATCACGTGGCAATGTGAATGTCGTTTTCTTTTGGGGGCAACAGGCTGAGTTGAGTTCCACTTTCGGATACGTTTGCACGTTTGGTCCGTCGTTCCAAATTGACGCTCCGATAGCTAGGAATCTAGATATCAAGAAGGGGGAGAGCAGTGTCAAGCTGAATTTGCCCTATGGGAGAAAAAGCCCGGTAACGGGGCTGAACTTCTACTTTGGGGCACTCAACTCCTCCCCCGAAGTCCTTCGCTTTTTCAAAGATGAGTTTCTTCTTTCGGAGAGAAATGAACGCCCGGAGATTTTCCTCTGTTCACTTGCGTTCGTGCCTTAAGGTAAGCCTCCCTCAACGACGGCCCCGATTGTGCGAATCGTTCCTGGGATCGCGATTCGAGCACAGCTGATCGACCGCCGGTGGGGCCGGCAAGAGTGCCAGGCCATTCTTGATTCATCTGGAACGCCAACCGACGATGTTCTATGACATGCTTCGCGAAGCCTGGGATTCGTATTGGAGGGCTTTGAAGGTCACGAACGGATGAGTGAACCAACCGATACGATCAAGCTCTCTTTCCCAATGCCTGTTTGCTTCCCCACCGGAAAAGAGCATCGAGCACTTCGGTCAAGAGAGGGTCGTGGTCGGTGAGGGAATAGGAAACGTGTGGAGGCCGTGCCGAACTTACTTGCCGCCGAATCAAACCTTCCTTCTCCAATTTGGACAGTACCCGGACGAGCGACTTCGCAGGAATTTGCGGAGCTTCCTTGCGAATCTCGCAGAAGCGTCGGGATCCACCCGTTAGGGTGCGCAGCACCAAAAGAGTCCATCGAGCGCCTAATTTGCGAATGGCGAGCACAAGGGGACAGGGCCTCGCGGCACTGGCAGGCATGCCGCTAAAAGACATTCTTTTCCCGATGTCCCGCGAGCATGACCTGGAATTCATGCCGGAGCTCATCAATTCGGTTCGAGTCTGAAGAATCTGTGTTTTCCAAATGCATAAAGAGACTTTCTGCATTTTCGCAGTCCGTCATAAAGCCCTTCCACTTTTCTCGAGGCTTCAGCCAAGCCCCCGGAGCGGCACCCGCGGCAACGACTGCACTGAGGACTGAGAAAGTGACGTCGTGGAAGATGTCTTTCAGTCCTAGTTTAGCTGCCACAATTGCGCTCGCAACAATAAGGGTCCCTCTCAACGGATGTTGAGATCAAGGCATAGACTCTGCTCATCCCGCGCCAGCCCCGAATGTATTCCGAGACCGTTGTGATCAGGTCCTGACTGGCTGGTGGCATCGCCCTCTTTCGATTCGTTCGGGGAAAAATAGATGGATTAACCGCCGACACGATCCTGGAGATACCGTTGGCTACACGGAAGTTAGTTCGGAGCCCACGGTCCAGAAACGGGTTCTGGGAAGCGCAAGCACATTACGTCTCACCACATTTTCGGACGCCGCCACACAGCCTGGGATGCTGCTGCCGCCGATCTACGGACAAGATCCCACAGTTGCGCAGCCAATTCAGAGATTGAGTGGCCCTTGAAGGGATTCACTGTAAAGAAAAGGTTGTAGCGGATTTGGCGGATTTCGGCGTTCTTCGCGGACGGCGTGTGGACAAAGTTGGTGATTGAACGCAAATAAGCAAGAATCTCGCCGCGTTCGTAAATCCGATCGATCAGAAGTCCTGTCTTGTTGACCCAACGGATTTTCGAATTCACGCTGAAGTATCCCGTCACAGGCGACGGATCGAACGCGTACACTTTGGTGACTCTCGGGACATTTGGGTAGAGTGGTAGCGAGTAGGCAAACTGTTGCGCCAGACCCCCGCCAAGAGAATGCCCGGTAGAATAAAGGGTCACAGGCCCGGGGTCAGGCATTTGCCCTCTAATTCTTTTCACAAACTCTTCGACAAAGGCCGGATTGAATAACTGCACGGTCTCGGTGTACTCATCCTCATGAAACGGGATGAACCACCTCAAATTGGATATCCAGTCTTTCTCGTTTCCCACCACAGTGCCGCCAAATGTGACGGCCACGGCATTCTTCGAACCATTGACCCAGACCTGCACGCGTAGATGTGCGTCTCGTAGTTTCTCGGGAAGCCCGCTGCTCTCGCCAAACGGTGGCCAAATGAACCATCCACGTGCAATTAGATCAGTCTCTGCGCTACGGACATTTTGTTTTCGATTGTTTAGGCCGTGGGGAGTCTGATCATAGGCGGCTTGACTCAGCAACGCGAAGTCCAAGTCCATTCGCGCTTCGGGAAGCGCTTTTTTAGGAGGTCCGAGAAGTCGGTCGCCCGGCGCTCGCTCAACGATCTCGTCCGGCTTTTGGTCGTACGCCGGACGGCTTCTGACACGTAAATACGTGATGAAAATAATCAGCAACAGCCCCAGTCCCAAATAGAGAGGCAGTCGTTCCAGACGAACCATCTGCCAAAATGCGAAGAGTTGCGTATTCAGTGCCAACTCAAGCCCCTTTTAACAGGTTGCTAGTGGAGGCGGCTGATATTAAGCGGGTAGACCAAATGTGAGGGGGTCCGAGGGCAAGGATGACAATACCGGCGAATCGCATTAGTCCCTCCTTCTTGCGCCGATTCTCTCTTCAAGCCAAAAACGGTGCCAATTATAAACCCATCTTTGTTTAGTTGAGATAGCTTCTCATCTGGATAGCTTCTCATCTGGAGGTTTTCACTGGATTTCAATTGCTCAGCAAACTTTCTGTCAACACAGTGAGGAAGACATCCAGAAGATACAGGGTTGGCAGAATAGGTTGTCTCGGGTAAATTATCGCGGGAGGATTTCATGAGCATTTTGACAGCGATTAGACGCGAAGAGAAAAAAGTAAAGAAGCAGTTAGTCAAGTTACAGCATGAATTGAGTGGTTTGCGATCGGCAGCGGTAGCTCTGGGTAAGTCAGCTGGCCGAGACCTCAGGAGTGCCGAAAAGCGGGTGATGTCAGCCGCAGCAAGAGCAAAGATTTCAAAAGCTGCCAAGAATCGGTGGGCAAAGGTCAGAGCCGGAGCCAAGAAGTCTGTCGCCTAGTCGCTCCTCGCGAGGAACTTCTCTCTCAGAGGAAACGTCAGCCACACAACTGGCTGACTCGAGGCCTGATACAGGTGTATCAAAATACTGGGCGGTGCGAGCCTCGCAAGCGTTCACGGAAATTAGAATCGTGCCATCCTTCAAAATAACGCCATCCACCGTACTCAGTCGATCGACCGTCCCCTTCGTGTAGTGCTACAGAGAGCGATGTCGGCACTGCGACGGGTCACTTAGGCGGCCTTCCTGACGTCTCTGGTTTGTAGGCTTGAACTTCGCGTCGGTCCAAGAAGACCTTGTCCCCGATACGGAGGATGCGAAATCTGCCCTTCTTAATGAGGCGTGCTATCGCTTGACGCGAAACTCCGCGAATGCGAGCCGCTTCGGCTTGCGAGATGCACTCTTCTTCAGGAAAGTTCTTCTCTTTTAAATAGGTTGACACTGTCAACTCTCTACGTTTATCCGGCTCTGAGCGGGAATTCGTAAAATGTGCGCTTTTGTTGGGTTTCTGTCGGATAGCCTGTTGGGTCCACCCATGCCATTGCACCTTGTCCACGTGCGTTGTCGCCAATGTTTTCCGGCCTTTTGTGGTAGTTTTGCATCCGACTT
>JBEKBP010000037.1:0-74823 GCA_050015335.1 Candidatus Acidiferrales bacterium | reverse complement strand
CTGGCAGGAGGCGATCCTTTGCGGCTCACCGACGACCCAGCGGACGACTATGAGCCGGATTTCTCTCCCGATGGCAGCCAGATCGCCTTTCGCTCGGAGCGCGACGGTGGGGGCATTTACGTTGTCTCAGCCCTCGGCGGGCAGGCGCACCGGATCGCACGCCAAGGCCGCCACCCTCGCTATTCGCCGGCGGGGGATCAGATCGCGTACTCGGTAGGCGAAGGCAACACGGCGGGACAGATGTTCGTGGTCTCAGCCACGGGCGGTGAGCCCCGACAACTGCAGCCGGAGTTTTACCGAGCCTATCATCCGATCTGGTCGCCGGACGGCAAACGTCTTTTGTTCTTCGGTTGGAGAAATAGTAGTGACTTGGCAACACGTGATTGGTGGGTGACGCCAGCGGAGGGCGGCGAGGCCATTCGTACGAACGCCGGTGCCGTGTTAACGAAGGCAAAGATTTCTATTCCTACGGTGCTCGCATCGACGATTTGGGCGGGCGGACCGGATCGCATCGTTTTCTCCGGTGCCTCGGGAGCCACAACAAATCTGTGGGCGGTTCCGATCTCACCCGGGAGCTTCCAAATCACGGAGCCTCCACATCGGCTGACCTTCGGAACCGGCACAGAGACCTCGCCTTCGATCGCGCAGGCCGGTTCGCGCATAGCATTCGCGGACCTGAACACGAACTACCATGTGTGGAGCCTGCCCCTGGACGCAAACGGCGGCAAGGTTACCGGCGAGCCGGCGAGGCTGACGGACGATCCCGTGCAAGAGCAGTCCCCATTTGTTTCGGCGGACGGCCGCAAGGTGGCGTTCAATCGAAGTCTCAAAGCGGGCCAGTACGACCTCTGGCTCAAAGAACTTCCCGATGGCAAGGAGACACCCCTGGTGGTTTCACCCGTCTCAGCGCGGTATGGCGACATCAGCCCGGACGGATCTCGTGTTGCGTCTGAGGTAACCGAAAAAGAGGTCTCCACTATATACGCCGTCTCAGCCGCGGGGGGCGATCCTGAGCGATTGTGCCGGAATTGCAGCCTGCCAAACGGATGGTTTCCAGATGCGAAAAGCCTTATCTGGGAAGAATCGGCCAATCGCGCTCTGGTCCTGCTAAACCTCGTTTCAGGGCAGCAGACCGAAATCGTCAAGAATTCCAATCCCAAGTACGGTGTTTCACGAGGACGCTTCTCTCCGGACGGCAGATGGCTTTCCTTCCACGCGATTCCCGGGCCGGAGGCGCGACGCGTTTATGTCGTGCCTTTCAAAGGTGCAGCCCTGCAGGACGAGAAGGCCTGGATTCCCATTACCGATGGCGAGGGCATGGAGCGCTACGCCGATTGGTCGCCCGACGGGAACGTGCTGTACTTTCTCTCGGAGCGCGATGGGTTCCGGTGCATCCGTGGCCAGCGCCTGGACCCGGCCACCAAGCATCCCGTCGGGCCGCCGTTCGACGTTTACCACTTCCACCACGCCCGGCAGTCCATCGGGACTGTCGATCCTATCAGCATCTCTCCCACGGTTGCTCGGGACAAGATGGTCTTCAGCATGGTCGAAACCACCGGCACCATCTGGATGGCGACGCTCGACCGGCGATAGGGGAGAAGAACCAGGCCATCACGTGGTTAGAAAACGGCTACGAGGAACGCCCTCGCTATCCGAGTTAACGTGGACCCAAACTTCAAGCCGCTGCACTCAGACCGACGTTCGTTTCCTCTGCCGACAGCCCTTGACTGCGAAGCTCAGCAACCTTGCTCTCTCATCGGCGATCTGCTTCTTGAGTGATCCTATTTGAATCGGCGGGTCAAGGAATTGATCCGTCGTGAGTGCGCCGAGTGCTGCAAGGCAGCTTGAGTTACTGCCGAAAACTTTTACCCACAAATTTACCCACAGGCTAAGGTTCCTGCAGTCCCTTTCAGCGACTTGGCAGCCCCCGCTAGAATGTAAGTCGCTGAAAAGACGTGTATGCCTAGACTGTCACGGCAGAGGTCGCGAGTTCGAGTCTCGTCGTCCCCGCCATATTTTCAGTGACATAGAAGGTGCTTTAGTTCGGTCTGTTGAACGCCGGTTGAACATTTGACAGGCCGGACATGGCTTGAGCTACCGCTTTTCTGACATCTGGCAGCACTTCCGTGTTTTTCCGATAGTGCTTGTCGGCCACCTCTTTGCTGTTACCCAGGCCTTCGCCATCCCAACTCGCTGCGCCCCTGATGCCGCTGGGTGATCCACGCACCGATGCTGGAACCCATCGCACCCACCAGGGAGCCAAAAAATAGCGGCGAGGGCCGTGGCGATGGCAGGATTGAGAGACGACATGCGGTTCGGAATCATTTTTATCGAGTTTTATCGAGCATCAGCAGAATAAAAACTGCGGGGAGATAGACGATCGAAGCGGACAGCAACTGCCGGGCCGCGGCATTCGATCTGCAAAAAGCAAAGCGTGCGCCGTAGTAAGAGAAAGATGAAACCAGCCAGGACGGCGCCGGCGGAATAGGCGAGGCCCGATTCGCCGACGATCGCCGGGATCAAACTGAGCGGTATCAGCAGTAACGAAACAACGAAGCTCTGCCAGAAGACGAAAGAGTCCCTCTGATCCTCCTTCGGCAAGACCATGTATCCCGCGTGGGAATAGTCTTCGCGATACATCCAGGCAATGGCCACAAAGTGCGGGGACTGCCACAGAAAGACCATGGCGAAGAGCACCCAGGCTTCCGGGTCGAGCCGCCCGCGTGCCGCCGTCCATCCGATCAACGGAGGCATGGCGCCGGGAAACGCGCCTATCAATACACATAAGGGCGTTTTTCGCTTGAGCGGAGTGTAGATGAAGAGGCAGCTCGCCAGCGTCAGGACGGCGAGCAGACTGGCCAGTCCATTGACAGCGACGGCCACGCAGAACGTGCCAGCTACCGACAGCAGGATTCCGAAGCAGAGGGCCCCCGCTGTGTTGAGCTTCCCTGCCGCCAGTGGCCGTCTCGAGATCCGCCGCATCTGCACATCGAAGCGGCGTTCGATGAACTGGTTGAGCGCGGCGGTGCCGCCGGCTGCGAGCAGCGTACCCAGCAGTGTAGGAATCAGGAGCGCAAACGAGAAGCCATCGGACCCTAGAGGGCCCTAGAGGGATAGCCCAGACAGAAGCCAGCAAAGGTAGTGATGAGGATCAGGAAATTCACTTCCGGCTTGGTCAACGCCCAGCAATCGGAAACTGCCGCAAAGAGGCGGAACGCCCAGGCTTGCCGCGCGCCGGGCGCGACATTGAGCGCGGCAATTGTGGGTTCGGTTGCCATCTTTAGACGACCTCCAACCCTGACTCAGGGAGTGACTCGGCTGCAATTCCGGGAAACTCCGCCTCGGTCCCGGTTGGCAAACATTCCTGCCGGGGTGAGAGAAGCTGCATCGTGACCACGACTGCCGGGACCAGAAGGATAATCGTCACGCAGGTCCACATCAGGGCGGCCGCGAATTGCTGGTCTTCGAGCGGTGACATATTGAAGAGACGAGGTGCAAACAGATAAGACGAGTAGACGACACGATCGCAGAATGCCAAAAATCCGGAAAGCAGGTCGCACGGCAACGCGGCGCAGAACAGGTACAGGGGAATGGACCAGCGAGGCCAGCGCTCGACGCTCGGCCAGGGTTGAATCACCGGCCACCAGAACAGGAGACCGGCGCCGAAAAAGCTGGCGTGCTCCAGTTCGTGGAACCAGCTCCACTGCAACGCCAGCTCAAACACCGGAGGGATATGCCAACCGATCAAGGCGAGAGCGGCGGCCAGCCAGCAAATCGCGGGGTTGGTGACAGAACGACCGAACCATTTCACCAGGTTCCATCGCAGAAACGGGGCCACTCCAATGCGGACCACCCACTGCGGCAGTCCCCGAAGAAGCGGCACCGCCGGTGCACCCAGGAGGATGAGGGCAGGAGCGATGGCCATGAGCAAAAGATGCTGCGCCATGTGGACGGTGAGCGACACGTCATCGAACGCGTTCACCGGAGACCCGATAGCGACCCACACGGCAGGGATTCCAGCCAAAAATGCCGCAAGCCGCCGCGCTGAAATGAGTTTGGGGAAAACCCCGCGAAGGCGAAGCCAGCCTCGTACGTAGACCAGAACCGCGAGACCGAGAGACACGTTCAACCCGATGGGAGGGGACCAGGATTCGACAATGGATTGAATGTCTGGTGTCATAGCGGCGGCTGCGCAACGCTACGGGTGGCCCGCGACCGATCCTTCCGATTCAGTTCCCTGCACGACGGCACGCGAGGCGTCCCGGGCCGGCGATTGCCCCTCGGGATGAAGCGTTTCGAGGAACGCAACGAGCGCGGTCGTCTCAGCGGGGCTCAAGTTCTTGGCATAAGCGGGCATGTTGCCGCCGCCCTGGATGACTTGTCGAATCAACTGGTCCTGCGTAAGCCGAAGGGCTACGGAGTCCAAAGCGGGGGCGCGCTTGCCGCCCTGATCGTCGAGCGAGTGGCAGTTGTGGCATTGCTTCAGCTGGAAAACCAGGGCGCCTTGCCGCTCGAGGGCCGAGCGTTTCTGGAGAAATTCGGGCGGAATCGGAATCCTGCTCCAGGCATCCATGACGGGACTCCATGGCGCATCTGCCGCGAGGCGCGTGAACGCTCCCATGGCAACCGCCACGAGCAGGATCGTGAGCACAGCGATGGGTCTGCGGCGCCAGCTTTTTTCCCCTTCGCCGAAAAGGAAAGGCAAGAGAAGGAGTGCAAGAATTACGACCACAGGCCCAATGAGCAAAGCGGGCGTTTCCATCGATGGCGGCAAGAGCGAGAGCACCGCATAGAGCCACAGGAAGAAAAAATCCGGACGCGGCGCTGTTTGAATGATCGTGGGGTCGGGCGGACCCGAGGGACCAAAAGGACCGAAGTACGCGGCGCAGACCGCTATCGAAAGCAGTATGAAGCCGCCAAAAAACAGGTCCTTCCAGACGGCCGCCGGTACAAAGGGGATGCCGTCCTTTTTCGTGAGCTCGTGGTATTCCTTAATATATGTGGCCTTCCGTACCACCCGGCCGGGCACGGGCCATTCATTGATACCCAATTTAACGACCATCAGCAGATGGACGGCCACGAACGCAATGAGAAGCCCGGGGACGACGAAAACGTGGAGAGCGAAGAAGCGTGAAAGGGTGGCCCCGGCGATGATCGGACCGCCCAGCATCAAGTGAACGATCGAAGGCCCTATCAGCGGCACGCGGCTGGCGATCGACGCTCCAATTCCCAGGCCCCAGTAGGCGTCCTGGTCGAACCTGAGTACCTGGCCCGTGAAGGCCATGCCAAGAGTCACGAGCAAAAGAAGCACGCCGACGGTCCAGGTGAGCTCGCGCGGGAACTTGTACGCGCCAAACAGAAATACCTGGACCATGTGGATCAGGACGATCGCGACCATGAAGTCCGAGCCCCAGCCGTGAAGGGCTCGAATGTACCAGCCGAGCGCAATGCTGTGATTCAGGGTCTGGAGGCTGTTCCAGGCTTCCCCGGCGGAGGGCACGTAAATAAGGGCCAGCATGATGCCAGTGATGATTTGAAGCATGAATACGACGAAGGCGGCGCTGCCAAAAACGTAGAACCAGCTCGCGGTTTCGCGCGGAACCGCATGCTCGGCCGTCTCGCGGATGGTGGCGCCAACCTGCAGGCGCGCGTCGAGCCATTTGCCAATGGAGGCGATCAGGCGCATGGCCGCTTTCCCGGAGCAAGATTGGACGCTTGCCCTGGCGTGGGCATTTCGCCGGCGCGAATCAGCAGCTTTCCACCGTCGATCTTGTAGCTGTATTCAAACAAGCCGCGTTCGGGAGGACCGGAGGCGCGGGAGCCATCCTGGTAATACACACCCCCGTGGCAGGGACACATGAACAGGCCGGACTGCGGGAACCAGCGAACGGGGCACCCGAGATGGGCGCAGTTGATCGCAAAAACCTGGAAAGTCTGCCCATCCACATTGCGCACCCAGCAGGCGATATCCGCGGTGTCTCCATCCCAGGAGCTCACGATGGGATTACGGTAGGTGGCGAGGCGAGTCTGACCGGCAGGAAACTGTTCCAGGTTGCCGAGCGGAACCCACGACTCCTCGCTCTCCTTGCGTGCGCTGGCCACTGGAGAGAGGAGATAGCGCACGACCGGCACGGCGAGAATCACGCCGACGATGCCATTGAACAAGAGTCCGATCTTCACGAAGAGATTGCGCCTGGTGAGTTCGCCCGGCAAAGTCATCGAGTTTCTCCCTTCGTTGCTGGCAGAGGCTGGCGGGCGAAGCTGGGCCGCTGGGAGGCGAGCCAGGCCACCACGTCGGATACATCCTGCGGAGACATTGGTTTGCCCGGAATGTCGCCTCGCCAGTCCGGAGCGCCCAACTCCGGGCGTCCCGCGATCACAATGGTCCGGAATTCCTGATCGGTGAGGAGGGCGAGGAATGGCGCGTCGACGATGGAGCTCGCCTTGGATCCCCCGCGGCCCGCGCTGCCGTGGCAGGAAGAGCAACACGCAGCGTAGACTTGCGATCCGCGGGAAGCGTCGCCGGGTTCGGAGAACGAGTAAGGCGGAGGATTCGCGCCACGCAGCGCATCCGGCTTCGACCAGCGCTCGCGAATTCCGCGGACAATCACTTCGACCTGTTTATCGGTAAGCATGCCGCCGGCGGTTTGGGCGAAGGCGGGCATAGAGGTGCCCGGTATTCCATTCGTTGCCGTGCGACGGATGACCGCGTCGTCTGCAATGGCCAGATAGACGGGATCCCCGAGAGCGATGGCTGCGCCGCCTTTTCCATCGGAGCCGTGGCAGCCCGCGCAGTTCTGGTTATACAGAACGCTGAAATCGGAAATCTGGCTGGGAACGATGGGCATGTCGCCCTCGACCGGCCGGCCAGGCGCGTTGGCGCATCCCGACAAAGCGAGCGCGCACAATCCCGCAACTTCGAGGATCAGCCGATGGGCGGCGAGCGGGCGGCCCCTCATCTTGTCCGGTCCTTGCTGGGCTTTTCTCCCATCATTCCCGGGGCTTCCATACCGGCGCGCACGAGGAAGGGCACGAATTGGGGCGTGCGAACTGTTTCCTGGCGCATCACTACCAGCCCCGCGACGATCCCAAACGCAAACTGAGAGGCGGCGAACCACCACCAATCGATGCGCTCATTGAGCAGTGGATCGATAAGCCCCAGGAGGCTGTATATCAAACCCGTCCAGAAGACCGGCGCGACGACGCCTCCCAGAAGTATCGGGCGGCGCGGAAACATCGGCAACATGGCGCCGTACAGCAACCCCACCAGCAAAGACGTAGTCAGGTGAATGACGACCGCCAGGGAGAAGCTATCCAGATGGAATGCATTGAGCGATGTCTTGCCGAGCAGGAGTGATTGGGAGTAGAGCGTCGCTGCGAGCAGGTTGATGGGATACCAAATGCTTCCCTGTTTGAGGAAACCGTACAGGCATGCGAGCACAGCCATGGCCACGCTGCCGGCCAGTCCACCTTTGATTCCGGCGGAGACGGGATACGTTTCCAAGGGAAGAAGCGCCCGAGGGAGGTCCGGCGCCACCGGAAGCCGTTCGACTTCGCGGCGGGCGGTAAAGACCGCGGCAACTTCCCCTTCCACTTCAATCGTCTCCTCCTTCTCGTGCGGGAGGACGTCGCGGAACCAGCCGACGCACCCGGTAAGAGCCAGAATCGCTCCGAGAATGCTGACTGAAGGAGTGGTCACCAGTCCGGCCAGGAGCAGGGTGATTCCAAATGCCAGAACGATGGGCCACGCGGTGGGCGCCGGCAGATTGACCGTGCCGGGCGTAACCTCGGATGCCGCTGCGCGAGAATCGGTGAGAGCCATGTGACTCAGCTTTCCTTAACGGCCGATCACGTAAACCACGGTGAACACAACTACCCACACGGCATCGACAAAATGCCAGTACAGGGAAAAAACCTCCGCCCGCTCGCTATGCTCGGGCTTCACGCTGCCTGAAAGAGTGAGGATCATGGCGAGGGCGATAGCGATCAGGCCGACGGTGACGTGAAACGCATGCAGCCCCACCAGCGAGTAGTATGTGGTGCCGAAAAGATTCGTGCTGACGGTCAGACCTTTTTCGTAAATGAGGCGCTGCCACTCGCGGCCGGTTTCGACCAGGAAGATTGCGCCGAGCGCCAGTGTTGCGAACCACCAGGCTCCAAACACCGTGACCTTCGCGTTTTTGAGCCCGCGCACGGCCATGTGAATCGTCAGGCTGCTCGAGAGCAGGCAGATGGTGCTGAATACGGGAATTTCGAGCACGTCTCTCGGCATGGGACCCGAAAGGCTCTTGCCGATATAGAAAATGTAGGCCACCACGAAAATCATGAAGATCGCGGATTCAGCGGCAATCAGCGAAATCATCCCCACGGTTCCGCGAGAAGGCAGAACCCACGCGGGTTCAGCCGATAATTGTGCGGGCGCTATGGCGCTCAATCGAGTTCTCCCTGCCTATTCATATTTCCAGTCCGGATCTTCCGGGTGCTTGATGTCCCACAGCGGACGCCGGCTCTCGACGGTGGGGATGGTGGCGAAATTGTATTCCGGCGGAGGCGAAGGGGTGGACCACTCGAGCGTCCACGCATCCCAGGGATCGTTACCAGCGGCTTCGCCTTTGAAGATGGACCACAGCAGGTTGCCGACAAACACGAGTACTCCTGCAGCTTGAAAGAACACGCCGATAGTAACGAGCAGGTTCCAGATCTCCCATCCGCGGCCCGGCTCGTAGGTGTAGATCCTCCGAGGCATTCCCAAAAGACCGGGGATGTGCATGAAATCAAAAGTGAAATGGAAGCCGATCAAAAACAGCCAGAAGTGCCATTTTGCGAGCGTCTCCTTATACATGCGCCCGCTCATCTTGGGAAACCAGTAGTAAAAGGCGCCGAAGATCGTGAAAAGAATCCCCCCGACGATGACGTAATGAAAATGAGCAACCACAAAATAGGAGTTGCCGAGCTGCCAGTCGAACGGAGAGGCTCCCAGCATGATTCCCGTGAGACCTGCGATCAGGAATTGAAACAGGAAACCGATGCAGAAGAGCATCGGGGCCTTGAGCAGTATTTTCCCGCCCCACATGGTTCCTATCCAATTGAAAATCTTGATCCCGGTAGGAACGGCGATGATCATGGTGGTAATAGTAAAGAAGGTGTTTCCGTAAGAGCTCATCCCGACCGTAAACATGTGGTGGGCCCAGACGCTGAAGCTGATGAACCCGATACAGACGGTCGCCGCCACCATGACCGGATATCCAAAAATCGGTTTGCGCGAGAACACCGGGATGATTTCGGAAGCGAAAGCGAACGCCGGGACCACCAGGATATAGACTTCGGGATGGCCGAAGATCCAGAAGAAGTGCATCCATAGCACGGCGGAGCCTCCGGCCTGGGCGTCAAAAAAATGCCCGCCCAGATAGCGGTCGATGGAAAGCATGATCTGGGCCGCCGTGAGCGGCGACACAGCAAGGATCACCATTCCTCCCACCACCAGATTCAGCCACGCGAGCAACGGCATTTTACCCAGCGTCATGCCGGGGCAGCGCATGCACAAAATCGTGGTGATGAAATTGACCGCGGTTCCGATACTGCCGATACCGGAAACGAGCAGCCCCAAAGACCAGAAGTCGGTGCTGTGCCCGAGCGAGAAGGCGCGTTCGGTCAGCGGCGCGTAGGCGAACCACCCCACGTCCGGGGCGTTCCCGGCGCCGTATAATCCGTTCCCTCCGATGAAACTAAAGTAAAGAAGCAGGCCTCCGAAAGCGGTCAGCCAGAAGCTCAAGGCATTCAGCCGCGGAAAGGCCACGTCCCGGGTGCCAATCATCAGGGGAATCAAATACGTGCCGAAGCCAAACACGAGGGGCATGGCGACGAAAAAAATCATGGTGGTTCCGTGCATCGTGAACAGACGGTTGAACGTTTCGGGTGAAACGAAATGGTTGTGCGGAACGATGAGTTGTATCCGAATGATCGTGGCTTCGACACCGCCAACGACAAGGAAGAAAAGCGCGTACAGTATGTAGAGAATGCCCAGCTTCTTGTGATCGACTGTGACTATCCAGTCATGGAGCCTCTCACCGATCAATTTCCCGCCGCCGGCAACTCCATCGAGCGCGATTGTTTCTGAAGCCATGGCTATGTTTTCGCTCTCATCGAAGCGTCTCGAGATAATCGGTGACCGCGTCGAGATCCTGATCGCTCAATTGCATGGCCGGCATCAATGAGCCCGGCTTGATCGAGTCGGGGTTCTGAAGCCAGGCCCGGAGATTTTCGCGAGTATTCGGCGCGGCGCCCGCGGCGATGGTGTCCCGGCTCATCAAATGAGTGAGGTCGGGACCGAACTGCCCTGCCGCCCCTGTTCCTGAAACGGCGTGGCAATTCACGCAAGCCGTCGCTTGAAAAATCCGCCGGCCCTGGTCCGCTGAGCCGTCCGCTGAATCATCGGCGACCGCCGGCTTTTTCTGTTGCTGCACCCATCGATCAAACTGTTCCGGCCAATCGACGTAGACTCGCAAGAGCATCTTGGCGTGCTGCGTGCCGCAGTACTGGGCGCATTGGCCGACATAAAGTCCCGTTTTGTAAGGGTCGATCCACATATGGTTGGTGCGGTTGGGAATCAGGTCAGTCTTTCCGGCGAGATTCGGCACCCAGAAGCTGTGATCGGTATCGGCGGAGAGCAAGGTGAGAAACGTGGGTGAAGGCCGGATTGGGTCGCTCACCGGGACGTGCAGTTCATTCGCCGTGACCACGCCCAGGGCCGGATACCGAAATTCCCACCAGAACTGGTGGCCGACCGCGACGACCTCGATCGCGCCCGGAGGCTTGGGAGCGTCCTGGACCGATTGGATCACGCGCGCCGTGGCCAGGAACAGCACCAACACGATCAACACGGGAATCACAGTCCAGGCAAGCTCTACCTGATTGCTCCCGTAGACTTGGGGAGGTTCCCGGCCGTCGCCGGCGCGCCGGCGGTATTTTGCGACCGAGTACACGAGCAAGCTGAAAACGACTGCAAAAATGAGGCCCGTGATGACCAGGACCAGTATCGACAAGCGAAAAATCGAGTCGGCGGGCGTCGATTCCGTGCGAAAAATGTTCGGGAGCGGGGCATGGTTTTCCGCAGCGCCGAAGCAAAGGCTTGCGGCCAGGAGAAATCCGCCGATCAGCACGGCCAAAGCCGCCAGCTTTCTCGCCGTTCCCGGAACTTTGCTCTGAGCGTTCACTTGTGCAAGCCTCCATTTCGTCACACATCCCGCTGCATACTCTTGCAGCGTACTTTCGCGGACGTTCACCCGCCGGTAGCCACCGCTCTGGCGTTTGTATCCGGCGCTGTCTTCCAGGGCTCTGACTGGTGATGATTCACGATGAGACGGTCGCCTCTCTGGCCGGTCAGATAAGTCCACACCCACTGAAGGAACACAGCCAACCGGAGACTCGATGTCG
Source organism: Candidatus Acidiferrales bacterium (assembly GCA_050015335.1). GTDB lineage: Bacteria > Acidobacteriota > Terriglobia > Acidiferrales > UBA7541 > Palsa-295. The sequence goes on along the minus strand of JBEKBP010000037.1, from coordinate 63,390 downwards.
CCAGGAATTGGAGGTGTATAGCAGCCCACGCGATCCACGCCAACCCGCCGCTGACATGAAGCCTTCCGCTTTGCAGCACGGCAAAACCCTTGCCGACGACGGCCATGTTTCCTTTGTCAAAGTAGCGAAATGGGCGCAGCGCAGGGCCGCCAGTCACGCGGCTGTGAATGAGTTTTCCCGCATAGCGCCCTTGCTGGATGGCCACCTGCGCAACGCCCGGCAGCGGCTTGCCATCCTGATCGAGCGATGCTGTGTCACCGATGACGAAAATCTCGGGATACCCGGCGACAGTGAGATCATGCTGGATACGGACGCGGCCGGCACGGTCGGTCTCGACAATCTTCTCAACGGGGGTCTTGTTCGCATCGCGGTTGAGCCACTTACCCACGGGCGAGGGCGCCACTCCCGCGGTCCAGATTACAGTTTTGCTGACAATGCGCTCGCCGTTCACGACGACGCCGTCTGCGTCGATCTGATCGACAGTGTGGCCAAGCCGGACGTCAACTCCCAATCTCTCGAGCCGCTTTTTCGCGGCGGCGGAAAGATCTTCGGAAAACTGCTGGAGGACCCTGTGGCCCGCATCGACCAGCACAACACGCGCGGAACCGGGTTCAATCCGCCGGAATTCGGATCTGAGGGTTCCGTGCACCAGCACCGCGAGCGCCCCGGCCATCTCCACTCCCGTGGGTCCGGCGCCGACCAGTACGAAGGTCAGCAGGTCCCGGTGGCGGCTCGGGTCTTCTTCGGCCTCGGCCAGTTCGAAGGCCGCCAGGACCTTGTTCCGAACCGCCTCGGCGTCGCCGAGGGTCTTTAGACCCGGCGCGTATTGCTCGAATTCGCTGTGCCCGAAGTAGCTGTGACTCGCCCCTGTGGCCAGAATCAGGTAATCGTAGGGAAGGGGAACTGCCTCGCGGTCGGCGTCACTCACGATGACGCACTTCCGGTCCTTGTCCACACCTATGGCTTCGCCCATGACCACCGTGGTGTTCTTCTGCCGCCGCAGGATTCCCCGGATGGGAGAACCTATTTGGCCCGGAGACAGAACCGACGTGGCCACCTGATAGAGTAACGGCTGAAATAGATGGTGGTTTGTGCGGTCGATCAAGGCGATATCCGCGGGCGTATTTCGCAGGGCCTTCGCGGCGGCCAACCCACCAAACCCTCCGCCAATTATCACGATTGTCGGCTCAGTCATGTTTTTCCCGAAGCACCCCATGAGGAACATCGGGGGCCGGAAAAACCCCGGCACCTTTTTCCCGAGCTTGGAAACATCCAATGTTCCCCTTCCCCCCTCATGAATGTGGGTTGCTGGGTTGTGAATTTAGGATCGGCCGCCGGGCATGTCACTTTTGGATTGCAGCAGCTCTTTTCTAAGGCATTTTTAAATCCAAGACGTCGATGGAACCAAGTCCATGAAAAAACGCGTTTTACTTGCGTGGAAGAGTTCGGTGGCCGCAGGTCGATGTCAACATGCTCGCAGCCTGCGGGGATGCTGACACAACCTGGCTGCCGTGACGTGTGTAGTAGTGTCGGCCACCACTCCCAGGTCTTTAGGTTCGAACCCGGCCGGTGTTGGCGGAAGCAAATCGCGCCGCGGGCCTTGCCACTCATTGAGGGGTTTGCCCGGTGGCCTCGATGAGCTCATCGCCTGCCGCGATGTAATCGAGTTGGGACTGCAGCAGCAACGTTTTGGCTTCGAATTCCCGGGCCACGGCGCCATCCGCATCGGATTTCAGAGCGGCGCCGTGCTCCAGTTGCTGCGCCGAAACACGGGATGCTTCCTCGCGGAGGGCCACTACCCGTTCCGAGACGTGCACCATCTGCTTCGTTCGTTCGAGCTTGTTGTAGGCCGCCTGGACTCGGAGTTCCGCCTCCTCGGTAACCCGCGCGAGGTTCTCCTGCGCTTGCGCCAGCTGGGCGTCGCTCTCGCGGACGGTCGCGCGCCTGCGTCCGGCATCGAACAGGTCGTAGGTCAATTGGACCCCGAAAGTGCCGAAGTTGCGCGCGAGAAAAGGGACATTGTCCTGGTAGCTGTAGCGGGCAAAGGCGGAGACGTCCGGAATATAATCCGCCTTGGAGAGCCGCAGGGCGCCCGACGCTTTCTCCACGTCGGCGCGGGCCGCCACGATCTCCGGATGCGACTTCTGGGTGCTTTTGATACATTCCTCGAGCGTGCAGATGTCGTGCAGCGCCGGGACGGCAGGATCGAGCACGAGTTTGGTTGCGAGCGGCAACCCCAGCGCGTCGTCGAGATCCATCGTCAGGTCCGAGAGTTGCAGGTCGGTGGTCAGCAGATCCTGCTGCGCCTCCAGAGACTGCGCGCGGCTATCGATCAGCTCTTCTTCCAGCGTGTTGCCATATTTCACCTGTTCCACACGCTCGCTCTCGAGATCCTGGTCAGCCTTGATCTTCGTTTCCGCGGCGCTGCGGTGCAGCTGGGCGATCAGGACCTTGTAATAGAGCTCGTGAACCTGCAAGGCGACTTTGTTTTGCGTGTCGCGGGCGTTGGCGCGGGTTGCGTCCAGGTCCGCGGCGGCAACGTCGTTGCCCGGCTTCACGCGGGTGAACAATTGCGTCAGCGGCTGGTCAAGCTCTGTGTTGCTTATTACGAACGTGTGTCCACCCTGATTGAGGGTTACCGGCTGGTTGGGAATGGGAACCCCCGCGGCGCTCCCCAGCGAGCCTTCCGGAAGCTGGATGAATTGGGAGTCGGTCACATGGAGAGCTCGAGTCTGATTCTGGAACGTCGGGAAATACCGGCTGCGGGCAACATCTTTGGCCTGCTCCTTTTCCTCCACCTGGTACGCCGTGATGCGCACGCTGTGATTGTGCTTCAGAGCGAGTGCGACCGCCTCCTGCAACGTGAGCCGCCGGGGGGCGGAAACGTCGGCCTGCGCTCGAGCTGGATGGGGAATACCAAAGGCGACAAGGGCGGCTGCCACGAATGCGACGCGCGATTTCATCATCTTGACTCCCTCTGCGGAACTGCCGGCCGGCCTGCATTGCTGAGTTCGCCATAATCGAGCGGCGCCCTGCGCAAAAGGGCGATGAGGACGAGGGCGAGAACGCACGCCCACGCCACCAGATGAAATCCATCGATGAACGTCAGCGTATAGGCCTGCAGCCGGACTCTGCCGCCGATGACTTCCGCGGCCCGGCCCGCGGCGTCGGCCAGGCCGGACGATCTGGGAAAAAGTCCCGCAGTCAGCAGCCGGAGATTGCTGTCGGTGATCCAGCTTCCCTGCGAAACGTGCAGGCCGAGAAGGTTCGAGTGCAGCCTTTCCCGCTGCGCGATGAAGAAGCCTATGAAGGCCACGCCAATCTGCCCGCCAAACAGCCGCACGACGTGAAAGAACGAAGAAAATGTGAGGGCCCATTGGGGCTTCGACAATCCGCCCGAGAAGATCGCCTGCAGCACAATCGTCGAGACGATGCCGACGAAAGCAAACGACTGTCCCACGCCCATGAGCAATTCGGTGCGGTAGAAATCCGCCGCCGACCAGGCACTCGTGAGAGTCGCATTCAGACAGCACGCAAAAGCAATACACGCGAAACCTGCCGCCATGAGCAGCCGCGAATCGAAATTCGCACGGAGCAGGAAGGCGGCAATGACCGCGATAATCAGCTGAGGAGCGGCGATCCAAATCAACGCGGGGCCAATCTGATCGGCCTCGAATCCATGGACCGCCAGCACTTGCGGAATGAGAACGACCGTGGCGAGGAGAGCGAAACGAAAGAGTATAAGCCCGATACCCAGCAGCAACGTGTTCCATTGACGCAGATACGGCAAGTCGACCAGGGGATTGGGGCCGCGCATGCGCCTCACGAGCGAAGCCAGCAGAAAGAACGAACCGCCCAGAAACAGCGCGACGAATAATCCCGAGCGCCACCAATCGAGCCGCTGCCCTTGATCGAGCGCGGCGAACAACGACGCGAAGCCTGCACTGGCGTACAAAAATCCGGCAAAGCTGGGTGCGGCCCCGGGCTTTTTGGCGGCCGGAGAAACCGGTATCCCATAGTAGACGCAGACCATCATCGCCGGCGTGAGTACCGCGGAACACCAGAACATCCATTGCCATCCGAGATCGTCTCTGAACCAGCCGTACAGCGAAGGAGCGATGTTCACGGCCCCATCGACGAATGTCGCATAGAGCGCCAGCGTGAATGGAAGGAACCGCGGCGGAGTGTTTTTCAGGGCAAAGGTGAGCGTTAGCGGGTAGAACGTTCCGGAGGTCAGCCCGGCCAGCGAGAGGGCTGCAATCAGTAAACTGTAGTTGTGAATGAAGGGAAGAAACGCGCTGATCACGGTAAATGAACCCGCGGCAAGGAGAAGTATTCGCCGGGGGCCGAGCAAACCACCCAGATACACGGTGAAGGGGCCGATGAACATCAAGCCGATGTTGAAGGCGCTGCCGATCCACGCCCCATCGTCGAAACCAATTCCCACGGAACCCTTGAGGTCGGCAACACCGAGCGTGATCATCCGGCCGGCGAGGGTGACGATCCCGGCACCCATGATGACGCCCAAAATACCGAGCAGGGGGCTGTTGGAGAGAGCAGACGGAGTGGCCCCCGCAATGGCCTGAGCGACCTGTAACGCCCTCGCTTTGGGCAGGACCGTGGTCGAAGCAGCCATCGTGCGCTCCCTTTAATGCCGTGTGCGAACGGTGGCGATTACGGAAAGCCCGGGACGCAGATTTGCGGCAACGATCGAATCATCGAGGGCAATCTTGACGGGAATTCTTTGCACGACTTTCGTGAAGTTGCCGGTGGCGTTGTCGGGCGGCAGCAAGGCGACCTGAGAACCGCTGGCCGGCGCGATTTCAGCAATCTTTCCGCGAACGATTTCTCCGGGATATTCGTCGACGCGAATTTCGGCCGGGTCGCCGATTTTCATGTTGGTGAGCTGCGTCTCGCGGTAGTTGGCCTCGACCCATTTCACGCTGCTCACGAACAAAATCACCTGAGTTCCGGGCGAGACGAGCTGGCCGGGGCGGACCTGCCGTTCGCCTACGGTGCCGTCCCCAGGCGCCGTGATCTTCGTGTATCCGAGGTTCACCTGCGCCCCGGTAAGAGCCGCTTCCTTGGCATGGAGGTCCGCGAGAAGTTGCGACTGTTGCGACTCGTAGACAGCTTCACCGCGGCGTTCCGACTCGGCTGCTATTTCGCTGCTGCGCAGCGTCGTTTTCGCCTCCTCGATGTCGGCATCGCGACTGGCGAACTGAGCCGCCAGCCGTTGCTGGTCGGCAACGGCCTGCTCGACCTTCTGCCGTGTGGCGGATTGCGTCTGAAAGAGCGCCTCCTGGCGGGTGCGTTCCTCCTGCGTGCGCACTACATCCGCCTGGGCTGCCGCTTTCGCGGCTTGCGCGGCCGTGATTTGAGCCTTGGCCTGATCGATTCCAGCAAGAGCCTTGTCGATGCGCGAGTCCTGCAGCTCGATTTGGCGGCGATTGTTCTCGATCGCGGCCTTGGCCGCTTCCACCGCGGCGCCGGCCTGCGCCACCTGGGCCTGGTAATCGTCATCCTGCAGGTCGACAATGTCGTCTCCACGACGGACCTGTTGATAGTCGGAGACGTGTACATCTTTAACCAGCCCCGCCACCTTGGTGCTCAGCGGCGTAAGATCGCCTCGGACATACGCGTCGTCGGTGACCTGTTCGATGCGGCCACCCTCCCAGGAATTCCAGTTCCAGGTGATCGTGAACACGACTGCGGCAGCCAGCAGCACCACCAGCGCCGGGACGAGGTAGCTACGCCATTTCGGTTCGGGCTTAGGCTGCTCCAGAACGTGCTCCGGCTCCTTCGCAGGAACAGGAGCCTGTGTACTCGCAGCCGCCATAGTCGACCCGCCTCCCTAATTGAAAGATAAACTTCACTGTGAATCCCCAACGCGAATTCCCAACCGCGTGCGCGGGGCGACTTCCTGCTGCTACTCAGACCAATCGGACGTTATGCTCAATCGACTTAATCACCGCGTCCATCTTTCCGTTCCATACCTGCTTGGCAAAGCTAAGGGTGAAGCCTGTCGCCGTGCGGAAAGGAACGTGCGACGGCAGCGATAGAGCGAAGGGATCGACTACCGCATCGACGACTACGGGGCCGTCCTGGTGCGCCAGGGCTTCGGCGAGTGCTTCCCGCACGTCGCCAGGCTCTTCGATGCGAATCCCCTTCGCGCCCATCGCCTCGGCGACCCTCGCAAAATTGGGGTTCTTGAATTCCACGCCGAAGGGGACGAAGCCGGCTTCTTGCTGTTCGATATTGACGAAATCGAGAGACCCATTGTTCAGAATGACCTGAACAACAGGGGTTTTTCGTTCCACCTGCGTCAACAGGTCCCCCAGCCCAAGCATGGTGAAGCCGCCGTCGCCGCACAGCGCGATCGTTTGCCGGCCGGGGTACGCCAACTGGGCACCAAACGCATTGGCAGCGGCATTGGCCATGGACGCCCATGAAAACGAACCAAAGAGCCTGCGATTTCTGCCGCCATTGATGTGCCGTGCCAGCCACATGCATGCCGTGCCGGTGTCGGCGAAAAACATCGCGTCGTCGGAAGCGACATCGCTGAGCGTGGCGGCCAGGAACTCCGGGCGTATGGGCTTGATCCCGGGCCCTTTCACTACGTAGTGCTGAAGAAGTTCGTGGAACGATTTCGTGTCAGCGACGTGTTTGTCGAGAAAGCGGGCGTCGGTCTTGACGCTCACGCTCTTCAGCAAGGCGGTTACAGTCTCTCGAATGTCGCCTACAAGCCCAAGATCGACGGCCGTGCGGCGGCCAATGTGTTTGGGATTCTTGTCGATCTGGACTTTCTTCACGCGGTCGCCGGGGAGAAACTCCGGGAAGGGGAAGTCAGTACCAAGCAGCAGCAGGAGATCGGCGTCGTGAATGGCGCCATAGGCTCCGCCGTAACCGAGCAGGCCGGTCATGCCAACCGCGTTGGGATTGTCAGGTTCCAACCATTGCTTGCCGCGGAATGCATAGCCGACCGGCGCCTTCAATCTGTCCGCCAGTTGCACCACCTCATCGTGGGCCTCCCTGCAGCCATCGCCGCCGAAGATCGCCACGGCTCTCGCATCGTCGATCATCTGCACAAGGCGGTTGAGGTCGGCGTCGGAGGGACGCAGAACGGCCGCGCCGGGAATGGTGATCTCGGTTTCGTGGTCAGTCGCGTCAGCCGCAGCAACGTCGCCGGGAATGGAGAGCACCGTGGGTCCCTTTTCCACTACAGCGGTGAGAATCGCGGTGTGAATCACCGCTCGCGCCTGTTCCGGGTTGACGAGGCGCCCGGTGTAGAGGGATGCGGTTTCGAAGAATTTGTACGGGTTGAGTTCTTCCAGTGCCTCCGTGTCGATGAGCTTCGTCTCCACGTCGCCCGCAATCGCGATGATGGCAGCTCCCTCCTTGCGCGCGTCCAGCAGTCCGTTGATCAGATGGACGACGCCAGGGCCGGCGGTTCCACACACCGCCACCGGATTGCCGGTGAAGTAAGCCTCGGCGACGGCGGCGAAAACACCGTATTCCTCGTTGCGGACGTGGACGAACTCGACCTTGCCGTTGCGGCGCAGCGCGTCAATGACGGGATTCAGGGCGTCGCCAACGATGCCATAGCACCGTTTGACTCCAGCCTTCGCGAGCATCTCCCACAGCATGTCTGCCACTTTTCTGGACATGGAATGAACTCCCTTTCGGGAAAGCTGTTATGAGTCCCGATGGCGGCTAATCGCACTTACAGCCTTGTCATACGGGTGCAGCCTGCGACAGGGCAATCGAAGGCCCGAAATGAGTGCGTCCAGGATTTCTTTCAAAAGAAGCGCCTTATAGAGAATCACTCCCCGTGAAGCTTGCGGACTCGTGTCAACATGCTGGCAGATGCACAGATGCTGACAGCTCTCCGCGCAGTATGTGAGTTGGTCGAACACTCGCGATCGCAAACAGGTTGTCACTGGCGCCCTTAGGGCCAACGAGCAATCTGAGCTGAAACGAATATATAATCGGCGCTATGGCATCCACCGGCCATGCTTCCGACCGGCCCGGGCAGACGCCGGACCCTCGGCTCGTCATCGACTCGACTCCCGCGCTGATCCATACCGCTTTGCCCGATGGCTATCTTGATTTCTTCAACGAGCCCTGGCTCAGGTACGTGGGGCTATCGCTGAAGGATCTGGAGGGCTGGGCCTGGACGGCTTCGATTCATCCGAAGGATGTCGACGGAATCGTTGCGAAGTGGCGCGCGTGCCTGGCTACCGGGGCGACCTTTGAATATGAAGCTCGCGTCCGCCGTGCGGACGGAGCTTATCGCTGGATGCTGCACCACAAAGCACCCTTGCGCGACGACCGCGGAAACATCGTTCGCTGGTACGGATCGAGCATAGATATCGAGGATCTGAAAAGGGCGCAAGAACACCTGCGGCGGAACGAATTCTATCTTGCCGAGGGGCAAAGGCTTGCCCACATGGGATGCTGGGCGTTCAACCCCTCGGGATTTTTTGACTATTGGTCGCCCGAGCTTTTTCAGATCTACGGTCTCGACCCGGCCGGGGCGCCTCCCACACTCGAGCGATATCTGGGAACCGTCCACCCGCAGGACCGCGAGTTCATGGCCCGGACGATAGAGAAAATGCTTGCGGAAGGTCTGGGATGCGATGCCAAGAAGCGCATCGTGCGGCCGGATGGCGAGATTCGGCACATTCGCTGCGTCGGTGTGCCCATCGTCGGCGACGGAGTGCTGAAACATATCGTCGGCACTGCCATCGATGTCACCGAGCAGGAGCGTCTGACGGAGGAACTGCGTCGCCGGGAAGCGTATTTGGCCGAGGCCCAAAGGCTCAGCCACACTGGCAGCTTCGGCTGGAGGGTTTCTACCGGAGAGCTCTTCTGGTCGGAGGAGACCTTTCGAATCTTCCAGTACGACCCGAGTGTGAGAATCGCACTGGAGCTTGTTCTCGAACGCGTTCATCCGGAAGATGCGGGCCTGGTGCAAGAGACCGTCGAGCGTGCGTCACGCGATGGGAAGGATTTTGATTTTGAGCATCGATTGCTCATGCCCAATGGCGACGTCAAGTATCTCCATGTGGTGGCTCAGACCCTGAGGGAGGGAACGGACGATATCGAGTTTGCCGGGGCAGTCATGGACGTCACCGCAACAAAGAGAGCCGGGGAATCGCTGCGGAAAATTGAGGAGCAATGGCGGCACGCCTTTGAGAATAACCCGACGATGTACTTCATGGTGGACGCCGCCGGGACCGTTTTGGCCGTCAATACTTTTGGTGCTGAACAACTTGGGTACAACGTTGCTGAGTTAGTCGGTCAGACAGTGCTCAACGTGTTTTATGAGCCCGATCGCGAAGCGGCTCAACGATGTCTCGCGCAGTGCCTCGCACAACCCAGCCAATCCATGAGCTGGGAAATTCGCAAAGCGCGCAAGGACGGCTCGATGCTGTGGGTTCGCGAGACGGCCAGAGCCGTTCTTCGGGAAAACGAACCGGTTGTCCTGGTTGCATGCGAGGACATTACCGAGCGCAAGCATGCCAAAGAAAGGATCCGGGAACAGGAAACAGAACTCCGCCAGATGCTCGATCTTGCGCCGCAGCACGTGTTCGTCCAGGGGCCCGATGGCGACCGCCTTTACGCCAACCAGTCCGCACTTGATTACTACGGCCAGACTCTGGAGGAATGGCGGCTCTCCGACCCTCCCGGCGTCTTCTTTCCGGGGGATTGGGAGCGGATTATGGGCGAAGTTCAAAGTCAATTCCTGAGCGGGCTTCCGCACGAGGGGGAAGCGCGGATACGGCGAAAAGACGGGGTCTATCGCTGGTTTCTTTTCCGCCGCAATCCCCTGCGGGATGAACATGGCCGCATCACGCGTTGGTACGTAGCCGCGACCGATATCGAGGACCGCAAGCGGGCCGAAGAACGGCTGCAACACGAGAATGTCGCCCTGCGGGAAGAAATCGACAAAACATCCATGTTTGAAGAGATTGTCGGAGCGTCGCCCGCGCTGCAACGAGTGCTTTCGCGCGTGTCGAAGGTCGCTCCGACTGACTCCATCGTTCTGATCACCGGCGAAACCGGGACGGGGAAGGAGCTTGTGGCCCGAGCCATCCATAGGCGGTCGCATCGCTCCTCACGCCCTTTTGTAAGCGTCAACTGCGCGGCGATCCCGCGCGATTTAATCGCCTCAGAATTGTTTGGCCATGAAAAAGGAGCGTTTACGGGGGCGACGCAGCGGCGTTTGGGCCGCTTTGAACTGGCTGAAGGCGGGACGATCTTCCTCGATGAAGTCGGAGATCTTCCTGCTGAGACCCAGATCGCCCTCCTCCGTGTGCTCCAGGAACACGAGTTTGACCGCGTCGGAGGAAGCCGGTCCATCCGAAGCGATGTCCGCGTGATCGCCGCCACGAATCGCGACTTGCAGGCCGGCATCGCAGCGGGCGCCTTTCGCCGCGACCTCTTTTACCGCCTCAACGTTTTTCCCATCGAGATTCCTTCCCTGCGGGAACGGCGGGAGGATATTCCCCTCCTGGTTGAGTACTTCGTCGATCGTTACGCACGGAAGGCGGGAAAGAACATACGGAGGGCACACAAGAAGAGCCTGAGCTTGCTTGCCTCCTATCCCTGGCCGGGGAACATCCGCGAGTTGCAGAACGTTGTTGAACGATCCGTGATCGTCTGCGAGACAGAAACCTTCTCCGTCGATGAGAGCTGGCTTTCGCACCAGCCGGCTGCAGCGGAACCGAAGAGCCGGTTTGAGTTCTCTGAAAAACTTGCGGCTCAGGAGAAGGAGATGATCGAAGCGGCCTTACGCGAAAGCGGGGGCCGTGTGTTTGGACCCTCGGGTGCGGCGGCCAAACTGGGCATGCCCCGCTCTACGCTGGAATCAAAAATTCGAGCATTCAAGATCAACAAGAATCGGTTCAAGACTTAGCCCTCGCACCCTCGCGCCCACTCACCGGCCTCGCGGGTCTTTTGTGCGGCTTTTAACCAATTGGCGAACAATCATCACTGATGGGGCTGGCAACTCCCTGTATTTCAATCGATTAGCTTGGCATTGTGATTGCCCTCACATCTGTGTCCGGGCACATTTGAAACTGCACCGAGGCAGAGGTTCTTCTGAAGATTCAAATGCTCAAGATTCAGAGAACGGCGAACAAGCAGATTGTATTCAAGCTGAGCGGCCGCATTGAAGCCGGAGACCCGGCGGAGCTGAAAAAGCTCTTCGAACTGGAGGCGGAAGGCGGCCGGCTGGTGCTGGATCTAAAGGACGTAACGCTGGTGGATCGGGAGGCCGTGAAGTTTCTGGCCTTGTGCGAGACGGGCAGCATCGGTCTTCAGAATTGCCCGGCTTATATACGCGAGTGGATCGAAAGAGAAAGCGACGTGGCGAACCTGCGAAAACGCTGAACTCGACATGACTTCCCACATAACTTCACACACAACCTCACAATGATCGCCGCTGGCCGGCAAACTTGGTTTTTACAGGAGGATTGCCATGGTTTCAACTGCTTTCGCCTTTTCGCACTCGGACCGCGGACATTCGTACTCGCCCTGTGATCCCCCGATCGAAATCGAAAGGACTCCATTGAAAGATCAAGACCAGCCGTTCCCGGAAGAGATGGAACCAATTTCTGGCAGAGACTCCACCGAGGCGGGTTTTGAAGAAATCGTGGGCCAGAGCGCGGCGCTCCGGAAGGTGCTCCAACTGGTTCGAACCGTCGCCCCGAGCGATTCGACTGTGTTGCTGCTGGGAGAGACCGGCACCGGCAAGGAGCTTATCGCGCGCGCGATTCACCAGGGCAGCCGCCGCCGGGAGCGGACTTTTGTCAAACTCAACTGCGCGGCGATACCGACTGGCCTTCTGGAGAGCGAACTGTTCGGGCACGAGCGAGGAGCCTTCACCGGGGCGATTGCCCAGAAAATCGGCCGATTGGAGTTGGCGGACCGCGGTTCTCTGTTTTTGGACGAAATCGGCGATATCCCCCTGGAGTTGCAACCGAAGCTTCTGCGCGTCCTGCAGGAGCGGGAATTCGAGCGTCTGGGAAGCACTCGCACGCGGAGGGCCGACGTTCGCGTCGTGGCTGCGACTCATTGCAACCTGGAAGGGATGATTGCGGAGAAGCAGTTCCGCAGCGACCTTTACTACCGGCTGAATGTTTTCCCCATCTCGATTCCGCCTCTGCGCGAACGCCGTGGAGATATACCGTTGCTCGTGCGGCGCTTTGTGCAACAGGCCGCCCGGCGCATGAACAAAGCCATCGATACGATCCCCTGCGAGGCGATGCATCTGCTCGCGCAATATCACTGGCCGGGAAACATTCGCGAACTCGAGAACGTGATCGAACGTGCCGTGATCCTGTCTCCAGGGCCAGTGCTGCGCGTTCCCGTCCGAGATCTCAATACACAGGCCACGCCGGGATCCGACAGCAGCCGGGCCCAAACTATGGAGGAGGTCGAGCGAAGGCACATTTTGAGTACCCTGAAGGAGACAAGATGGGTGCTCTCCGGTCCAAACGGGGCCGCAACGCGTTTGGGATTGAACCGCTCGACTCTCTACTTCCGCATGAACAGGCTGGGCATTGTCCGCCCTGGAATGTAAATCGCCAGGGAGGGATAGCGAGCTGCGCGCGGCCTCACGATGAAGTTAGCCTGGGACAACCGCTGAGGCATCGTGTCGCGGTAGAATCCGGGAGGATATAAGCTCGGCGCTGCTATTTTCCGCGATTGGGAGGTTGATTCATGGCCGCGAGTCTCCGGCGAATATTCTTCCTGCTCCTGTTATTTCTGTACGGGTCGTTTCCGGTGGATTCTTTCGCGCAGCAGCCGACGGCGGCCACGAACGGGCCGCTGCACCTCTCGCTGAAGGAATATGTTTCTTGCCTGCATCTGCATCATGGGCATAGATCAAGACGTTCGTATCGACGAAGGTCTTAATAATCGGCGACGTTGCTGGTTTCGATACAGATCATTCGCGGCCATTCGTCGTCGGCGAGATCCGACAGCGCGTGCGCCTTTTCGATCCATGGATTCCACACCACGGTCGTGCGCGAATTCTCTTTGGTAACGCGGGTGCGGCGCTTCAGGGCGGGATCGCCGATTTCGATGGCGCCGCTGGTGTCGAGGTACACGCGATCGGTTTCCGAAACGATTGCTACGTCCCCTTGCTGCTGCCTTTCCCGGTTCGAGTCGGCCTTATCGAGATAGCGAACGCCATCCAGGCCCCGCACTCGCGCCTTTTCGATGTCGCCCACGCGATGGTAGGCATGCTGGGCTTCCTCAAAGCGCAGAGGCGCTTCCCCAGGATTGGTGACCTCAAGCCCAAGGCTCAACTCCGAATCGAAAGTGACGCGATACACCGCGCGAAATTCCGCGGGCCACCATTTCTTCCTATCTTCGCTGCTTTCGGTAAACATGCTGACTCGGACCGCATCTTCCACGCGGGCGATCGACTCGATCTGCCACGCCTTCGTGCGCACGAAACCGTGCGCCGGCGCCTTGGCACCGAACCACCGAAAACAGATAGGAATGCCTCCCCGGATCGCCCGGCCATCCTCCCATCGCGATTCGGAGCTGACAAAAAATACTTCTTCTCTGCCCGCCGGCTTCCAGGAGGTGCGCGCCATGCAGGTAGATTTCCCCTTCCGCCCTGGCGGAAGTGACGCGCACCTTGGACAACCCGCCATTCCCTTCCACGATCCGGGCGGCGCCTGGAATTTCCAACCGGCGATTCGACTCTGCGATTGCGGCTTTCATGCGCACTGCCTCCTCGATTTTAAAAATGGGCCCTGTTCCCGCGGAGAAGAGCCTCCCGTCCCGGTCAGAAGCCGGGCGCTATGCCAATATCTTCGGCGAAAAGCACTACGATGGACCGAGGTCCAGCACGGTAGGCATCCCCGGATACCGGCGGCGCAGACTGCCATTCGACGATGTCGTCCGGAGATTCCAGCGTCGTATCGATCCACCGGCGCCAAGAATCGCCGCTGCGTTCTCCCGGCGCAGGCAGCTCGAAGTCGAGCGGCTCCCAATAGGCATTCAGGATCAGGCAAAAGCGCATCTTGCGGTTTGGCGCTTCCGCGCTAAACGCCACGCTGTGCGACTGGTCGCTCCAGTCAGGCTGGTTCAGCTTTACGCCATGCCAGGCCTTCGCGGCGTCCCGGAGGACCTGGTTGAGGTTTTCGTTCCGGCGTTCCGGTTCGAGGTCTCGCAACAGTCGCCTTTCGGCGAGCAGCGATACGAACCGATGTCGATCAGCGTCCAGTCGAACCAAGTGGTCTCATCATCCTGGCAATACGCGTTGTTGTTGCCCTGCTGGGTGCGCCGGACTTCGTCGCCCATCAAAATCATCGGCAAACCAAGCGACAGCATGGTCACGGCCAGAAAATTCTTTACCAGCCGATTTCGCACGCGTTCAACGGCTGGATCGTCGCTGGGGCCCTCGACGCCCCAATTCCAGCTCAGGTTGTCGTTCGCACCGTCCCGATTATCCTCGCCGTTCAGCTCGTTGTGTTTTTGGCTGTAGGAGACCAGGTCATTGAGCGTAAAGCCGTCGTGACACGTGACGAAATTTACGCTCGCCTCAGCCTCGCGTTCCTTGTGGCCATAAATCTGCGGGCTTCCCAGCAGGCGGTCCGCGAGACGCGGTACTACCCCATTGTCTCCTCGAAAGAAGCTGCGGACGTCATCGCGGAACCTCCCGTTCCATTCCCTCCAGCTGTCCCCGATGAAGTTGCCGACCTGATATAAACCGGCGGCATCCCAGGCCTCCGCGATGAGCTTGGTGCCGGCCAGGACAGGATCGGAATCGATATCCCAGAGCACCGGCGGGTTCGGCATCAAATTCCCCGATTCATCACGATCGAGAATGGAGGCCAGATCGAACCGGAAGCCATCCACGTGCATCTGCTCGACCCAGTAGCGGAGGCTATCCAAAATCATGCGGCGCACAATGGGATGATTGGCGTTGAGCGTATTTCCCGTGCCGCTGTAGTTCGCGTAACGCGAACGGTCAAGCTGAAGCATGTAATAGGTGCTGTTGTCGAGGCCCCGGAAACTCGACGTCGGCCCGTTGTGATCGCCCTCGGCGGTGTGGTTGAAAACAACGTCGAGAATGACCTCGATCCCAACCCGGTGCAGCGCCTTTACCATGTCCCGAAATTCGTTCACCGGGCCAAGCGGATCCCGGTGCGAGCTATAGCCACGGTGCGGCGCGAAGAAGGATACCGGCGCATATCCCCAGTAGTTGGTTCGCCCGGCGGGGGCATCCTGGGTATCGAACTGGAACACCGGAAGGAGTTCAACCGCCGTAATGCCAAGCCGCTTAAGATAGGGAATCTTCTCGATCAAGCCGGCGTACGTGCCGCGCCTTTTCTCAGAGACCCCTGAACTGGGATGCCGTGTGAAGCCCCTCACATGCATCTCGTAAATGATGGTTCGGGAAGACGGCCGGTGCAGCAGCCTGTCGCCTTCCCAGTCGTATGCGGCTGGATCGACCACGACGCTCTTCATCGCCGTGGCGGCGTTGTCGCCTTCGAGTCGCGCGGCATCACGGCTGTAATTGACCGGGACGGCTACGGCGCGCCCGTATGGATCAAGCAATACCTTCGAGGGGGCGAATCGCATGCCGTTCACGGGATCGAACGGTCCGTGGACCCGGTAGCCGTAGAGCTGGCCTGCCTGCACGCCGGGCACAAATACGTGCCAATAATGGCTGGTGCGGTTGCAGATGAGATCGATGGTAATGACGCGCGAGGGACGGGAATCGTCTTCCCGCTCGAACAACAGTAACTCCACGGCAGAAGCGTTGCGCGAATACAGGCTGAAATTGGCGCCCCCTGGGACGAGGGTAGCGCCGAGCGGCGCGCTTCGCCCATCGCCCTCGACACTTATCGCTGCGGCCGTTGCGTTTTCCGCGGCCGCTGTCTTCCGGGAGGACGGCATCGTTTATGCCCGGGACAAAACCTGCTTCGCTGCCGCGACCACGGTTTCCGGCTCGAAACCGAATTCCTTCTGGAGTTCCTTGAGCGGCGCCGAAGCTCCGAAGGTTTTCATCCCGATCACTCGCCCGGTATTGCCCACATACCGTTCCCATCCGAACGTGGAGGCCTGCTCGATCGCGACCCGCGCCTTTACCGCAGGCGGCAGCACGGTGTCCCGGTACTCTTGATTCTGATCTTCGAAAATGTCCCAGGACGGCATCGATACCATTCGCGAACGAATGCCTCCAGCGAGAAGCGCTTCATGCGCATCCACTGCGAGACTCACTTCGCTTCCCGAAGCAATCAGGATCACTTCGGGATTGCCTCCGGGAGCATCCGCCAGGACGTAGGCGCCGCGCGCCACTCCAGACGCGGAGGCGTATCTGCTTCGGTCCAGGGTCGGCAGGGGCTGGCGCGAGAGCACCAACACCGCGGGCTTGTGCCGCAATTGCAGAATGCAGCGATAGGCCTCGACAGCTTCGTTGGCATCGCCCGGCCGCAACGTAACAAGTCCCGGAATGGCGCGCAGCGACGCTAGATGTTCCACCGGCTGGTGCGTAGGCCCGTCTTCTCCGTCGCCCATGGCGTCATGGGTGAAGATGAAAATACTGGGAATCTCCATGAGCGCCGAGAGCCGAATCGCCGGGCGCATGTAATCGCTGAAGATGAAAAATGTGGCGCCGAACGCGCGTATCTTGGAAAGAGAGAGTCCGTTTACGATCGCGCCCATCGAGTGCTCACGGATTCCAAAGTGCAGGTTCCTTCCGGCAGGAGTAGTGGCCTGGAAATCCCCGGCTCCTTCAAAGGTCAAGCGAGTCTTGTTGGAGGGGGCCAGATCGGCCGAGCCGCCGAGCAACCAGGGAATATTCTGCGCCAGCACATTCAGGACTTTGCTCGAGGCGTCTCTGCCCGCGATTCCCTTCGCGTCCGTCGGAAAGACGGGCAAGTTGCGGTCCCACGAAGCGGGCAGATCGCGGCGCTGCATCTGCTCGGTTTCGGTCCAGAGTTCGCGGTACCGGATCTGGTAGGTACAGCAACGCTCCGTCCATTCCCGTCGCGCTTTTGCGCCGCGCGCGCCCACACCCGCGGCGAAATGCTCGTAGACCCCGTCGGGCACCAGGAACTTCGCGTCCTCGGGCCATCCATAGGCGCGCTTGGTCAGGCGGATTTCCTCGTCGCCGAGCGGTTCGCCGTGCGCTTCGGCGGTGTCCTGTTTGTGAGGCGAGCCGTAGCCGATGTGGCTGTCGAGAATGATGAAGGTTGGCCGCCCTTTGGTCGTCCGGAAAGTCTCGAGGGCTTGCCCGATGCGATCGATGTCGTTGGCATCGCCGACCCGCAGAACGTTCCATCCGTAACCCAGGAACCGGGCCGCGATATCTTCGGTGAAAGTGATGCGCGTATCGCCTTCGATGCTGATGTGATTGTTGTCATAGATCCAGCAAAGGTTGTCGAGGCCCAGATGACCGGCGAGCGAGGCCGCTTCCGACGCGATGCCCTCCATCATGCAGCCGTCTCCGCAAACGGCATAGATTCTGTAATTGAAGACCTCAAAATCAGGACGGTTGTAACGAGCCGCCAGCCACTTCTGTCCGATGGCCATCCCCACGCTGGTGGCGACTCCCTGTCCCAGCGGGCCGGTTGTAGTTTCGACTCCCGAGACCCAGTGATACTCGGCGTGACCCGGAGCTTTGGAGCCGAGCTGGCGGAATCGCCGGATGTCGTCCAAGGTTACCGACGGCTTCCCCAGCGTCTCGTACTCGGCATTGACTGCCTGGGTCTGGGTCAAATGGAGGACCGACCACTGCAGCATAGAGGCATGGCCGTTGGAGAGGACGAAGCGGTCGCGATTGGGCCAAATGGGATCGGCCGGATCAAAATTCATCACCTGATTCCAGATGGTATAGACGAGCGGAGCGAGCGCCATCGGCGTGCCGGGATGGCCGGACTTGGCCTGCTGCACGGCGTCCATCGAGAGAGTGCGAATCGTATTGATGCACAGCTGATCGAGCTGCGCCTTGGTCAAGGGTTGGGCGGCTTGCGTCGTATTCAGCGTGGTATTCATGTGCGTCTCCTCAGTGGTGGAATTGTTTTTCGCTCGGTTCGACTCCGGGCCACATCGGCTGTGACGGATCCCGACTGAGAGGGTTCGGGTTCCGCCAGCATCATCCTGCCTGCTTGAATCCGATGGTCCGCTCGCCCGCCGCAGCGCGGTCCGCCAGGACCAGCGTCAGGCCGGGGCTGACTCGCCCGGCGGGAATCGACGTATTGCCTGCGCGCAAGCGGCGAAGCATTTCGAGCTTTTCGCCGCCGGTCACAACCCAAACAATGCGCCGGGCGCGATTGAGCACCGGGTAGGTGAGCGTCATGCGCCGCCTGCCCTGATAGACGCCTGTCAGAGCCACGTCCTGGCCGGTCACATCCAGCCCAGAATCGCCACGCGGGAGGAGAGGCCGTGTGGCCGTCCGGTCCGAGGCCGAGATGAACCAGATCGAGCACCGGCGGAGATCCGGTGATCGCCTCAAGATCCCCGGAGTACGCGGCCGCCGCCGCTTGCAGGTCGGTAACTTCCACTGGCATCGCGTGGATCTGCTCCGGGCTCAGCGGAACGTGCTGCAGAAAACTTTCGCGCAGGTGGGTGAGGTTCCGGTCAGGATCTCCGGCGGGAGCGATTCGCTCGTCGACCTGGAATAAATGTACCCTGGCCCACGGAACATCTTCATCCGCCAGCGCGCGCAGCATGACCCAGGGAGTGTGACCGCCGCTGACGGCCAGGCTGAAGCGTTTGCGGGAAGCAATGGCGGCACGAGCCTCTGCGGCGATGGTCTCGGTCGCCGCTCGCGCGACAGAATCGGCATCTTCAAACACTTCCAGCTTCATCAGCTTCCCCCCATGCAGCGACGCCCTATCAGCCGGCCTGTGCCGCGACGCGAAAATCTTCCTTCTCGCAAGCCGCCGGGTTGTGCCAACCTCCCGGGGGCGAGACTCTCTGGTCGACCTCGCCTGGACCCCAGGCACCCTCCTCGTACGGATATACGGGCGTGTCCGACTTGAGCGCCGAATCAACGATTCTCCAGGCCTCTTCCACGTAATCTTCGCGGGCAAAAAGCGTGGGATCTCCCGCCATCGCGTCTCCGAGAACGCGTTCGTAGGCTTCCATATCTTCCGGGCGGGGATGCCGGCTGGCGACCATCTCAACGTTTTCACCTTTCATTTCATCGCCCTGAGCCAGCACCGTGGTGCCGATCGCGATCGTCATTTCGGGGCTGATCCGGAATCGCAGATGATTCCGGGACAGCGAGCTGTCCCGGACGACCGAGGGAGGCTTTCGAAAACGGCCCACGACTTCCGTCGAGGTCACCGGCAAATTCTTCCCGGCCCGGATGTAGAACGGCACGCCCTTCCAGCGCCACGAATCAATCTCCAGCCGCAGGGCCGCGAAGGTTTCCATCTTCGAATCCGGGCTGACTCCCTTTTCCTGGCGGTAGCCGCGGAATTGTCCCCGGACCAGATTGTTCGTATCGAGCGATGAAACTGCTTTGAGCACCTTCACCTTCTCGTCGCGAATCGTTTCGCTGTCGGTGCGGACGGGAGGCTCCATTGCCAGGTTCGAGAGGATCTGGAACAGGTGATTCTGAATCACGTCGCGAATGGTTCCGGTCTGATCGTAGAAGCCGCCGCGGCCCTCGACGCCGAAGTCCTCCGCCATGGTGATCTGAACGCTGTCAATATAGTTGCGATTCCAGAAAGGCTCCATGAACGCGTTGGCGAAGCGGAAAACGACCACGTTGCTCACCGGCCGCTTGCCGAGATAGTGGTCGATGCGAAAAATGGCCGGCTCGGGGAAAACGGAATGGAGAGTCCTGTTGAGATCCCGCGCGGAAGCCAGACTGTGGCCGAAAGGCTTTTCCACAATCACGCGAGCGCCGCGGGAACAGCCCGCTTTCCCCAATTGCTCCACAACTGTTCCGAACAACAGCGGCGGAATCGCCAGGTAATGGGCCGGACGTTGCGACCCGTCGAGCTCCTTGCGGATGGCCTGAAAAGTCGCCGGATCCGCATAGTCGCCGTCGACGTAATGCAACAGGCGGCTCAGCTTATCGAACGCCCCGGCGTCAATGCCGCCGTGTTTCTCCAGGCTGTCCTTGGCGCGCGCTCGAAACTGCTCCAGATTCCAGCCCGTTTTCGCCACGCCGATCACCGGCACGTCCAGGTGCCCGCGCTTGATCATCGATTGCAACGCCGGGAAGATCTTCTTGTAGGCGAGGTCACCGGTGGCGCCGAAGAAAACCAGTGCGTCCGAGTGGGAATCGCTCATCGGGAATCTCCTTTTTCAGACCCTACTTGCCGGCTGCTTTCTCCAGGTGCCCGCCGAAGCCGAACCGCATCGCCGAGAGCAACCTGTCCTGGTAATCCGCCTCGCCGCGCGAGGTGAAGCGCTGGTAAAGTGCGGTCGATAGAACAGGCACTGGCACGGCCTCGTCGATGGCGGCCTTGATCGTCCATCGTCCCTCGCCTGAATCGGAAACGCGGCCTTCGAATTGCGAGAGGCTCGGGTCCTTCACCAGGCTCGCCGCCGTCAGATCGAGCAGCCACGATGCGATCACGCTGCCGCGGCGCCAGACCTCCGAAATGTCGCGCAAATCGAGGTCGTATTGGTAATGTTGGGGATCGCGCAGGGGGGTGGTTTCGGCGTCAATCGTATACTGCTGCTTGCCCACCTTCGCCGAGCGCAGAATGCTTAGCCCCTCCGCGTAAGCGGCCATGAGGCCGTACTCGATGCCGTTGTGGACCATCTTGACGAAGTGGCCGGCGCCGTTGGGGCCGCATTGGAGGTAACCTTGCTCCGCAGTCCCACCCAGCTTCTCGCGCCCCGCGGTTCGTGGCGCATCGCCCACGCCGGGAGCCAGCGTCAGAAAAATCGGATCGAGATGCCCGACGATATCCTTCTCGCCGCCGATCATCATGCAGTAGCCGCGTTCGAGCCCCCACACTCCGCCGCTCGTTCCCACATCCACATAATGGATACCCTCGGGCTTGAGTTCCTTGGCTCGCCGGATGTCATCGATGTAGTAGGAATTGCCGCCGTCGATGAGGATGTCTCCCGACTCTAGAGCCGGCAGAATGTCGGAGATGGTCTCATCCACCGCGGCCGCCGGGACCATCAGCCACAGCGCCCGGGGCTTTTGAAGCTTGGCCACCAGATCCTGAAGAGAGGAGCTTCCCGCCGCCTTCTCCTTTACCAGCTCGTCTACCGCTTTTGGCGACCTGTCGAACACGACGCACTGATGGCCTCCTTTGAGGAGGCGCCGCACCATGTTCGCTCCCATTCTTCCAAGACCAATCATTCCCAGTTGCATAGTCGCTCCTTGAGCGGCATCGTGCTTCCATCGAGAAGTTGATTTCCAGTCTCCGTCAAGAAAAGCAAAGCGAAAGGCTCAGGAAACCTGCTTGAGCTTCCTGTAGCGCCGGATCAGGCTGTTGGTGGAACTATCATGAGCGAGTTTGGTTTCGCTCTGGCTTTCCAGCTCCGGGATGATGCGCTGGGCCAGGACCTTGCCCAATTCCACGCCCCACTGATCGAACGAGTTGATCTGCCAGATCGTCCCCTGCGTGAACACGCTGTGTTCGTAGAGCGCCACCAGTTTGCCCAGGACTTCCGGCGTGAGCCGGGCGGCGAGAATTGTGTTTGACGGGCGGTTGCCCTCGAAGACCCGATGCGGCACGAGCCAATCCGGCGTGCCTTCCGCTTTCACTTCGTCGGCTGTCTTGCCGAACGCAAGCGCCTCCGCCTGGGCAAAGACGTTCGCCATCAGGATGTCGTGATGGCGGCCGAGCGGGTTGAGCGGCTCGCCGAAGGCGATGAAGTCGCACGGGATGAGCCGGGTGCCCTGGTGAATCAACTGGTAGAAAGAGTGCTGCCCATTGGTTCCAGGCTCGCCCCAGTAGATAGGACCCGTGGCATAGGTGACCTCTTTTCCATCGAGGGTGACGTGCTTGCCGTTGCTCTCCATCGTCAACTGCTGCAGATAGGCCGGAAACCGTTTCAAGTACTGCTCGTAGGGCAGCACGGCCACGGTGTCAGCCTCGAAAAAATCGCTGTACCAGACGCCTAGGAGGCCCAGCAGCACCGGCAAGTTCTGTCCAAACGGAGCCGTGCGGAAGTGCTCGTCCATCTCATGGAAACCATCGAGCATCGCCTGGAAATTCTTCGGCCCGATCGCCAGCATCGTCGAAAGACCGATGGCCGAGTCCATCGAGTAGCGCCCGCCAACCCAGTCCCAAAACACAAACATGTTATCGGTATCGATCCCGAACTTTTCTACTGCAGCTGCGTTTGTGGACACCGCAACAAAGTGCTTGGCGATGGACTTTTCGTCGCCGCCCAGGGCCTCGAGCAGCCAGGCCCGCGCCGTGTGGCCATTGGTCATCGTCTCGAGCGTTGTGAAGGTTTTCGAGGAAATGATAAAAAGAGTCTCTGCCGGATCGAGACCGGCCACAGCTTCCGCGAAATCGGTGCCATCGATGTTGGAAACGAACCGGAACGTCATGGCGCGATCGCTGTAATGCTTGAGCGCCTCGTAAGCCATTACCGGACCGAGGTCCGAGCCGCCGATTCCGACGTTGATCACGTTGCGAATGCGCTTGCCGGTGTGACCCTTCCATTCCCCGCTCCGAACGCGATTGGAGAAGGCCGCCATCTTGTCGAGCACCATGTGCACTTGCGGAACCACATTTTCACCGTCAACAATGATGGAGGTTCCTTTGGGCGCGCGCAGGGCCACGTGCAGGACAGCACGTTTCTCGGTGGTGTTGATCTTCTCGCCTTGAAACATGGCGTCGATGCGCGACCGCAGGCCGGACTCCTCCGCCAGCTCGAGGAGAAGCTTGACCGTCTCTCCAGTGAGGCGATTCTTCGAATAGTCGAAAATCAAGCCGGCCGCCTCCGCGGTCATTTTCTCCGCGCGCTTCGGGTCATCGGCAAACAGCTTTCGAAGATGCAATCCTCGAATATTCTCGTAGTGTGTCTGGAGGCTCTTCCAGGCCTTGCGTTTTACCAGCGGCTCGACGTCGCCCCCGCCTTTGGCACCGGTCACACCAGATGTTGCCATGTCTCGACTCCTTTCCTCTCTGCTCTCATCCAAGACCGTGCTTGCAAAAGAGACCGGCTGACAGCTTTAACGCGCTGCGGCCTCTTTCAAGGCCGCGCTCTTGGAAGCAATAACACCCATCAGTTCTTCCCAGGACTTAACGAACGACTTCGCCCCTTCCTCCTGAAGCTGGGCGGCCAGCGCGTCCACATCGATACCGGCCTTGGCAAACTGAGCCAGCACTTCTTCGCAATTTCCGCCATCCGCCGGCAGGACCGCGCCCAGTTCGCCGTGATCGGCGAGAGCCTTCAGGGTAGCCTCCGGCATGGTATTCACCGTGAAAGGCGATGCTAGGCCCTTGACGTAAAGCACGTCCGACGCCTTGGGATCCTTCGTGCCGGTGCTGGCCCACAGCAGTCGCTGGGGACGCGCGCCAAAATTGAAAACTCGCTGCCAGCGCGCGGATCCGAGCAATTCGCTGTACGCCTTGTATATCCGCTGAGCGATGGCGATGCCGAGATGGTTGGTCAACGAAGCGGGCACCTTACCCGCCACGGCGGTGTCCCAGCGGCTGATAAATACCGAGGCCACCGAACCGACCACCGCGTTGAGCCCGGCGGCGATGCGCCGCTCGATACCCCGCAGGAATGCCTCAGCCGCCGCCACGTATTGCTCGCGCGAAAACAGCAGGGTCACGTTGATCGGCACTCCCGCAACAATCGCCTCCTCAATGGCCGGCAATCCTTCTTTTGTTCCCGGAATCTTGATGAACAGGTTCGGCTGTGCTCCGCGTGCGTGCAGAGTCCTGGCCGCAGCCAACGTGTTGGCCGTGCTATAAGCGAGCAGGGGCGACACTTCCAGCGACACCCACCCGTCCACGCCGTCGGTCCGGTCATGGACAGACCGAAACTCCGCGGCGGCCCGGGTTATGTCCTCCAGCGCCAGATCGAAGAAGAGATCCTCTCCCGACTTGCCTTTGCTCAATCCCTCGCGGATGGCGGCGTCGTACGCGCTGCTGTTCTTGATGGCGTGGTCAAAGATCGTCGGATTGGAAGTAAGCCCCGTTACCGACAGCTCCTCTATGTAGCTTTTGAGCGTGCCGCTATTGAGAAGATCGCGCGTGATGTTATCGAGCCAGATACTCTGGCCTAGGTCGTGAAGCTGTTCCGTTGCTTTCGCTTTCATCGTTTCACCTCGATTGTGGCCGGCAAAATCCGGGCGAAATCAAATCTCGTCAGATTTACAGTACTGCCGCCGGCGTTCTGAATCCTTGCCCCGCTGAGCCGGGCTGCGATGAGCTGGACGCCTTCTCGGTGTGCGGAAAGCGGTTCGAACCTTTCGTCAGATCGCGCAGCGACTCGAAGGCTGGATCGCGCATCCTGTCTTCACTGCAACGCCAGGCCCAGTTGCCATCGGCGCGGCCGGGAACATTCATCCTGGCCTCCCGTCCCAAATTGAGCAAGTCCTGTAACGGAGCTATCGAAACCGCAGCCACGGACGACCACGCCAGCCCCATCAACGCAGGGGCAGCCTCGCGACTTTCACCAGCTGTGCGCCCCAGGTATTTCCAGAAAATCTGCCGCTGGCGCTCGGGCAACTCCTCAAACCAGTTTCGCGTCGTGAGATTGTCGTGCGTGCCGGTGTAAACCACCGCGTTGCTCACGTAGTTGCCAGGGAGATGAGGGTTCCGGGCATCGCCGTCAAATGCGAATTGGAGAATCCGCATCCCCGGCAGCTTGAGCTTGTCGCGGAGGGCGTACACGTCGGGCGTGATCAACCCCAGGTCTTCGGCAATAAACGGAAGAGCGCCTAATTCTTTCTCGATGGCGTCAAACAAATCGGCGCCCGGGCCCGCAACCCATTTCCCCGATTCTGCCGTGACCGCGTCCGGCGGCACGTGCCACGCCGCGCTAAAGCCGCGGAAGTGATCCAGCCGAATCGCGTCGACATGGACCAGAAGAGACTTCAACCGCGCGATGCACCAGCGATAACCGGACTCCCGCAGAGCGGCCCAATCATACATCGGGTTGCCCCACAGTTGTCCGTGAGCACTGAAGTAATCGGGCGGAACACCGGCAACAACGCGCGGCCGGCGGCGCTCACCCAGCAGGAACAGCTCCGGGTGAGCCCACACGTCGCTCGAGTCCGGAGAAACGAAAAAGGGCAAGTCGCCGATCAAACACACGCCGTTGCCGTGAGCGTGCGCCTTGAGCCGCTGCCCTTGACGGAACAGCAGGAACTGCGCGAAGCAGGTTTGGCCGATCTGTCCGGCGAGTTCACGCCCGGCGCGCTCAAGCGCCGCCCGATCGCGCTCGAGAAACTCCGCGGGCCATTCGAGGTAATACGCGCCGTTGAATTTTGTCTTCAGCACCCGGAACAGCGCATAGTCCTCCAGCCACTGCGATTGTTCGCCGAGGAATTGCTGATACTCGCTACGCAAGTCCGCGCGTGCCCCGGCGCTGAAATTGGTCCACGCTTTCTCGAGCAGCCTCTGTTTGAAGATAATAACGGCCTTGTAGACGACTTCGTCCTGCGGGAACGCGCCCGTCTGGCAGTCGCTCGCCCGCAGCAATTCATCCTCGATCAGCCAGTCCGGGCTGATCAGCAATTCGTTGCCGGCGAAAGACGACAAGGATTGATACGGCGAATTGCCGTAGCCGGTAGGTCCAAGAGGCAGAGACTGCCACCAGCGTTGCCCGGCCTGCGCAAGGCGGTCGATCCACGAAAGCGCGGCCGGTCCCACGTCCCCGATCCCGTAAGGGCCGGGCAACGAGGTCACATGAAGCAGCAAGCCGGAGGCTCGGTAATCCAGCGGAAACGGTGGAAGGCACAATGGCGAGTTGTTTTCGCTCATTTTCGTTCTTCTGCAAAGGACGCACCGGGCGCATTCGGGGAACTTAGAACGTTCCCGACAATCTCCTGGGCTTCGCTCACGATCGCGTCCAGATGCGCAGCGTCCTTGAAGGCCAGGATGGCCCGCGAGATAACGGGCGTTGGCGTCACGCCGTTGCCGCGCTGGATGATCGTGTCGACATTGTTGGCCGCCAGAACCTCGAGCGCGGTGCGCTGGGCGGGGTCGGACACGGGGCGGGTGTCCTTACCCATACAAAGCGGCCCATCAGTTCCCTGCCCTTTCCGGTATTCGCAGATAGCCTGCGTGATGGCCAGAATGTGCGCTTCGGTAAACGTGCCGTGCAGGGGCGACCCGCGATGTCCGCTCGTTCCGAAGCTGACCCTCTGGTTCGGATCGTTTAGATCGGGCCGGCGCTCGAAATATTCCCGGTCGAGCTGAGCCACATCGATGAGCATTTCCTTGGGAGCGGGCTTCCCCGCCAGCGGCGAGATCTTCAGGATCGGGCTTTTTATGGCACTGGACACGGCTTAACCTCCCAGATCTGGGTCGCATATTCGGAGATCGTGCGGTCACTTGAGAACTTGCCGGATGCGGCCACGTTCAAAATAGCCTTGCGCGTCCATTCTTCGGGGTGGGCGTACAACTCCCCCAACCGCTGATCCGCTTCCAGGTACGACTTCAGGTCTGCCAGGTGCATGTAGTGGTCCCCAGACGTCAACAATGCATCGCTCAACGGCGCAAAGATACCTGGCTCATTTCGGCTGAAATAATTGGAAGAGATCATATCCAGCGCGGCGCGGGTTTCCGGCTCGTGCTCATAGTGCCAGTGCGGGTTGTACCACCCGCGGCTGCCGGCCACTTGCTCCGCCGTGAGGCCGAACAGGAAAAAATTCTCCTCTCCCGCCTCCTGCGCCATCTCGATGGTCGCTCCATCGCGCGTGCCAATCGTCAAGGCGCCGTTCATCATGAACTTCATGTTGCTCGTGCCGCTCGCCTCGTATCCGGCGGTCGAGATCTGGTTGGAGACATCGCTGGCAGGGATCAGCCGCTCCGCGAGCGAGACATCGTACTCCGGCAAAAACAGAACCTTGAGCCGTCCACGCATCGCCGGGTCGCCGTCGATTACCCCCGCCAGGTTCTCGATGAATTTAATGATGAGCTTGGCAAGCTGATAGGCGGGCGCAGCCTTGCCCGCGAAGAAAAACGTCCGCGGCTCCATCCCAAGGTTGGGATTCTCCTTTAAGCGATTGTATAGCACGACGACGCGCAGGGCGTTGAGCAGTTGCCGCTTGTACTCGTGGATGCGCTTGATCTGGCAATCGAAAATGGAGTCGGGGTCGATGTTCTGCCCGGACGTCGCCTGCAGCCAGCCGGCAAACCGGGATTTCGCGTCACGCTTGGCTTTGCGGAAGCTGTTGCGAAAGGCTTTGTCGCCGGCCAGAGGTTTCAGCTTCCTTAACTCGCTCAGATCGGTCACCCAGTGGTCGCCGATGGACTCTGTGATCACCTGAGACAATTCCGGATTCGCGACCAGCATCCACCGGCGGGGCGTGACGCCGTTGGTCTTGTTGCTGAACCGGTCCGGGAACATCTCCGCGAGATCCTTGACCGTGATTCTACGCAGCAGCTCGGAGTGGATCGCGGACACGCCGTTGGTGCTGTGCGAACCGACGATCGCGAGGTTGGCCATCCGCACGTGCTTAGCGGAGCCTTCCTCGATCAGGCTGACGCGCTCAACGCGTCCCTGGTTGCCGGGGTACCGCGACCGCACCGAATCAAGCAGGCGCCGGTTGATCTCGTAGATGATCTCCAATTGGCGCGGCAGCAGGCTCTCGAACCACGCAACCGGCCATTTCTCGAGGGCTTCGGGCAGCAAGGTATGGTTTGTGTAACCCAAGGTTCTTTGCGTAATGTCCCAGGCCTGATCCCATCCGAGGTGCGCTTCGTCGAGCAGAATCCGCATCAATTCAGGCACCGCCAGCGTGGGATGCGTGTCGTTCAGCTGGATGGCCGCTTTTTCGGGAAGTGTGGCCCAATCGCTGTTGCCGCTCCGAAACCGCCGTACGATATCGGCCAGCGAGCATGCCGCGAGAAAATATTCCTGCACAAAGCGCAGACCCTGACCCATGCTGGTCGAATCGTCCGGGTAAAGCACCCGCGTGAGGGATTCGGCCTCGAGAGTTTCCGCCACGGCACCGACGAAATCACCGTGGCTGAACACCTGAAAATCAAAGTAATCGGGGGCGCTCGCGGCCCACAGCCGCAGCGTGTTGATGGTCCGTCCCCCATAGCCGGCCACTGGCCGGTCATAGGGAACGCCGATCAGGCTCGACGGCTTTCCGGGAATCGCGTGTAAACTCCCTCCGCGCACATCAAAAGAACAATTCAGCTTGATTTCAACCTTCTCGTCAGGCCGTGCGACCTCCCACGGGTCCGGCCGCAGCAGCCAGTTGTCCGGCCGCTCCTGCTGCCAGCCGTTCGAAATGGACTGCTTGAACATGCCGTATTCATAGCGCAAGCCGTAACCGATTGCAGACAGTTGCATCGTGGCCAGGGAATCGAGAAAGCACGCCGCCAGGCGGCCGAGCCCGCCGTTGCCCAAGCCGGCGTCCGGCTCCTCATCGAGCAGTGCAAGCCAATCGAGTTTCTCCTCTTTCACGGCCTTCTTCACAAATGGATCGAGCAGGAGATTCGTCACGTTGTTCGCGAGCGACCGGCCAATCAGAAACTCCATGGAGAGATAGTAGACCCGCTTGGGATTCTCGCGCGTGTAGGTGTTCTCGGTCCGGATCCATCGCTGCGACAGGATGTCCCGCACGGAGCGGGCTATGGCCGCAAAACGCTCCCGCGGACCCGCGGCTGCGACATCGATCGCATCGTCAAACACCAGGTGGCGTTCGTAGAGCGCGTTGGCGGTACCTGCGAATTCAACAGGGCCGGATCCGTATTGGCTGCGCAATTTCGCAATTTGTTCGGATTCCGTCGAGGTCGCCGGCGGCATCGCTCTCTGCGCACCCATGGGCACCTCCCTTAGCTTGCAACTGAATTCTGGCGAATCTCAATACGGTTCTGGCCAGCGGCCACATGGCGAGTGTCGTTCCATAATTGGATAACAGGCTGGCTCAGGTTATGTTCATAGCCCAGTGCGCTCAGGCTCGCGGTGCTCAGCACCAGGTATCTTCCCGCCGCGGCTTCCAGTTTCAGCCGGCGGGCGGCGAGCACTCGCAGGAAATGGCCGCTTGAAAAAAGCAGCACGTTGCCTCCGGCGGCTCGCACGCGGGTGAGTACACAGTCGGCCCGCGCGCCCACTTGATCCGGCGATTCACCGCCCGGACAGCCATCGTGGAAAAGCTGCCAGTCCGGCCGCTTCGCGAGAATCTCTTCCGAGGTGCGTCCCTCGTATTCGCCGTAGTTCCATTCGACAAGGTTGGGGTCAACCTGCGCTACACCACCGAAGCCGGCCAGCTCGCAGGTCCGTAACGCGCGTTGCAGCGGACCCGTAAAGACCGCCCCGAACTTCAGCCCGGCTAGCCTCCCCGCGAGAGAGCGCGCGTTCTGCTCGCCCCGCTCGGTCAGCGGCAGATCGGTCAATCCCGTGTGCTGGCCCGTCAGGCTCCAGGCCGTCTCACCGTGCCGGGCCAGGTAAATTACAGGAAGTTCGTTGCTCATCGTCTTGTTCTCACGGGATATACCTCGCTCGATGCGGCCAGGCCGCACTCGAAGCTCGCGACATCCATCCAGCACTCATACACCACTACTGTGGTACATAGGATGAAACGAGTGTCAAATCTCAACAGCTCACCTTCTGCGCCTGCCCAGCAATCAGAAGCGGCTTAGAATGTCTGCAAATCATGTTCCACCGCCAAGCTGCATCTTTCCATTTCACAAGTCATTGAACGAAAGCCATTTGGACCAAACGAAAAACACCAGCCAACCAGCATGCCAAGAGCAGTAATGGTAGCCCATCAGCAGGTGGCAACCGACTGACACCGCCCCTGGACCGTAGAGGTTTCGCGTACGCTGTGTCGGCGGCTTGAATCATCTCGCAGCGCGTCCTTGTTCGTCAGGTTCGGACGGCGATTACAGTTTGATCGTCCAAAACCGTCAAACCTCGCGCATACGAAGCAACGGCTGAGAAGATGGCGCTCACCACTCGATCGGCTGTTTCCCCGGCATGCCCACAGATGACTTTTTCAAGGCGTTCGTGACCAAATCCTCGTCAGCCAGATCGACCGCTTCGGTGACTCCATATGCTCCGGGACCAAGCAACCCGATTGCGACAGCCATCACATGTGAACCTTTAGAGTTTCTTCGGAAATGAAAAGCCGCTCGGCGATATCCCGGTTGCGGTTTCCCCCCGGCGAACTGGCCGAGCACCTCGACTTCTCTCTCCGTGAGAACCTCATCGCTCATGTGCTCGGCAAGCTGCGCCGCCAACTGCGCGGAAATCCTCTTCTTCCCCGCGGGCCCCCGCCTCGAGAGCACGCTTGATCTCAACATCGCCCTCGAACGTCGTCGGCATGATAATCCGCGCGTCAGGGAATTCAGATCGGATAGCATAAGTGTTTCAATTCCGCTCATATCGGGAAGACGGAGGTCCATGAGCGTGACGTGGGGCTGATAGTGACGATATTGCTCGATAGCCTCTTGCGCGAATGCCAAGCTCCATCGTGAGCTCAGAATCGGATATGTATGACGATAAGAAACCAGCGCGATGACGGTCCGACAAGCACAGATCACTTGAATTGGCAGGTTTCCGGCAGCGGCTTTCCCAGAGCAGGTGAGTCAATTAAGCGAGCATCCTCATTAAGTACTGCGTATAGCGGGTATTTGCTTTCGTCCAATCTCGGATCGGTGCCGTTATAAGTCCAGGCTGCATCCGCACCTTCTCCTGTAGAAACAAGCCAATCGAAAGTCACTGGACCGCAACCCTTCACGGGAATTGTATACGTCACTTCTCGACATTTATCCCCATCAACGTGGGCGCATTCCTTTTCTCGCCAAACCCCATGCGAGTATTCGGGGTAAAAGACAAAGCGTTTCTTCACAACCTCCATTGGGTCATTCGATCGTTCTTGGTTGTAAATCACATACAACCAGCCTGCCGCCGCAACCAACGTGAGTAAGATCAGAAAGGCACGCTTGAAATGCTGCCAAGAAAATTCTCGCATCCCGCCACTTCCTCCAGTTTTGATTCGGCTGGGCTCGTCTTTCCTGGCCAGACTAGCGCAGTTTCGTTTGGTACACCATGGCGACGATCGGTTTAAGGTCCGCTGCGCCAAGTGTGGAGTCGAGATGCGGCGGAGCCTATCGGTGGCCGCCCCTTCCATCTGTCGGCGCCTCACGAGTCGAATCGTAAACTGGTTTCTAGCCCCCGCCCTCATCAAACCCAGGGTGCAGATTTCCTGCACTGGGCTTTCCTGTGTGCTTCACATCAAGAGTTATGGGGCCAAGTCTTCTCCGCGGATTTTCCCCACGGGACGAGGAGGGTTTCTCCAGTTGTTTCATATCTCCTTGTCATGGCGCCGTCGCCACGCCCTACCAGAGCGTCTCGCCGCATAGGGAGTTTTGGGCCGGTTCGCTGACCAGGAATTTGTCCAGGCCGCGATAAGCGCCCTTCGCGGAGATCGAGCTGGCGCGGGACTCT
This sequence comes from Candidatus Acidiferrales bacterium, assembly GCA_050015335.1. Lineage (GTDB taxonomy): Bacteria > Acidobacteriota > Terriglobia > Acidiferrales > UBA7541 > Palsa-295. Next base: position 31,836 of record JBEKBP010000037.1, on the reverse strand, counting down.
CAGGAGTGCGAACGGGCGGCACGCATAACTTCGAAGAAGCCGAACCGTCCCAGAACGCAACTCGCGGTGACTACTGCGCCCATCAATGCTCCCGTGATACCGAGCAAGGCTGCATCGCTACCTGTAAGATACAGATTCTGGATCGGCGTGCGCGGGCCTAGCCACGCCTTCCGGTACCTTTCCGGCGTGGCCGGGTAGCCATATATCATCCCCGACGGGGCTGCGGTAAAGTGCTCGAATGTCAAGGGTGTGGCCAGTTCTGAGTATTCCACGAGGTCTCCAAATCCAGGGTGGTGACGCTCGACAATCTCCAACAATGCCCGAGCGATCCGGTCCTTTGCAGATTCGTATTCGGCGCTACGCCTGCGCCAGGGTTCATGGTGATGTGCTTCCAATGAGCCATAGGAGAGCGGGGCGATGATCTCCGCGGTGTGCCGTCGGGCGCAACGATCTTTAAGAGACGGGAACGAGAGGTAGGCCATTGGCGCTCGACTATCTAGCAGTTCGTTCCGCCGGGCATACATCTCGTCGTGGTCGAATGACTCAAAGATCCAGTGATTCTCCCCCTTGAAACCTATCTCGCGAGGATCGCGCCGTAGACCTAGAAAGAGTTCGACAACCTCGAAACCTTCCGGCGGCGATTTCAGCTGGTCGCGGAACGGCAGAGCGGAGCTCGGCAACATGTGCGAGAACGTATTCCATGCCCCTGCGTCAGATACGATCACAGGCGCTCGAAATTCCTCACGAAACCCTTGCTTGCCTTTGCTGACGTTGACTTCCACGCCGACCGCATGGCTGCCCTCGAGCACAATTCGGACGACCTCGTGGTTGGTCAACAGGTCGCCGCCCGCGGCACGGATTACAGCACCGGTCGCTTTCGCGATTTCACCTGCTCCCCCGTCCGGATACCACGCTCCATTCAAGTAATGAGACGCAATCACTGCATGAGTGGCGAACGCACTGGCGCCCGGAGGCAATCCATAGTCGGCCCACTGCGATGTGACCAGGGCGCGAAGTCGCTGGTCCGCAAAACGGCGCTCAAGGTATTGCCGCGTGGTCTCCAGGGGAAGACCGGCCGTAAAGCGATTTACCACGCCAACCGTCCAGGCCAAAAGCGGAGGCATAGCCTTCGCCGCGATGAAACGGTTGGCCCAACTGGTGGCGCGCCTCAGGTCACGGAAATACTGTTCGATATTGGAGCATTCGTTTGGAAAGGCACCGATCAAAGTGCTTCGGAAATTCGCTTCGCCCTTAGACGCTCGAACCTGCAGACCTGGATAGACGAATATGTCGTAAATGTCAGGCAGCGGGTTCCACTTCACCTTACCATCGGTGATGAAATCAAATAGCCGGCGGCCCATCATGCCTTCGCCCATTTCGCCCACGTAATGAAGCCCTACATCCCAGGACCAGCCGCCTGGCCGCGTGAATGTGTGCGTGAAACCACCGATCTTGAAGTGCCGCTCCAGCACAAGCACGCGCCACTTGCGCAGCTTGGCCATAAAGCTCGCGAATGCGAGTCCACCGATACCGGAACCTATAACAATCGCGTCGTAGTCAGACTGCGACGACATGCGGTTGGCCTCAGTCTTCACGAAACTCCGCGTATCGTAGGATACTCTCGGTCGTATGACATAAATGTTTTGTTCTGAAAGCAGCCTTCGCAAACTTTCCATAAAAAACGTCGTTCGAGGAGATGAGAATGGAAGCAACGTTTGAGAAAACGGTCATCCCGCGGCTGTCGCGGCACTCATCCGCGAGCTTGCTTTCAGTCGCCCACTCAGCGATTTCGCTGATCCTGGCGAACGGCCGCAGCGACTTACCGAAGTCCAAGGCCGGACGCGCAAGGGCCCGATGTCGGCGCAAGAGTTCTGTCTGTGAAGTACCCTTTCGCAAGGTCTCTTTCGAGTCGAGGGTCCCGATCCGTTCCGATGAATTCGGCGAGAAAGTCCAGCAGAACCCGGACTTTAGGTGTCAGGCGGGCTGGGCCAAAGAAAAGCGCGCATAGTGTAATCGGTTCGGGGCTCCACAACGGCAGAATGGGGATCAGGCCATCGCGAACGTCTGGCGTTTCGCCAACCAGAGCGGCAGAACGACGATGCCAAACCCGCTGAGGGCAAGCCTAAGAGCAATCGCCGGATCGCTAGAAACCACTCGAAAAAGGATGTTCGGAGTCGCGGTGCTCTTGCCCCGGCTCAGCTTCCAGGCTCCGGAACCGACGCAGACGTGAGCGGTGAGGTCATCCGGAGTCACCGGGCTACCCGACGCTTTGATATAGCCTGGGCTAGCGAAAAGTCCTCGAACAGTGCCTGGATATGGCCGCACGCGCCGCAAGGAATCCTTCGGTGCCAGCAATTTGAAGAATACGTCCACGTCGTCTCGGGGCTCCTGGTCCCAACTCGCAGCGTAGGGCTCGATATCGACGCGCACATCAGGGTAGCGTCCAAGGAACTCCTTCAACAGAGGCGCTAAGACGTCACGAGCCATGGTCACGGGGCACGCCACCTTGAGGAGCCCGCTTGGACTCCGGCGGCGGCCTTCGAGCAACTCCCCACCGTGCCTGAGATTCTGCAGCGCGCGTCTGCACCATTGCAGGTACTGCTTGCCCGAGTCGGTCAGGGCAAGTCCTCTCGGGCCTCGCTGCACAAGGAGTGCGCCAAGATGCCGTTCAAGCCGCGTCAGCGCACGGCTCAGTGTAGAAGCAGGGAGCTGCAACTGCTCTGCCGCAGCCGTCAGCGTGCCCGCCTGTGCGATCGCAACAAACCTGCGGACATCATTGAGATCGAGGTCATTCATCTGCACAAGAACGTCCATCGAACAGAATCTGCGCGCAATGTTCCGTTGAGCCTATCGCAGTATTGCGTTGGTGCAATCCTGCATTGCGCGATATAGTGTGCCAAAATTGTTCGGCGAGGCATCTACAATCTGCACAGGGCAGCAAGACGGCATCGTCCCCAGCCAGCGCCGTGAACGATGGATATGAAGTGCAGGCCGTCCTGACGCCTCGGGATCCTAGTTCGAACTACGGGAGGACGCCGCGCGGCGTAGGATGGAACATGCGGGCGTGGTACCCACGGCGACCAACACCATCATCGCCGAGCTCGTGCAGAACTGGGCGACTCCGGAAGGCGGGACCCCGATCCAATGCCTCCTCGCATCGTCGCCCATCATGGCCCCGGTCGGCTAACAAAATTAAGAATGAACCTGGCCAGACGCCACACGGCCACCGGGATTTCGCGGCTGAACGCGCTCTCTGGAAGGCGCGAGCAGCTTCCAAGGAAGCCACAACAAGACCGAGCGCGCACCAGGAGAAAACCAATGCCAAGTGATTTACCAGCGATCCCGCCAGACGACCTCAAACGCCATCTCACGCTGGCGCAACCCGATAACCTTCCCCACATCGGTCTGGTCGGCGATACCTACACCATCACGGTAGCAGGCGAAGAGACCAATGGACGTTTCTGCCTGATTGATATGCACATCCCGCCAGGCGGCGGTCCGCCGCCGCATCGGCACGACTTCGAGGAGACCTTTATCCTGCTCGAAGGAGAGATGCAAGCAACCTTCCGTGGCAAGAAGTCGATCGTGCGCGCTGGCGACACACTGAACATTCCCGCGAACGCTCCCCATCAGTTTCACAACGGTTCGAGCTGCCCTGTTCGCATGCTCTGTATCTGCTCCCCCGCCGGGCAGGAGAAATTCTTCATGGAGGTCGGAGTGCCGGTCAAGGAGCGTACGACACCCCCGCCTAAGCTAACCGAGAAAGAGCAGGCCGCATTCATCACGAAGGTGAAGGCGCTCGCACCCCAGTACCGCACCGAACTACTCAAAGAGGCGTAGGTGGCGAAGGAAAGCGCTTCGACCTCTGTTCCAAACAAAGAAACCGGCTCTGATGACGAATCGCTCGGTATCACCGCTCGATTTCGCCTCATCGCACCGGATTGGTCGCCGAGCATGCGGTCACAGATCACGAGGTTAAACCTTTGTAACGCGGGCATTTTCAGCCGCTGAGGTCTACCCATATCGAAGACTTCAATTCCATTGTCCCGTCGCGTCCGTCAAACGCCATATCCCCGTGCTCCGTGGTTAGAAAGTGGCGCTCGAGTCGGAACTGGCCGCGCTGTATCAGATCCAGGCGTTTCGACCTAATGGGACTGCCGCACGCGTATACGACTTTGATTCCCTTCCTACTGGCCGGTGCCGCTGATCGCCGGCCTTAGCTCCGCGTAAACTTGCGTCACGAACCTCTCCGAGGTCTCCGCCGCTTGGGGGACCCGGGCGTCGTACGCAGCGGTGGGTCGGGCGGCGATTACATCCTGCAACGACTTGCCCTCCCGCATGAGCTGCGCCACGTGATCACGGACATCGACAATCATGTCTCTGCATGCCGACACGTCGTCCCGGCTGACTGTTGGCCCGTGGCCCGGGATAATCTTGGTGTCGGAGGCGGCAAGACTGACTACATACGCGAGCCCCGCAATCGTTCCGTCGAGTGTGCCTCCGCTTGCCCGGTCAATATTGGGATAGCCGACGGAGCGGTAGAAATCACCAGTCATGATCACATTGGCTTTGGGAAAGCGCACGATGGTGTCGCCGTCGGTGTGCGCGTGCGGGACCGGGATCAATTCGACGTCTTCGCCATCGATGTGAAACGTGAGCTTGCCCTCGTAGGTAATGAGAGGGAGCGCGACGGCCGGCGCGGGTGCCCTGCCACCGGCGCCATTCACGGCGGGAGCGCCCTCCGCGAGGCGCTTGCGCAGCTCGTCCCGACCGATGATGATCACGCCCATCTTGCCGAGATTCTCGTTGCCGCCGGTATGGTCGGGATGCAGGTGCGTGTTCACCATGAAGCGAATCGGTTCGCTCGTGATCTGCTTCACCGCGGCCACAATCTTGCCGGTGAGCGGAGCGAATTGAGAATCCACCATCAAGACGCCGTCCGACCCTGCCAGGATGCCGATCATGCCGCCCTGCCCCTCGAGGGTGTAGAAATTGTCGGCGACTTTGGTTGTCTTGATTTCGACCTTGCTGTAGCCCGGCTGGCCCTGCGGATGGGCGACCGTTGAAATAACAAGAAGCGCCAGCGACAGAATGAGGGCGCCCGCAATATGAGCCGGCTGCATTTTCATTTTGTATTCCTCCGCGTCAGGGTCTGGTCCACACTGGGAGCCGAGGACTATATACCACGAGACTTCTCCGATCGCGAAGCGCGGCCCGCTATTGGAGCGTCTGAATCGGGCGACGATGCTGCCACAGGGATCAGGCTTGGGGAACCGGCTTTGTCATCAAATCGACAAACAGCTTCTTGAAGCCGCCGTAGTCAGCTTCGAGCAGGACGTTGACCAATCCCGCTGAAGGCGGCGGGCCCAGATAAAACTGCCGGGGGGCCACGAAGACTCGTCGGTCGGCCGCGCTCACAGGGTATCGTGCCGCATCCGGAAGATCCTGCCAATTCCTGGGCCAGAACATCGAGTCCCCGTAACGCGGACCCGGTGTGGAGCAAATGTCCACGAACATCTGCTGCGATTTCGTGAAAATACGCGGATCGATTATTTGCGCGGCGATCATTTCGTCCGCCATGCGGAAAAGGCGCGCGTTGGGATTCTGCTGCAGCGGCTCGAGGACATACTTTTGGAAAAGATCGGAAATCGGGCTGTCGGCGCGGCCGGCGATTTCCTCGACCATACGGCGGCCCGGTGCAAGTTCATCGCTTTCGTGAACCTCTTCGGCAAGGTCCACCGGAACAATCGTGCATTTCGGCCAAGGAGCGCGGAGAACCTTCCGTGCAGCCTCGGGATCGAAGAAGCTATTGAATGTCTTCGTGAATACGTGAAAGCCCGTTCCCATGACAACGACCTCGGGCACCAGAGACACGATGTCCGGCGCAAGAGCAATGGCTAGCGCTACATTCGTGAGCGGTCCTCCCGCATAAATCGTCACCTCGCCCGGATTCTCGCGGACCATTTTGATCATGAAGCGCGCCGCATGGTCCTGCTGAGGCTTGATGTTCGCAAAGCGATCGTAGGGCGGCGGCAGCGGACTGACTTCATCCGGGCCGCCACTGGTGCGATTGAAAGCGCCCAGCCAGGGATCGAGGCGGTGGCCGCCGTAGAGTTGCATGCGCAGCAGGGATTCCTCTTTGGTATTGAGCATGGGGAACTCGGCACCGGGATAGACCGGGATCTCCGTGCGTCTCATCATCTCCAGCAAACGGAGCGTGAACGCCATCTCTTGCTTCATCCACGCGTCGCCCGTAACAAGCGTAATTCCTAGAAGATCGACGTTGTCAGCCTGCAACATCATCAGCGTTCCGAGGATGTCGGTGCCAAACGGGCCGGAATTATCCTGATCGTAAATCACCTTTCGCTTGCTACCGGCAGCCGCAGCAGGACGGCCCGTATTGGGCACCGCGGGTGAGAGCGCACCCTCGGCAGATGTTCCAGGTGCAATCTGCGACGAGGCAATAGCCGCGCTCATCGTTTTGATAAATTCCCGGCGCGTGGCGGTCATGGTTGTACCCTTTCTCTGTTTAAAATGCTCAACGACTCGTCTAGGTCGTCCTGGAACGGTTGATGGGGCGCGTCATCAAATCGACGAAGAGCTCGCGAAAGCGCCTTTTGTCGAGTCCGTTCAGCACTTGAACCCGTCCAGCCTTCACGGAAGGACCATTCTGGCCGGACAGCGGGGTGCCTTCACCTGCATCCTTCCAGTGGGCGTCCCAAAATGACGTATCGCCGTAATGGCCATCGTTATGCGTCACGACATCGATGTACATTTCATCGAAGCCTCCAAAAATCGAAGGATCGATCACGTGGGCGGCCATCATTTCGTCCGGCATACGGAATGACTGCCGGCGCGGATGGACGCGTTGCGGAATCTGTTCGTAGAGCCGGAACAGATCCGCAATCGGCTTGTGGGCGCGGTCCACGATCATATCCACCTTGCCGTCGTCGGCCATGTGGACTTGCTCGGCAAGATCGGTGGTAACAAGAGTGAACTTTGGCCAGCCCGCGCGAAAGCCGATCTTTGCCGCTTCCGCATCGAAATAGACATTCACGGAACTGGTCGAGTGATGAATGCCTCCGCCCATAAAAATGACTTCCTTCGTGATGGGCACAATGTCAGGGGCGAGCATGGCTGCAAGCGCCAGGTTCGTCATGGGACCGCCACAATAAACAGTGACCTCGTTCGGGTTGGCGCGGATGGTCCGGATTATGAAGTCCGCGGCGGGCTCGGACTGGGGCTTAATTTGAGCAAAACGGCTGTAGGGCGGCGGTAGCGGCTCTAGGTCGTCGCGGCTGCCGCCATCTTTCGCGAAGCAGCCCAGATAGCCTTCGTTTCCGAGCGTCCTCGAGCCAAACATCTGGTAGCGCATCTGCGCCTCGGCCTTTGTATTGAGCAAAGGCTCTTGGGCACCCATGAACACCGGGATTTCCGGACGGCCCATGATTTCGAGCAGACGCAGCGCATAGGCGGTTTCCTGTTTGGCCCACATATCGCAGGTCACGGTGCAAATGCCCCGCAAGTCGATATTGTTGGCCTGCAGGAGCATCAACGTCGCGGCGGTATCGGTGGAGAGCGGGCCGCGGTGGTCCTGGTCGTAGATTAGTTTCTTCTTGCCCGCGGATCCCGACGAGGCTTGCATGACCGGAGAAAACATAGAGCTGTGCGCGAGCAGACTAGGTGGTGTAGGCATTCTGTTTCTTCTCCCGATGAACCGCTCAAACCAGCGCGGTTGTTTCGCCTCTGCAACCGAAGTATAGCTGCAAGGGTCCGACCGATTGTGGGGGAAAACATTGGAGCGAAGCCCCGGCAGGATCCATCGGGAAAAACAGACACGTCGGCCACTGAAAGGCTCTTTGCAAATTGCGGGGTAAACAGGCAGAATGGTTAGCAGAAGGAGCCTGGTGACCTATGGCCGTCGAACTTGCGAAGGGTGTCACGCTGGAGAGGCCGGGAGACGACGAGAGTTTTCTCAAGGATGAAGGCATTCTTTTCGCGTCGCTCGATAAGGTCGTGAATTGGGCACGGCGAAGTTCGATCTGGCCGATGTCCTTTGGCTTGGCGTGTTGCGCGATCGAGATGATGTCGATGGCGGCCTCGCGGTACGACATTTCCCGGTTCGGCGCGGAGGTTTTCCGTGGGTCGCCGCGGCAATCAGACCTGATGATTATCGCCGGGCGCGTCTCGCAGAAGATGGCGCCAGTGATCAAGCAGCTTTATGCGCAGATGCCGGAGCCGAAATGGGCGATTTCGATGGGAGCCTGCGCGACCTCCGGTGGGGTCTTCAACAATTACGCGATCGTGCAGGGCGTCAACCAGGTGATTCCGATCGACGTTTACGTGCCCGGCTGCCCTCCGCGGCCCGAGGCGCTGGTCTATTCCATCATACAGTTGCAGAAGAAAATCGACGCGACGCGCGGCAGCTTCAAGCGTTCGCTGAATCTTTCCAAGAGCTAGCCGGCCTCAGAGCCTACGCGCCAGCCGCTACCGTGCCTACGGCACTTACTTCGGCGGTTCCACCTTCAAATTCTACGATGCTTCCGGTCGCGTTGTGTTCGCGCCGAAGGTAGCCCATTCCAATCGCCGCGTTGGCTGCCGCAGAAAACGCAGAACTTGTCACGTAACCGACCTCCGCCCCGGCCGCGCGCAGTTTGGTGGCCGGCTCAGGAGGCTCGGTCGTTGAAAACTTCAGGCTCACGCGCTTGCGATTCACGTGGCCGCGCGACCGGACCCGCTCAACGATTTCCTGCCCCGTGTAGCAACCCTTTGAAAAGCTGATGTGAGTGTTTTCGAGCACGGCTTCGTGCGGGATCATCGAGTCATTAAAGTCGAGCGGGAACCAAGGAACGCCGGCTTCCAGCCGCAGAGCGTTCAGCGCCTTCATGCCGATGGGCAAGCCATGCTGCGCATGCACGCTGTTCCGCAAGTTCGTCCACAAGAGGCCGAGGTGTTCCCGGGGAGCGACGATCTGCGCGCCCAGAGCTCCAAAATGGGACCGCCTGATTAGGCGGGAAGGTATGGCTTCGATCGGGAGCTCCTTGAGGGCCAATTCAGAAAAACCTGTCAGCGCCAACCCGGTTGCTTCGGCAACGATCGACGCCGCGCACGGGCCCTCGATAGCGATGGTCCCAAGGCGGTCGGTACAATCTTCCAGCCCAACTTGCGAGCCGAGAATGTACTTTTTGAGTGTGGCGGCCGTGTGCTCGCGCACCGAAGCATGAGACAGGACGAGGAGACTTTCCTTCAGCGCGTACACTTCGAGTTCGGCGAGAATACGCCCTTGGGGATTCAGCAGCAGCGCGAGAACTCCATGTCCTTCGGCAAGGTCTTTGATGTTGTTGGATGTAATCGCGTGCAGGTAGCGAACGCGATCGCGTCCGGTAAGGCGGAAGATCGCGTGCCAGTTCGTGTCGAAGATAGCCACGTTGTCTTTTGCGGCGCGATACTCCTGGCTGAAATCCGAAAAGGTATCCGGCAACGCGCAGCCCGCAAATTCAGCAAGCTTGGCGCCGGCGGCGCGGTGCTGTTCGATGAGCGGCGTTTCCAGGATTGCGTTAGGCATATTCATGTGCATTCGGGAGCGCGGCTCGCGCTCGCCACAGTATATCTTAACAGACAGCCGCGACCAGGAACGGCACGAGCCGGCCTCGATTGAGCAATCCTCGTGCTGCTATACTTTTGCCGATGGCCGCGAAGCTCATTCATGAAGTCATCCCCGTAGGCATGCTGCAGTGCAATTGCTCAATTTTGGGCGATCCGGTTACTCACGAAGGAATCGTGGTCGATCCCGGCGAAGATGCCGACCGCGTGCTTGGCATCTTGCGGCGCTATGGGCTGAAAATTCGCGCCATCCTCAGCACCCATACACATATCGATCACGTGGGCGGCCTCGACGCGCTTCATCGCGCGACGGGCGCCCCCGTGCTGATTCACGAAGCGGATCTGGAACTCTACCGCCATCTCGATATGCAGGCGCAGTGGCTGGGCGTGCCAACGCCGGCGAAAACCAGCATCGAGGATTTCGTCAAGGAGGGCGACACGTTGCGCTGGGGCAGCTTTGTGGCCAGCGTCCTTCATACGCCCGGCCACACGCCGGGAAGCATCAGCCTCATCGTGAAGGCTGGAATCGCGCTGCCTGGCGCGGAACGAGAGGCGGACGTTCGCAACGCAAGGATGGACCCTGAAATGTGGCTCCTCTCGGGCGATACTCTTTTTCGCGAGAGTATCGGCCGCACCGATCTTTGGGGTGGGTCATACCCTCAGATCCTGGATTCGATTCGCCAGAAATTGCTGACCCTGCCCGACGAAGTGGTTGTCTATCCGGGGCACGGCGAAATTACTACGATCGGCTTCGAGCGCGCGCACAATCCCTTCCTGCAGGGGTCCTGACGCGGCCGAAAGAGAGTGATTCAGCAGCAGTAAATCGCGTGAAGACACCGTTTCTTGTTGATTAGTGCGATTTTCGAATCACGGGCGAATTTGCCCGCAGTGCAACAGTCTTGCTGGGTTAACCTATCTCATCTGTCGGCGGCGTGCCTTGACACCAGCCCACTATGGCTCCTGACGAACACTTCACGGTTCTGGTAGTCGACGATTCTCCTGTGGCGCGCAAGCTGGTGGAATTGACCCTGCCGGGCGACGAATACCTGCTACTTTTTGCCAAAACCGGCGCCGAGGCCCTGGATTTCTTCGCGCGCTACCATCCGCCCCTTGTGATTACCGACTGGCTGATGCCCGATTTCAGCGGAGTCGAGCTGTGCGAACGCATCCGGCAAGAGTCACAAGGCTCCTACACCTACATTATTTTGCTCACGGGTATTTCAGACAAGGCCCAGGTAGTGAGAGGCCTGGAAGCAGGAGCGGATGACTACCTGACCAAGCCATTTCACCCCGAGGAGTTGCTGGCACGCGCGGGAGTGGGACGCCGGACAGTCGCCCTTCACCGCGAGATCGAGTCGAAGAATCGGCTGCTCGAACAGCTTGTTTTGACCGATGGCCTTACTGGAATGCCCAACCGACGCGCGATGGAGGAATGGGCCACGCGGCAGCTCAGCGGCGCCATGCGGCACGGGTTTTCCTTCTGGGCGGTCATGGCGGACCTCGACAACTTTAAAGCGATCAACGACACCTTTGGCCATCGTGCCGGTGACATCGTGCTCAAGAAGTTCGGCGAATTCCTGATGGACAATATACGGCGCTGCGATATGTGCGCGCGCATCGGCGGCGAGGAGTTCCTCATCATCCTGACTCACGTCGACCAGGAGGGTGTGGTCCGCGCCGTCGAACACGTTCGCCGGGTATTTGAATCCTATACCTTCGTTTTCGGCACCGGCAGCACGCGCGTGACGGCCAGTTTTGGGATCGCCGGCCTTCCCCCCGGCGTCCACATGAGATTCGATGAGCTCGTGGCGAAAGCCGACGCTGCTCTGTACGCCGCGAAAAATCACGGACGCAATAAGGTTGAAATCGCCCAAGTCGAGGAACCGGCCTCAGGTTCTCGCCGATAGTTTTTCCGCAGCTTTCTTACCCGGAGCCCAGCACCAGCCTGCATATTCGTCTGTGTTATCCTCAAACTCCGAGGAGTCTGTTGTCGGACGAGGACCGCGCTCAGAGGCCGCCGCCAGAGGTTTTCCAAGATGTCTGAACCCGACGTTTCGTCGCCCCTCCCAGAAGCCCCTCCAACTTCTCGAGATTCCGGTGACCGCCGCGGCATGAAAATCTTGAAAGGGCCCAGTGGATTGCGCGCAGGATGGCGGCTGCTGGTTTTCGCCGCGATTCTCACCGCTCTTTTTTCGGCCGGAATGGCGGTTTCGCGACTCTCGCACCACCATCGGTCGCAATCGGCGAGGATAGCGTTCACTCCTGAAGTTGTGCTGATCGGTGAAGCTAGCTCGTTCGCCCTCGTGCTGCTGGCAAGCTGGATCATGGCGAGGTTCGAGCGTCGGAAGGTCGCCGCATACGGCTTGCCATTGCACCGGGCGCTTCGCCGCGAATTCTGGCGGGGGGCGGCTATCGGATTCGCGGGTATCTCGTTACTGCTGGCCGCAATGCGCGCCGCCGGTGTGTTTCAGGTCGAGTCCCTTGCCCTGCACGGCGGGGCAATCCTGAGATATGCGATCTTGTGGGGCATTGTTTTTCTATTTGTCGGGCTATTCGAGGAGTTTGGCTTTCGGGGTTACGCTCTGTTCACGCTGACGACCGGCATGGGCTTCTGGCCCGCGGCCCTCGCTTCCTCGGCTTTATTCGGATACGTCCACCATGGGAATCCCGGAGAAACGTGGCTGGGAGCCTGTAATGCCGGATTCGTTGGCTTGCTGTTCTGCTTGACTCTACGATGCACGGGAGACTTATGGCTGGCCGTTGGGTTTCATGCGGCCTGGGACTGGGGCGAAAGCTACTTTTATGGTGTCCCGGACAGCGGAGAGCTGGCGGCCGGGCACTTGCTCAATGTGAGCTTTTCGGGCCCGCGATGGTTATCAGGGGGAACCGTGGGACCCGAAGGCAGCTGGCTTTGCACGCTGCTGCTGGTCGTTCTGTGGTTGATCTTCCTGGTCTGGCTGGGCGATGCGAGATATCCCCATGCCGACGCAATCGGCCCGCCTGGGGGTGAGAATTAACTGATCGAGTTTTACCTAAACCGTTATCGCGTGACACAGATTGGCAGCTGGCCCGAGAGCGGTCAGACTGGCGGGCCTAGTTCTAGGACCATCTGTTGCAGGCTAAGGAACACAAGTCTCCCGCTTTCCTCGGTTTTCCTTTACTCTGCGTGCCAGCCAACTGATAATTCAGCCGGTGCTTACATCACGGGTGGAAATTATACGAATAACTTCGATAGCGATGATGCGTTCTTGAAGCGTGTGGCGGACACCGTTCGGTGCAGCCGGCGGCCCGGCGACAAGTGCTGCAAGGCAGACACCGCAATTCCGAGCAAGCAGCGATTTTGATTCCCTGCCAGCTCATGCTATTCCGGGGTGATGGAAAATGAGACGTTCAGACTTGGTGCGTAACGCGGCAAAAGGCAAGACACTGCGGACATCGCAGATCGTGTTTGGCGAGCGGCAGCATCTGTTGCGGGTACTCGATTCGGTAGAGCGCAGTGCCCTGCCAGCGGCGCGATTGGATCAGGAATGCCGCGTCATCGAGCAGTTGATCCACGCGCGAACGCAGGAACTCAACCGCATCAACCCCAATTGGGACGAAAAAATCGGGGTCGTGCTGAGCGCGGAAGTAAAGCCCGATGTGCTCGATCAGCTTTCCAGGCTGGCTCCGAGCGAGGATTACTATCTGCTCCGCCTGATCAGCGAGCACCCCAAGGTCACGGCGAAAACCTTGAACAAGCTGTCGCATCATCCCTATTCGGCGATCCGCGAAAACATCGCCCGCCATCCCAATAGCGATGCGGCTACGCTGACGCGCCTTAGCCGCGATAGGTCCCAGCCCCTGTGGTACCTGGTCGCTTTCAACCCCAATGCGCCCTCTCCGCTGCGCAAAAAACTTCAGGAGCGCATGCGGCGGCTCGGTGAGAAATCCGCAACCCAATAACTCGGGCAATTCGAAGGCGGCTGCACGAATCCCAACGAACGCAGGCTTGAAACGGAGGGGCCAAATTGGCTCTTCCATAGTGCTCTTGTTCAGGTATATTGGCCTGTAGGATTGAGCCAATGCTACCGCTTCATTTACAGCCGGAAAGCCATATCCCGCTCTATGTCCAGCTGCGCGATCAGCTTCGCGCGTTGGTCCATTCGGGTGAACTGCGCTCCGGCGACCGCATCCCCGCGAGCCGCGAGCTGGCCGGGCATTTGGGAGTCCATCGCACGACTGTGGCTGCCGCCTATGCCGAACTCGAATCCGAAGGGCTGATCCAAGGGCACGTCGGCCGCGGCACGTTCATCTGCAAGGCATCCACAAAGCAATTCTCGCCGCCGCCTCGCTCGAGCGGAAACGGAGGCATGCTGCGCTGGGAATCACTCTTCGCAGACGAGCGCGGCGAAGACGGACTGAGCCGCCTGATGCCGGAAGTCCCCCCGGGAGCAATCGCCTTCACCGTGGCCAGGCCGCCTGCCGAGCTGTTCCCTGTCGAGGAGTTCCGGCGGTGCTGCAATTCCGTGATGCGCGACGAATGCCGCAGCGTGCTGCAGCTTGGTTCGACTGACGGGTACGAACCCCTCAAACGCAACCTCATCGAAATGTTCCGCGCCGAAGGGCTGAGCGTGGCCGATGGTCAATTGCTGATCACCGATGGGGGGCAGCAGTCCATCGATCTCCTTTGCAAGGCGTTCCTGCGGCCGGGAGATTCAGTGGCCCTGGAGAATCCCGCCTATCCGGGCGCCGTCGCGACTCTTGCCGGCGCGCGCATTCGTATCCTGCCGGTCCGGGTGAACACCGACTCCCCGGCAGGGCTCGATATCGACGCACTCGAAGCGGTGCTGATCCAGAACCGTGTAAAATTTGTTTTGCTCACACCCGATTTCCACAACCCCACCGGAACGACGTTGCCGGTTGCGGAGCGGCGGCGGCTCCTCGATGTCGCGGCGCGTTACCAGGTTCCGATCGTCGAGGACACGATCTATGCACGCTTGCGGCTGCGGGGCGGTGCTACGCCGTCCTTAAAGGCTCTGGACCGCGCCGGCAACGTGATCCAAATCGACAGTTTCTCGAAAATCGCGTTTCCAGGATTGCGTGTCGGCTGGTGCATCGCCCCCGAGAGCGTGATCGAGCGCTTGCGCCTGGTGAAACAGTCAACCGATCTACACACAGACCAGCTCGCACAGGCAACGCTGGCCGAGTTTATTCGGCGTGGATACTTGGTCCGGCACATCGCCAAGATGAAGAAGGTCTACCGCAGCCGGCTCGAAGCCCTCGAGGAATGCCTGGAAAAAGACATGCCCGAGGAAACCGGGTGGACGCATACCGAAGGCGGTATGTGCCTGTGGCTCACCCTTCCGCCGGGCTTTGACGCCGCGGAGTTTTTAATCCACGGTCGGGAGCGGGGCGTGCTCTTTGTGCCGGGGCGTTACTTCTATTCGCAGCATCCGCAGCCCAATACGTTGCGTCTTGGGTTCGCGAGCCTCGACGAAGACAACATCACGCGCGGCATTCGGATTCTGGCCGAAACGCTGAAGCAGGAGATCCGCAAGCGGCACCGCGGCGCAAACGGCGCGGCGCACGCGCGGGTCGCCCTGATCTAGCGGAAAGGATCGCCCAGGAACAAATGCCCAGCGCGAGCCTTCCAACAGATCCGGCGAACGGTTGCTTCGGTTGTGGCAGCGCCAATCCGCACGGGATGCATCTGGTATTCGAGAAAGATGACGCGACACGGCGCATCCGCGGAGCGTTTTGCCTCGGCGCCGAATACCAGGGCGGCTCCGGGTTCGTTCACGGCGGCATTATCGCTACGCTTCTTGATGAGGTGATGAGCAAGGTGGGGCGGTTCCGCGACGTTCGGACGGTTACGGCGGAATTGCAGGTTGAATATTTGCGGCCGGTTCCCGTTGGCGAGGAGTTGGTAGTGGAAGGCTGGGAAGTCGAGAAGAAGGGACGGAATCTGTACCACGAGGGAGAAATTCGAAGCGCCTCCGGCGCCTTGCTGTCACGCGGCAAAGGAAGGTTCGTCGAGATCGATCCGGGCATCTATTACGGTAACGGCTCGGCGGGTAACACGCAGGCTGTCTGATATTCTTAAGGAGCGTATCGATGGATTTGATGAACAACAATTTGTGGCGCGTAAAAGTTGGTCTGGCGGAGATGCTCAAGGGTGGCGTGATCATGGACGTCACCACCGCCGAACAAGCTAGGATCGCCGAAGACGCGGGCGCCTGCGCCGTGATGGCGCTGGAACGCGTTCCATCCGACATTCGCAAGGAAGGCGGGGTAGCACGCATGGCCGCCCCGCGCGTTATTCGCGAAATCATGGACACGGTCTCCATCCCCGTGATGGCCAAAGTGCGCATCGGACATTTCGCGGAAGCGCAAGTGCTCGAAGCGCTGGAGGTGGACTACATCGATGAAAGTGAAGTTCTAACCCCGGCCGATGAGGAACATCACGTTTGGAAGCACGGGTTCAAGGTGCCCTTTGTCTGTGGCGCGCGCAATCTGGGAGAAGCGCTGCGCCGAATCGCCGAGGGTGCAGCCATGATCCGCACCAAAGGCGAAGCCGGCTCGGGTAACATCGTGGAAGCGGTGCGCCATATTCGCGCGATTGTGGGACAAATGAAGCGCCTCACCACACTCGGCGAAGAAGAACTCGTGCACGAAGCCAAGGAGCTCGGGTCTCCATTCGAGCTTGTCGCCTGGATCGCCCAGCACGGCAAGCTTCCCGTGCCAAATTTTTCGGCCGGCGGTATTGCGACTCCCGCGGACGCCGCGCTGGTGATGCAACTGGGAGCCGAAGCGGTGTTCGTAGGGTCCGGCATTTTCAAGTCGAGCGATCCCGCACATCGCGCGCGAGCCATTGTCAAGGCCACCACTCACTTTAGGGACGCGAAAATCGTGCTGGAAGCCTCCGAGGAGCTGGGCGACGCGATGAAAGGACTCGATCTGCGCCAGCTCGAAGAAAAAGACCTTCTGCAAACACGCGGGTGGTAACTCACTCCATCGCAATGCAAATGAAGATCGGGATACTTGCGATTCAAGGCGATTACCAGGCCCACGCCGATGTTCTGGACAGGCTCGGCGTCGAGCATCGTTACGTCCGCAGGCCGGAGGATCTGACCGGTCTATCTGGCATCATTCTCCCGGGCGGCGAGAGCTCTACTCACCTGAAAGTGATGACCGAAGAGGGGTTATTCGGCGCGCTGAAACAATTTGCCACCAACGGGAGCGCGTTCTTTGGAACCTGCGCCGGGGCGATCCTGCTCGCGCGCGAAGTGCACGGCCCCCCGCAAGCATCACTCGGGCTTATCGACATTTCCGTTCTGCGCAACGGCTACGGCCGCCAGCTCGCAAGCGACGTCCACACCGGGCCTACGAAACTTCGCAAGGAACCTCTGGAGATGGTTTTCATACGCGCGCCGATCATCGAATCGATTGGAAGGGGTGTTGAAATCCTTGCAGAGGATGCGGGTCATCCCGTGCTGGTCGAGCAGGGTCGCATTCTTGCCTCCACCTTTCACCCCGAGCTTACATCTGACCCGACTGTCCACGAGCATTTCCTGGAAATGGTGCGCGATCCCACCCGCCACAAACACGCTCATCTTCACTGAAAGTTCTAGCGTCTCCCGGTAGCACGTCATACTATTTCTGCGCGGTTTGAGTTCCGGCCGCCGTCAGCCGCCCGAGCATATGCGCCGCGAAAAAACAAGCGTCTCGCAGGAAGACTATCTCAAGGCCATCTGGGAGATTGTCCAGGAGGAGCAGGTACCGATCAGTGCGCGTCTGGCGGAGGATTTGGGCGTCACTCCCCCAGCGGTGACTGCCGCTCTCAAGCGCATGGCGCGCAGCGGCTACCTCCGCGTCCGCCGGGGCGGCCAGATCGAGCTCTCTCCCCAAGGAAAAAGAATCGCGCAGCATCTTGTGCTGCGCCACCGGCTCGCCGAAAAGCTGCTCACCGATGTGATTGGCCTCCAATGGTCTCGCGCTCACGAGGAAGCCGAACGCCTGGAGCACGGCATCTCGTCGGAAGTCGCCGATCTGCTTTTGAAGCGCTTCGGCCGCGAGAGCCGGTGCCCGCACGGCGTGCCGCTGGTCGGCGGGATGTCCCGGCTCAGGCGGGATTTCAGCGCCGTGCGGCTGTCCGAAGCGGAGGTGGGACATTTCTACGAAGTGCTCCGCGTCTACGAGAAAGACCCAAAATTTCTTGAATTCCTCGATCACCTACACATCCGGCCCGCCGTTCGCCTCCGGGTCCACCGGCGGGAATATGACGAGACGATGTCGGTCACGGTCGCGAGCGAGCGGGGGTCGTGCATCCATCTTGGCAAACCCGCCACGCAACGGATTTGGGTCCGGCGCACTTCCTGAGCGGTTGCGCGACCGCCGCCGATCGGGAGATCGGCGTTCCCGGGAAAGGCACAAGAAATCACTTGCTTGAATTCTTGACGACAGGGGAGTAGTTTGAGTTTCGCTGGTTAGCCCCCTGGCGCATTCAGGCGCCACGGGACGAGTCGCGGGCCGCACCGTGGAACGGCCCTGGCGTCAACCTTGCAACAATTTCTGCGTTGGAACGAAGAGGAGGACGATATGGCAACGACAGTATCGACACCAGTGCTCGACCAGAATGTTTCCCGTTTTGTCGCAAGAACCAACAAAATTCTCATCAATGGCAGGTGGGTGGAAGCGGCCTCCGGCAAGACGTTCCCCACCTATAATCCCGCCACCGGCGAAACGCTTTCGCAAGTCGCAGAAGGTGACCGCGAGGATATCGACCGCGCCGTGAAGTCTGCGCGCGCCGCTTTTGAAAACGGTCCGTGGCGGAAAATGAGCCCGTCGGGACGCGGACGCCTGATCTGGAAAATCGCAGATTTGATCGAGGAGCATCTCGAAGAGTTCGCGCAGCTTGAATCGCTCGACAACGGCAAGCCCCTAAAGGTAGCCCGCGTCGCCGACGTGCCCCTGGCCGCCGATCTGTTCCGCTACATGGCGGGATGGGCCACCAAGATCGAAGGCAACACCATCCCGATTTCATCAGGCGGGGCCGACTATCTCGCCTACACACTTCGGGAACCCATTGGGGTGGTCGGGCAGATCATCCCGTGGAATTTTCCGCTATTGATGGCCGCATGGAAGCTCGGACCTGCTCTAGCGACCGGCTGCACTGTGGTGCTCAAGCCCGCAGAGCAAACTCCCCTCACGGCACTTCTGCTGGGCGAAATCATTCAGGAGGCCGGCATTCCCGATGGCGTGGTAAATATCGTCCCAGGCTATGGAGAAACGGCCGGAGCGGCACTTGCGGCCCATCCCGACGTGGACAAAGTTGCCTTCACCGGTTCCACCGAAGTCGGCAAGCTGATTTTGCAGGCGGCTGCGGGAAACCTGAAGAAGGTTTCTCTCGAACTGGGTGGAAAGTCTCCGAACGTCATTCTCAAAGATGCCGATGTCGAGTCCGCTATTCCCGGAGCGGCGAGCGCCATTTTCTTCAATCACGGCCAATGCTGCTGCGCCGGCTCGCGGCTCTATGTCGACAAGGGTATTTTCGACCAGGTCGTAGACGGTGTTGCGCAACACGCCCGCAACATTCGCATCGGATCGGGAATGGATCCCGCAAGCGACATGGGACCACTTGTGTCCGAGGAACAGCTCAATCGCGTTTGCGG
This sequence comes from Candidatus Acidiferrales bacterium, assembly GCA_050015335.1. Lineage (GTDB taxonomy): Bacteria > Acidobacteriota > Terriglobia > Acidiferrales > UBA7541 > Palsa-295. Next base: position 12,583 of record JBEKBP010000037.1, on the reverse strand, counting down.
CTATCTCGAATCGGGCATTGCGGAAGGTGCGAAGGCCGTCACGGGGGGGGCGCGTGAAGGCACGAAGGGCTATTTCGTTAAACCCACGGTCCTCGTGAACACGAATGAGAAAATGAAGGTGGTGCAGGAGGAAATCTTCGGGCCGGTTGTGACGGCGATTCCCTTTAGCGAGCCTGAGGAAATCGCCGCAAAGGCCAATAACTCGATCTACGGGCTGGCCGCCGGCGTGTGGACTCGCGACATCAAGAAAGCCCATCGCCTGGCCAGCTTGCTTCGCGCCGGAACGGTGTGGATCAACTGCTACAACGTGTTCGACGCCGCTCTTCCCTTCGGCGGATACAAGCAATCCGGCTGGGGCCGCGAGATGGGCCATGAAGTCCTCGAACAGTACACCGAGGTAAAAGCCGTTTGCACCCCGACTTCGTAGCCGAGAGCGGAACCGCCTCGGGTCACAAAAAGGGGCCGGGCTTCCGCTCCGGCCCTTTTTTTGTTGGTGGCTGGGCGGAAAGTGTGGCTGGGCGGAAAAGTTGTTGGGTAGGTAAGAAGTCGTTACAATCGCGGGGTTGCCATGCCGGCACACCACGCGCAGGTTCCCCTTCGGTCGGTCTTGATAGGTCCGTCTAAACAGGAGCCAGGCCACCGCCAAACATCTGGATGGGGAAATACTTGATCAAAATGCCTGCGTTATTTGACCTAAGGGACCGGGTTGCTGTCATGACTCATGACTGGTTGGCAATGGCGGAATTAGCCGCAGCATTGCGCTCGGATTGGCCGAAGCTGGGGCTGCCGTCGACCGATGAGAAAGCGGTTGGCGCCCCGGAATTCAGTATTTGTTTAGCGGGTCGCACAGCCACTTTTAAAGGGTTTTTGCAAATTCCGCATGGGCGGCGCGCGTTTTTCTTGGCCAACCGTTTCTCCGAGTAGCGGGATTTCCCATGAAAAGCGGAGTTCTGAGGTCCAGGAACACGCTAAACAACTACGAAATTCATTGCATGGTCATTGGCATTGCTTTCGAAGCTTTGGGAACGCGCAACGGCGGTAAATACGCGATACGACTTGCGCGTTGCTGCACCGTAGAAATCGAAGCTCATCTCAGGGGGCGCCTTTCGGCCGCCCTTTTTTTGTCGCGCGGCCGGTTCCCGAAACGCGCTCCTTCGGGGTCTTCGCGAAAGCGTGGTACGCTTTTGCGGCTCGCTCATGCTGAATGCAATCCGTTATTACTGGATCACCGCCAAGGGTTACCGGCTTCGTCCGTGGAAATCGCCTTATATTCAATGGCGGCTGGAAACCTTCTACGGCAAAGAGGCCGCCGACCTGAACGCCGACAAATTCTTCGATTTGATGTGGCGCGAGCGGGCCCGCATGAAGCGCTTTCTGGCGTGGGTCGCCGGCCGCCGCCGGGAACAGAAGTCCCAGCGCTAGCTCCGCGCTGCGCCCGGCCGCGTCTCATCCCACGATGGCGACTTGAAACCTTCGCCTCACTTTCGTCATCCAATTAGGTAGCGACGGCCCCATACTTAGCTTTCTATATGCAAAAATCTACGGTTCCGCAAAAGGAAGATGCCCTGCATGAGGCTCGCTGGTGGGGGGCAGAGGCTGGCGGCAAGCTACATTGTTACCTTTGTCCCCGGCACTGCCACATCGGCGCCGGACAAGCCGGCTTCTGCTTCATCCGCGCAAACCAAGGCGGCAAACTATATAGCCTGGGCTACGCGCATCCCGCGGCGCTGCAAATCGATCCCATCGAGAAGAAACCGCTGAACCATTTTCTTCCCGGCACGCGCGTTTTTTCGATGGGGACGGCCGGCTGCAACATGGGCTGCTTCTTCTGCCAGAACTGGGACATTTCAAAATCCCGCTCGGACCAGGTGCACTCTTCCTACGTGCCGCCCGAAGACGTGGTCATGCTTGCGATTCGCAACAGCTGCCCCTCGATCGCGTTCACTTACAACGAGCCGACAATCTGGGGCGAATACGTGATCGACATCTGCGCCGCAGCCAAAGAATATGGGATCAACACCGTGATGGTCTCCAACGGCTACATAACCTACGACGCCTTTCACGATATTTACGATCACATCGACGCGGCCAATATCGACTTGAAGGCATTCACCGAGAATTTTTATGGCCGCGTGACGCTGACGCACCTGCAACCCGTGCTGGAAACGCTCCAATGGCTCAAAACTGAAACGAACGTGTGGTTCGAGTTGACGAACCTGATGATCCCGACGCTCAACGACGACCCGGCCGAGACGCGCAAGCTCGCCGAGTGGATACTTGGACATCTGGGCCCCGACGTGCCGTTGCATTTCACGGCGTTTCACCCCGACTTCAAATTGCGCGACAAACCCAAGACTCCTCCCGAGACATTGCATGCGGCGCACGCCATCGCGCGAGAAGTGGGATTGCACTACGTCTACGAGGGGAATATCTTCAGCGACGGCGCACACACATCATGCCCGTCGTGCAATACCTTGCTGATCTACCGCTCCTGGCATGATGTCCAGCGGAATCATCTGAAGGATGGTGCGTGCCCCAATTGCGGCCTCGCCATCCCCGGCCGCTGGACCAACCCACATGGCAAGACCCAGCCGAAAGCCTTCGAGCATGCCCGCGAGATCACCGCGAGATACGGCCATCTGAACTTGTAACACTGGAGTTGAGAAATGTTGGCGAGGACCTCGAGCAACTCTCGCTCACATTCTGACGGGAATTTACTGCGGATTTGGCCGAGAGTTTCCTAAGAGGTAGTTGTTTATCGTGTTCCTGGACCTCAAAACTCCGCTTTTCATGGGAAATCCCGCTACTCGGAGAGACGGCGGGCCAAGACAAATGCGCACCGCCCAGGCGGAATTTGCAAAACCCTTTCAAGGTGGCCGTTCGACCCGCTAAACAAATACAGATTAGCGAACACGGGGTAGCGATGAGTAAAGGAAGGGCAATCAAACCGCATGGGGAGCACTTACCCAAGACATTCTGGTCAGTATTCTTCAGACCTGCCGTCAGCAACTTCGCTCCGCATCTTCTATTCTTCAGGACTTGATCGGCTCGCCCCAGCCCCCAGCCCAGAGCTCTGGACTTAACTGCTTCGGCGCGCTAAACAAGTTCTTTTCTTTTTGGACCTACCCTCTGCGAATGGAGTGATTTAGTGGCAATGCGAGGTTCCAGAGAGCGCTCGCAGTAAACTCACTAGCGAAAACGAAATGGCGCTTGCCATGGTAATTTTGGCAGAATCCAGGCAAGGGCCTGAACTTGATTCGCGAGGAGGAACAACAATCATGTTCACATTCAGCAGACCCAGAAAGGTATCTCAGGTTCTGGGAGCAATGTCCTTGGCGGCGATGACGACTTCTGTTTTGGCGCAGACCCCGGCGCCGCGCGCAGCGCTCGCGCAAAACCGACTCGAAAAGGAAGTACGACACGTCCTGGTGACGTTGCCGTTTTATTCCGTGTTCGACAACCTGGCTTACAAAGTGGACGCCGACCACGTGACGCTGGTTGGGCAGGTGGTCACTCCGAAGATGAGATCCGACGCTGAAAAAGCGGTGAAGTCAATTGAAGGCGTTGCAGGCGTGAACAACCAAATCGAGGTCCTGCCGCTATCGCCCATGGACGACCAGATCCGCCGAGCGGAATTCCGCGCAATCTACTCCGCCCCGGGGATGGACAAATATGCGATTCAGGCGGTGCCGCCGATCCACATCGTCGTGAAGGGCGGGAACGTAACTCTGGTGGGAGCTGTCGCGAGCCAGATGGACAAGGCCATCGCAGAGATGCGCGCTAAATCCGTGCCAGGCGTCTTCTCGGTCGGGGACGAACTAATGGTTGAGAAATAGCGCCGCTAGATAGTGCGGAAACTCGGAAGCGGCTCTTAGACGCTCGGAGTCTTGGTGAGCCGGTCGATCTTCCGCCAGATCATCGGGCGTCAGCGCCCAGTCGACCGCCCTGACGTTCTGCTCAACTTGCTCCAGTCGAGTCGCCCCTGCAATCACGCTTGAGACAAGGGGATTTGCTGCAATCCAGCTGCAGGCCAACTCGAGCAGGCCGTGGCCGCGCTTGTTGCAAAACTCTTCGATCCCTTCGACGATCTGGAAGTTCGCCTCCGTGGTAAAGCGCTTGGCATAAGAAGCGGTGGCGAGGCGAGTGCCTTCCGGCAATGGCGGCGTTTGTATTGGCCCGAGAGAAGTCCCGCAGCGAGGGAAAAATAAGGGAGCAGACCCAGATTGTTTCATCGCCGGGATCAGGTCGCGCCCAAGGATCCCGTGCCAGAAGGCTGACTCATCTTGGCAGGAAATGAACGCGTTCAGATTGAAATAACGAGATATCCATTGCGCATCGGCCACTTTCCACCCAGGATGGTTCGAAATGCCGATGTAGCGGACCTTCCCTTGGTGAACTAGATCGTCCAGCGCCCGAAGAGTTCTGCTCCATGGGCGTCACTGGGTCGACCTGGTGGAGCTGGTAGAGATCGATCCAGTCGGTTTTCAGGCGCCGCGGCTCGCTTCCACCACAGAAAGGATGCAGCGCCGGGAGGCCCCTTTCAAGGTTTCGGCATCGTTCGTTGGCCGCCGTGCTTGCCATAGACGTCGGCTGCATCGAACAGTTGATACCGGTTCCGATGGCCTTGTCGATCACCTTCCGCGACTGCTCAAGGTCCGTAAACACTCCAAAATTGTTGCAGCCCAGCCCGACAAGAGAAACCGAAAGTCCCGAATTACCTAGATTGCGCTTCGCCTTGATTCACCTCGATGCGGCCGCTACCGCCTGCCACGATCCCTCCTTCATCGTGTGACACCGCCCGGCGCCGGTCAAGGGTGGCCCGCAAGCACCCAGAAGCATTCCTTTTCCCCATCCCTGCGCACAATGCGCACAATGCGTTGACACGCCGGGGGGAGCGACGTACCCTTAAAATGCCGATAGAATATGGACTTATTTGAAGAGATCGTGCGGATGCGCAAGGCCGGCCAGCGTGGCGCGCTGGCGACGATCGTCCATACCAACGGCTCGATCCCCAGCTACGAAAGCTCGCGCATGCTGGTGCGCGAAGACGGTTCGATCTCAGGGACCGTGGGCGGGGGGTGCGTGGAAGCGGAAGTGTGGGCCGCGGCTAAGGAAGTAATCCAAATCGAGCAGCCCCGCAAGATGACGTTCAATCTAAACCACGACGCCGCCTATGACGCCGGGTTGATCTGCGGGGGCACGCTCGAAATTTTCGTCGAGCCTCTTCTGCCCCCGCCGATGCTGTATTTGTTCGGAGGCGGCCACGTATCCACGGCGGTTGCGCAGGTGGCAGGACCAGCGGGTTTTGCCATCGGGATTATCGACGACCGCGAAACATTTGCCAACGGCGAGCGCTTCCCTACCGCGACCGAGATCTATACCACCTATGAAGACGCGTTCGCGAAAATCAAACCCAATTCATCAAGCTACCTGGTGATTGTAACCCGCGGGCACAAGGACGACATGCGCGTGCTGGCATGGGCGATCAATACGAATGCCCGCTACATCGGAATGATCGGTAGCAAGCGCAAAGTGATCTCGGTCTACAAGGCACTGGAGAATGAAGGGTATGCCCCTGAGAAGTTCGAGAACGTCCACGCCCCCGTAGGCATTGAGATTGGTGCACTGACTCCCGAAGAGATCGCCGTCAGCATCACGGCGGAGTTAATCGCCGTCCGGAGGAATGCCACGCAAAATCTCGCGCATAAATCTGTAAAGCGCTCCGAAGTCCCTTCCTTGCACCACGATTAGCCGGAGATGCTCGCCGCCGCGATTCTATCCGCCGGTGAATCCAGGCGGATGGGCACTCCCAAGGCACTGCTGTCCTACCGCGGGACGACTTTTCTCGAACACCTCCTTGCGATAACTCAACATCCGCGGATCGGCATTACGCGGGTCGTTTTGGGTGCTGGCGCAGGCGCCATCCGTGACAAGCTGCACTTGGAGACAGGGGCAATTGTTGTGAACAACGAGTGGGTGAAGGGGCAGCTATCGTCAATTCAAGCGGCTGTGAGAAGCTTGGGGCGGGGTGAAACCGAGGGCCTGATTCTCTGTCCGGTCGATCACCCCCTTGTGTCGACGAACTTAGTGAGCCGATTAATTGAAGGATTCGATTCCAGCGGCAAGGCCGTCGTTCTTCCCACGTACAAAGGGCGGCGGGGCCATCCCGTCATTTTTCGCGCCACGCTTTACGATGAATTGCTCGATGCTGCCCCAGAACTGGGTGCCAGGCAGGTGGTATGGGCTCATGCGGACGATGTTCTGGCCGTCCCCACCGAAGAAGAAGGCGTCGTCTTGAATCTCAACGACCCTGAAACCCTCAGACAAGCACTAGATGATAAGGCCTGAAGAATCTTCATAGAACTGCTAGCTTAGCTAGAGCTTCGTTATCAGAGCCACCAGGGCGTCCATGCAAAGTTGAGCGGCGTGAAACGTGGCCGGAGGCAAGCCGCCGAGGGCTTCGGAAATCTCATTGGCCGTAATTTTGCGGATTTGAGCAGCAGATTTGCCGATCATCCGTTCGGTCAGAACCGAACTGGAAGCAATCGCGGCCACGCACCCTTGTGTCTTGAACCGGGCTGCGCCGATCACTCCGGCTTCCAGCCGCACGGCGAGCCGCAAAATATCCCCGCACACCGGATTCGTCACCTCAACGACCGCGGTTGCGCCCGGCAGATCTCCTGCGTTTCGCGGCTTTTGAAAGTGGTCGAGAATGGCGTCATTGAACATCGAGCTCAGTATAAAGAGGCTCCTTGCACTTGACTATGTCGTATGCAAGGAGATTTCGGTCTTTTCTGCAGCTCTTCGCTTTTCGTTTGAATCTCATTGACAGGAGGAGGCTTAGGACGGTACCTTACCTTCGACCGCCCATAGTTCTCTCGTCAGGGCGCGAGAGAACATTCTTTTAACCGCCTACCGACAATCAGGAGAGAATGATGCAGATGCGACGACTCGGATACCTCCTCACCCTGTTATTAGCGACAGCCTTGTGCGTAACCACCGGTTTCGCACAGGATGGCAAGCTCAAGATTAAGGTAACTCCCAAGCAGGCATATGTATTTGTAGACGGACAAGCCATTCGTGAAGGGAGCCAATCCATATCTCTGACTCCCGGCAAGCACACGGTTGTAGTCGTAAATTACGGGTACAAGATGGAGTCCCGTGACGTCAACATCGATGCGGGAAAGTCGACGCCGCTTGAGGTAACGCTGACCGCCTATGGCAGCGCTGTTGCCGGTCCTTACGGGCTGGTGATCATCGAAGGAGATCCCCGCGCGGCTGTGCTTTCCAACGGCACGAAGCCAGACTATTTCGTAGGACATGTCGATGAGTTTAACCACGATTGGTGGTGGCATCAGAACCTTCTCCTGCCTCCCGGCACACATCACCTCACCATCACTCACAAGGGGACGACGGTGTGGGCCGGCGACGTGATAGTCGTGGCGAATAAAAAGACCGTCGTCTACGCCGACCACAACGGCAAGCAGAAGACCATCGATTGGCCACGCGGAGAGAAGATGAAGGACCTCGCCCGGTTCAAGGCCGGAACCGCCAGCGCGCAAGTTGTCGTGGCACCAGTAACCGGCAGCTTCAGCGTTTCAAACGCCAATATCAACTGCGGGCAGACCTCAACCCTCAACTGGCAAAGCACCGACTCGGTCGATACCAACATCAGTGGAATCGGCGCGGTTGCCCCCAGTGGCAACCAGACCGTTGAGCCCCACGCCACGGCCTCCTACGATTTCTCAACCGTAGGTCCTGGCGGCTCGGCCAAAGGAAATGGCACAGTCAACGTGAATACCGCCGTGCAGGCCAGCCTAACTGCGAATCCGACCGAACTCCACTATCGCAAGATCGGTGAAAAGGTTCTGACGCAGGATTCGTCCACGCTCACTTGGAGCACGTCGAACGCCAGCACCGTTACCCTCGACGGAGCCACTGTACAGCCGAGCGGAACAGAAACCGTGAAGCCCGGCCCGACCAACACGGATCAGGTTCCCGAAGGACAATCCGCCCGGACGATCGACGAGACCAAGAGCTATGCCCTCAAAGCAAGTAACGTTTGCGGCGGCACCGGCAACCAGACAGCTACCCTGCACATCACTGGAACGGTCGAGCCGATTCCAACGGTAACGCTCCAGAGCATCTTCTATCCCACGGATTACCCGGATAAGAAGAATCCTCAGGTCGGACTGGTCAAGAGCGAACAGCTTGAGCTAGCTACCACCGCAGCCGGATTCAAAAAGTATCTGGAATACGATCCGGATGCGAAACTATCTGTGGAAGCGTATGCAGATGTGAGAGGGTCCAAGCCCTTTAACCAGGATCTCAGTGAACGCCGCGTCGAACGGATCAAGCAATACCTGGTCGACCAGGGCGTCTCGGCTGACAAAGTGGAGACGGCTGCTTATGGTAAGGATCGTCCGCTGCCGAAGGACCAGGTGGCGCAGCTCGAAGGCTCCAACCCGCAGCCCCCGCCAAAGGCTCGCATGAAGAACAAGCAAGCCGATTGGCTGGCCTATAACCGTCGCGCCGATATCATCCTGTTGCCGTCGGGAAAGAAGTCCGTGCAGTACTTCCCACACGGGGCCGACGATGCCGGCTTGATCTGGCAGATGCCGAAGCCTTCGCTCAAGAAGGTCGAGGCGGCACAGTAAATTGCAGCAGCTCCAGACTAAAAAGCGCCGCAGAGTCGACCTCTTCGGCGCTTTTTCTTTTGGATCTGGCTTCGGCCCTACCCTTGCTGCCGGCCGTTTGATCAATCGTGCACATTTCACATGGGTTCCGACCCATATTCAGGTAGAAATCCCAACCTTCCTCCAAAGCGCGGTGGCTAGTCCCTTGCTATCATAACGCCCTCCATGATTGGCACTTGCCGTTTCTGAGCAGAAACGAGAAGAACAACTTATGCTAACCGTTGTAGCGGCCCTGATTGAGTGCGAAGGGAAGATCCTTGTCTGCCAAAGGCGGCGCGGGGGCGATCTTGGGCTGATGTGGGAGTTCCCCGGCGGGAAAAAAGAATCAGCGGAAACGCCGGAAGAGGCGCTGGCTCGCGAATTACGCGAGGAACTTGGGGTCGCCGCAACGATTGGCGCCGAGGTATACCGCACCCGCCACCAATATGCGGCAATGTCTGAGCCCATCGAATTGCTTTTCTTGGCAGCCAGCGCCGAGCCTGCGCACATGCAGAATCGCGTGTTCGAGCAAATTCAGTGGCGCTCGCCCCATTCACTGGTTGAGCTGAATTTCCTGCCGGCCGACCGTGAACTGATCGAAAGGCTAGCAGACGGAACACTTTGCTTGGGCGGACTCAATGCGCCGACCGGTTGATTTTGTGTCGCCGAAAGAGCTACTTTGAGCTTTGCCCCTTCGCGATGGAGGACCTATGTGGACAAAATCAATCCTCTCCCTGCTGAGCTCCGTCCTTTTCTACGCCGCACTGTCCGTGTCCGCTCAAAAGCAATCGGCGCCGGACCAGCCGCAGCTTCCCGATGGCCCAGGTAAGGAAACGGTTCAGGCCGTCTGCAACAGGTGCCATACCCTTGATAGGATCATCGCCACAGGATTCAATCGCGACGGCTGGCAGCTGATGGTCAATCAGATGATCTCGAATGGAGCGCCTCTCCGTCCGGACCAGATACCGGAGGTAGTCGATTACCTTGCCAGGAATTTCCCCGAGAAGCCGATGCCTGACGCTGTGATCATTCCGGGATCCGTCGACGCAACCATCAAGGAATGGGCAGTGCCCACACCGGGCTCGCGGCCACACGACCCGATGTATGCGCCGGATGGCTCCGTGTGGTACACGGGCAATGCCTCGAACCTTTTGGGCCGGTTCGATCCCAAGACGGGTGAGTTCAAGGAATATCACCTGAAGACGCTGCGCTCGGGACCCCACGGGCTGGTTGCCGATAGGGATGGCAACATCTGGTTTACAGCGAATCAGGCAGCCTACGTCGGCAAGCTCGACCCGAAGACGGGAAACATCACCGAATATAAAATGCCCGATCCCGACGCTCGCGATCCGCACACGCCAATCTTTGACCACAACGGCACTCTCTGGTTCACGCTGCAAGGCGCGGACATGATTGGCCGGCTGATCCCGAACACGGGCGCCGTGCATCTCGCCAAGGTTCCGACTCCCAAAGCGCAGCCCTACGGAATGGTGGTGGATTCAAAAGGCACCGTGTACTTCGATGAGTTCGGCACGAACAAGATCGGGCGCATCGACCCTGTCACGATGGAAATCCGCGAATATGTTTTGCCCGACGCCGCCGCGCGTCCCCGGCGCATCGCCATCAGCAGTGACGATGTAATCTGGTATTCGGACTATGCCAGCGGCCACCTCGGGCGCCTCGATCCCACGACCGGTAGGTCCACCGAATGGCTCTCTCCGGGTGGCCCCCAATCCCGGCCATACGGAATGACGATCGTCGACGACATCGTCTGGTACAGCGAATCGGGAACACGCCCCAACACCGTGGTGCGATTCGATCCAGTGGCCGAAAAATTCCAGACGTGGGCGATTCCCTCCGGCGGAGGTGTTGTACGCAACATGGTACATACTCCCGACGGCGACTTGTGGCTTGCTTGCAGTGGTGTCAACAGGATCGCCGAAGTTCAGATAAGCGTTCCGACGAAGAGCCACGGCAAGCCGGAGGGATTCTAAACACGAGAACTATGGCCGCTAACATTGAAGTAAGTCGTGTCCGCGAAGGCGAGTTTCTGGTCACCGTCGTGGAGGGTGCCACTCGGTCAAAGCACTACGTCACACTCAAAGCGCCCGATTGCGCGCGGCTGGCGGGAGGCAAGATCGAGGCGGAGCACCTCATCGCCCGGTCCTTCGAATTTCTGCTAGAGCGCGAACCCCAGGAATCCATCTTGCCTCGATTCGACTTGCTCGAAATCGCGCGCTACTTCCCTTCCTTCGAGCGCGACATACGGCTCAGAGCGCGTGCCCGGTAGGAAAACCTTCTTTGAGTTAGGGTGAATCGTGTCTAAAAGCGAACCGGCGCGCCATGCTGAGTGGCGCGCCGAATCTGTAGCGTTAATCTCGCCAGTTAGTGCTTGATGTAGATTCCCACATCAAAGCGTGAGTGGTCCCAATCTGCGTGGTGGTCCCGGCACCACTGCCGGTCGGCGTCAAGCCGGTCCACATCGTGACCTACCTGAGGGCTATGCTCACCGTGCTTGGCGGCATCGCGATCGATTCTTGCGCGATCCGCCTCCAATCGCTTGTGGCAGTCGTCAGACCAATCCCGGTCGCCAAACGTTGCTTGACCCACCGGGAGCGTGAACATGATCGCAACTACGGTACCAAGCGCCAGCCGAATCACATGCGTTTTCATCATTCATCCTCCGAATATGCAAATTAAGGGGTGACGTTCAGAGCGATCCATTACACCACTGCATTGTAAGATAACCCACGCGGGCCCGCCATACAGTAAAAACAGGAAGGCCGCCCTATTGTTGATGTATGCGCGCAGGGCTGCGGCGGCGACGAATCCTGGACACAAAAAGGCGATACAGCAAGCGGCCAACCAAGTGAAGGACGATCTAGATTAGGTCACCAAATATTGTGGCTGTTATGTTGCTCTGGCTGCTGAAATTGCTTTGGCAATAGAGGCTGCTGAGGCTGCTCTCGCAGCGGCAGGGGCAGCAGCGATCGCGTGAACGAAATGCAAAGTGCAGAACCGCAGTGCATACCGCCGATTACAATGTCTACTGGCGGAGTGTGAGTGCGAATCGGAGAAGCCACCCAAATACAAGGTCAAACACAAGTCAAAGTCGAGCGAGGGGAGCAGCCGAACGAGGCCGAGAAAACTTCTTTAATCCAGTAAAACGATAAGGGATAATCGCGGCGTGCGCCCGTAGCTCAGCTGGATAGAGCATCTGCCTTCGAAGCAGAGGGTCGGGAGTTCGAATCTCTCCGGGCGCGCCATTTTATTGATGGTTTTTAGGCTCCGGCGATCTCATCTTACCCCCGCTTTACCTTTTAACACGGCAAAACACCCTCTGTCACCGACCAGGTAAAATCGTCGACGGGCAGGATACCGCATACTTCTCAATGCGGTAGTGTCCTAATTTGAGGTTTTGAGGTTGGCTGGAAATCTGTATCCGTTCTAAGTATCGGCTCCACGCCTATACGCGTTATACACACATAACCGGGGCAGGGGCCAAATAATCCGAAAGGCAATAGGCCAAGCGGGTCTCGCATCCGACGGTGCGGGAAAAGGCTGTCGCCACCGGCACTCAATCGAGCGGGGACGCTGGGTGCCCATCTGAGTTCGTACAGTTCAGTGCGGGGCGATCAGTGATGATCGTCGCGACGGCAACCCATTGACGCAGCGGCACTTTCCAGCCTTGCTTTAGGCCCGAATCAAACCGACTCCCAGCACGACCACGTTGATCGCCAGCACCAGGGCTCCGGCATACAACGACCAAATCCATTTATTCGGATGATCCGGCGTGAACGCTACCGAGAGAAAGAACCCCAGGGGAATAAGAATGGCGGCAAGCGGAACGCCGATTCGCACCAGCCACGCGAACTCGGGTCCCAGCGCCGCATGCTCCACAAATATCT